>NZ_CP012546.1:0-600000 GCF_002021925.1 Campylobacter pinnipediorum subsp. pinnipediorum
TTGCTTGCAAATGAAATTTTAGAAACTCTAGGGACTCAAATATCCCAAAAAGAGTATGAATGCTATATAAAACAATTAAAATTTAATGAAAAAACATCAACAGATGAAAATATAGTATTTAATGCTCCAAATGAACTAATAGCAAAATTTATAACCACTAGATATTCAGAAAAAATAGCATATCTTTTTGAAGTAAAAACTGGTATAAAACCAAAAATAACAATTTCACTATCAAATAAATTAAAATCATCAAAAATAAACAAAGTAGATATAAAACAGATAAAAGCTCAAAGCACAATGTTAAATCCTACTTATACATTTGAAAATTTTGTTGTTGGAGCTTCAAATCAATTTGCATTTTTAAACTGCAAAATAGCATCAGAAGAACCGGGAGTTAAGTTTAATCCTATTTTTATATATGGCTCAACAGGTCTTGGAAAAACACACTTACTCCAATCAGTTGGAAATTATTGTCTAAATATCGGAAAATCAGTCGTATATATAACAAGCGAACAATTTATCAATGATTATATAAATAATTTAAAATTAAAAACAATGGATAGATTTCGCGATAAATACAGAAATTGCGATCTTTTACTTATAGATGATGTTCAGTTTTTAGGTAAGACAGATATGATACAAGAGGAGTTTTTTCACACATTTAATGAACTTCATAGTAAAAAAGCTCAAATCATAATGACATCAGATAAACCACCAAAAATTTTAAAAGGTTTTGAAGAGAGATTGATTTCAAGATTTGAATGGGGTTTAATGGCTGATATAACACCACCTGAGCTTGAAACAAAAGTGGCTATCATAGAAAGAAGATGTGAGTTTAATAAAATAACGTTAAATAGCGATATTATAAACTACATAGCAACTAATATGGGAGATAATATAAGAGAGATAGAAGGCGTTATAATACAACTAAATGCTTTTCAAAATTTATTACGCGAAGAGATTACACTTGATGTTGCAAAAAATGTTATAAAAGATCACATAAAAGAAAAAAGAGAAAATATAAACCTAGAAAATATCATAGATATAGTAGCAAAAGAGATGAATATAAAGCAAAGTGATATAAAGAGCAAATCAAGAGTAAAAAGCATAGTTGAAGCAAGAAGAATAGTAATCTATCTAGCAAAAAATTTAACTCCAAACTCAATGCCAAAACTTGCTAATTACTTTGATATGAAAGATCACAGTGCTATAAGCCACAATATAAAAAAGATAAATGAGCTTATAAAAACAAATGAAGTTTTTAGACTTAGAGTTGAAGAAATAAAAAATAAAATTTTGACAAAAGGATGATAAAATAAAATGAAATTTGTGAATATATGTGAATTAAAAATAAAAAATATTCACAATGAAAACAACGAAATACTCGCAAGAAAAAGTAATTTTCACATTTTCACAGAGTATACTATTAAAACTAAAATAAATTTAAAAAATAAGAAAGGCAAAATATGAAAGTTTTTATTAATAAAAATGTCCTTGAAAGCATAGTAACAAATACAAACCCATATTTAGAAAAAAAAGATCTAAGTGTAATAACATCTCATATAGTTATATCAGCACAAGATTCTGTTTTAAATATAAAAGCTACTGATTATGAAATAGGTTTATCATATAAACTAACAAATGTAAAAATAGTAGATGAGGGAACAGCTACTGCAAATGGTAAAAAATTATTGGACATAATAAGAAGTTTAAAAGATGATGAAGTTATTTTAGAAACTATGAATAACTATCTATATATAAAACAAAAAAATTCAAAATATAAACTTCCTATGTATAAATTTGAAGACTTTCCAAATTTTCCAAAGATAGAAGGTAAAAATAAATTTGACATAGATGCTGTTTTATTTGGTAGAAGTCTTAAAAAAATACTTCCAAATATAGAACAAGGAAATAGCAAAAGAGAGTTAACAGGTGCTTTAATAGATATAAAAGAAAATTACATAAACATAGTAGGAACTGACTCTAAAAGATTAAGTATTTTTAAACTAGAAACTCCAACTCAAAATGAATTTTCAATAATAATTCCAAAAAAAGCAATAAGTGAAATGCAAAAGCTATTTTTTGATAAAATAGAAATTTACTATGATGAAAACACATTAATAGCACAAAGTTCTAATTTTGAGTTTTATACAAAACTAATAAATGGAAAATATCCAGACTATGAAAGAGTAATTCCAAAAGAAGTTAAAAATAGATTAAAACTAAGTAGAGATAAGATGATAGATGGTATAAAAACTATATCAATACTTAGTGAAACTATGAAAGTTACATTCTCAAAAGAAAATATAACATTTGAAAGTGTTATAGAAGATAATTCTGAAGCAAAAACTACAATAGAATATCAAACAGGACTTGAAGAGGATATAACAATAGGACTTAGAAATAGATTTTTACTTGATTTCTTATCAAGTATAGAAGAAGATGAGTTTGAACTTGGATTTAATGATTCGAATTTAGCATTT
Source organism: Campylobacter pinnipediorum subsp. pinnipediorum (assembly GCF_002021925.1). Taxonomy (NCBI): domain Bacteria; kingdom Pseudomonadati; phylum Campylobacterota; class Epsilonproteobacteria; order Campylobacterales; family Campylobacteraceae; genus Campylobacter; species Campylobacter pinnipediorum. Next base: position 2,484 of record NZ_CP012546.1, read on the forward strand.
ACAGTAACTTCTAAAGATCTAAAAACAGTATTAATGCCTATAGTATTATAAAAATTAAGAAAGAGAAATAATGTCTGAAATAGAAAATAAAGCATACGGTGCAGGAAGTATTAAAGTATTAAAGGGGCTAGAAGCCGTTAGAAAAAGACCAGGTATGTATATCGGTGATACAAACATAAATGGTCTTCATCATATGATATATGAGGTTGTAGATAACTCTATAGATGAGGCTATGGCTGGTTATTGTGATACTATAAATGTTGAAATTACAACAGAAGGTAGTGTTATAGTTACAGATAACGGTCGTGGTATTCCTGTAGATATGCATCCAACAGAAAAAATTCCAGCAGCTACTATTGTTTTAACAGTTTTACACGCTGGTGGTAAGTTTGATAAAGATACTTATAAAGTTTCAGGTGGTCTTCATGGTGTTGGTGTATCTGTTGTAAATGCATTATCAAAAAAATTGGTTTTAAATATCAAAAGAGATGGAAATTTACATAGACAAGAGTTTTCAAAAGGTATACCAGTAACAGATCTTGAAGTAGTAAAAACTACAAATAGAACAGGAACTTCTGTTGAGTTTTGGGTAGATGATAGTATTTTTGAAGTTACTGATTTTGATAAAAATATACTTGCAAAAAGATTTAAAGAATTAGCATATTTAAATCCAAAAATAACTATAAATTTCAAAGATAGTAGAATTGGATTTAGTGAAACTTATAAATTTGAAGGTGGTCTTGAAAGCTTTGTAAATGATTTAAATAAATCAAATGCTGTAAGCAAAGCTGTATCTTTTAGTGGTGGTGAAGAAGATGTTATAGTTGATTTTGCACTTATATATAATGAAACATATAGTGAAAATTTACTTAGTTTTGTAAACAATATCAAAACCCCAGATGGTGGAACACATGAAGCTGGTTTTAGAGCTGGTTTAACTAGAGTTATAACAAATTATATATCAGCTAATGCTTCAGCCAGAGAAAAAGATACAAAAATAACAGGCGAAGATATAAGAGAGGGTCTTATAGCTGTTGTAAGTGTTAAGGTTCCTGAACCACAATTTGAAGGTCAAACAAAAGGAAAACTTGGCTCAAGCTATGTAAAACCAATAGTTCAAAAGATGACTTTTGAAGTTCTAACTAAATATTTTGAAGAAAATCCTATAGAAGCAAAAGCTATAATGAATAAGGCTTTAATGGCTGCTCGTGGTAGAGAAGCTGCTAAAAAAGCAAGAGATTTAACCCGCAAAAAAGAGAGTTTTAGTGTAGGAACTTTACCTGGAAAATTGGCTGATTGTCAAAGTAAAGATCCAACTATAAGTGAGCTTTATTTGGTTGAGGGCGATTCTGCTGGTGGTTCTGCAAAACAAGGTCGTGATAGAGTTTTTCAAGCTATACTTCCTTTAAAAGGTAAAATTTTAAATGTTGAAAAATCAAGACTTGATAAAATTTTAAAATCAGATGAAATAAAAAATATGATAACAGCACTTGGTTGTGGCATAGGTGAAGAGTTTGATGCTGAAAAATTAAGATATAATAAAATAATCATAATGACAGATGCCGATGTTGACGGAAGCCATATCCAAACACTACTTTTAACATTCTTCTTTAGATTTTTAAATCAAGTTGTTGAAAATGGTTATGTATATTTAGCACAACCGCCTTTATATAGATATGAAAAAGGTAAAAAAGAGGTATATCTAAAAGATGATAAAGCTTTAAATGAGTTTTTAATTCAAACAGGGATTGAAGGGATTGATTTTAAAGGAATCGGGACTAATGATTTAGTTGATTTTTTAAAGATAGTTGCCGCTTATGATAATGTATTAAATGAACTAGCAAATAGATTTAACTTACTTATAGCTTTAAGATATATGATAGAAAATCCAGATATAATAGGAAAAACATATCAAGAAATTTTTGAAATTTTAAAAACATATCTTGAAAGTAAAGGTTATAATATATTAAACTCATATGTAAATGATGAAGAGGTTAGAATTTATGTTCAAACAGAAAACGGCCTTGATGAGTTTTATATAAATGATAATTTATTTTCAAATCCTTTATTTGAAGAAGCACTCCATATAAATAGAAAAATTGTTGAAAGAGATATGGATTTTGGTGGAAAAGATGTTTTAGATGTCTTAAAAGAAGTTATTGATAATGCCAAAAAAGGAAATAATGTAAAAATTCAAAGATATAAAGGTCTTGGTGAGATGAACCCTGACCAGCTTTGGGAAACTACTATGAATCCTGAAAATAGACGTTTATTAAAAGTAAATATACAAGATGCACAAAGTGCAAGTGATACATTTAATTTATTTATGGGTGATGAAGTTGAACCAAGAAGAAATTATATTCAAGAACATGCAAAAGATGTAAAACATTTGGATATTTAATGAAAAATGCACAAAATGTAGAGCGATCTCATCGTTTTAAAATAGCCTTAAAGATTGCTCTACCTTTTATTGCTATAATAGCCTTTTTATCATATATATTTTTTAAAACAAACAATATAAGTAGTAAAGATATTATTCTTTTTACATTGCTTACTTTTTGCTATGTATACTTTACTACTTATATGATGTATCAAAGTTTTAAAGATAATGTGCTTGATAGTGTTGTAGATGTTTTTCATAGAAAAAAAATAATAGAAATTATCTCAAAAAAAATAAAAAAATATCATGAAAACGATAATTTAATTTTATTAAATTTTAAAAATATAGATGATATTTCCCAAAGATATGGATTAAATTTTGGAGATGAAATTTTAAGAAAAGGAGTTGGAAAATTAATAGATTTTTTAGAAAAAAATAAAATAAAAGATAGCGAAATTGGAAGATATAGTGGTGGATATTTTTTAATTTTTGCAAATGCAAATAAGGCATATATTACACATATTCTAAATATTTTTTCTAAAAAAATACAAAATGATGGTATAAATGATATTGAAATAAAAACTAATTTTGCTTTAGTCAATGCTAATTATTCAAAAGATTTAAAAAATAGTATAAATTTTTTATTAAATGATATAAATGGTAATGAATATAGCCATAATAATATAAATGAGTATGAAAATGAAGTTTGTAAAAGTATAGATGATTTAAATTTTATCTTTAAAACTCAAAAGATTATAAGTTTAAATGATAATTCTTATCTTTATTCAGTTGTTCCTATATTAAAAACAAACAATTTTGGAAAAATTTCAAAAACTATTTTTATGGATATTGCCAATAAAAATGGATATGAAATTACTCTTGATAAAAATATTTTTTCTGAATTTTTTAAAAAAGTAACAATTAAAGAAAATGAAAAATTTATTTTAGATGTTTCAGCAGTTAGTATTAGGAATAATACATTTTTAAATTTTTTAAAAGATTTTATAGAAAAAAATAATATAGATCCAAAAAATATAATTTTTGAATTTAATGAACATGAAATTTATACTCATATTAAAAGATTTGATGAAATTATAAAAATGTATAAAAAATTAGGTTTTAGTTTTGCTATCAGTCATTTTGGAGGTAAAAATAGCTTTTTTACATATTTTTTAAATTTAAAAATTGATTACATAATTTATGACATTTCTATAAGTAAAAATTATGAAAAAGAAAAGATAAAAAATGTATTTTTAAAATTTAATGAAATTTGTAAAGAATTAGGTATAAAAAGTATTATAAAGTTTGTAGAAAAAGCTGAAGTTTTAGAATTTGCTAAAGAAAATAAGGTTGATTTTATTCAAGGCTTTTTTATAGAAAAACCAAAAGAAGTTTAAAAAATTTAAGGAAAAAAATGCAATACGGTGAAGAAATTATAAAAGAATTTGATGTTGAAAGAGATTTAGAAGTTTGGGAAAACAAAAACGAAAGAGAGTTTGTTATAAGGATAACTCTACCTGAGTTTTGTTGTCTTTGTCCTCGTTCAGGATATCCTGATTTTGCTACTATTTATGTTGATTATATTCCAGATAAATTAGTAGTAGAGTTAAAAGCTATAAAGCTTTATATAAATAGCTTTATGAGTAGAAAAATTAGCCATGAAGATAGTATAAATGAGATATATTCTGCGATAGAGAAAAAAATTCAACCAAAATGGATGAAAATAGTAGGTGATTTTAATCCTCGTGGAAATGTTCATACTGTTGTTGAAATATGTTCTGAAAGCTTTATAAAAGAGAAAAAAGTTGAAGCTGAAACCAGACAAGACAATAGAAGTGCCGGTGCTAGACGCATAAATGAGCGTGAAAATGATAGAAAAAGAGATTTTGCTCCTAGACGTAGTAATGATAGAAGAGATTCTTTTAGAGGAAATGATAGGGATAGAGGCGATAGAGGAAATTTTAGGGGTGGTGATAGAGATAGAGGAAATTTTAGAGGAAATGATAGGGATAGAGGCGATAGAGGAAACAACTCTAGAGGCGACAACAGAGGTGGCTCAAGAGATGGCTATAGAAAGATACAATACGAAAATGATAAACAACCAAATATAGTTAAAAAAGATTAAAAAAATGGTAAGTGCGAAACTGATAGAACATATACTAAAAGCGGCTTCCATTTCAAGATGGAATGACTATCCAAAAATGACAAATTTAGTTGAGCTTGATAAACAAGCTCATAAGTTTATCATCGCTTATTTTATTGCAAAATTAGAAAATGATGTTGATATAAATTATATTATTGAAGCTGGAATTTTTGAGTTTTTAAGCCGTGTTGTTGTTACTGATATTCGCCCTGATGTTTTTCACTATATACAAAAAAATAAAAAAGAAGAAGTTAACGACTGGGTTATAAATAAGCTAGAAAATATCGTTAGTGATATTGATGATGGTAGATTTTTTGAAAAGTTAAAAAAATATCTTTTAAGTAGCGAAAAAGACCACACAAAAGAGCGTCTTATATTAAGAGCTGCTAGCTATCTTGCTACAAGGTGGGAGTTTAGCATAGTCTATCAAACTAGCCAATTTTTAAGCGACATAGATGAAGTAAAACGCAAAGTTGAAGAAGAGCTTGAAGACTATTATGAACTAATAGGCGTTAGAAAAATAGCTATGAATCAAAAATTAGCTAGATTAGTTGATCTAAGTGGAAGACTTAGATTTCAAAAAAGATGGGCTCAAACACCTAGGATACCAGAAACAGCTGTTTTAGGGCATATGCTAGTTGTTGCTATACTTAGCTATTTTTATTCTATAAAAGTTAAAGCTTGCGATAAAAGGCTTGAAAATAACTTCTTTTGTGCTTTATTCCATGATTTGCCAGAAAGTTTAACTAGAGATATCATAAGCCCTGTCAAATACGGTATTCAAGGTTTAAATGAGATAATAAGTGATTATGAAATGAGACTTATAGATGAGCAAATTTTACCATTTGTTCCAAATTTCTATAAAGATGAATTTTCATATATTTTAGGTATTAGAAAAGAAAATGGAAAATTTATAAAAGATGAGTTTGAAAATAGAATTTTTGACAATTTCATAACACTTACACAAGGAACTATGGAAAATTATAACGAAGATAAATACAATGCAATAGATGGCAAAGCTTTGAAATATTGTGATAAATTAGCAGCTTATATAGAGGCTGGTATATCTATAAGTTATGGTGTAAAGTCAAAAGAATTAATTGATGGATTTGAAAAAATGCAGAAATTTTTTAATGAAAAGCCAAAAATAGATGGAGTTGATTTTCTAAGTGTATGTGATGACTTTGATAAGCATTTTTCTTTAAAAGACCCCTTCTCAGATAACTGCGGCACACACTAAATATAAGTGCTCTGCTGTGTTCCCACCCTGAAGCGGTGCCTATAAATAGCATTGCACAGGTCTAAGAAGGAGCGAACTTGGATTTTACTAAAATGTTACTTAAAATATAGTAAAATTTTAGTAATCCTTAAAATAAAAAATATTATTTAGCTGATATATATTTTACTATCTCATCATCGTTAAGGTCAGCAACATCTTCTGTTTTTTCTATATCTATACGATTTAAAGTACTATATACACCTTGAGATTTAAATAGTTTTTTATTGCAATTATCCACAGATGATTTTAATTTTTCTGTATATTTATCTACTTCTTGAACCAACTCATTAAACGCTTCTTCAGCCAAAATACCCCTTGATTTTGCATCTTCTATCACTCTAAGAGTCTTTCCTAGTGTCTTAATACTATTAAACACAGACCAAAAATCAATCGCAATATTTACTATCATTCTTATATGAGTAGGCTCTACTATCTCGATATTTTTCTCATTAGCAAAGCCCAAAATATCGGGTTGCATATAGCTTAAATAAGAGTATATCTCATAAGGCACACACATAAACAAAGTAGGGTATATATCGCCACTTCCCGAGTTATACCCTTTTTTTCCAAAGCCCAAAACCGTATTTTTCATAGTAGTAGCAAATTCAGACTTAGCTTGTTTTATCTTTTCTTCGTTTGATTGTGGATTTGTTATGATAGCTACCATTTTATTATAGTTTTCTATATTGTTTTTTGCATCTATTATTATAAATTTATTATTTGGAAGCACTATCTTAAAGTCAGGTCTTAAAGCACCATCTACTTTTTGAGCAAAATAAGTGATATCCTTAACCATACCACCATTTATAAGCATTTGTTCTATTGTCTTTTCAAAATACTCCCCAGCAAAGCGATTTGCCTTATAATCACGCTCATTGCTTCTATCATACATTGCTTTGACTTTATTGCTTACATCATTCATTTGCTCGTTAAGTGTGATTTTAAGCCTATCGTATTCGTTAGATAAAGCATTATTTTTTTCATTTAGTTCGTTATTTGTTTGGATTAGATTTTTCTTGTCGTTTTCTAGCGATGAAACTACCATATTTATAGCATCTATCTTATTTATATTATCTCTTTTTTCTATCTCAAAACTACGATTTAAATCATCTAATTTTTTATTTTCTAAAGCTATCTTATCAAGTTCTTTTGTTATAAACTCAAGTTTTGTTTCTAACTCAGTTTTTTTACCTATCAAATCACGATTTTTTATCTCAAATTCGCCTATTTTTAGGGTTAGATCCCTTATCTTTTCATCATCTAAACTTTTTATAGCTAAAATTTTTGCATTTTCGCTATTTAGCCTCATTATCTCAGTACTAAACTGTCTATTTTGTTCATCAAATCCATTTTTGACATTTTTTAAAATCTCAATCTCTTTTTGCCTAGTTCTAACATCTTCTTCTAAATTTAGAATATGATTTTTCAATTGTTCTTTTTTATCTTTAAAAATCTCATTATTTGCACTTATAGTATTTTCTAGTTCAAAAATTTTTGATGTGTATTGCTTTTTTAGATGTTTAATTTTTATTAAATTAAAAAATAAACATAAAACTATACTACCAAGACCAGAAATTAAACCTATTAATATATATTCATTCATTACTTTTAATACCTAAATATTAGAAAAATAATTTATATTATTTAATCATATTATTTTTCTAATTCAACTTTTTATATTGTTAATATCTCTTATATTAATTTTATTATATAATATTTTGATAAATTTAATAAGTTGAATATTTTTTTAAAATTATCTTTTCTGATTTATTTTTTATTGGAGATGTTATATATGGAAGATTTTCTTGATAAATTTGAAATTAAAATCGGAGATTTTATTTTAATTACAGGAAATCTAATTAAATTTATTAAAAAAGCTAAAAAAATAGACAAAGAATTTAATTTAAATTTATTAAGCTTTAATACCCTGAAATAGGGCTTTAAACACATTAAAAGAAGTGAAAATTATTCTATTTTTATTAAATTTTATCGATATTATAGCATGGTTTTCTAAAAATATGACTAAAAATAAATTTTAAATGACAATATCATTTAAAAAAACAGCCCTTTGCTTGACTTCTTTTGGCAAATATTTTGCATATGAGCGATAAGTTTCATTCAAATCCTTATGACCCATCATTTTGCAACCAACCCACATCGGCTCCTCACCACGACTTAACATAACGGATGCAAATGAATGCCTAGTGTCGTAAAGTCTGCGTATATTATAGCCAAGTTTTTCTTGCAAATCATTAAATTTAATCCTTATCATTGAACGAGAACGCCTAAAAATTCTTTTATTTTTATCACTTGCATCTAGCTTTATAAGCTCTTTATGAACGATGCTAAGCATATCAATCGTGCGATTGCTTGTTTTGGTTTTTGGAGAATCCACAATACCAACATCAGAAAGTGTTTTATTAATGCGAATTTGTCTATTTTCAAAATCTAAATCACCAAAAGTAAGAGCGAAAATCTCGCCAGTTCTAGCACCTGTAAAAAAAGCAACTATCAAAAATAAGCGTAGTTCTTCATCGTTCGCATTTTTTATAAGTTCCAAAATTTCTTCAAGGCTAAAAGGTGTAAATTTTTCATCGTTCACATTATCATATTGTTGTTTGAATCTTGGCATGTAAAACGGGTTTTTTGAGATTAAATCATTATTTACAGCATAGCGAAATAACATTTTTAAAAAGGAGCAATAGCCACTAATAGAACTATCTTTTAAGCCTTTATCCTTAAAAAATTGAACAAATTCAACACTATGATGCCTTTTAAAATCAGGTAAATAATGGATGCCTTTATATTCTAAAAAATCACTAACAGCATTACTCATAACACCATAAAGCTTAATAGTTTTGTCTTTTAAAAAAGATTTTTCTTGAAGCAAATTATTAATCACACTATCAAAACTAAACTCGCTACTATTTTTTATAGGCTTTAATTCATTTTCTGTTTTTCTTAGTTGACGATCGACTTGGGAATTCTCAAGCTCATAATAATCACGCCTAGCTTTTTCAAGTTCAGCCTTAGAACCTATAAACCTATCATAATTTTTACGTATAAAATCAAATGCAAGAGCAGACTTTTTAATACCAGTAGAGCGACGAATTCTCTCACCATCTTTTTGATGGTCAACATAAAACCTGCCTTTTTGAATATAAATATTTCTATTTTTTGGTAAATTTTTCATAAGTAGATTTTAGCAAAAAAATCTCAATAAGTAAATTTAACATATAAGCATTATTCCCTTAATATAAATAAATATTTTATTATAATATTAAATTAATAGTATAATTTAAGATTTAAAAATAATATAAAATAATATTTCAAAGCTTAAAGTCCATAATAAAGGGATTAATATATTAAAAATAGCTTAAAAATAATCTAAATTTATACTAAGAATTACAAAATGTTCCGATAAAACGATTTTTTAAATTAAGGTTCAAGTCTAAAAATAAGAACACAACATAGCATTTAAAGGTTTTTAAAGGATTAAGCAAAAATTAGAATAAAAGTTTAAGTTTTTACAAAATGTTCCAGCCCTTACTATATATAAAAAATACAAATTTAAAAAGGGAAAAGAAATTAAATATTGGAGAGTTTAGAAATTTAGAATTTTTAAATTTTATTTAAATTTGACAAAACTTAAAAAAATATTAAATTATAGTTTTAGTATAGATTTTTTTATTTTTTTGCTTTCTAAGAAAAAATTTATTTTAATTATTAATGACAAAGGAATTTTTTAAAATTTGAATGATTAAAATATTTTTTTAATGTTTTAATGATTGTTGGCAATTTTGATTAATTTTAAGGGGTGTTTTAGGGCTTAAAAATAAAAAGTAAGGAAAATATACGAAAAAAGTTTAATTTTAATTGTATAGCATTTAAAAGGCATTTGTGAGCATTTTTAAATTTTAGCCGTTTTTTTGTTTTTTGTGTGCCACTTTTTACAGCTATTTTAAATTTGATTAGAAGTAAAATACCTTAAAAGTGTTTGTCTAAAATTAACACTATGAATTAAATCAATAATAGGACTAAAAGATGATCGACAAACTAACACAAGAGCAACTTAATGAATGGAGCTATCTTCAAGAGCAAGAAGCATATGAATCATTAGAACAAAAAAATAATGAATCAGAATTGAAAGAAAACGAAAAGAAGAAAAAACAAGCACAGCAAAGCTTTAATTCTTCAAACGAACATTTAAGTAAAGATGCAAAACAAGCCATTAAAACATTAGAAAAAAAAGAAAAAATAGATAAGAAAATACAAGAAAAACAAGCAGAACTAAACGAATTTAAAAGCCCAAAACAAAAAAGAGAATTTTTAAAAAACAAGTTGGATAATATAGAAAATAATCAGAATTTAAAAGAGAGCTTGGAAATTTTAAAAGAAAAAGAAAAATTAGACGAGCAAATAAAAGCCAAAGAAAAAGAGATAAAAAATGAAAATTTAAAAGACAATACTAGCGAAACAGAAAAAGGGAAAGAAAACCAAGAAGAACAAGGCAAGAAGCAAAATCAAGGTAACTCAGCCGAACAAGATGACTGGGATAAAAGAGCTAAAGAACTTGAGCTACAACACGAAAAAGAGCTAGAAGCATTAAAAGAACAACAATCAAAGCTTGAAGCAAATTTTCAAAAGTCTATAGACAATTTAATGAACAGCGATGGGATAAATGGTGTAATTACGGCATTACAGGAAATGGATAGAAGTCTAGAAATGATGTTAAAACAAGGGAAAGAAGAAAGCGAAACTAAAGACAAACAACGTAAAGAAAAACTAGAAATGGCATTTGATAGTCCTAAATTTAAAGAAGCTGTAGGGGATTTGGTAAAAGAAGTATATAAAGAACAAAAAAAGGTTAAAAATGGTTTAACAACTATGGAAAATGAGCAAATAAATTATACTAAACTACAAAGTACATATGAAAAAGAAACCAAAAAAGGATTAGATGTTAAAGGATATGAAAAATTAAAAACAATGATAAGCAACATAGAGAAAGAAACTCCAAATTTCAAAGAAAATTATCCTAAATTTTATAAAAAAATAAATGATACTTTAAAACAAACAAAAAATAAAATTTTAAACAAAAGTACAAAAGAAGCAAAAAAAGAGCAATCAAAAGGGAAAGAAAGATAAATGCAACAAAATAACGAAGAAATAACTCCATATAGTAATAAAACACCTAAAGAAAAACTGGAATACATAAAAGAAATTTTAGACAACAGTAATAAACAAACTCAAGAAGAAAAATATATTGACTTAAATCAAGCTTTGGCTGTTGCAAGCGAATCTTATGATCGCAATAAAGCTTATGAACATATGTTTAACAATGTTAAAATAATTGATATGCCAGAACAAGAACAAAATAAAATATTTCAAGAAGAAAATCCAAAATTATACAAAGAATTAAAAAATGAATTTAAACTTATGCAAAATGAAAGTAATCTTCAAAAGAAAACATTAAATGCAGATATAAAAACTATAATTAAATCTTATCACGAATTTAAAATAGGAAAAAATATAAACAAAATTAGATTTAAAACACATTATCCAAAATCTTTTGAAAAAATGCAAAAGACAAATGATAAAGATTTAATGCTTAGCAATAACTTTAAAGGAAGATAAGGGATATCAAATGAAAAAAACATTAATAGCACTAAGTATTGCTACTTCACTATATTTGAATAATTTAAATGCTGGCGGAATTCCAACGATAGATGTTGCTGCGATTGCACAAGCTGTAGTTGGATATACTCAAACTTTAAAAGATTATGCGGAACAAATTAAACAATATGAGCAAATGGTTCAAGACACATTAAACTTTGAAAAACAAATGAAAGAATTAGGTGTTGATATGAATGATGTTAATCAAATACTAGGAGATGTAACACAGATGATCAATTCAATGAAAGACATCTATAGTAGCGTTAAAAATATTCCAGAAGATATTATGGGCGACGTGGCAAGAGTTAAAATGGCTTGTTCGTTTTTAGAAACAAATAGTCAATTTTTTGGAATATCGGTTAAGACTTCAAGCAATAAACTAACAAGCAAAATAAATCAATGCACATCAGCACTAAGGAATGGAGTAAATTTAAGCAAAAGTATAGAAGAAATAACCGCCAAGATGAATGCATCCATTGATCCAATAGAAAGAGCAAACTATAAAGCTCAGATTGCAAATATTAAAAATGCGGAAAAATTTTTACAAGCAAGAGAGAATGCAACAAAGACTGATGCATTATTGGCATTTGAAGATGTATTTCACAAAGGAGATAAAACAAATTCATACTCAAAAGCAAAAATGAATGACGATTTAAATAAATTCGCAAAACAACTAAGTAAGGCAAACAATCAAAAACAAGCCCAAGCACTTACAAACTCATTACTGCTTAAAATTTTAGAAAATTTACAACATCAATATGAGCTAAACATTAATTATGCAAGTACAATGGCATCAAGTAGACAGTTATATAATAACAGTAATAAAAATTTAACTGAAGAGAGTTTTAATAAAAGTGTAGTCGAATATAAACGCAATGATGATATATTTGAACCCGAAACAAAACAGCTACCAAAAGATGAACTAGGACTTCCAAAATTTATATTTAAAAGGAGTAATTAAAATGAATAAAGTTGATTTATGTGGATATCTAGGAAGAGATTTTGAATTAAGATATAGTAACGCAGGAAATGTAATAGCAAGTAATTCATTGGCAATAACCAAAAAATGGACAGATAGTAATGGAAACAGAGTAGAACATACAGATTGGATACCTATTAAACTATTTGGCAAAACGGCAGAAGTAGTAAATCAATACTTCAAACAAGGCTCTCAATTTTTATGCTCAGGGGAATTAGCAACAGACGAATATATAGATAATAACGGAAATACGAGATATATTTGGGAAGTTAGAGTTAAAGAATTTTATTGGCTAAATCAAAAAGGGAATAAAAAAGACGTTTGCGATCCAAACAAAACCGAAAATATGCTTTCTTCAAATTTAGAGCCAATCGAGAGCATAATACACGAAGAAGAAATGCAAAATTTAGCAAAGGATTAGAAATGAAAAAACTAGTTTTGGCAATAACTATAGCTTTATCTTTAGCAAATAGCATAAACGCAGGGGATATACTAACTGGCGACACAAAACTTGCTTGTGAAGCTATTTTGTGTTTAAGTAGCGGAACGCGACCAAGCGAATGTAGTTCATCAATAAAAAGATATTTTTCTATTCATAAGAAAAAATGGAAAGACACTATTAATGCAAGAAGAAACTTTTTAAGACTTTGTCCTGTTGGCTCATCTGCAGTCGACGATAAAGTATTTGCGGATTTAAGAGATAATGTTTTGCCTAATTTGAATGCCGATCAGTGTACTGCAAAATGGCTAAATAATAATCCTGATACAGAATGTATAAAAAAGAGTTGTGGCAAACACCGTTGTCGTTGTGTTGAGTATAAATATAGACCAAAAACATCACTTCCAGCATTTTGTAATGCTCTTTATAATCATAAATACACAAATGTTAAGCCAAAAAATGTATGTAAAAATACTAGATGGTATTCTAGTATAGAATGGTCTAGTGGAAAGGCTTATACAAATATTTCAAAAGATGAATACAATAATTTAAAAGCAAAAGGCTTTAAAAATTTAATAGTTAACACAAGTAGTAGTAAATTTTGCAAAAGATCAAACTCAGAGTTTTGCAAAACTTATTATAAAGTAGAAGATATTAAAAAAGATTGTTGGGTAAATAAGGATTAAAATCGTGATGGAAGTAAAAAAAGAAAATTTAGTAGAACTTCCATTGGATGAAATTTTAAAAAATAACGGTTACTACGAGAAGAGAAATAAGAGTAGCAGAAACTATAAGACTCTTACAAACGATCAAGATGATACAATAGTTATATCACGCCAAACCAATGGGCATTATTTGTATTTTAATCCAAGCGACAATGACGATAGGGGAAATATTTATAATTTTGCAAAGAATCGCGGTGTAGAAATAAGAGAACTAATAAACAGCGACAGAATAAATATAAACGAATTAAAAAGCAATATAAAACCGATAGAAACAACAAATCAAAGCAATAAAAAAGTAATAGAAGACTTTAAAAAATTACCTACTATTGCAAACAATTCATTTTTAGTAGCCAAAAGGAAAATTGATCTCCAAATTTTAAATAGTTTTAGTATGTTAAAACAAGATGAAAAATATGCAAATGCCATAGTACCAAGTTACACTTATAAAAGCTTTCGCAATAGAGAGAAAGAAATTGGATTTTTAATCCAAACAGGAAGTGTTAGTTACCTTTCAAGACCTCTTAGCAAAGATAGGCAAGGAAATCCTTATGATAAGCCAATTAAACAGCTGTGTAACGGAAACAAAGGATTGGAAATTTTAAAAGGGGACGACTCACAAAAAAATTTAAAAAACTTTAAATATATTGTAATTTGCGAGAGTGCAATAGATGCTTTGTCATATTGTGAACTAAAAAAGTTAAATTTAAAAGAAACTATTTTATGCTCAACAAATGGGCAAATATCAAGTAGTCAAAAAGAAGTATTTAGTTATCTAAATGAAAAAGCTACAAATGCAAATATAATACTAGCATTTGATAACGATAAAAAGGGGATAGAATTTAATGGCATAGTAAAAGAGATAATCCCACGAGCAGTAACAGATAAAGCCATTTTAAAAGACTTTAATGATGATTTGGTTGTAGGGAAAATACTTGGACTAAAAGCTGATGAAATTAGCAAAGAGAGTATCACAAAGCCATTAAACGAATTTAACAAAAAAGTGGAATATTTATCAAAGAAATATGATTTTTTAGAACCACAGGCGAAAAACAATAAAGTAAAGGAATTATTTGGATGTAATATGTCTAAATTTAAAGAAATAGAGCCAAAAGTGCGATATTTAGCAGGAATGAGAGAGTGTTATAAGAGGCTAGATATCGTCTGTAAAAAAATAGAAAAAGATTATTTAAAACAGAGATAAAGGGAAAGAAAATAAGTGTTTTTACACTTTAAGGCTTATATAAGCTTATATAATATAGCTAAAAAGCCGATAAAATCGCTATTTAATAGCATTTTACGAATTGCAACTTTTTACAAAATGTCCCGATAAAGCGAAAAGGAAATTGAAATATGGATAGACGTTATAATAAATTTGAAAGAGCATACGAAACAATGATAGAGTTATCAAAAACTCCTCTTCCCTTTGAACAAATAAGCAATATAAATGACAAAGAGATTGTATTTTTAAAAAAAACAATAGAAATGATGGTAAATTATCTTGACTCGTTAGGCTTTGAAATTAAAGGTTTAAGCAAGGAAGTCCTAGCATTTATCGACGAAGAGATAGAGCAAAGAAAGCAAACAAAACTATATTTAACCCATTTTTAACGCATATCCTTCATTAAAACAGGTGTTTTTTACACTTTAAGGCTTGTATAAGCTTACAAAATATAGCTAAAAAACCGATAAAATCGCTATTTGATAGCATTTTATGAATTACAACTTTTTACAAAATGTTCCGATAAAGTAGAATAAAAAACAAATAACAAAAAAAGAAAGAGTAATGAATTGTTATAGCATATTCAAAATAGTCTCTTTTTTGTAAAATAAATAATACATAATAAAAAAAGAGATTATATTTTAAATAACACTTTATAACTTATAAATAACTTTATAATAACTAATTATTTAACACTTTATAACTTTAATATAACTAATATTTTACTATATATTTAACACAATATAATCATATTTTAACACACTTTAAGAAAATAGTGATATAATTATAAGAACATATTTATTCTAAATTATGTATAATTTTGGAAAATTCAAGGAGAAGATCATGCAAAGGTTTAAAACTTTAGTAGCTATTGCTACAACAGGGGTTATAATATCAGGATGCAGTGAATTAAAGTTACCCGAACTACCAAAGATGCAAAGTAGCAAACAAACAAGCGATATTAATAGTATATCCTCAAAAAAACCTTATCAATTAACAGAAGTAGAATGTAAAAGACTATTAAAAATGGAGAAAGAAGCAAAAGAAACAAAAAAGATAGCCGATGAAGAAACGAGAGTTAAAGGGCAAAGAAATGTTCAAGGCAATATTTATCTTGATGCAGCAAACAAAATGGCAAAACTCAATAAAATATATTATTTAACTGAAAAGTTGAAATATTGCAAAGAATTAGGTAAAGAGACAGTCAATATCGACATAGATAAAATAATGGAAATAAATCGATAAATTGGAAAAAGATAGACAGAACATAGTTTTAAAATCATTTGATAAAGATTGCAACAAAAAGAGTAAAAAATGATAGTTTCAAAACAAGCATATGAGATACCAACATCTAAAAACTATATTTTGACAAAAGATGCTATATTGGAGTATTTATCAGAACTAAAGTCAAACCTTAAAAATGATGGCATTAAAAAAATAGGCTTATTTGGAAGTTATGCCAAAGGTTATGCTGATGAAAATTCAGATATTGATATAGTTGTTTTAGCGGATAAAAAAGAGTTTTTAGAGAGACTAGATGTGTATAATGCACTTGAGTATTTGGATAATTTAAGAAAGCAAATTTCAAATAAATTTCACAAATCTGTAGATATTTGTGATTTTTACTCAGAACAAAAAATGGAAGATAATAAAATAGTAAAAGGGGCAATTTATGTCTAAGCACATCAGAAGATTGGAAATAGCGGTTGAAAAAATAGAAGAAATAGAAAAAATTTGTAGTTTAAAAGGGGTTAAAAAAGCTTTAGAAGATGAGTCAATTTTAAAACCTGCCATAATGAAACACTTTGATGTAATTCATCAACAATTTGAAAAGTTAGAAAAAGATCAAGAATATAAAATTTTAAGTAAATTTGACAAAGACGAACTAAAAGGATTAAGGCGTGTTAGAAACTGGTCTTCACATGATTACGATAATATACAAAATGAAATTATAGAGCAAACAATACATACAAAACTACCAAAACTTAAAGGAAATATACAAGAAGTTTTAAAAGAGACAAAAAAAGAACTATGTAAAAATTTAGAAAAAAATGTTGATTATTTTACCAAAAAAAAAGATATTTTAATACCACAAGCAAAAACAGAACTTATAAGAAGCATTGAAAAAGAGTATGAAAAATTACAAGAGCATAAAATTGAACTAGAGAAGCCATATAGTGATAAGATAAAAAATATAATTAAAGAAAATTCAAAAGAAAATCAAAAATAAATTATGAGAAAAAGGGAGAAAAACTACCCCCTGTTCGCATTTCGTCTAAATTCAAAGTCATCTTTGCTTTTAGATTTTGATTTATTAATGCCACTACGAGAGCCAAATTTATCTGCCATGTCTGCTTCTTTTTTGATTTTAGCCAGTCGCTCATTTGGCTGGGTACTAAGCACAGAAACACCCTTAAAATACTCTTTAAATAAAAAGTCATCCTTGCTTATATTTTCACTCTTTAAAAGCTTTTTAGAAACATATTCAAACCGCTTCTCACATACACCAGTAATAAATTCTTTATTGCTATTAAGCCGTTTTTTAAACTCTTTAGCTTCATCAATCTCAAGTTCTGAATGTTCTAAAATGTATAAATTTTTATCCAAAATCTCAAGCTTTTTACTTAATTTAAAAAGACTTTCATTGTGACCGAGCATCCTAGTAACGATTAAGCTATCATCAAAGTATTTTTTAGCATTGTCATCTTTTCTATCACGAAGCATGGCTATGGCTCGTTTAACTTTTTTATAATTTTCAAAATCAGCCTTACTCACACCTTTATTTTTTGGATAAAGCTTGTTGTAGTTATAGCTAAAATTTTCAAGCAAAGTAAGCCCAGCTGAGCGGTCTTTGTAGTTTGCGAGTTTCAACTCGTTAAGAAGATTAGCTTCATGCGTTAGTTTATTAATATTTTTAATTTCAATTAAAATTTTATTGCTTTTGTCCTTAATAATTTTATTGCTTTGTTTTAATTCTTTAGCAAGTTTATACGATTTTTTATTTCGCTTTTTAGCATAGAGTAAGAAAAGTTTTAAAAGCTCTTCATTGACTTTTTTAAGTTTCTCAAGATCATCATTCATAGTTTTAATTCGCTCAGCAGTCGAGTTGTATTTTTCTCTGTTTTTATCTTGCATTTTATCGTAATAGTCGTTGATTTTATCCTTAGCCGTATAATCATCCACCTCAAGCTTAATATTAGATTTTATTTTGTTAAATTCGTTTTTTAAATCCTTATCCAAGAAATTTTTATTTTCATATTTTAGACCACGAGCTGATAGGGCATAAGCAAATGCATCCCTTGCATCATCAAAAAATTCTCTAATCTCCGTACGACTATCAAAGTGAATTTTTTTGCCAGTAAAATTATTTCTTTTATTTAAGACCACATGCACGTGTGGATTATTCTGATGAGTATGCGTTACAAACACATACTTATGTCCTGTAAAATTAGTACCAAGAACACTTTTAACACTTTGCTCTAAAGCTTTTAATTTTTGTTTATCACTACACGGCTCTTTGATAGAAAACATTAAATGCCATGCATCTTTTGAGTTTAGATTTTTACCAAAATCCTTGCTCCATTCGATCATCACTTCGTCACTGCTTACTCTCTCCCCTTTTTCATTAATAGCTGTGCCGTCAATAGAATTTTTAAGAGCATAATCAATGCATCTTTTAATTGAAGTTTTTGGTAAATTTGAAATCATTTTAATAACTGATTGTTTGGTAAAATTATTTTTTGAAAAATTAGTATTAGATCTTGCAAATCCTCTACCACTTCCAAAATAAACATTTTTATGATCGGATTTTGTAAATTTAGTTCGTCCAGCTCTGATAGCTTTTAATTCATCAAAATATTTATCCCAATCAATACTACTCAAAATAATCTCCAAAAAAAATAAAAAATATTTGAAAATTATATTAGCTTAGTAAAAATAAAAAAGAGATTAGAAGAAGTAAGGCAGGATAACCCCTTTTGTGTGCCATTTTTTAGCATAAATACCGAAAAAATCGGCATTTATAGCTGATTTTTGAATTTTTAACAAATTTCAAAAATAAAATAAAAAAGGCTTTGCGTTTTTATTTTTTGGATAAAACAAAGTAATCAAAGAATAAAATAGAAAATTTCAAAAAATATTTGAAAAATTTTAAAACTAATAAAAAATAAAAATCATATTTGGAAAAACAAAAAAGAATAAGCAAAATTATAAAAATATGTAAAAAATGGAAAAATAAGAAAAAAATTTTAATTAAAACATTTTGTAAAACAACATTTTTTAAAAAAAACTTCATCAAACATCGCAAATATAATAAAAACCAAAAAATCAAAAAGTAAATAAAAATCTTAAAATAAATTAAATAGACTTAGTAAATGCCTATAAAATGGTAATTTTGGAAAATAAAATTACAAAATGTTTCTTTTTTGTTTTTGATATAGTTATGAAATAAAATCATAATTAAAGGACAACTCAATGAAAAAAATTTCAAAAAACCTCAAAAAGATTTACTGGCTCTTAGTATGTTCGCCAGTCTTTTTATTTGGTGCAGGAGATAATGTACTTAAAAAAATGGCGACTGCTGCAAATGAACAAATCACAGAAGCTGGAAGTAGTGTAGCAAGTGTTTTAAATACAGTCATTCTTGTGCTTGGTGTTTTATGGATTATATTTTTAGCATTAGTTGCATTCTTTAATATTGAAGCTGCAAAAAATCACGCAAAAGGTATTTTAATTGCCTCGATTATTCTTGGTATTTGTTACGGATTAAGTGCGGCTGCAATGTAAGGAAGTAAAAATGATAGTAACAGATTGCTATATGGATTTAACTAAAAAAACAAAAATAATAGGTTTAACTTCAACTAGTTTAATTATTGTATTTATAGCTGGATTTATAGCGTGGTTTGTTCTAATTTTATATTCATTAGTAATTGTGGCAGTTTTATACTGCTTGTTTTTTATTTTAGAATTTTTTGATGAAGATATATATGCGATCATCGGTTCTAAAATGAAAATTTCTCAAAATAAATTTTATGCATAGGGTTAAAAATGGCTCGTGGATTAATTGATGTATTTAAAGACTGGAAGAAAGAAAAACAAAGGGAAAAAGAAAAGCAAGAGCTAGGTTTTGATAATTCAAAAAATAAAAAGAATGCAAAAAGAAACAATAAACAGACAAATCAAAGTGGATGCGGATTAAATAAAAAAGCAGACAAGATAATAATGTTAGCAGAACCACAAATTTATACATTAGCAAAAGAAAATAATATCGCATGTAAATATGGTGATAATGTAATAATTACAAAAGATGGCAATGCAACCATAGCAGTAGAGCTAAAAGGAACGAGCTATGCTGGAATTACTCTTGATGATGAAACAGATTATCTTTTAAATCGTGTTATGTTTTTTACAACATTAAAAAACGATGTAGAAATAAATTTAATTATTAAAAAAGACAAACAAGATATAACTAAAATTAAAAAAAGAGATATAAACCCATATGCAGAAGAGATAATAGAAAAATGGGAGACAAATCAAGATATTTACTCAATAAAATATTACTTAATTATCTCAACAATCACTAAAAATTTAACAGGCATACTTGAAAGTTTTAAGACAAAAGTAACAAGCGAACAAAACGAAGAAAGTAGTGAAAGTGTAAATTTAAGACAAAAAATAGATCTATTAAATGAAACACTTTTAAATATTAAAAATTATCTTTTAATTTATAATCCACGCCAAATGGAAGCTGATGAAATAATTAATTTTTATGCTACATACTCAAATGCAAAAGAAACCAGCCTAAGATATACAAACGAATTAATAACGGATTGTTATATAAGCTCGGACGTTGAATTTAAAAAAGATTATATAGAATTTTTTCGCAACGACGGCACTACCAAATACGCAAGATTTATAAGCATTAAAGCCTACGAAACAGAGCAGTTAAAATCACTTATTACTTCAAATCTAATCAAAAGTAATAATGAATTTATGGCAATGATTTATTTTAAAGCATATGAGAAAAGAAAAGCAATCAAAAAGATAAAAGATACAAAAACATTCTCGGTTGAACTAGTAAGAGCAGAGCTTGATGAATTAATGGAGTTAGTTCAAGCAGACAGAGAAAACTTAGTAGAAACAAGTTTTTCAGTATATTGTCTAGCAGATAGCTTATCAGAGTTAGACGATAAAGCAAACAAGCTTAAAAATATTCTTGAAAATCAAGGGTTAAATGTCGTAAGAGAGACACTAAATCAAAAACCCTTATATTTTAGTTTCTTTCCAAGCAGGGGAAATTTAAATGCAAGAAAGAAAACGCTAAACATAAGCAACTTATCCACAATCGCCAACTTTGAAAACGAAGTAACAGGCTTTAATAGAAATGATTGGGGAGATGAAGCAGTAACAACATTTAAGCATATAAACCAAACACCCTTCCTTTTTAACTTTCACTATACACCAGACGGCGATAGACCAGCAGGTCATACAATGATAATGGGTGGAACTGGAAAGGGAAAGACAACACTTGCTGAGTTTTTAATGACAAATCTATTTAAATATCCAATAAACATATTCGCAATGGATAAATTAAGAGGAATGAGCAACTTTACAAATTATATGGATGGAGAGTACCACGACAGTGAGAGCGAAGAGTTTAAACTAAATCCATTTACTCTTGCTGATACACATGAGAACAGGGAATTTTTAAAATCATGGCTTCAAATGATGGCAGAGATAAAAATAGACGAACACGAAGAAAAAAAGGATATTAACAGCACCGTAGATAGAATGTATGAAATGAAGCAACCAAACCAAGTCATAACGCTTAGTGACTTTATAATCTCACTTCCAGCTGACAATGATGGAAAATCAAGATTAAAAATAAGGTTTGATAGCTACAAAGGTTCAATATTTGACAATAAAGAAGATGCTCTAAATTTCAAAAAACAATTATCAGTGCTAAATATGGATGGGATATTAACCAATAAAAAAATATCAGCACTTACAGCGATATATATATTTCATAAGTTAAAAAACCAAGCAAAGAATAGCACTGATACTAGGGGCTTTTTCTGCTTTATAGATGAGCTTAAAGATTACTTGCAAGACGAAACCATGCAAGAAAAAATCTTAGAAAGCATCCTAGAAGTAAGAAAGATAGGTGGAGTAATGTGTATGGGATTTCAAAGCCTTAGTCTCTTTAAACAAATTGAAAGGGGTTCATCGTTTTTAGATAACATCGCAAATTTTATTATATTCCCAACAAACAATACAGAAGCATTAAACGAGATGCACGAAATAATAGGACTTGCACCAACGGAAATTAAATACTTAAAAGAGAGCAATTCAAGCACAAGAGAAGTGCTTTTAAATATGAAGCTAAGAAACGAGAGTGCAAAACTAAATATAGATCTTTCAAAGTTAGGAAGCCTACTAAAAGCATTCTCATCAAGTTCAGACAATGTAATGCTAATCAAAAAGCTAAAAGAAGAAAGCCCAAAACATTGGCGAAAACTATACCTAGAACATAAAGGAGTAATACAATGAAAAAAATAGTGATTTTAACGGCAACAATAATGATGATATTTTTAAGCGGATGTACAAACAAGCCAAGCAAAATAGAAAAGATAAGTCCTTGTGCTTATTGCGACTTTTCAAAATAGGATTTAAAATGGCATTTGAAGATAAAAAAGTAGACCCAAATTTTATTTTTAAAATGGAAAGAAATATTAAAGCATATATGCTTTATATCATTATAGCCTTAACAGTTGTAAGTGTTAGTTTATCAATAGCCTTAGCACTATTAACACCTTTAAAAGAAACAAAGCCAGTTTTACTTAAATTTAGCGAAGCTGACTCTCGCTTTGTAACTATTAGCGACACTAGCCTTAACATAAGGGGAGATGAACAGCTATTAAAAAGCATAATAGCTGGATATGTTAAAAATAGAGAACTAATAAATAGAATTGATGATATAGAACGATACAACGAGATAAGAACACAAAGCAGTAGACAAGTGTGGGAAGCATTTCAGACTTTAGTAGCCGATCCAAATTCAATTTATACCACAAAAAGCTATTATAGAGATATTCAAATTTTAAACGTCTCTATTTTAAGCAAAAATGTTGCAACAGTAGATTTTCAAGCAGAAATCACGAATCCATCAGGAACGGATAAGAGCTTTAAGAAATATAGAAGTGCAATAGAGTATGACTTTCAAAACCAAAGTAGTACATATTTGGATAACATAAAAAATCCTACAGGCTTTATAGTTAGCAAATACAGAGTCACACAGATACTTGATGAAAGAAAAGATAAAAAATGAAAAATTTAACGAAAATATACATAATTTTGGCTACGGCTTTAAATTTAAATGCTCAGGGACTTAGCGAAGAACAAATGAGCGAAGTAAGAGCAATTATGAGACAAACTCAAGAGCTAGTCAACGAACAGAAACAACAAGACCAGTCCATGGGTGAAAACATATTTAATGATAAAACAAAAAATATCAACAAAAACATCCAAACAAGTGTAGGTATAAATCCATTTGGAGTATATGGACAAAAAAATTATCAAGAACATCCACAAGATGAGTATATAGATTTTGATGGTTCGACTTCCCAAGAGCCAAGAGAGTATAGCAAGGAAGAGATGGAGCTTATGCGAAATGCTATAAGAAATCAAGACTTAAAAGCATTACAGAAAAAATTTCACTCAAAAAAATATAGCGGATTTGAGAATACCAAAACAATAAAATACACACCAAACAAGACTCACAAAATAAGAACTCGCCATGCAATGGCAACAACTTTAATATTTGACAGCCCAATAGAAAACTTTATACTAGGAGATCAAACAGGTTTTAAACTAGAGCTAATCCCAAATAAAGATGATGCAATAGCAGTAATTCCGCAATTAATAGGAATTGATACAAGTCTTACAATTTTTACAAGAGATGGAAAAATACATACATTTTATATATTTTCAACAGACTATAAAAATACAAAAGACCCAAGCTTTGTGATTTATATCCAAGATGAAGAAGCAATAAGAGCAAAACAGGCAAAAATAGAGAGAGACAATAGAGATTATAAAATCATACAAGATGGTATCGCAAAGCTAAAAATAAAGAAAAGCGATATTTACAACGGTTACATACAAAAAGCAAACAAGGAAAACGAGTGGCTACTATCGGCTGAAATTTTTGACGATAAGAAATTTACTTACTTTAAATATCCAAAAGACGAGTTGCCTCAAGTACCAGCAATTTTTGCGGTAATCGATAATCAAGACAGCCCAGTAGAGACAAGGGTTATAGGAGATTACATAATAGCCGAGACCATAAATCCAAGATTTACGATTAAAAGTGGTAATAGCTATATATGTGTAGGACGAAAAGAGACAAAAGAAGAAAAAGATAGAAAAGAAATGAGAAAGAATTTAAACACAAGTAAAGAAGTAATAAAAGAAAGACAAAAAGAAAATAATAGCAAGATAAAAGTCAATAAAGAAAAGCAAAATCAAGCAATAAACAGAATAAAAGGAATATAAAATGAAAAAAGGGAAAAAAGCGTTATTCTTCAGTATTATGGCATTGTATGTAATGCAATCTCCTTCCCTTTTTGCTAATGAGCTAAGCGACGAACAGATAAGAAATTTGCAAAATGAAACGAATTTAAATCATCTTTTTGAAAATTCAAAATTCCCAGTTGATGATTACATTTATAAGGCAGGAAAGAGAGAGCCAAATAAAGATCAATCCGATATCGCCCAAGCTCTAAAAGGGAAAAAAGACAAACAAAATTCACCGACTCCACAAACACAGGTGCAAATGCCCCAATCCGTGTTTAAAGAACAAGAAAAAGCAAAAAGAAACAAAGCCAAACAAGAAGAACTACAAGCCAAACAAGAAGCCTTGCGACAAGAGATAAGGGTTGATAATAAAAAAGCCTATGATAATAAAATAAAAAAGCTTTTAAGAGCTCAAATTTTAGCCAATCGCAATAATGAAATTAAAAACATTGATGGATCCTCTTCAAAATATGGTGTTGATGGCTTTTCAAATCAAAAGCCTGTCGACATAAGCACAAACGAACATAGGCTTTATAGGACAATAAGGGCAGGACGCATGATACCAGCTATTTTAACGACCGCAATAAGCTCAGATTTAAGTGGAATAATTACAGCTCAAGTAGAACAAGACATATATGCTTCAATGGGGAGAGCTGTTTTAATCCCACGCGGAAGTAAAGCAATAGGTTTTTATACCAACGACACCAAAATCGGTCATGAAAGACTAGAAATTAGATGGAGAGAAATTATTACACCACAAGGCATAAACATCATGTTAACGGATGCATTAGCTGCTGACAACATGGGTATGAACGGAGCTATAGGAGCTATAAATAATAAATATTGGGATAGATACGGAATGCCCTATTCAATCTCAACTCTGACAAACGCCTTGCTTTTGGTAATAGCTTCAAAAACGCAAGGGGCTAACGCTTATACACAAGAGATATACACTAATACAAGAAGTGACGTAGGCACAGTAGTTCAAGATATGATACAACAGCAAAGCCAAATTAAGCCAACGATTGAAATTCAAAGCGGAAGTCGTATATTCTTAGTGCCGACAAATCATATGTGGTTTAGTAAACCAAAAAATGGCGAAGTCTTAATGAAATATTTTAAAGAATAAAAAGGATAAAAAATGCAATTTGAAAAAATACAAGGTCAAATAGAAAAAGAGCTTGAAAACAAAAAAGCCTACGACAAAATACTGGATAAAATCGGCACTCAACTAAAAACCACAAAAAAAGCCGAAGCAAATTACAATAAAGAGAAAGAGAAATTAGAAAATTTGATTATGGAAAAAGAAAGACTTTCATCTGCATCACAAGAAATAAACAAAGAGCAATCAAATGAGTGAAAGTGTAATACTTAACAACATACTAGGAGTGTTGACACCATATCTAAATTTAAAAGCAAATGAGCTTATTTTTAATAAACCATGCGAAATAAATGTAGATTATGGCGATCACTGGGAGATAATAAACGATACAAAACTAGATCTTAAATTTTTAAATAATTTCTTGATAGAACTTGCTACAAGGAGAAATCAAAGGTTTAGTGAAGCACATTGCCATCTATCGTGCGAACTACCTGAACCATTTTTAAGATATAGGGTTCAGGCACAGCACAAATCAAGTCTTTTTAATAGCGAAATAGCAATCTGCATAAGAATACCAAGTAAAGAAAATTTCAAATTAGAAAGCTTTGTTTTAAGTGATAAAGTTAGACTTGATGGCTGGAATTACGAAAAAATAAAAGAACTAATAAGAGAGAAAAAGAATGTACTACTAAGTGGTGGAACAGGAAGTGGAAAAACAAGCTTTTTAAACTCACTAATGGGTGAAATTGATCCAAACGAGAGAGTAGTAACAATTGAAGACAGCCAAGAGTTAAGAGTTGAAAATATAAATAAAACTCAACTTGCAGTCCCAAAAATAGCCAATGAAGTATATAGCTATCAAATAGCAATAGACAATGCTATGAGACTTCGACCTGATAGACTATTCTTAGGCGAAATAGACATAAGAAATACCTTCTCATTTTTAAGAGTTAACAACACAGGACATGCAGGAAACCTAAGTACGCTACATGCCAACAGCCCAAAAGATGCAATAAAAGCTATAAAAACAAACATTATACTAGGCGGTGGCTTATCAAGTGTAGACGACAAGATGTTAGATAGCTTAATTATTACAGCAATAGACTATATTATCCAAATAGAAAGAGTTAAAAATCAAAGAGTAATAACTGACATCTTAAATTTAAAAAAAGACATGGTAAGGATTGTGGCATGAAAAAGACAAGACACCACATATACTTAACAGAAGCCGATAATAGAATTTTAAGACAACTATCAGATAAAAGAAATCAAAGCAGATCTGCAGTTGTTAGAAAACTAATTCAAACCCAAAAATACAGAGATAATTTACAAGAGATAGAAGCGAATAATAGAATAATTGGCAGTTATTTAAAAGAATTTAGCCATATAGGAACGAATATAAATCAAATAGCATACCATCTAAATGCAAATATAACAAATCATGAAGAAGCAAAAACAGACCTTGAAAAGAACATCGTGAAGCTAATGCAGAAGATAAAAGAGTTAAATGAAAAGGTTGATACACTAAAAATTAAGATAAATGTACCGCACACAAAAACCCCAAGCAGTATAGAAGAGCAAGATGACGTACAAGAATACGAAATAAAAAGGGAAGAAAATGGATAATACACAGAAATTCAGCACCACAAAATGGATAGTCGTATTTATAACATCGTTATTGATTGGAGTGGTGGTATACTTAGGAATGGTCAAGCTTATTTTTAACCCAGATTTGGTAAATGTTCCAATAGTTGCTCTCAAAATTTTAAATAACATTGGAGAACCAACATTAAAATTTAAAGCATATGTAGCACTTTTAATGCTTTTTGCTCCATTTTTAATGTGTGTAGTGTGGTGGATGTTACCATACCTACAAGATAATGAAGACTACGGTTCAGCTAGGTTTGCGATGCCAAAAGATTTTAAAAAGATGAAAATTAACTACGATACTGGTTTGGTGCTTGGTTGTCTTGATGTTAACAGCGACAATCCAAAATTTATAAGAGCAACACAACCGCTCTCAACATTAGTCGTTGCACCTCCTGGAAGTGGTAAAACTGCAGGTATGATAATTCCGAATTTGCTAAGTGTGCCTAACTCTTGCGTAGTTTTAGATATAAAAGGAGAGTTATACGAAAAAACGGCTGGATATCGCCAAAAATATTTTAACAATGAAATCCAACTTTTCTCCCCTTTTAGTTGGGATAATACGCTATTTTTTAATCCGTTTGATAATTTAATAATTAAAGATATGGAATATATACATATTAAAAAATTAGCAGAGCAAATAGCATCTACTATTTTTGTAGGAGAGAAAGGACAGGAAAACGATCACTGGATTGTATCAGCAAAAACCATGTTTGTATTTTTTGCGGAATATTTTATGCAAAAAAATAAACATACAACATTAGCACAATTAGCACAAGCACCAAAAGCCGATTATTTTGATGTATTAGAAGATAAATTTTTAGATGAAGCATTAGAAGAAATAGATGAAGATAATCCTGAAAAAGAAAGGGAAAGAGATTATGATGTTGATACTTTTAGAATATGGCTAAAACAAACTAGTTTTGATGAGACAATAGATGAAAATACTAGAAATCAAGCTAGAGCTTACAGTAAAGCTGCCGAAAATGAGTTTGCTAGTATAAAATCAACTTACGACACATTTATGAAAGTTTTTACCAATCCGCAAGTAGCAAATGCAACAAGTAAAATGAGCTTTACATTTGAAGATTTAAGAGAAAAAAGAATATCAATGTATGTTGTAATTCAAACTGAAGACATGGAAATTTTAGCTCCTTTGGTACGAATTTTTATAGAAACATTATTTAAAAAATTAATGAGTGGGCATGAGTGCAGTGATATAGATAAATTTATATATTGCTATTTGGATGAATTCGTCAGATTTGGCAAAATGCCATTTTTGCTTGAAGCACCAGCACTATGCAGAAGCTATGGATTACTCCCAGTGTTTGTTACACAAAGCTATGAACAAGTAAAGAAATACTATGGTGAAGATGATATGAATATAGTTAAAAACAATAGCGGATATCAAGTTATTTTTAATATGAATAGTGACAAGGATGCTGAAGACACAAGTAGATTAATAGGTGATTATACGAACATAAAGATTAGCCGAAGTCAAGGAAACTTAGAATTATTTAAAAGCAACATCTCAAAGAGCAAAGAAGCCAAAAGGCTAGTAACCTCACAGGACTTAAAAAATCAAGATAGTAGCGATATTTTAATTTTGGTAAAGGGTTTCTTTAAGCTACCAATTAAAGCCAAAGTGCCATATTGGTTTAAGATGAAGCAATGGAGCAATGCGGACAAAATAAAAATAATATCAATAGAAAACCCACAAGATGAGCTAGAAATCAATAAAGAAAAAAGAGCCACAACAGACAACAAAAGCGAAGAAACAATAGAGCAAACAAAAAATGAATTTAATGAGAAAAAAATGCAAAGAGATGAGCTATTAAGAGCTTTAAAAATTAGAATAAATAGGGAGTAAAAGTTATGATTTTATATGTTTAAAGGTTTTAATCTAAATTTTAATACCAAATTAAAATTCAGATTAGAGTCTAAAAAGCTCTAAAATCCAACCCTAAGGAGTAAAAATGACTTATGAAGAGAGACTGGAGCAAGAAAAAGCATACAAAGAGTATGAAAAACACCTTGCTGATCAGTTTGAACATAGCGAAGATGGCGAATTTAAAATCAGTAACGAAGAGAGCAAGGAGTGGGAATATCTAAATAAGACCAACCAAAGCTTAGATATTGCAGACGAAGACGAGCCAAACACAAACTCATAGCCCAAAAGCTATGAGTAAACAACAGAGATAAAGGATTAAAAATGGCAAAAGAGCAAGAGCGAAAAACTTGGGAACAGATGAGTAATGCAGAGAAAAAAGAAAGTTTTGATAAATATGCAAAATTTAAACTTTTTGAAGCACACAAGACAGCAAAAGCTGATTGGCAAAAAGATATGAGCAAGGAAGAAGTAGACAATACAATTCCATATAATGCATCAACTGGCAGAACATACTCAAGAGAGACTAGTATGCTGCTAAGAGCAGAAATGGCGATAAAAGGTTATAACAAAGCTCAGTTTGTAACTATGGAGCAAGGAAATGCTATGGGAGGAGTACTAAAACTAAAACACGATGAGCAAACAGGCGAAATTTTAAAAACTAAGAATGGTAAAGATGCAAGAGTCGACGGTGTAAAAATGCTTTATATTGCAAACTATGAGATGAGACCTAAGATTGACAAGGATGGCAAAGAAGTCACGGCTGTGGTTAAAGACAAGGATGGCAATATTAAGATAGACGAGAATACCAAAAAACCGCTCACTTACATAGTTAAAGAAAAAATCCCAATTGAACCAAAACTAGAAACAAAAACTCTTTATCATGTAAGTCAATTTGAAGGACTAGATGAGAGCAAGGTAAAAGATAGAGATTTAACCGCTGTTCACAATTACAGAGAAACAGCCAAAAGCCAAGCATACGAAGTAAAGGTCGATTATGGCAAAACTCTAGGCATTGGCGGAAATTTGGAAAAGCAACTAAATAATCTAACATTAGCTCAAATCAAAGGCGTAGATTATTTTAACCCAGCTAAAAGGCTTGATATGAGCAAAGAAGAAGATAAAACCAAAGGCAAAAAATCAATTAAGAAAAAAACTAAAGAGAAAGATAATAGTTTGGATCAAGGTAGATAAGCAGTCAAAATGAAACTTAGGGTTAATGGGGCGAAAGCCCCAAATTTAAAAGGGAAAAAATGTTAATTGAATTTTTAAATTTTTTAGGTCTTAATGATAAGACTACCCACAAAAAACAGCCTACACATATGAACGATGCTAGTGTAAAAGAAAAGGCTGAAGAATATATAGTGCAGATGCAAAGTCCATATTTTAAAGAAGAAATTACAACTAAAACAATAATAAAAGACGGCAAAAAAATAGAGATTAAAAAAATAAAAACTGCAGAGCCATTAAATAACGGCAAGACTTTGGTGTCGATAAAAACGTATAAAAAAGATATAACAAGGATGTAAAATGGCAGAACAACAAGTCGCAAAAGAGCTACTTACCGATAGTAATTGGATAAATAAAACACAAAACATAATGCAAGAAAACGTAATGAGCCTATTTGAAAAATTTTATCAAGGAGCTCACGACATAGTTTATTCATCAGGAGTAACAACAATCATAATTCTAATAGTCGTTTATTGGCTACTAGATAAGCTTAAAA
Source organism: Campylobacter pinnipediorum subsp. pinnipediorum (assembly GCF_002021925.1). Taxonomy (NCBI): domain Bacteria; kingdom Pseudomonadati; phylum Campylobacterota; class Epsilonproteobacteria; order Campylobacterales; family Campylobacteraceae; genus Campylobacter; species Campylobacter pinnipediorum. The sequence continues at coordinate 33,257 of NZ_CP012546.1, forward strand.
ACGGTTATCCAACAAGAGATGAATCATTTGGGGCAATGAAATATATAATATCACTTTGTTTTATTTATGCAATGTTAAGTTCATTTGATGCTTACACGGGATTTTTAAATTTTTTAACAATTCCAGAAAGTGTAATAACGGCAGTTGTTAGCTCAATTTTTCAAAATCAAGACTTTGGAACTATCGTAACAGAATCAGCAAATAAAGTAGATAATCTAAGAGCATCGATGTGGGATTATGGAACAACACAATACTTAAAATCAGAATCTTGGAATTTTGGGTTTTTTGAAGTTAATGGTCCAGCTGACTATTTAATGGCTGGGGTAGTAACCGCATTTTTAATGATCCCATTTTGGATATTTTATACAGGATTTTTTATACTTTTGATAGGAATCGTAATAGTTATATTTTTTAGTAAATTTACAGCATTTTTGATTTTAAGTACACTACCGCTAATTATTCCATTTTTAATATTTTCAAGGTTTAGACCATATTTGTGGAGCTGGTATAAATTGTACTTATCATATGCAATTATCGCCCCTTTGGCATTTATAGCTTTAAATTTAGCTATGAATCCGATACTGCAACTTGAAAAATTTCAAAATAACATAGCGGAAATATTTTTAAAACAATTTGAGTATTTAATAACAGGGGCAATTACTTGTATTACGGCAATTTTTATACTTAAAAGAATTCCAAGCTGGATAAATGCTGTTTTAGGAACTCAAATGGAAAGTGGAAGCGGTGGAGTAGTAGCAGGAGCCGTAGCTGGTGGAATAGCTGGAAAAACACTACTTGGCGGATTAGCTAGAAAAGCTAGTGGTGGAAGTTTTATAGGCGGAGCTTTGCAAAGCTTTGGTAGAGCGACTGGCGGAAATGCGGTTGGACATATTGCTAAAACAGGAATCGATGCGAGTATCAACATGGGAAAAGATATAGGAAAAGGGGCAAAAATACTAGGGACTGGAACATATAACACCTACAAGGCATTTAGGGGTGGATATGCAATACCGTAATATAAAAAAGGAAAAAAATGGATAAATTTTATTATTGTAGTATTATGATAGATTTTAGTGATATTGCTTATTTTAGGGGTTTTATTGATTGTAATATTCAAATTAGAGATAAAAATAAAGCTTATAAAATTTTAAAAGTAGCAAAAAAGTATGGCGAAGATTGGCAAGAATGTTGTGAAGATGAGTATTCTATTCTCAAAACTTGTTTAATAAAACAGAAAAATTTTATTAATTTTTTAAACATAGATAAAGCATTAGATTGCATTATAAAAAAATACACCAAAAGGACAAAAGAAATAGAAGTTGAGTATGAATTTTTAAAAGAAGACATAGGTTTCATAAAAGAAAAACATAGACCACAAAATAGAATTTTACAAATAAAAGATAAATTAACAATGATGATAGATTTTAGACCAAACATATAAAGGAAAGCTAAATGAACAATACAATAATTATAATTGAAAGTCCAAATAAATGTGAAAAAATAGAAAAAATTACTGGAGCAAAAGTTTATGCTACAAAAGGACACTTTAAAGAATTAAGCAAAGAGATCGTGGAGAATTATCAAGATTATACTCCAATATTTGAAATAAAAAAAGAAAAAAAATATCAAATAAATCAAATTTTTAATGAATGTAAAGGCAAAGATGTAATAATTGCGACAGATCCAGATCGTGAAGGTTATGGTATTGGCTATATGGTCTATGAAGTTATAAAAAACATAGCAAAAAGCATAAAAAGGGCAGAATTTCACGAGATAACAGAAAGTGGAATCAAAAAAGGACTTGATCGTGCTGTGCCATTTACTAACTCAAATTTAAAAGAATTTGATAGTTTCAAAGCAAGAGCTGTTGGCGATAAACTAGTGGGCTTTATAATGAGTCCAACATATATAAATAAATTAAATGATAAAAATATAAGTGTCGGTAGAGTCCAAACTCCAGCACTTGCATTAATTGTTAAGCGAGAGCTTGAAATCAAAGAGTTTAACGAAAACCCTGCTTCAAAGCAAATAAGCTATAAAATCAAAGCAAAACTACAAACGAGAGATGGCATAGAATTTGATGCAATAAACGACAATATATTTACTTCAAAAGAAGATGCAAATGCAAAAATAGCCGAATTTGCTAATGCAATGGCAAAAGTGTATCAAGTAGATACAAAACAAAGCGAGATTAAACCACCTGCACCATTTAGAACAAGCCAACTCCAAGAAATGGCTAGTAAAAGATTAGGATTTAGCTCGGATAAAACTATGAGCCTAGCCCAAAAGTTATTTGAGAAAGGCTTAATTACATACCACAGAACGGATAGCAATACAATATCAGATGAGTTTATAAACGAAGTAGAAGCTAAATTTAAAGAACAGGAATGGTATGAAAAAAAGGAATATAAAGCAGGAGCTCAGAGTCAAGCACAAGCTCACGAAGCAATAAGAATATCACACGTACACGAATATACCAAAATAGACGAAATCGGAGTAAAAGAAAACTTAAGTGACGATGAAAAGGCGTTATACGAACTAATTTTTTTAAATTCAATTCAAAGTCAAGCCAAAAATGCAATCAATGAAAACACTACATATGATATAAGTATAACAACGTTAAGCTTTAAAACAAAAACCAGCAAATGCATTTATAATGGATTTAAAGGGGCTTTAAAAGAAGGAACACAAGATGATGAAGATACTGATGAAGAAGGACTAGAAATTACTCTAAATTTAAAGCAAGGCGACGAAGTGCAAATAACAGGATATGAACTAGCCGAAGTTAAAAAACAAGCACCGAAACATTATAAAGAGAGTAATTTTATCTCCCTTTTAGAAAAAGAAGGTATTGGAAGACCAAGTACTTATGCTACGTTCTTGCCTACGCTACTTAAAAGAGAGTATGTGATTACAGAGAAAAAAGGGAAGAATCAAATTATCGTAGCAACAAGCAAGGGGATAAATTTTATCGAAAATATTAAAGCAAACGATGAATGGGTAAGTCAGAGCGAATTTACGAAGCAAATGGAGAGCGTACTAGATGAGATAAGCGATGGTAAAGTGGGCTATTTAGACTTTATCAAGCCTTTGCATGAAAAAATGGGATTTGTAAAATTAAACTCAGGCGAAACAAAACCACCAAGCGAGAAACAACTAGAATGGGCAAAGAGTATAGCTAAAAACATAAATTTAGAACTTCCAAAAGGAATTGAAGGAGACTGGAAAATATGCTCAAATTTTATTGAGAAAAACAAAGATAAAGACGTGCGACCACCAAGTGAGAAACAACTAGCTTTTGCAAAGAAACTAGCAACAGACAACAAAGTAGAGTTACCAAATGGCATAGAAAAAGATGTAAAAATATGCTCAAATTTTATAGATAAGCACATAAAGAAGAAGTAAGATAAGAGTATGAACCAAATAAAACCGACAGAGCCGACCAGTCAAGGATGGATGGCTAATAAAGAGAAAAAGAAAAATGTTTACTTTATGAAAGCAAAATATGAAGTAGATGATGAGTTTTATACGAGCTATCATGAAATCAAAAAAGAGCTAGATGATTACAAATCACATTTTAAAGGCAAGATTGTAGTGTGTCCTTGTAATGATGGAAAGAAAAGCAATTTTTATCACTATTTTAAATTAAATTTTAAAGAACTAGAGTTACAAAAGCTTATAACTACGACTTTTAATATCAATGACCAAAATGCAAAGGGAACAAAAATAGAAATTACAACAAAAGAAAAAAAAGAAACCCAATTGCACGGACGTGGCGATTTTAGAAGCGATGAAATAAGAGAAATAATCGCACAGGGAGATATAATCGTAACAAATCCGCCATTTTCACTTTTTAGAGATTTAATAGAGATAGTAGAGAGTGAGAAAAAGAAATTTTTAATAGTCGGTGGTACATACTCAATCACTTATAAAATGATATTTGAATTATATGAAAAAGGCAAAATTTGGCTAGGGAATAATCAAGTCTGCATTTTTACACGCCCAGACGGCACAAAAAAGCGTTTTTCAAACATAAGTTGGTTTACAAACCTAAAGAGTATCAAACACTTAGAACCAATAAAACTAACAAAAAGATATAAAAGCAACGAGCATAAATACCCTGAATACGATAATTACAAAGCCATAGAAGTAACCAGCTATAAAGATATACCAATTGATTACTACGGTATAATCGGTGTTCCGCTAACATTTTTTTTAAGGCATAATCCAACTCAATTTAATATATTGGGCTGTGATTTTCAAATCAAAGAAAAATACCCAGAACTTGTAAAGCAAGATTTTGCACAAAGCAACACAAAATCAGCCGTGCTTAATGGACAAGAGATGTTTACAAGAATAATAGTGCAAAGAAAAATCGGCTTATTGCCTAGAACAAAATTACAAAACCAATTTTAACGAGAATAGAAAATGAAACAAAAAAAGAAAGTAAAATTATTTGATAGCCCGATAAAACAGTTTATATGGGTTTTTATAGCAATACATTTAATAGGAATCGGATTAAACATAATACTTTATTTTTTAAAAATACCAAGTGGAATAGAAACAATTATTAATGCAAGTCCAATATTTATAACATTAGCTATTATTTGCTATATAGTTTTTAATGTAATGCTGTATACAATATTAAAAATTAGATTTTTAATATCGCAAAAATAACCAACTTTTAACTCACAAAAGTAAAACATACACCAGAAATAAAAAGAAATAAGTGGCATATCCTTCATTAAAACAGGTGTTTTTTACACTTTAAGGCTTGTATAAGCTTACAAAATATAGCTAAAAAACCGATAAAATCGCTATTTAATAGCATTTTACGAATTACAACTTTTTACAAAATGTTCCGATAAAGTAGAATAAAAAACAAATAACAAAAAAAGAAAGAGTAATGAATTGTTATAGCATATTCAAAATAGTCTCTTTTTTGTAAAATAAATAATACATAATAAAAAAAGAGATTATATTTTAAATAACACTTTATAACTTATAAATAACTTTATAATAACTAATTATTTAACACTTTATAACTTTAATATAACTAATATTTTACTATATATTTAACACAATATAATCATATTTTAACACACTTTAAGAAAATAGTGATATAATTCATATAATTTTAATGTATTAAGGAAGTATAATGATTGTATCGATTTGCAATGAAAAAGGAGGAAGTGGAAAAAGTACCTTAGCAACAAATATTGCCATTAATCAAAGTTTATCTAAAAACGAACTACCGCTATTAATGGATACTGATCCACAAAAATCGATAGCTACATTTTTAAACATAAGAAACGAAGAAAACAAACCAAAGGTTTTTGATTTTACATATAAATATGGCGAAAATTTAAAAGAATTCTTGCAAAGCTATAGCGGTAACAAAGACATTATAATTGATACTGGCGGAAGAGATAGTAGAGAGATGAGAATAGCTATTGCATTAAGTGATATGATTATAATTCCAACAATCCCAAGCCAGTTTGATGTTAGCGTGCTAGATAAAATGGTTAATGTTATAAAAATGGCAAAAGAACAAAACGAAAAACTCATAGCATATATAGTAATCAACAGGGCTTCAACAAATCCTTTTTTATATAAAAAAATCGAGAGTTTAAAAAGTTTTATAGAAGAGATAGAGCAAGATTATATAAAATTAGCCGAAACAATCATATATGAGCGAGAACGCTACAAAGTAGCAACTCAACTAGGGCTTGGTGTGGTTGAAATAAAAGACGGTAACAAGGCGGAAAGCGAAATTAAAAACTTATGTCTTGAACTTTTTAATACAAATAAATAGATTACGGAGATAAAAATGAATTTTAAAAAAACCACAAACTCAATTGAAAATTTAGATGCGTTTATAGATGGTGCAGAGACTCAAAGAGAGAGAAAAGAAATAAATACTTCTTTTATAAATGTTAAATTTTCAACAGAACTTGGAGAAAAAATTAAACAAAAATATCCAATATTATCTATTTCAAAATTTATAGAGCAATCATTAATTAACGATATTCCACACATAAAAGAAGAAATTTTGCCATTTATTTATCAACAAGCCAAGTGGTATGATATGAAAATGGATGATTTTGTAAAATTTAAAATGGGCTTAACGGAATCGCCACAGACAATAGAACCAAACAAAACGGATGCAGTATTAAAAAATAGGGGGTTAAGGATAAGTAATGAAAATAAAGAGAAAATAATCAAGAAAGCACAAAATATCGGGTTAAAAATTTTAACTTATTCAGAAATCAAAATTTTAGCTACTTATAAATTAAAAGATATTTTTACGTTTGAAGAGTTGATGCAATTTAAAGCAGAAGCGATGAATTACGAGCTAGAACTAGATGAATACATTGCAATGAGAATAAAGGGATAGAAAGCTTAAAAACGGCATATTAGCCGTTTTTATGAAGCATCTTTAAAAAGAAATTTAAAAGAATAGCCGACTATTTTTTTATTGTCGTTTGCTAAAAATTGTTTTTCAAACATAAGTTTCTTGAAGTAGTTTTTATTTAATTCCTTTATGGATGGCAAAATTACTCTAGTATCAATATTGCTGGACTCGTAATAATCTGGCACAGCCATAAGGTTCTCAAAATCAGATCGGCTAAATTTTACACATTTAAAACCATCTTTATCAGGTTTTATATTTTCATATTGGAGTAATAACCGATAAAGAGTTTTTGCAAATTTGCCTTTTATGGCTACAAAATCATATAAATTAATTTTCATAAATTGAAGAACACCAAAGAGAATATCTAAGGCAATAGGATTCATTTTAAAGCGTAAAATTTGTTGATTTCTAAAGGTTTTAATGTCAGTAAAAAATACACCCAAACTTAAAATTTCATCGTCATCTGTAATTTCAAGGGTTCTATATATTGCTGCACCATCCTTGCCAAGAACTTTATTTGCAAAACTTTTAACTTCATCGTTAAACCTAGTTTTATTTATCCCTTTGTCAAAAAATCTAGAAATTTCAGAGTAAGGCATTTCTATAAAGCCTTTATTTTCTGCATATCCTTTTTGCTTTGCAAACCAGCAAATCGTAAAGAATATATCATAATCCCTAGCTGTAAAATTAACTGGAAACAAAATAGAATTCATCTTATTTTTAAAAACAAGATTACCGTATGATTTTTTAAAATTCTTTTTTGAAACTTCTAACACAAAATCGCCTTTCTCAAAATAGAAAGAAAAGTCACTCATATTTATACCTCGTAATCTAAAAATTTGACTACAATTTTAAAATACTTTTAATGTGTTGAAGCTTAAATTTATTAATTGACTCAATACTTGATAAAATAGGAAATAGTGGAACTCTTGCATTACAAACATTTAATTGGCGGTTTTGTTCTGGAGAAACATATGATATTTTAAATACAAAATCAGAAACCGGTTCATTGGGTAATATTGCTCTTAAAAGAGATGATTTTAAAAGAACTAGACATCCAATATATTCTTTTGCTGTTGCAGGTAAATACCAAAATGAGCTTATTTCTTTAAGAAATAAAGGTGCTTTTGATGCTAATTCGCCTTTTGACTTTATGTATAAACATAATGCAAAAATGATTATAATCGGATTACCTCTTCAAAATTCTTTTACATTTGTGCATTATGTAGAAGAGATGTATAAGGTGAGTTATAGATATAATAAAACATTTACTTCTTATTATATTGATGATAAAGGGAATAAAGAACTTGTTAAATATGATATGCATGTTAGAGATATTGAAAATAAAGTTTTAACTTTTATTGAACCACTAGAATCTATATTTATTGAAAATAATGTTATGAAAGTATCTTTATTTGATGGTATAGAAATTAAAAAAATTGATTTGTATTTAGCATATAATATAATAAAAAAAGATATTCTAGAAAATAATGGTAATAATTTATATAAAATAGAATAAATGATTAAAAAACTAAGCCAAATACAATTTCGTATATAACTTCTTACTATAAATAAATACGTGGATTTTGTTTTTCTTATAATGATTTTAAAACTTAAGTATGGAACTTACAAAGTAAAAATATATACTAATTAACGATGTAAAAGTAGAAACTATATGAAATTATTCATAAATTAGACTCAGCTAATTTAATTAAAATAATGCCATAAAATAATCTATTTTTAACACCAATATATTATATTGATAATTTTTTTATCAATACCTAACTCCATTTTGTTTTAAAAAGTCTCTCAAATCCTCGTATTCACTATTTTCAAAGTATCTCCACTTGCCATCTTTAAGCATTCCAAGCTCAACCCTTCCAAAACTAACTCTTTTAAGATCAACAACTTCCAAATCAAAATATCCAAAAAATCTTCTAAGCTCTCTATTTTTACCCTCATTTATCATAACACGAAGTTTGGTATAACCACCACTAGAACCAAATATATCAAAGGCTACAAAAGGTTTAAAATCCATAGATGTTATCTTGCTTTTTTCGTGAGCACCTTTTGTTGCATTTTGTGCAAAAAAGCCCTCTCTCATAGCATTTTTAACCTCTTCTGTTATATCTCCCTTTATCTTTAAATAATACTCTCTTTCTATATCGCTATTCATAAGTGCAGTCGCGATAGCTGGTGCATCTGTTAAAAGCAAAAGCCCTTCACTTGCAAAGTCAAGCCTACCTATACTAACAAATTTTGAAAATCCACGAGGTAAGTTATCATATATAGTTTTTCTTCCACGATCATCTTTTTTTGTTACTAACTCACCCTTTTGTTTGTTATAAACAATAACAGTAAAATCTTTCTTTTCTTTTACGAATCTACCATTTATCTTTACTTTATCATCACTGCTAACACTAACAGCCATTTTACTAACTACTTTGTTATTTATACTAACCTTACCTTGTTTGATTAGTTCGTCAGCCTCTCTTCTTGAATAGTTTGTGTTATGTGATATAAATTTATTTAGTCTCATTTTTTCTTGCATTATTTTAGTCCTAAGCTTGTTAAATCGTGGATATGAAGCACACCTCTTATCTCATTGTCTTTTAAAATTATAAGAAGTTGAATTTTAAATTTCTCTATCAAAGCTAACGCATCTATTGCTAACATATCCTCGTTATCTAACACTTTTGGATTTTTTGTAGCATAGTTTATAGCCTTTGCATTTATATCAAAATTCTCATCCATCAAAGCTCTTCTTAAATCACCATCACTCAAAACAGCAACTAATGTATTATTTTTATTAACTATCAAAACATTTCCAAGTTTTGAGTGAGTCATCACATCTATCGTAGTTTTTAAGCTTTCATCTTCATTTACTATCGGAAGATTTTCAGTTTTCATTATGTCTTTTACTTTTATAAAAAGTCTCTTTCCTAAGCTTCCACCAGGATGAAAATTTGCAAAATCCTCTTGTTTGAAATTTCTCTTATTCATCAAACAAACAGCTAACGCATCTCCTAACACAAGTGTTAGTGTCGTAGAGCTTGTAGGTGCTGCATTTAGTGGGCAAGCCTCTTTTTGTATGTCTAGTTTTAGCACCACATCGCTATAATAACCAAGCGAACTATCTTTGCTTTTTGTCATAGATATGATACTAACACCAAATCGTTTGATGTGAGGAAGTATCTTTGTTAGTTCCTCACTCTCTCCACTAAAACTTATAGCTAACACTACATCATCTTTGCTTATCATTCCAAGATCGCCGTGCATAGCCTCCGTAGGATGTAAGAAAAAGCTAGGTGTTCCTGTGCTTGCAAGTGTGGCTGCTATCTTTGCACCTATATGTCCGCTTTTGCCTACACCAGTTACTACAACTTTACCCTTAGTGCGATGTATAAGTTCGACTGCTTTTTGCATATTTTCATCTATAAGCTCGACATTTCTTAAAATTTCGTTAGCTTCTAGTGTTAGTACTTGTCTTGCTATTTTTATATAATCACCCAATTTTTTTCCTTACATTATATAAATTATTGGAACGATAGTTGGATATTTTTTCACTTTTCTAAATATATGCTTTCTTATCACTTGTCTTATTTGACTTTCAAGCATTCTATTATCTTTTAAAAGTTCCTCTTTTACATTGCTTAAAAATTGAACCAATATCTCTTGCATCTCTTTACTAAACTCAGCATCTTGCTTATTTGCAACCAAACCATAGCTTATGACCCTAGGTTTTCCTATAAGCTTTTGATTATGACTTGAAATTTGAGCTATTATCATAACTACACCAGACTCAGCCAAGTTTTGTCTATCTATCACGACATCATCAGCTATTTGTTTATTTATCTGATTATCTATAAACATCTTTCCGGTTTTTACCGTTCTTACTCTTTTTAGATGTTTGTATGATACTTCCATCTGATCGCCATCACTCATAAGATATATATTTTTCTCATTTACACCACATGCTATCGCTGTTTCTTTGTGTTTTGCTATGTGATTGTATTCGCCGTGAACAGGTAGGAAAAATTTAGGTTTTACAAGCCTTAACATTAGCTTTTGTTCCTCTTGAGCTGCATGTCCGCTTACGTGAATTTCACTAAAATCCTGATAAGCTACATTTGCTCCGCTCTTTATCAAAAAGTTCAATACCTTTGATACACTAGACTCATTACCTGGTATCGCTTTTGAGCTTATGATTATTTGATCAGTTGGTTTTATCTTTATATATTTATGCTCATCAGTTGCCATTCTATATAAAGCACTCATAGTTTCACCTTGAGATCCAGTAGTAACTATAAGCACATCGCTATCTTTATACTTAGCGACCTCATTTGCATCTATAAATATCTTTTTATCAAGCTTTATATAACCAAGTTCCATTGCTGTAAATAGGTTTCTCTCCATACTTCTACCTATCACACAAACTTTTCTGTTGTATTTAAGTCCCCAAGATATAGCTTGATAAACACGGTGGATATTTGAGCTAAATGTACTCATTATAACCCTACCTTTTGCCTTTGAAAATATCGCATCAAAAGTCTTACCAACACTACTTTCAGACTTTGTAAAGCCCTCTTTATAGCTATTTGTGCTATCACTCATAAGACACAAAACACCACGTTCACCATAATACGCTAAGCGACCAAGATCAGCAGGATATCCATCTATCGGAGTATGATCTATCTTAAAATCCCCAGTATGTATTATCGTTCCAGCTTTTGTTGTTATAGCAAGGGATGAGGCATCTATGATAGAGTGTGTCATATGTATCCACTCTATTTCAAACTCGCCTATTTGATATGGTTTTCTTTTTTCCACTGAACGAAAAAATGACCTTTCGCTTTTTAACCCATGCTCTTCAAATTTATTATTTATCATACCAAGTGGAAGTGGAGTAGCATATATAGGAAACTTAAACTCTTTGAAAAAATACGGCACCGCCCCTATATGATCCTCGTGTGCGTGAGTGATGATTATACCGGCGATTTTATCCTTTATCTTTCTTATATAGTCAAAATCAGGTATAAGTATATCAACCCCGTGCATACCCTCATTTGGAAAGCTCATACCTATATCTACTATGATAGCTGAGTTTTCAGTCTCAAACACAGTCATATTTCCGCCGATCTCACCAAGCCCACCAAGTGGGGTTATGCGTATTTTATGTTCGTTAGAGTGTAGGTATTTTAGTGGTTCAAGTATAAGCTCATGTGCAGCCCTGTTTGCTTGCATAGCCTGCGCTATATCTTGTTGCCAAGGTTCATTACCATTTAGTTTGGCTGGTAAATTCTTGCGTATTCTTTTTTTCTTAGGTGCTTTTTCACCGTTAGTGTTTGTGCTGTTTTCTTGTTTGTTTGTGTTAGGGTTAGAATTTTTTGCTTTGTTGTTTGTTGGTTTTTTCTCTTGTTTGTTTTGATTTACACCATTTTCATCTACTTTTGGTTTAGGTTTTTTATGGTTAAATCTCTTTTTTTTGTTGTCCTTACTATCGTTAGTTATAACTTTAGCTTCATTGTTTTCGCTCATTTCTTGCCTTTATTTTTTCATAAATTTTTAAATACAAGGCGACATTTGACTCGTGTGGACGAAGATTTTGGTTTATATCAAGTTCATCAAAAACTATGCGAAGTTTTTCTTTTTCTACTTTTGAACTTAAATTTTTAAACAAAGTCTTTCTAGGGGCTATAAAACAAGCTTTCAAAAAGTCTTTAAATTTATGATACTCATTTATATCACTAAAAAGACCATTATCTCCTAAAAGCTCTTGCTTTTTATCTATCCTTAGAACTGATGAAACAACTTTTGGTATAGGATCAAAGCACTCAGGAGCTACATCAAAAAGTAGCTTACAAGATCCTGTTAAATTTGCAAGTACTCCAAGAGAGCTAAACTCTCTATCTCCTCCATTACTAGCAAATTTCATAGCTACCTCTTTTTGTGTCATAGCTACTATACTTATACAGTTTTGATCTTCTAATGCATTTAATATCATCTTGGTTGCGACATAGTAGGGCAGGTTTGCCACTAATATATATGGCACATCGCTTAAACTCTTATGTTCACACCAATGCAAATTTGCATCTTTGTTTATCAGTCTAAATTGTCCATTTTCGGCTTTATCTTTAAATCTATCAAGCAAGATAGGTATAAGCTCACTATCTATCTCATAGCTTGTTACTTTAAAATCACTCTTTAAAAGCCAAAAGGTCAAATCACCTAAGCCAGGCCCAATTTCAACTATATGTTTTATATCTTTGTTATCTTTGGGAATCGATTGGATGATCTTTGATAAAACACCTGCATCTTGTAAAAAATTCTGTCCAAAATGTTTCTTAGCTTTTATCATAGCCGATATTGTATCTAAATGATACTTATAATGAAATAAATCAAATTTTTATATTTATTTTAATTTTTTATTAGTTTATATAATTAATAATATTAATTTTTAATAATAATTTAATATGGGGGGGGGTAAAATACCTAGCTAAATTTTATTTAAGGAGAAAAAGTTGAAGATTTCGATGATTGCTAGTGCAACTATTATAGGTGCAATTATGACGATAAATGTTTATGGTGATGGTTCATCTTTAAATTTAATACACGATATACAAGATCAAATCAAGTTATTAGAAGATGCTAGTAAAGATGGATTTATTGATAAGCTTAAAAAAGAAAAAGAAAAAATTGAACAAGAAAAAAACAAAGCCTTAAAACCACAAATAGAAGTAGAAAAATTAGAAGAACAAGTTAAACAAACAAAACAAGAAGCAGAAAAAGTAATAAATGAAGCTAATAATGCCGAACAACAAAAAAACAAAGTCCAAGAAGCTAAAACAGCAGCTGAAAAAGCAAAACAACAAGCAGAAGCAGAAAAAGCCAAAGCAGAACAACAAAAAACAGAAGCTGAAACAAAAGCATTTAAAAATGAAAAAATCAAAGAATTAAATCAAAGAATTAAAGAAACACATGAGTTAGGCGGTATTTTACAACAAAAATTAGACAGCAACAACTTTAAAGGTTCTAAAGAAGATCTTGAAGAAGCTATTAAAGTTTTTACAGATTATGATAAATATAGTGATCCTAATTTAATAAAATTAGCAGAAGATTCAACCGGTGAAAAAAATAATGAAAAATTAGAAATATTAGAAAAACTATCTAAAATAGGTTTGGTTAAAGAAGAACAGTTTAGTAAACTTAAAGCACTTAAAACACAACAAAATCAAGAATTAACACAATGGTTAAATGATATTATTGGTAAAAGTTATGATAAAGGTTTAAGAAAACTATTGTTAGATACAGGAAAGGAACAAGCAGAAGAAATCAAAAAAGATTTAGAAGCAGTAATTGAAGCTAGAGATTCTTTTAAACAAAAACAAACAGAATTTGAAAATAAACAAGCAGAATTCCAAAGGCAGGAACAAGAATTTGAAAGACAACAAAATTTAGCAAATCAAAAAGAAAAAATAATCACAGACCAGCAAAAAAAAGTAGAGCAAGCAGAACAAGAACTAGAAAAAGCCAAAAAGGCACTAGAACAAGCCAAAAAAGATGCTGAACAAAAAATAAAAGAGCTACAACCAAAACTAGACAAAATTAAAAAAGCATTACAAGAAGCCCAAGAGCTAGCCAATAAAGCAAAAGATCCAGAAGTAAGAAAAAAAGCATTAGAAGAACTAGAATCAAAAATAGAAGAAGCCAAAAAACAAAGAGCAAAATCTATAAGTAAAGATAAAGATTTGAAATTTAATAACAATGAAGCTCAAACAGTATTGTCTTTATTATCTGTTACTAATAATGAAGAAGTTAATAATCTATTATTAAAAACTGAAGCTGAAGACATAGCTATCTTAGCTAAAAATATAAATAACTCATTAGAAGAAGTAGCACAAGAGTTTAAAAACAATCAAGCAGTAGATACACTACTATCAAATGTTGGTTCAGCTATAAACTCAAGACTTGCTAAACTAAGTAATCCATTAAACGATGATCTAGCTTTAGCTTATGCTATAAAAAATCTAAGTGATAATAAATTTGCAGATAACGGAGATACTCTTTCAAGTGTAGTAAAAGAGTATACAAATAGATTTAACTATGACAGCAACCTATGGGGAAATATCATGGGTGGTAAAGCTAAATTAAAATCTCAAGCAAATACAAGTACTTATGGATTTATGCTAGGTTATGATAAAGCATTTGATAATATGATAATTGGTGGATATGCTGGATATACTAATGCTAGATCTTCAAGTGATGCATTAACAACCAAATCAGACAACTACCACTTTGGTGCTTATACTAGAATGTATATAGAACAAAACGAAATAGATGCTAAAGTATCTTATGGTAAAGGTAAAAACAAACTAGATAGAAAAGTAACTATAGATTCAGACTTTGATGCTAATGCTAAATACAATAGCAAGTTCTTTAATACAAGTATTGATTATGGTTATATATTTGATACAAACAATAACTCTTTTATGAAACCAATGATTGGTTTAGAGTATAGCCATATAAATACTAAAGGCTTTAAAGAAACTGGTAAAGTTCCTGTAAGCTTTAAAGGAACTACTGTAAAAACACTATCAGCTAAAGCAGCAGTAGAGTTTAGAAAATACATAGCAAACGGTAACTTCTTATACATAACTCCAGGTATCCAAAGAGAGTTAAGTAAAAGTATGAAAGATACAGAACTAGCATTTGTAAACTCAACAGAAAATATCAAATATGCATCTAAAAAAGATAAAAACACATTCTTTACACTTAAAACAGGTGCAGAGATGAAACTAACTGACAATCTATCTACAAACGTAAACTTTGGCATAAAAGCTAAATCAAAACAACAACACTACAATGGAACAATAGGACTTTCTTATAAGTTTTAATGTCTAGATAAACTATAACAACCACTAATTTATGTTGGTGGTTGTTATTTAAACCTTACTATAAAAACAAAATTATCCATCAAAAAATACAACAATCTCTGAACTAAAATATAAAGCAAAAACTACTTTATAAATTTATGAAATTTAGTAGTTTTATTTTTGTTAGTAGTTTGTAGTGGTTAGTGATTTGTTATGTTATCAGCTAACTAACAACTATAAAAATTTGTTTGTTAGCTTTTATTAAATTTCTATGTTTTGATTTATTAAGTTTGTAAGGAAAGCTTTTAATATTTAGATACCTATAATATTTCAAGACTTTTAAATTCTCATTATGATAATATAAGTATAAAATGATTATCTATGAAATTTGGTATTTTAGAATTTGATTTTTAATGTTTTAGAAATCAAATAATGTTAGTAGTTTTTGCATTAATGGTATTTAAAATAAAGATAATAATAGGAGTTAGAATTTGATAATTTGTGCCGGTAAAAGTGAGAGTTTTGCATTTGCAAAGGCTATCGGAGTAGGGCTTGTTGATGCGAGTATAAGTCTAAGTGAGATTTGTATCAAAGAAAAACCAAACGAGCTTTTGTTTGTAGGCTCTTGTGGTATTTACAAAAATGGTAAAATTTTTGATATCTTTGAAAGTAAAAACGGAACAAACATAGAAATATCATCTCTTGAAAACAACTCTTATACACCGTTTGAACAAAAGATTATTAATGATGTTTCTTGTGAAACATTGACAAACTCATCAACATTTATAACGACAAATCAAGCTTTAGCCTATAAAATGTCTGATATGGGATGCGATATAGAAAATATGGAGTTTTACTCTGTTTTAGCTGTGGCTAAGAAGTTTGATATACCTGCAAAGGGTATATTTGTTGCTACAAATTTTTGTAATGATAATGCACATAGTGATTTTATAAAAAACCATAAAAAAGCAAAAGAAATTTTAGAAAAATATTTAATAGAAAAAGGATTGATTTGAATAATTTACTTGATTATACTCTAAATGAACTTGAAGAGATAGTGAGCCCAAAGTTTAGAGCAAAACAAATTTTTGAATGGATATACAAAAAGACAGTTGATACCTTTGATGATATGTCTAGTTTGCCTAAACAGATGAGAGAGGAGCTGTCAAAAATTTATCATTTCAATCCTCTTAAATGTATAAAAGCAGAACAAAGTAGCGATAAGAGTATCAAATATCTTTTTGAAGCCTTGGATGGGTCTAGGATAGAGAGTGTACTTTTGCCTATGAAAGAAGAGCAGGTTGATGAAAATGGTAAAATTTCAAAACACGCTAGATATACTATCTGTGTAAGCTCTCAGGTTGGCTGTCGTATGGGTTGCTCTTTTTGTCTAACTGCAAAGGGTGGACTTAAAAGAAATCTAACTCCAGGAGAGATAGTAGGGCAGATACTTTGGATAAAAAAACAAAACAATATACCTTATGAAAGAAGGGTAAATATAGTCTATATGGGTATGGGTGAACCACTTGATAATCTTGAAAATGTATCTAAGGCTGTTAAAATTTTGCAAGAAAATGATGGACTAGCTATCGCACCAAGGCGACAGACTATATCAACAAGCGGTCTTTCAAATCAGATAAAAAAACTTGGTGATTTAAATCTAGGTGTTTTACTTGCTATATCACTTCATGCTGTTACAGATGAGCTTAGAACAAAACTTATGCCTGTAAATAAAGCGTATAATATCCAAACCGTTATGCAAGCTGTGAGAGAATTTCCTGTTGATATGAGAAAGAAAGTTTTGTTTGAATATCTTGTTATAAAAAATGTAAATGATAGCATAAAAGATGCAAAGACTTTGGTTAAGTTGCTTGATGGTATAAGGGCAAAGGTAAATTTGATATATTTTAATCCACACGAAGGAAGTGTCTATCAACGACCGGATGTAGAAGATATGATAAAATTTCAAGATTATTTGAGTGCAAAAGGTGTTACTTGCACCATAAGACAAAGCAAGGGGCTTGATATATCCGCGGCCTGTGGGCAACTAAAACAGAGAAATGAAAACAAATGACAACACTTGATATATTTCAGATAATTTTTATTTGTATCGTTGTTTGTGTTGGTATTGGTATGTTTGTCAAATTTGCATTTTTTGATGATGATAAAAATAGCTAATTTATCATAACTAACACTAACTTTTTAATATCAAGCTTGTTAGTCTTGGTAGCTTTTATTGGAATAATTTCGCCATTTTTATAAAACACAAATGAAATTCGCCAAATTAGAAATGCTCCAAAAGTTTATTGTTAGCTTGTTTATAGTTGCACATAATGGTGATTTAAAAGTAGCATATAAATGACTTAGCAGAAAAGAGAAATTGTTAGAAAAAATGTCTTAGCTTATAATTTTATGAAACAAATTTTAAATCGTGAAAAAAGCAATATTGAGTTAGCTTTTATGGGCTTTATTTAAAAAAACAAATGGGGTTTTAAAGCCCCATTAAGCTATTGTAAGCAAGTTTCGAACCAAATCTGCAAACTTTTTTGTAGTAGTATTTAACTTTTTTAGGTCTTGCGGAACATTTTTTTGATATTTTATATATTAAACCTATTTGATAGCAACACGGCCAATATTTTAATTTTTCACATCCAATTTTAAGGTATGTTTTGCCATCTACATCACTACTTTTTGTTACTAAATCATCCAGCTCGCTACCAAACCCAATAAAAAATAACAATAAAAGAAGTTTTTTATCTGTTTATTCTTTCTGTATTTTTCAAAAAAATCATAATTAATAATTCAGATTATAGTACTTTAAAAAATATTATTTATATGCTAAAAAAGTAAAATGATAAAACTATAAATCTATTTTTTATAAGCTTTATTATATGCTAGCTTATAAAACTCATCATAAGCATTAAAATTACTTTTTATGTTGTATTCTTTTTCATTAAAAGTGAATGACAATGAGTTTGAATGTAGTAACAATCTACTTGCACCGGTTAGCTCCAGTCTTTCTTGTTCTGGCATTTTTTTATCTAAAATTTCTATGATTTTATCTTTTGTAAGTCCATAAAGCGGATCTCCTAATATGCTATGTTGCACGTGAAACAAATGCACTCTTATCTGGTGCTGTCTTCCGGTAAACGGTGTAGCTTCTAGTAGGGTGGAATCTGTATCATCAAAATATTTTATAACCCTAAATCCAGTCAAAGCATCTTTTCCATTGTCTGAAATTTCCATTCGCATTTTTACATCATCATAGTTATTTGCAAGTCCTATTTTTGCATTTACACTAAAATCATCTTTTATAAAACCTTTTGCTAATGCAAGATATGTCTTTTTTACCTTTCGTTGTTCAAATAGCTTTTTTAACTCTATCTGTGAGTTTTTATTTAATGCGACCACTATAAGCCCACTTGTTTCAAAATCAAGCCTATGTGCAACACAAGCATTTTTACCATACAAATGCCAAATTTCATCATTTAAAGAATAAACACAATTTCTTCCATTTGGATGACTTAAAACTCCGCTAGGCTTATCAAATACCACAAAATCATCGCATTCAAATATCGGTTTTAGACCTTTTGGATTTGGCTCATAATCAATCAAATAAACATCACCGTTTAATATAGCATTTTTTTCTTTTATGACATTTTGATCGCATATAAGCCTACCTTTGTCTATAAGCCGTTGAGCTTCTCTCATACTAAAACCTTTGGCTATCATTATCTCATAGGCTTTTTGTGAGGTTGCTTTGGTTAGAAATTTATTTATGTATGGCAAATTAACCTTTCTTTTATAAGTTTATAGTCTAAAAATTTAAGTTCAAATTAAACCAATTATAACCACTATTTCAGGGCAATTTTTGTATAATTTTTTCTATTAAAATTATACAAAAAAACTCATAAAGGTCTTATAATATGGTAGAACGATATTCGCGTAAAGAGATGGCTGACAAGTGGAGTATGCAAGCTAAATATGACGCTTGGCTTAAAGTAGAACTTGCGGCTGTAAAGTCTTGGAATAAACTAGGATTCATTAGTGATGATGACTGTGAAAAGATAGTAAAAAACGCTAAATTTGATATATCAAGAATAGATGAAATAGAAAAAACAACAAAGCACGATGTTATAGCATTTTTAACAAGTGTTAGCGAGAGTCTTGGGGGTGAGAGCAGGTTTGTTCATTTTGGAATGACAAGTAGTGACTGTATAGATACGGCTGTTGCTTTACAGATAAAAGATAGCTTAGAGCTTATCATAAGAGATGTAAATGAACTACTTTCTGCACTTAAAACAAGAGCTTTAGAACATAAAAAAACTTTAATGGTAGGAAGAAGCCACGGCATACACGGCGAACCTATAACATTTGGTTTGGTTTTGGCGATTTGGTTTGATGAGATAAAAAGAGCCTTAGAGCTTTTGGAGCATTCTAAAAAGGTTATTAGTGTTGGTATGATAAGTGGTGCTATGGGAAATTTCGCGCACGCTCCGCTTGAGCTAGAAGAATTAGTTTGTGATGAGCTTGATTTATCGCCAGCTCCAGCTTCAAACCAAGTAATCCAAAGAGATAGATATGCTCAGGTTATGAATGCTATCGCAATCCTTGCTTCAAGCTGTGAAAAGATAGCAGTTGCTGTAAGACACTATCAAAGAACTGAAGTTTATGAAGCTGAGGAGTATTTTAGTCCTGGCCAAAAGGGAAGTTCTGCTATGCCACACAAAAGAAACCCAGTTCTTAGTGAAAATATAACAGGGCTTTGTAGAGTGCTTAGGTCTTATGCTATACCAGCTATGGAAAATGTTGCACTTTGGCACGAAAGAGATATAAGCCATAGCTCTGTTGAGAGATTTATGCTACCTGATTCATTTATAACAGCTGATTTTATGCTTCATAGACTTACAAATTTGATTAAGAATTTAGTTGTCTATCCTGAAAATATGATGAAAAATCTAAACCTAACTGGCGGTTTGGTCTTTTCTCAAAGAGTTTTACTTGAACTTCCTAAGCGTGGTGTTAGCCGTGAAGATTCTTATAAGATAGTTCAAAGAAATGCGATGAAGGTATGGGCTGATTTACAACAAAATAGACCAGCTATAAATGAAAATGGTGAAAGCCTATTTTTACAAAATTTATTAAACGATGAAGACTTAAACAAATCTCTTACTCAAGATGATATAAGAAGTTGTTTTGAGTATGAATACTATACTAAAAATGTAGATAGAATTTTTAATAGAGTTTTTAAATAATTTTTTATAAATAAAACATACTTCTTGCGATTTTATAACTTTAAAATTTTAACTATGCAAGAGTATGTTTATCAAATTTGGACTAGGTGAGAAATGAAAGTAATAAAAAGAAACGGAAGAACTGAAGAGCTTGATGTATCAAAAATAAAAAAATACACAACAGAAGCGATTGAAGGTCTTGAGAATGTAAGTCTTAGTGAGCTTGAAGTTGATGCAAAAATTCAATTTCGTGATATGATAACTACAGAAGAAATTCAGCAAACTCTTATAAAAACAGCAGTTGAAAAGATAGATATAGATCGTCCAAATTGGACCTTTGTTGCTGCTAGACTTTTTTTGTATGATTTGTATCATAAGATAACTGGATATAATGGCTATAATCATTTAAAAGAATATTTAGAAAAAGGTGAAAAAATAGGTCGTATTATCCCAGGTCTAAAAGAAAAATATGATCTTGATGATCTTAATGATTATATACAACCAAAAAGAGATTTGCAGTTTACATATCTTGGTATAAAAACACTTTATGATAGATATCTTATAAAAGATCAAAAAGGTGAACCTATAGAGTTGCCACAGCATATGTTTATGGTTATAGCTATGTTTTTGGCTCAAAACGAACTTGACTCTCAGAGCTGGGCAAAGAAATTTTACGATCTTATAAGTAAATTTGAAGTTATGCTTGCTACTCCTACTTTATCTAATGCGAGAACACAAAGACATCAATTAAGCTCTTGTTATATAGGTAGCACTCCTGATAATATAGAAGGAATTTTTGATAGCTATAAAGAGATGGCGTTGTTGTCTAAATTTGGTGGTGGTATAGGCTGGGACTGGAGCAAAGTTAGAGCTATGGGTGGTAGTATAGATGGACATAAAAATGCAGCGGGTGGTATCATTCCATTTTTGAAAGTTACAAATGATATAGCTGTAGCTGTTGATCAGCTTGGCACAAGAAAAGGTGCTATAGCTGTGTATATAGAACCTTGGCATATGGATGTTGGGGATTTTATAGATCTTCGCAAAAACTCAGGAGAAGAGCGCCGTAGAGCACACGAACTTTTTCCAGCTTTGTGGATAAACGATCTTTTTATGAAGCGTCTTAAAAACAACGAAAGATGGACTCTTTTTGATCCGGCACAAGTTAGCGATCTTTGTGATCTTTATGGCGAAGAGTTTGAAAAACGCTATATAGAGTATGAAAATGATGAAAGCATACAAAAAAATACAGTTATGGCAAAAGAGTTGTGGAAAAAAATTCTTACCAATTATTTTGAGACTGGTATGCCATTTTTGGGATTTAAGGATAATGCAAATAGAGCAAACCCAAATAGCCACGATGGTATCATAAGAAGTTCAAACCTATGTACTGAAATTTTTCAAAACACAGATCCAAATTATTATAAGATAAAGATCACTTTTGAAAATGGTGATATTGAGCTTTATAATGAAGAAGATGAAGTAAAAATCGATACAGGTATAGTCAAAAAAGCAAAAAAACTATCGGCACTTGATAGTATAAATAAAAAACAAATTTTTATAGTAGAAAAAGAAAATATAGAGGGTAAAACAGCTGTTTGTAACCTAGCAAGTATAAATCTAAGTAAGATAAATACAAAAGAAGATATACAAAGAGTAGTGCCTATAGCTGTAAGAATGCTAGATAATGTAATAGATCTAAATTTCTATCCACATAAAAAAGTAAAACAGACAAATTTACATACAAGAGCTATAGGACTTGGTGTTATGGGAGAGGCTGAAATGCTAGCTACAAAAGGTGTAAGCTGGGGTAGTTACGAACATCTTAGTCTTATAGATAGTGTTATGGAAAACATAAGCTATAATGCTATTTATGCTAGTTCAAATTTAGCGGTTGAAAAGGGTGTTTATCCTAGCTATGAGGGCTCAAAATGGAGTAAGGGTATATTTCCTATAGACTCAGCAAGTGAAAAAGCAAAAGCACTTGTTGATAGGGGCGGATTGTTTGATGATGATACTTGCGATTGGGATAAGCTTAGGAAAAAAGTAAAAGAAGATGGTATGAGAAATGGCTACTTGATGGCTGTCGCTCCAACTTCAAGTATAAGTATCTTAGTAGGAACTACACAGACAATAGAGCCAGTTTATAAGCGTAAGTGGTTTGAACACAATTTAAGCGGAATGATACCAACTGTTGTGCCAAATCTAAACACAGATACTTGGCAATACTACACACCAGCTTATGAGTTAGATCAAAGAGTTATTATAAAGGCAGGTGCTATTAGACAAAAATGGATAGACCAAGGTCAAAGCCTAAATATATTTATAAGCTTAGATAAGGCTAGTGGTGGATATCTAAGTGAAATTTACACTCTTGCTTGGGAGCTAGGGCTAAAATCAACTTATTATCTAAGAAGCGAAAGCCCTGATAGTGAAAAGGTAAATAATGTAGCCGATAGATCTATCGAATGTCAGGGTTGTCAGTAATGAAAATATCACCTAAGTTTTATGCTTAGGTGGTTTATAAAATCCATAATATTAATAAAAAAATACTAAAATTTCAAACATTATTATAATATTTATTATCAAAATATAACAATTTTAATAATAAATTAAAAAGTTCTTTATTTATTATTTTTTTGATAGATAATATCAATTTGCTTAAACTTTAAGCTTTTTTTTTATATACTCCAGAGGAATTTTATATAGGGTGGGATATGAAACAAGTTGTAAAAAGAGATGGAAGTAAACAGGATTTTCAAGCATATAAAATTGTTGATGCTATAAAAAAAGCATTTGAGAGTGAAAATTTAGATTATGATGAAAATGTATTTACAAATGTTGTTCAAAGCATCTTTCAAAAACAAAATATAGCTACCGTTGAGGATATACAAGACAGTATAGAAAAAGAGCTTTTTAATACTGGTTATTTTAATGTCTTAAAGAGCTTTATGCTTTATAGACACACTCATAAAATGCAAAGAGAGCAAATTCTTGGACTCAATAAAGATACAACTTATATAAACTCAACCCAAACTATAAATGAATACATAAACAAATCAGACTGGAGAATTAGTGCTAACTCAAATACAAGCTATTCAAATGCAGGTCTCATAAATAATACAGCCGGTAAGGTTATAGCAAATTTTTGGCTTGATAGTGTGTATAGCAAAGAGGAAGGCATAGCTCATAGAAATGGCGATTATCATATACATGATCTTGATTGTTTGACAGGGTATTGTGCTGGTTGGAGCCTTAGAGCCTTGCTTAATGAGGGCTTTAATGGTGTTAGAGGTAGGGTTGAAAGCAAAGCACCTAGACATTTTAGACAAGCACTGTCTCAAATGGCGAATTTTTTAGGAATACTTCAAAGCGAATGGGCGGGAGCTCAAGCTTTTTCTAGTTTTGATACATACCTTGCTCCTTATGTTTTTAAAGATAAATTGAGTGATTTACAGATAAAAAAGGCTATAACTAGTTTTATTTTTAATCTAAATGTTCCAGCCAGATGGGGACAAAGTCCATTTACAAATGTTACTATAGATATATCTTGTCCTGATGATTTACAAGAGCAAATCCCAACGATAAATGATGAGCATATTTTTAAGCACACAGATGACTCTGAGCTTTTGAAAGAGGCTAAAAAAAGAGGTCGCAATAGTCTTATTGATATGACATATAAAGATTTTGAGCCTGAAATGCACAGAATAGTGAAGATTTTTTATGAGGTTTTAACGGCTGGAGATAAATGCTCACAACCTTTTACATTTCCTATACCTACTGTAAATTTAACAGAGGATTTTGACTGGGATAGTGAAGTTGCTGATATTTTGTTTGAAAATACAGCAAAAATGGGGTCTAGTTATTTCCAAAATTTCATAGGTAGTCAATACATTATTGATGAAAACGGAAACAAAATACCAAATGAAAAGGCATACAAACCGGGTGCTGTTAGGTCTATGTGTTGTAGATTGCAACTTGATTTAAGAGAGCTTTTAAAGCGTGGTGGTGGTCTTTTTGGTAGTGCTGAGATGACTGGAAGTATAGGTGTTGTTACTATAAATCTAGCAAGACTTGGTTATGAGTTTAAAAATGATAAAAAAGCGCTTTATGATAGGCTTATGTATCTTTTAGAGTTAGCAAAATCAACTCTTGAAAAAAAGAGAAAATTTATACAAGAGATGTATGATAGAGGTCTTTATCCATACACAGCTAGATATCTTAAACATTTCAATAATCATTTTAGTACTATTGGTATAAATGGTGCAAATGAGATGATTAGAAATTTTACAGATGACAAAGAAGATATTTCTACCGATTTTGGTAAGGAATTTGCACTTGAAATGATAGAGTTTTTAAGAGATAAGATAAAATCTTTTCAAGAACAAACAGGAAATTTATATAACCTTGAAGCAACACCGGCAGAAGGAACTACTTATAGATTTGCAAAAGAAGACAAAAAAAGATTTAAAGACATCATACAAGCCGGAAGTGGAGATAATATATACTATACAAACTCTACTCAGTTACCTGCTGATTTTGGGGATGATCCTTTTGAAGCACTTGATTATCAAGATGAACTCCAATCAAGTTATACAGGAGGAACCGTATTTCATCTATATATGAAAGAAAAGATAAGTGATACCCAAACTTGTAAAAAACTTGTAAAAAATATAGTCCAAAACTATAAACTTCCATATATTACCATAACACCTGTGTTTAGTGTTTGTGAAAAGCATGGCTATATAGCAGGGGAACATGAGTTTTGTCCTATATGTGATCAAGAGTTACTTAATAAATATAAAGGAGCATAAATGCAAGAATTTCCACAAGAATTGCAATCAAAAAGAACAAGATGTGTTGTATATACAAGAGTTATGGGGTATCATAGACCAGTTGAAAGCTTTAACCTTGGTAAAAAAGGTGAACATAGAGAGAGAGTTAAATTTAAACAAGAATGTGATTTTAAATCTTATAAGAATATTTAAACCAATATCAATATGGGTATTTTTAAAATAACACCATTTAATTTAACTGATTATGCTGGCAAGATAGCTTGTGTTGTTTGGTTTTGTGGTTGCAATATGAGGTGTCAGTATTGCTATAATACAGAGATAGTTTTAGGTGAGCCTTATATAAGCGATGAAGATTTTTGTAAATTTTTGGATTCTCGCAAAAATAAACTAGATGCTGTTGTGTTTAGCGGTGGGGAATGCACTCTTACAAAATCTTTTTTAAAACTTGCAAAAGAGGTTAAAAAAAGAGGTTTTTTACTTAAAATTGATACAAATGGAACAAATCTAAAAATCCTGAAAGAAGCTATCCAGCTCGGACTTATAGACTATATAGCTCTTGATTTTAAATCCTTAAAAGAAAAATTTAAAGATATTACAAACTCAAATTTATACGATGAGTTCATGAAAACTTTAAAATACCTAATAAGTATAAATTTTGACTTTGAAGTTAGAACAACCGTGCATAACTCCCTTTTAAATAGTGATGATATCCATTCTATGTATAAATTGTTAAAAGAAGAGGGTTATAATAACGAATATTTTTTACAAAATTTCTTAGATACTGGCGAAAATTTTGGAAATTTAAAAGCTTGAGTACTTTTAATTTTTAAGTAGCAACTTAGTTGCATTTTGTTAAACTCTATGACTTTTATTTTTAAAATCAAAGGAGATTTTTATGAAAAAAACACTTTTATTCGCGATCGTTGCCGCTACCGCTCTTTTTGGTAAGCCACTTGTAAGCACATCTATCTTACCCACAAAATATTTTGTAGAACAAATAGCTGGAGATACTTTAGATGTTAATGCTATGGTTGAAAAAGGATCAGATCCTCATACTTATGAGCCAAAACCACAACAGATGAAAGAGCTTGAAAAAAGCGATTTGTATTTTGCTGTTGGTATAGAATTTGAAGATACTTGGCTTGAGAAATTTAAAAAAGCCTATCCAGACTTAAATATAATCCATACAGATAAAGGCATAGAAAAGATAAAAATGGCTGCACATCATCACCATGATGACGATGATGATCACGATGAGCATCACGAGCATGATGGCGATCATCACGATCACGATAAAGATCACGATGATGACCACGATCACGACGGCGACCATCATGACAAAGACCATGATGATGACGACGACCATGATCATGCCCACGATAAAGACCATCACGATCATGATGATAACCATCATGCACAAGCGCATCATCACCATCATGGCGAACTTGATCCACACATCTGGCTTGATCCAATGCTTGTTAAAGAACAAACAAAAACAATAGCACAAGCTTTAATTAAAAAATACCCAGAAAACAAAAAACTTTATGAGGAAAATTTAGATAAATTTACAAAAAGACTTGATGAGTTGGATAAATATATAGAAAAAACATTAAAACCTTTTGAAGATTCTATATTTATAGTTTATCATCCATCTTGGGGATATTTTGCAAAAAGATATGACTTAAAACAACTTCCTATTGAGATAGAAGGTAAGGAGCCAAAACCAGCTGAACTTGCTGAGCTTATAGAAGAGGCAAAAGAGCATAATATAAAAGTTATCTTTGTTGCTCCGCAGTTTTCTCAAAAAACAGCTAAAATCATAGCAAAACAAACAGGTTCAAAAGTTGTTGAGATAGATCAGTTACCTCTTGAATGGGAAAAAGAGATGAAAAAAACAGCTGAAGTCTTTGCCAAAAGTCTTAAAAATTGAAAAATTTTTTTTTAGTTATTATCCTTAGTGTTAATACATTTGCGTGTGCGTTGTGTGCTTTATATAGCCCTACCGCACACGTAACCACTAAATTTCATACAACAAATGATAATATAGATAGTGTAAAACTTATCTGGACATTTTCTGAAAATTTTTCAAATTTGATGCTTCAAACATATGATACAAATTCAGATAAACACTTTGATAAAAGTGAATTGCAGGTTGTTTTTAGATCTCTTTTAGACTATCTTGTTCCAAATGGATTTTTAACTAAAATATCGTATTACAAAGGCGATGAAGATGCAAAAGATGTCTTGCTTAAAGTAAAAGATTATAATATATTTTTTGACAAAGGGCGGCTGAGATTTGAAGTTGAGTTTTTATTGGGGATAAAAATAGAACAAAACCTTGTTATGCCTATAGAAGTTTTTGACAAAAATGAGTATTTTTATTTTACTTTTATGGATGAAAAATCATACGAAATATCGCCTAGTTATTGGGTTGTTCAAAACATAAATGCAAACATAAATTTCTTTAAAATAGTAAAAAAAGAGGTTGCAAAGCAGGATGATGCCAAACCAAAGTTAAAAGATGTAGTAAGTTTGCAAGAAAAAGAGCCTGATTATTCTTATATAGATGAGATTGATGCTAATAAATTTGACTCTTTATCAAAGGTAAGTCTTGGATTTTTAGATAGACTAAAGCAAATTTTTAAAGACAATCAAAAAAATCCAACTATATTTTCAACATTTTTGATACTGTTTTTTTCTTTTGTTTATGGCTTTTTGCATGCTGCTGGTCCAGGACATGCTAAGCTTTTAACCGGAAGCTATTTTGCTGCAAATGGAGGAAGTTATCTTAAAGCTTTTAACTTTTCTATAAAAGTTGGTGCTATGCATGTTTTGGGAGCTTTTATCTTAGTTGGAACTACATTTTTGACACTTAGTAAGATAGACTTAATACTTTCTAGAGAATTATCAAGAATTTCAACATTAATTTGTGGCATTGTGATAGCAATGATAGCTATTTATATGCTATATACAAAACTTAAAAAAACAAAACCAAAATATACTTGGAATACACACGAAAGTGGTTGTGGTTGTGCATCTTGTGCGAGCATAAACCTAAGCAAAAATAGCACATATAAAGACTGGGTTATAGCGGCTTCATCTGCCTTGATACCTTGTCCGGGTGTTATTTTGGTGTTTATACTTGCTTTTGAGCTTGGAAGTTATTTTACGGGTATACTAAGCGGTATTTTTATGGCTCTTGGAATGAGTGTTGTTATATTTTTATCAGCCGTTTTTGGCCAAAAAATAAATAACAACTCTATATCAAAAATAAGAAATTTTAAATCCTATATAGAGCTTATTGCTATTTTGATAATGTTTGTTCTAGGAATTTTTATGATTTTTATTTCATCAAAAAGTAGTATATTTTGAATATGATTGAATTAAAAAATGTTAGTTTTAGTTATGATGATACAAATTTTGTTTTAAAAGATATTGATTTAAATGTAAATATTGATGATTTTTTGGTTATCATAGGACCAAATGGAGGCGGAAAAAGCACACTTTTAAAGCTTATGTTGGGACTTTTAGAACCACAAAATGGAAGCATAAAAGTATTTAACAAATCTCCAAAAAATATAAGCAATGTCATAGGTTATGTTCCTCAAAGCTTTATGCACAATCAAAACTTTCCTATAACTGTTATAGAAGTAGTATTAATGGGGCTTATAGATAAAAAAATATTTGGTTTTTATACAAAATCACAAAAACAAGAAGCTTTAAAAGCCCTTGAAATGGTGAATATGCAAGATTATGCCAAGGTTCGCATAGATGAGCTTAGTGGTGGTCAAAGGCAAAGGGTTTATATAGCTAGGGCATTATGTACAAAGAGTAAAATTTTAATGCTTGATGAGCCAACGGCTAGTGTAGATACAAAAACACAAGCAGAAATATACTCTTTGCTAAAGCATATAAATGCTAATGGCATAGGTATAGTGCTTATAAGCCATGATGCAAATATCGCTCTTAGCTTTGCTACAAAGGTAGCTTATGTGAGTAAAAATCTTCATTTGCACGATATAACACCTGATTTAAATAAACAAGAATTTATAGCACATCTAGTTAAAAATCATAACCATTTTTGTGATGTTGAGCTTGCTTTAAAGGAGTGTGGCTGTGATTGAGATTTTACAACTTGAGTTTATGCAAAACGCATTGCTTGGCGGATTACTTGTAAGCATAGCTTGTGGTGTTGTGGGTTCTTTGGTCGTTATAAATCGTATGGGTTTTATAGCAGGAGGCATAGCACACGGTGCTTATGGTGGCATAGGTATCGCCTTTTTTTTCTCGCTTGAGCCATTGCTTGGAGCGACAGTTTTTTCTTTATTGCTCGCTATAATTATCGCTAAAATAACACTTGTTGACAAGACAAAGATAGACTCTATCATAGGTGCCATTTGGGCTTTTGGAATGGCACTTGGTATTATCTTGATAGATCTCACACCTGGTTATAATGTTGATTTGATGAGCTATTTATTTGGCTCTATATTAGCTGTTGGCGATAGTGATTTGGTTTTTATGCTTGTTTTAAACTCTATATTTATTATACTCGTTGCTAGTTTATATCGCCAATTTGTAGCTATTAGCTTTGATATGGAGTTTGCAAAACTTCGTGGTGTAAATGTAAATTTACTGTATTATGTGATGGTTTGCATGATGGCGCTTTGTGTAGTCGCTACGATACGAGTTGTGGGGCTTATACTTGTTATAGCACTTATTAGTATACCATCTATAATGGCAAGTGGATTTACAAAAAGACTTGGTTCGATGATGGTTTTATCATCAATCATAGCTTCATTTTTTTGTATAGCTGGACTTTTTTTAAGCTTTGAGTTTAATCTTACAAGTGGAGCCAGTATCATACTTGTAGCTTCTTTGTTCTTTTTTATATTTTGTTTTAGATTTAAGAAATAAATATCTTATTTCTTAAACTTTTAAAGAGTAAAAACAATAATTATTTTATCTATACTTCAAATATAGATAGTTTCAAAAAACTGGATTTAGTGAAGATAAAATTTATGAATGCCATAGAAGTATATACTACTTGCAGTGCATACATAGTCATACAAATCTTAAAAATAAATTAAACAACATATAAAATTTAAAAATTTATATTTTTTTGAATTTTTTAAAAGATTAAGCTTTAATTAATACTAAAAGAATATAATTATGAAATAATAAAAATTATTAATAAGGAAAAAATAATGAAACAATTAACTACGACTTTTGGAAATCCAATAGCTGATAATCAAAACTCACTAACAGCTGGCAGTAGGGGAGGCATAATGCTACAAGACTATCAGCTCATAGAAAAACTAGCTCATCAAAACAGAGAAAGAATCCCTGAAAGAACAGTTCATGCAAATGGTAGTGCGGCTTATGGAGTACTTGATATAACAGAAGATATCTCACAATACACAAAGGCAAAGGTTTTGCAAAAAGGCGAAAAAACCAAGCTACTTTTGAGATTTTCAACAGTTGCAGGCGAGGCTGGTGCAGCTGATGCTGAAAGAGATGTTCGTGGATTTGCACTTAAATTTTATACAAAAGAGGGTAACTGGGATTTAGTGGGCAACAATACACCTGTATTTTTCTTAAAAGACCCTTATAAATTCCCTGATTTTATCCATACTCAAAAGAGAAATCCAAGAACACATATGCGTTCAGCACAGGCAGCTTGGGACTTTTGGAGCTTAAGTCCTGAAACACTTCATCAAGTTACTATACTAATGAGCGATAGGGGTATTCCGGCAAGTTATAGACAAATGCACGGATTTGGTAGCCATACATATAGTCTTATAAACAAATATGGAAAAAGAGTTTGGGTTAAATTTCACTTTAAAACAAGACAAGGCATTAAAAACTTAACAAACAAAGAAGCCAATGAAATAATAGCAAACGATAGAGAAAGCCACCAAAAAGACCTATATGAAAATATAGAAAAAGGAAACTTTCCAAGCTGGGATTTTAAAATCCAAGTAATGACAGAAGAACAAGCTAAAAAGCTTCCTTATAGTCCGTTTGACTTGACTAAGGTTTGGTCGCACAAGGATTTTCCGCTTATAAAAGTTGGTGTAATGACTCTAAATGAAAATCCAAATAATTACTTTAATGAAGTAGAACAAGCGGCATTTAGCCCTTCAAATATAGTTCCGGGCATTGGATTTAGCCCTGATAGAATGCTTCAAGCTAGGATTTTTAGCTATCCCGATGCACAAAGATATAGGATAGGCACTCACTATGCACAGCTTAAAGTAAATCGCCCTATAAACGAAGTAGGCACTTATACTGTTGGTGGTGCTATGAATAATGGCGCATATGAGATAGAACAAAATGCTTACTATGAGCCAAATAGCTATGGTGGCGCACAGGAAAATAAAGAATTCCTTGAGCCTGATTTGGCACTTGAGGGTCTTATGAAAAGGTATGATCATAGAGAGCTAGATGATGATTATTACTCACAGCCAAGAGATTTGTTTAATCTTATGAACGACTCACAAAAAAAGCAACTTTTTAACAATATAGCTGAGAGTATGGCTGGTGTTAGTGATGAGGTTGTAAATAGAGCTTTGGGGCATTTTGAAAAAATATCAAGCGATTATGCTAATGGTGTTAGAAAAGCTTTGAAAAAATAACTTATAAAATAAAGCAAGACAAGGTGTTTGACTTTGTCTTGTGTAAAAAATCCCTCTAAAGTATAAAAGAGGGAATTTTATTTTATTAGAATTTATATGTAAACATTAATTTTGCTGTTCTACCACGAGCAAAGTTGTTTTGGAAGTATTCCGTATAAAAGTATTTTCCATTTTTTTGCTTTGTGTGAATCACTTTTGCATATTGTGATGCTGAGTCGTTATTTGCATCAAGTGGATTCACGTATAGTTTGTCTGTTAAGTTGTCTATAGCAAATTTTATCATAAGATTTTTACTAGGTTCATATATAGCATAAATGTCGTATATTATAGGCTGGCTTTCAAATTCTTCGTATTCTGCTATTTGACCTATACTTTTATATTGGTTGCCTTTTGAATCTTTTGGACATTGTAAAGCTCTTTCAAAATTAAAATTACCATGTTGATCTAATGGATGAATAGGCTTAGCTCCACCTTCGCACATTAAAGTTGTATCATATTTGCTTCTTTTACTCTTACCATAGTATTTTGCAATACCTCCTAGTGTAAGTTTTTGATCAAATAATCTTACTCCTAGTTCAAGAGAACCGTATTGATTAGGTAATATTGTAACCTTTGTTAATCCAAAACTTTGTGCATCGGCTTGATCCACGGTTATATTATCCGCAGTCCTTGATATATCACTATAAGAGGCTGGTTGATTTGTTTTTTGTTTTGCAAAGCTTACATTTGCAAAAAATGTCCCCATATCATAGCTTATTTCAGCCTCGAAACCGTTTATAGATACTTCTTCATTATGGTTTCTGTGATATATGGTTCCGACAGTAACAGGTGTACCATCTAGATATTTTCCAGGAACTACCCTATAGCTTAATATATTGTGTATAAAATTTTCAATTCTTGTTTGATATCTTGTGAATTTATATCCTATTGTATCGTTTTTTGTAATTACTCCTTGAGTAAATCCATTAAATCCTATTTGTTTGGTTTTGGCTGTTTCTGGTTTTAGGGATAAATTTTTTCCAGCATTACTTAGGTTTGAAAAAAACATTTCTTGTATAGTAGGTGCTCTGTGTGTCCTTGACAGCCCTATAAAAGGTGTAAAATATTCATTAAGATTGGCTGCTAACATAAAAGAGTAATTTAGAAAATGATCTTTAACTTTATCTTGTTTTGTTATTATATTGTTTGGATTTTGTGTGAAACCTTTTGGCACTTGTTCGTTTGTATCAGGGTCATTAACTAAAGTCCAATCATAGTAAGGCTTATAAAGTTCTTTTAATCTATTAAAATCCGGCTCTAATGCATCTCTTTCTTTTGAATTTTTGGGTAATTTTTTCCAGATCTCATCAAGTTTGTTCCATTGATCGTTTAATTCATCAACAAATTGGCTAACTGTAAGCAGGCTTTCGCCTTTATTTTTATACTTAACAAAATTTATATTATAATCAAAAGTTAATTTATCCCAATTGATTGAATTGTCTAAGTAAAAAGCTTTAAATTTTTGTTCTCCTTGTGGAAAAAATGAATTTGTTGGCAATGCTGCATTTATTTTTTCTGCTTCAGAAAAAGTGCCACCTAAAAACTCACTAGTTGATACTAGGCAGTCATCATTATCCTCTCCTTCTTCACAAATTTTATAAATTTTAAGTTCATCAGGATAGCGATTTCTAGAGTATTTATTTTCTAATATGTTTAAACCAAATGTGGTGCTTAAAGTTGAATCTTTGGGCAGTTCAAACTCAAATGTGTTACTTATATCAAATATCTCAGCTTTATTTTCTCCGGCAAGCGGCTTGTTTATTCTTCTATTTATTATCTCAGCACCTATATCATAGTTTTGTTGATTGAAATTATTTGAGTATAGAAAATTAAAATTAATCAAATTATTATCCGGTATATTTAGATTATAATTAATCTGTTTCGTTTTATTTTTTATGCTTCTGCCTGCTAAATGGTTGTTGAGAGTTCTGTATTGTAATTCAAGTGAGTTATAGTCATCTGTATATTCTATCTTAAAGATATCGCTTTTTGGTTTTTGTCTCACTTTTTCTGGATCATATGGTGTTGAGTCATATGGAGATTTTTGAGGATAATATTCTCTTTCATAGTCATCTGATATACGTTTTGTATCTCTAAGTGATTTTTGTTCGTGAGTCTCGCCACCACCAACTTCATAGTTTTGAGATATGGTTTTTTCACTATGCCCATATAAAAATCCAAGAGCACCACCGTAGTTAAAAAATCTCTTTCCAGCCACTGCAAACATATGCTCAGGTCTCATATCATTACTGCCAACTTGGCTTTTTACCATACCACCTATATCTCTATCAAATCTTAATATATCATCAACTCCAATTGTCTTAAAATTTGAAGAACCCATTAAAGAGTTTGCGCCACCACTTCCTTTAAAAGAGCCTCTGTTTAGCTCAACACTTGTAATAAATGATGGATCTATGGATGCACCAAACTGAGATCCTGCACCACCCTTACCACCGGTATCTCCACCACTACTATAAAATGTTTGAGAAACACCATCTACCATCGTATTTACTCTACCAAAACCAGTACCACCTCTTATATTTACAGTAACAGCCCCCGCACCTTTGTTCATCTGTGTAAATGTCCCAGGTATCGATCTTATTATAGTGTCAAGTGTTTTATCTGATTTATTTATCTCATCTCTAATACTTACGGCACCGCTTTTTTTATATGCTTCAATCCTTTCTTTATAGTATTGATCAACAATCTCTACTGAATCTAACTCGACTTCATTCGCGGCGTGTGCAGTAGACAAAATATTTGCAATCAAAACTATGCTAAGTCCGGTTTTAAACAAATTATTCAATACAACTCCCTTTAATTGCTTAAAATTTTTAAAAAATGTTTGTATTATATAGCTAAAGAATTTAAGATTTTATAAATTCTGATAATTGTAATCAAAATTATAATTTTAATTACATATCTTGTATGTTTGCGATATTGCATTAGTAGGCTAGATTTAGGCTATTTGGTTGATTTTATAAGCCAATTATGATAACAAATATTAGCTTATAAAAGTGTAAATATGATTGTTTATATTTATTATGAATTTCTTACTATCAAGCTATCAGGAAGTTCAAACTCAGCTATAACGGCTTCTTCTTTTTCTCTCATTTGCCCATCATCTGTTTCGTGATCATATCCTAGCACATGAAGTAAGCCATGAGTAAACAAAAGTGCCATTTCAGCCTCTTTGCTATGTCCTAGTTCATTTGCTTTTTCTTCAACCAAATCAACATTTATAAGTATGCAGCCAAGCGGCGCATGTGGCTGATAGACAAGTGGAAAGCTAAGCACATCAGTTGTTTTATCAAATCCACGCTCTTTTAAATTTACTTTTCTCATCTCTTCGTTATCAACAAAGCACAAATCAACATCACCAGGTGTTAAAAAATCGCAAATTTTATCTAGTATCTCTGGGTAGTTTTCATCACAAATTATCATTTTTTTTCTCTTTTTAGCTTATTTTTGTATAATTTTATCTAAAAAATTTATGGGGTGCAAGAGTATGAAAAAAGCAGTTTGTATAATGAGTGGAGGAATGGATAGCACCTTGTGTGCTGTTTTGGCAAAAAAACAAGGCTATGATATCGTTGCATTGCATTTTGATTATAATCAACGCACGATGAGCCGTGAAAAGCGTGCATTTAACGAGATATGTGACAAAATAGGTGTGGTAAAAAAGGTAGAGCTTGATGTTAGCTTTATAGCTGATATAGGTGCTAATGCCTTGACTGATTTGAGTATGGATATAAGAAAAGACGGCGTTGCTGATGATGTGCCAAATACCTATGTGCCTTTTAGAAACGGCATTTTTATATCCATTGCAGCAGCACTTGCTGAAAAAGAGGGGGCAGAGGCTCTTTTTATAGGGGTGGTTGAGGAAGATAGTAGCGGTTATCCTGATTGTAGCGATGAGTTTATAAAAAGCATAAATAATGCTATAAACAAAGGCACAAAAGACAGCACAAATATAAAAATTCATATGCCCTTAGTTCATCTTAGTAAGTCTGATATAGTAAAAACATCTTTACAAAACAACTCTCCACTTGAGCTTACTTGGTCTTGTTATGAAAACGAAGATGATGCTTGCGGACTTTGTGATAGTTGCAGGCTTAGGTTAAACGGCTTTGAGCTCGCTGGCGCAAAAGATCCTATAAAATACATCTCTTAGTAAAAGGATAAAATATGGAAAAACAAAGTATAAAATGCCCAAATTGCGGAGAAACAATAGACATAAACGACATACTTTATCATAAGCTAGAGAGTGAATTTAAAGAAAAAAATCTACAAGAAAAAAAGAAATTTGAAGATGAATTAAACCAAAAAAGAAGCGAATACAAAGAAGCATTTGCAAAGCTTAAAGAACAAGAATTAAGCATAAAAGCACAAGAAGAAAGCTTTAATGAAAGGCTTGAAAAAGCCACAAAGGAGCTTTTAAAACAGCAAAGACAAAAATTAAGCGATGAGCTTAAAAAAGAACTTTTAGAAGAACAAAGCGAATCCATAAATCTTTTAAAAAAAGAGCTTGAAGAAAAATCAAATCAAGTAAAAGAGCTAAACAAAAGCAAGGCTGAGATAGAAAAGCTAAAACGTGAAAAAGATGAGATGGAGTCAAAAATAAAAGCAGAAGCCGAGCTTGTCTTAAGCAAGCAGTTAAGCGAAGAAAAGGCAAAAATTCAAAAAATCTTAGATGAGCAAAACGAGCTTAAGTTCAAACAAAAAGAAGAGCAACTAGAACAGCTTAGAAAGCAACTTGTTGATGCTCAAAGAAAGGCAGAACAAGGCTCACAACAACTTCAAGGTGAGGTGCAAGAGCTAGCCATTGAAGAGTATTTGAGTGCAAAGTTTGCCTTTGATACTATTGAAGAGATTAAAAAAGGTGTTAGGGGTGGGGACTGTGTGCAGACGGTTCATACAAGAGAGTTTCAAAACTGCGGAAAAATTTATTATGAGAGTAAGAGAACTAAGGAATTTCAAAGGGCTTGGATAGAAAAATTTAAAGCTGATATGAGAGAAAAGGGTGCTGATGTCGGTGTTTTGGTGACTGAAGTGCTTCCAAAAGAGCTAAGCAGAATGGGGCTTATTGATGGTGTGTGGGTTTGCACTTATGAGGAGTTTAAGGGGCTTGTTGGTGTGCTTAGAGAGGGTGTTATAAAGGTATATTTAGCTAAAAAATCAGATGAAAATAAGACAGATAAGATGAGTTTGCTTTATGGCTATTTAACCAGCAATGAGTTTAAAATGCAAATAGAAGCGATAGTTGAGGGCTTTACTCAAATGCAAAGCGACCTTGATAGCGAAAAACGCTCAATGCAAAGAATTTGGAAACAAAGAGAAAAACAGATAGAAAAGGTGCTTGATAATACGATAGGAATGTATGGTTCTATCAAAGGCATAGCTGGAAACAGCATAGGAAGTGTTAAAGCACTTGAGTTAGCTTATAATGAAAAGGAGGAAAAATAAATGAAAAAATTAAAAATTTATTTAGAAAATTGTTACGGAATAAAAAAATTAGAAACAGAATTTGATTTTACGAAAAAAAATACTTATTCAATATACGCACCAAATGGCACCATGAAAACATCATTTGCTAAAACATTTAAAGATTTATCTAATTTATGATTCAAAAGATGAAGTGTTTAAAGAGCGGAAACCAATTAGAAAAATTACAGATGAAAAAGATGAAGATTTATTGCCAGAGCAAGTGTTTGTTATAGAGAGTTATAATCAAGAATATAGCTCTGATAAAATTTCTACTTTGGTTGTAGAAAAAGAATTGAAGCAAAAATACGATAAAATTTATACCGACTTAGACAATGAAAAAACAGAATTTATTAAAAAATTAAAATCTGTATCTCAAAGTTCTGATTGCGAAAGCGAAGTAATGGAAACTTTTAGAAAAGATAAATCAGATACTTTTTTTGAAATTTTGTTGAAAATTAATGAAAATTCAAATTTAGATATTAATCGTGAATATAATTTTAGATACAATGATGTTTTTGATCAAAAAGGAAATATTAAAAAATTTTTAGATAAAAACAAAGATTCTCTTAAAGAGTATTTTAATGAATATGATTCTTTGATTTCTAAATCCAGTTTTTTTAAAAAATCAAATAATACATTTGGAACATATCAAGCTCAAGAAATTTTAAAATCTATACAAGATAACTCATTTTTTACTGCAGGGCATGCCTTAAAATTAAATACAAATCAAGAAATTAAATCAGCTGAAGAGTATGAAAAATTAATAGAAAATGAAATTCAAAAAATTATGGAAGATGAAAATTTAAAAAAAGTGTTTAAAAAAATAGACAAAGCAATTTCTTCAAACAAAGAACTAAGAGATTTTAAGAAAGTGTTGGAAGAAAATAATTTACTATTGACAGAGCTTATCGATTATGAAAAATTTAAGGAAAAAGTTTGGGTTTCGTATTTAACTAAGTTAAAAACAGATGTTGAAAATATATTAAAATCTTATAATGAAAAAAAAGAAGATCTAAAAAAAATTATTCAATCAGCTATTGACACAATAACAGAATGGGAAGATGCAGTTAATGAATTTAATATAAGATTTACAAATATGCCATTTAGATTAGAAATAGAAAATAAAGATGATATGATTTTAAAAACTAGTGCAGTACCTATGCTAAATTTTATTTTTAAAGAAAATGAAAATGAAATAAGAGTAGAAAAAGGCGAGCTATTAAAAATTTTGAGCCAAGGAGAAAAAAGAGCTTTGTATTTGTTAAATATTATTTTTGAAATAATGGCTAGAAAAAAATTAGAAACAAAAAGTTTATTTATTGTGGATGATATTGCTGATTCTTTTGATTACAAAAATAAGTATGCTATAATAGAATATTTAAATGATATTTCTAAAGAAGAAAAATTTTATCAAATAATTTTAACTCACAATTTTGATTTTTATAGAACCTTGAATAGTAGATTTGTAGGTTACAATTTTTCTAAAATGATAAACAAAGGCTTGCATAAAATCTCAATTATAGATGCAAAATATATAAAAAATCCTTTTGAATATTTAAAAAAACAATTAGTAAAAAATGAAAAATGCTTAGTTGCTATAATACCTTTTATTAGAAATTTATTTGAATATACTTCGGGGATTGATAGCAATGAATATATATTTTTAACTTCATTGTTGCATATAAAAGAAAATACATACAATATAACAATTCAAGATTTAGAAAACAATATTAAAGCAATATTTAAAGATGTAATATTTGAGTTTACAAATACTAATGAGATTGTGATTGATTTAATATTTAAACTTGCTGAAGATATTATAAAAGATGATAATGAATGTTTAAATTTAGAAAATAAAATAATTATGTCTATTGCAATTAGATTAAAAGCGGAAAAATTTATGATTGAAGAAATAGGTAATGAAGAAGGCAATATTTCAAACAATCAAACCATTATGCTAATAAACAAATACAAAAATAAATTTAGCAAACAGTATGAAATTATTAAAGTATTAGAAAAAGTTAATTTAATAACACCTGAGAATATTCATCTAAATTCTTTTATGTATGAGCCAATTTTGGATATGTCGGATGAAAGTTTGAAAAATTTATATATTCAAATAAAAGAGCTAAATAATCCAAGTTTATGATTAAAGTATTGATGGTGTTATTGTTTTAGTCGCTAAAATAAATTATGATATAATCTTATAAAATCACAAAAATAAAGGCTTTTTATGGAAAATATAGAAGAAATAACCGAGCAAGATGAACAAAGATATGCTGAGCTTTGTGGCAAGGCTTTTGAATTTGCAAGGCATAATAAAAAAGAAGAGTTAGAAAAAATGATAAATGCGGGGCTTAGTGTGAATCTAAAAAATGAAAAAGGCGATTCGCTTATAATGCTTGCAAGTTATCGCAACTCGCTTGAAACGGTAAAAATGCTTATAGAAAAAGGTGCTAGGGTTGATGAGAGAAATGACAAAAACCAAACCCCGCTTGCTGGTGCTTGTTTTAAAGGTCATCTTGAAGTAGTTAAGGCTTTGGTTGAAGCTGGTGCTGACATAAATGCAAACAATGGCATGGGTGCTACTCCACATACCTTTGCTATGATATTTGGTAGAACTGAGGTTGTAAAATATCTAAATAGTGTAAATAAAAAACATAGTTTTTTACAAAAAATATTCGGTAAGATTTTTGGTTTATTTTCAGGTAAATAGCCTTATTGGTATATTCTGTTTTTTTAAAATTATCAATTCTTAGTTTTAAAAATTTTATACAAATATTTTTTTATATATTCTGTAAATATTAATTCAAATTATAGTTAATTATTTGAAATTTAAGAGCCTTTGAAGATGATTTAAGTTACCATTATATAGTATTGAATTATCAGGAGGAGTAAAAATGAAAATTTCAAAGATTGTAAGTGCAACTATACTTAGTATTGCTGTAAGTGGTTCCGCTTTTGGTGATGAGGCAGAAAATATAGAAAATGCATTAAAAAAAGGAGAAATAACAGCTAAAAACATAACAGAAAAAAATATAGAAGCAGCCAAACTAATAGCTGAAAATAAAAAAATTGAACTTAAATTAGCACAAGAAACACTAGCGGCTATAAATGCAGGTGAAGAAGCCACTAAAGAAAAAATAGAAGCATTAGAGGATAAAGTATCAGAAGTAATAGAATCAGTATTAGCAGCAAAAGAAGCAGCAAAAAAAGCAATAATTATAGCATTAGAAGAAGAACAAAAAGCAACAGCAGCAGCTAAAATAGAAGAAGCAAGAAAAGTAGTAGAGTATACAGATGAGCTATTGGCTGAAGCTGAAGCTCAAGTTTACATAGCCAAAGAAGCAGCAGAACTAGCAAAAGCCAAAGTGGCAGCAGAACTAGCAAAAGCCAAAGTGGCAGTTCCAGAAGATGCGACACCAGAACAAAAAGCAGAAGCAATTGAAAAAGCTAAAAAAGAATTTCAAGCAGAAATAGAAACTAAATCTAAACAAGTAGATTTATTAAATGATGCTTTAGCGGAAACTAATGTTAACACAGGTAAAGCTAATAAAGAACTAAAAGAAAAACAAGAAGCATTAAAAAAAGCTGAAGAAGAATATAATAAAGCTACTACAGCAGAACAAAAAGCCACTAAACTAAAAGTACTTAATGATGCTATAAAAGCAGTAGCAGAGGCTAAAAAAGAAGTAGGTGATGCTAATGCTGATCGTGCTATTCGTGCGGTTAGAAAGCTAGATAGTATAAGCAAAAATGTAGCAGAGTCTTTAGGTGATATATCAGCAGATAATAAAGTGTTAAGTAAACTATTTTCAGAAGGTGTTAAAAAAGAAGATATTGTTAAGGTAGTTGAGAATGTAACAAGCTCTGTAACAACATCAGTTGATTCAATGGCTAAAATATCTAATGTAGATATCATTAAGTTTAATACAGATCTTTCAACTGCTACAAGACTTGCAAGTCTAAGCAACCCATTCAATGCTGATTTAGCATTAGCAAGTGCTATTAAACATTTAAAAGATGATAGCTTTGCAAGTAGTGACGACAGTGCATTAATTAGCATAGTAAGAGAATACACAGATAGATTTAACTATGACAATAACCTATGGGGAAGTGTATTAGGTGGCAAGACAAGTGCTAAAAATGGTGCAAATCCAAAAATCTTTGGTGTAACTCTTGGTTATGATAAGAGATTTGATAATATGATAGTTGGTGCAACTACAACTTATACTCAAACAAAAGCAGACAAAAGTGATGTTGAGTTAAAAGGTAAAAATATCCAATTAGGTCTTTATACAAGAGGATACTTTGATGAGAATGAAGTAGATGCAAGAATCAACTTTAACTTTGGAGATAACAAGGTAAAAAGAACAACTAGTATAGGTAAAACTGATGGTAAGTTTGATTCATTTGCAACATCTTTTGATCTAACTTATGGTCGCATATATCAGTTAGACAATGATTTAATGATTAAACCACTCGGTGGTGTTGGATATACATATCTAAAAACAAAATCATTTGCTGAAAAAGGCGAGGGTGCTTTATCGTATAGCTCTATAACAACAAAAGTAGCTAACTTAAAAGCCGGTGTTGAGTTAAGAAAATATCTTGAATCTGGTGAATACTTCTATGTAACTCCTGGCGTAGAAAGAGAGATATTTAAAAATGTTAAAGATCCTATAGTTAAATTTATAGGAGCAGAGAATGGCATTAAACTAGTAGGTGATGATAAGAAAAATACTTACTTCACTTTACAAACAGGTGCTAACTTCAACCTAACAGATAGCTTAAGCACAAATATCAACTTTGGAACAAAACTAGGTTCTAAAAACAAGTTCTATAACGGAACCGTAGGTGTTAACTATAAGTTTTAATTA
Source organism: Campylobacter pinnipediorum subsp. pinnipediorum (assembly GCF_002021925.1). Classification (NCBI taxonomy): domain Bacteria; kingdom Pseudomonadati; phylum Campylobacterota; class Epsilonproteobacteria; order Campylobacterales; family Campylobacteraceae; genus Campylobacter; species Campylobacter pinnipediorum. The sequence goes on from NZ_CP012546.1 coordinate 75,616, forward strand.
GTTAAGTAACTACACAAAGATACTCAAACAAGTATCTAAACCCCCTTTAGGAGTAAAACTTAAAGGGGTTATAATCTTACAAACATTATCCTTATCCTTGATATTTATCAATTACTAATTTTAAAAATTTCCCTAGAATGTTCTTATATTTTTTAAAGGAGAACATATGAGTGAAGAATTAAAAATGTTTTGTCATCAATGCGAAATGAGTGCTATTGATGGATGTGGCTCTCATGGTCAAAGTAAGGGAACTTGCGGTAAAACTGATACATTGGCTCGTTTGCAAGATACTATGGTTTTTGGATTAAAAGGACTTAGTGCATATCGCCACCATGCAAATGAACTTGGTGCTGATACAAGCTATGTTGATAAGGTTATGGCTGATACTCTTTATTTTACACTTACAAACTCAAATTTTAATTTTGATGAGCATATAGCACAATTATTGCAAGTCGGCTCTGCTGGTGTAAACGTTATGGATGTATTAAGTGAGGCACATACAAATGCCTTTGGTGTCCCATCTCCGGTAAAAGTTACTCAAAATAAAGTAGAAGGCAAGGCTATACTTGTTAGTGGACATAATTTAAATGCACTAAAATTACTACTTGAAGCGACTAAAGATAAAGGTATAAATATATATACCCACTCTGAAATGCTTCCAGCTCACGGCTATCCTGAGCTTAGAAAATATCCTCATTTAAAGGGAAATGTAGGTAAGGCATGGTTTGATCAGACTAAACTTTTTAATGAATTTAAGGGCGCTATACTTATGACAACAAACTGTATAGTTCCTTTACGCTCAAGCTGTGAATACTCTGATAGACTTTTTGGCTATCAAATAGTCGGCACAGATGGAGTTAGGCATATACAAAACGATGATTTTACACCTTTGATACAGTGTGCTATTGATTGTGGAGATGTTAGTTTGGATAGTGATGATGTTTTGGTTACAGGTGGCCATTATAAGAGCATATTGGGTCTTGCACCACAAATTCTTGATGCGATAAACTCTGGTAAAATTCGTAGATTTTTTGTTATAGCTGGGTGTGATGCGCCTGGAAAAGGTAGAGAGTATTATAGAGAACTTGCACTATCTTTGCCTAAGGATTGTGTGATACTTACATCTAGTTGCGGTAAGTTTAGATTTAATGATATTGATTTTGGAATGGTGCCTGATACGCAAATACCAAGATATATAGACTTAGGTCAGTGTAATGATAGCAATGGCGCTGTAAAAATAGCTCTTGCTTTAAGCGAAGCAACCGGTATAGCGGTAAATGACCTACCTATTTCAATAGTGCTTATGTGGATGGAGCAAAAAGCCGTTATTATACTTCTTGCTTTATTTAGCTTGGGTATCAAAAATATAAATGTAGGTCCTACATTGCCTAAATTTTTTAATGATGAGATAGTAAATTTCTTGGTAGAAAAATTTAATGTTAGGCTTATAAGTGGCGATGCAAAAGCTGATTTGGAGTATTATTTGAGCAAATAAATACTTTAACTTCTCTAAGAAATTTCTTAGAGAAGGTCATTTTATATCTTTTATTTTTTCTAAAAATTTTTCCGGCGATATATACCCTATCGTTCTTTTGTGTGAAATTTCTTGTTTGTCTTTAAACAACAATAAAGCGGGTGGATTTATAAGACCAAAGTTTTGAAGTAGCTTTGTATTTTCATCCTTGTTTTCGCTTACATCAATTTTTACAAGTTTAAACTCTTTTAATTTTTGCATTACATCTTTATCTTTAAATGTTTTGCTATCAAGTTCCAAACAACTAACACACCAACTAGCCCAAAAATCAACCAAAATAGGCTTATCTGATGTTTGTATGATTTTGTTTAAATCATTTAGTGTTTTTACTTTTTCAAATTTGGTTTGATTATCGCTTTGTGTGTTTGAGCTTATATGTAGTCCTTCTAACGGCGAAAGTGGGTCTTTTGAGCCTATAAAGCTTCCAAAAATAAGCATTAAAGAGTATATAAATATAAGTATAGCCGATGATTTTTGAAACTTCTCTATGCCATTTTTTGCACTTTCAAAAGCTCCTATATAAACAGCCCATATAACACCTATAACACCATATCCCAAAAGCTCAAAGAAGCTACCAAGTATTCTTGATAAAAGCCATATAGCCATTATAAGCATTAAAAATCCAAATGTATACTTTATGGTATCCATCCAAATTCCTGGTTTTGGTAAAATTTTTCCGCTACTAAGTCCTATGATAAGTAAAGGCACACCCATTCCTATACCCATGACAAAAAGCATAAGCCCACCATAAAATAAATTTCCGGTTTGTGATATATAAAGAAGTGCTCCAGCTAAAGGTGCAGCAATGCAAGGTGAGACTATCAATGCCGATGCAAAACCCATGATAAAAACACCAATCATACCTTTTTTATTGCTTGTTTTTTTGTTTATAAGGTTTTCAAGTTTTGATGGTAATTTAATGTCATAAAATCCAAACATGCTAAATGCTAGGGCTACAAAAATAAGGCTAAAACCACCAAGAACCCATGAATTTTGTAGCAATCCTTGAACACCTACACCTACGATACTTGCTAAAACACCAGCTATAGCATAGGCTAAACTCATAGCAAAAACATACACAGCTGATATTAAAAAGCTATTTTTTGAAGTTTCACTCTTTGATACTATAATGCTTGAAAGTATCGGTATCATAGGAAAAACACAAGGTGTAAGAGATAGCAATAGTCCAAATCCAAAAAATGTAGCTAGTGATAAAAATAGACCATTTGATGATAATTTACTTGCGATGTCTTGTTCTTCTGATAAAATTATCTCTTTTTCTTTGTCTTTTTTTAACTCTTGAAGTGCAATTTTTCCAAAATTTTCACTTATATGGTATTTTTTAAATTGTGGCTGATAACAAATTCCATTTTCCGCACAGCCTTGATATTCTAAATTTAGTGTGTTTTTATTGTCTGTTAGGTATTTTTGAATAAGCTTAGTGGGTATAAATATACTAAAATCTTTATCAAAAATTTCATAGTCTTTTTTAACTACTGCTTTTGGCATATTTAGTATATCTAGTATGCTTGTTTCGTTTATCTTTACGTTAAAAGTTTTTTTATAGACATATATATCTTTTCCTAGTTGGAATTTTATTTCCACATCATCGCTTGTTATGTGGTTGCTTATTTTAAAAGCTTCGTTTGTGTTTAAAACATCAGCAAAGCCAAAAGAGTATAAAAAGCTAATTAATAGTATAATTTTTTTTATCATTTTGCCTCTATATTAGATTGTTGCTTCTGATTTTACTTAAAAATATTAAATTTTTTCTAACTTGATATATAACACAATTTCATTAATTTTTTTGTAATTATATTTATGTTGTTATGTTTTTGTATTAAATTTTGATAACCGTTTTTATTTTTATTAAAGTTAAAATGTAGTAAAGTTATATCTTATATTTGATTAAACATGGAAAATTATTATGAAAAAAATTATTGTATTTTTATTTTTGCTATTTGCTCCTTTGATTTTAACTGCTAAAAGTGATGATTTTGCAAAAACTACTCAAGATATCAAAGATGCTTTAAATGTTGTTATAAAAGAGTATGAAGCTGGTAATGTTGATAAAGCTAAAACAGATGTTCAAAATGCTTATTTTGGTCTTTTTGAAGATATAGAAGGGGCTATTAGGATAAATCTTTCTGCTAAGAAAGCCTATCTTATGGAAAAGCAATTTGGAGATATAAGAAAAGCTATTAAAAAAGGCGAAACTGTCGCTCAAATTCAAAGTAGGGTTGATCAACTAAGCAAAGAACTCGATGAGGTTTTGCCTATAATTTTAAATGGACACAGGCTAGTTGGCGAGTATTCTGATACACCTAGCAATGAAGTTGGTGTAGCTGAGCTTGATTCGCAAAATTTTGCACCTGAGTGGAAATTTGTTTTTGAAAACATTAAAAATAGCTTGGAGTTAGCAAAACAAAACTATCAAGATGACAAAAAAGAAGAGGCTAAAAAAGCCGTTGAAGATGCTAAATTTGTCTATTATAGAAATACAAAACTAGAAGAAGCTATCAGAAAATATGCTGATAAAGGGCAAAGCTTAGATGGCGATATACAAAGAAAGATGAATGAAGCTATAGTTGGAACAAAAAATTCAATCACAAAAGATGATTTTGATACAAAAATAGATCATATTATAAGCCTAACTCACAGTGCTATATCAAAACTACCTGCTGAAGCTACAAAAATAGCTGATGTTAAACTACCTGATGATTTTAGCGATGAAGGTAATGGAACTGATTTTACAAGCGTTGTAGTAAGCATTAACACAAAAATGCAACAAGCACTTGATAGATACTTAAAAGGTGAAATTGATGGTGCAATGGGCGATGCTCAGGATATATACTTTGATGATTTTGAAGCAAGCGGTATGGAAAATAAAATAGGTGCTATAAATGTAAATCTTAAAACTACGATAGAAGCTAGTTTTGGTTCTGTTGTATCTTTGATGAAATCAGGAGCAAATAAAGAATCTATCCAAGAAGCTTTAACTAAGCTTGATTCTCAGCTAAAAGAGGCTTTGGAATTAACCAGCACTCAAAGCTCGCCTTGGACATTATTTGTTTGGTCTTTGACTATTATACTTAGAGAGGGATTTGAGGCACTTATTATAGTTGCTGCTGTTGTTAGTTATCTGCTAAAAACCGGCAATGCAACAAAAATGAATAAAATCGTATATAGCTCTATAATAACAGCTGTTGTTTTAAGCTTCGTTATGGCGTATGCTATGAACTTGATATTTGCTCAAGCTGCTGGACAAAAAAGAGAGCTTTTTGAGGGCATAACAATGCTTGTAGCTGTCGGATTTTTATTTTATGTCGGATTTTGGTTACTTTCAAATGCCGGAGCTAAAAAATGGAGTGCTTATATACAAAGCAATATTACCCAGTCATTAACTTCTAACTCTATTATGGCGCTTTGGTGGACTGTATTTTTGGCTGTATTTAGAGAGGGTGCTGAAACAGTATTGTTTTATCAAGCTTTGATATTTGATGCTAAAGATAGTGCTCCAGCTCTTGCAATGATTGGTAGTGGATTTGTTGTAGGTCTTGTTATATTATTGGTAGTATATTTTGTATTTAAAATATTTGCTGTAAAAATTCCTATCAAACCTTTCTTTATATTTACATCAGCAATTATTTTTTATATGTCTATAGTTTTTGTAGGTAAGGGTATAATGGAACTTGTAGAAGGAAAGATTTTTGTTCCTACAATAATAGATGGATTGCATTTTCCACCATTCTTTAACACATGGCTTGGATTTTATGCTTATTATGAGACTTTGATTCCACAGATTATTATGATTTTATCATTGGTATTTGGAATTTTTATTATGAAGAAAAAACAAATACAATAAAAAACTTTAAACAAGGAGAAAAAATGAACAAGTTTTTAAGTTCTGCATTAGCAGTAGGTCTTTTTGGCACTTTGAGCATGGCTGGTGAGTTTCCTATAGGTGAGCCTGTAGAAATCAATGGAATGGAGATAGCTGCTGTTTATCTACAACCAGTTGATATGGAACCAAAAGGTATGGATTTGGCTCCTAGTCAAGCTGATATACACCTAGAAGCTGATATACATGCTATCAAAGGAAATAAAAATGGTTTTGGTGAAGGCGAGTGGATGCCATATCTAAAAATTGCTTATGAGCTAAAAAATCTTGATAATGGCAAAATGAAAAAAGGAACTTTTATGCCTATGGTTGCTTCTGATGGTCCTCACTATGGTGCAAACCTAAAAATGGATGCTGGCATAGGCAACTATGAGTTGAAATTCCATATTGACAACCCAGAAAAACAAGGTTTTGGAAGACATGCTGATAAAGAAACAGGTGTTGGTAAATGGTTTGAAGCTTTTGATGTAACTTATAACTTCAAATGGACAGGCGGTCCTGTAAAATAATTTTTAAAGGGTGCTAATCACCCTTTTTATCCATCAAATAAATAGTTAGGACTTTTATGTCAATTTATTTCTTTCATGTTATATCTTCGTTTTTTGGTTTAGTCTTTTTTGCTGCCTTAAGTAACAAAACAAAATCTATTAAAATCATATTTTTACCATCTATCATAGGTGTTTTACTTGGTATATTGATTTTTAAATTTGCTAGATATTTTTTAATTGATAGCTATGTTAAGATATTTTTTGATTATATTGCTATTTTATTTTTAATAATATCTTGCTTTTGTATTTTTTTTGAATTTAAGCCAGTAAAAATTTTTACATTTGGTGTATTATCCTTATGTTTTGGTTTTTCTTATAGTTTAAATAGCTCTCTTTTTCCGCTATTTGACTCTCAGCTGCTTGATACAATGTCTATAATAAGCTTTTTCTTGATGCTTCTTGGTATGCTATTTTCTATCTTTATCTTTTTCTTAATCTCAAATTTAAAAGATAAAATTTGTACTCATATTGTTAAAACAGCATCATTTTTAGTTGTGGTGGTTTTATTGTTAGAAAAGATATCTCAAGCACTATTAGAATCGATGCGAGCAGGCATAGTAGCTACTCACTCTTGGCTTTTGTCGTTGGTTGCAAAAGGCATATATTTTAATAGTTTTGCTATTTATTTTTATGTTGCTTTGTCTATTATTATCGCACTTTTTGCTTTAAAATCAGCTCCAAAACTACATAGTAAAGATGAGATTGGTTCAAAAGAGTATCGCTTTTTGAAAGCACAAAGAAATTTTATATTTTCAAATTTCAAATATTCATTTTATATTATTTTTATATCTTTATGTTTTGTATTGTATTATGATTTGTATGCTTCAAAACCACCGCAAATATCAGACCCTACATATGTAGAGCCAAAAAATGATAAATTTGTTTTTGATGTAAAAGAATTAAGCGACAATAAGCTTCATAGATATGCTTATATAACAGATGAAGGTAAAGAGGTTAGATTTTTCTTGCTTAATCGTTTTGCTGATAGGGCTTCACCTGTCATAGTCTTTGATGCTTGTATGATTTGTGGCGATATGGGTTATATAAAACAAGACAATGACCTTATATGTATATCTTGTAATGTAAGGATATTTCTACCTTCTGTCGGCAAGCAAGGTGGTTGCAACCCAGTTCCTATGGAGTTTGAGTTTGATGGTGAGTATGTTACCGTTGATAGACAAACCATTGTTGATGGATCTGGCTACTTTAGCAAAGTGGTTGAAAAAATGGTTCTTGATCCGGTTTCAAAAAAAGAAGTTAGCAATCTAACATCAAAATCATATTTGTATTATGGGCATACATACTTTTTTGAAAATGAAAAAACTCAAGCCACTTTTGAAGCAAATCCTGAAAAATTTGTAGATACAAATGGGACATTAAAATGAAAAACACACATTTTCTTATGATTATAAACTCGCTTACTCGCTCAAAACTTCAAAAGCTTATGGCTTTTGTAACTGTGTGTTTGGCATCAACTCTTATTGCTTGTATGCTAAATATCACTTTAAAAATAGGCGATGAGGTCGCTAGTGAGCTTAGATCTTATGGTTCAAATATAGTTGTTTTACCAAGAGGAGAGAGCCTTAGTATAGAGATAGAAGGTAGAAACTTTACACCCTTAAAATCTCAAAATTTCTTAAACGAATCAGACCTATATAAGATAAAAGAGATATTTTGGAGAAATAACATAGTCGCTTTTTCTCCTTTTTTGGAAGGTAAAATGAATGATAGCAAGGGTAGAAACTTTTCTATTATGGGAACATATTTTGATAAAAATATTGGCCTTGCTGATGAGCCTGAGTTTAGCACAGGTGCTAAAAGTTTATTTGGCTTTTGGGGAGTTGTTGGAAACTGGGTAAAAGATGATAGCTTAGATGAGGCTTTGGTTGGAGAGAAATTATCGCAAGAATTATCTATCAAGGTTGGAGATGTTTTAAACTTTAACGGCAATGATATTAAGGTAGTTGGTATTTTAAAGGGTGCCGGAGATGAAAGCGGTAAGCTGATAGTTTCTTTAAAACTAGCACAAAAACTTTTTGATAAAATGGGTAAATTTCAAAAAGCTGAAGTTTCTGCTATGACAATACCAGAAAATGATTTATCTTTAAAAGCTAGAAAAAATTTAGATGATTTAGATAGTGCGGAGTATGACAAATGGTATTGTTCTGCCTATGTTAGCTCTATAGCTTACCAAATAGAAGAGAACTTTTCAGGTGTAAGTGCAAAGCCTAGTTTGCAAGTAAGTGATGCTGAAAGCCACATAGTAAAAAAGATACAAAGCCTAATGGGTATAGTTAGTATTATAGCTCTTTTTGTTTCATCCATTGGTATCACATCTTTGATGACTAGTGAAATTTATCGTAGAAAAAAAGAGATAGGGTTACTAAAAGCATTGGGTGCTAGTAACTTTGCGATATATACTCTTTTTACAAGTGAAAGTTTGGTTGTTGCATTTATAGCTGGATTGGTCGGTTCTTTTATCGGTTATGTTGTTAGTTATTTTGTTGCTTATACTATTTTTTCACACGGTATTGGGCTTGCTTTGATTATTATTCCACTTAGTGTGTTTTTCTCGCTTTTGGTTAGTATTATTGGTTCTATAATCCCTATGAAAAGCTTGATAAATTTACTTCCGGCGGAGGTATTATATGACCGTAAATAATAAATTTATTATGAACTTAGTGTATAAAAGCTTAAAAAATAGTTCGCTTCGCGGAGCTGTTATTGCTGTTTGTATCTTTATAGGTGCTTGTGTGTGTGCAGCTTTTGTAAATGTTTATTTGGATATAGATTCTAAGGTTTCAAGGGAGTTAAAAACTTATGGTGCAAATATGGTTTTTGTTCCTGCGGATATGGCGAAAAATGAATTTATAGATGAAAGCTTGATACAAAAAGCAAAAGAGAGTATCAATAAGCAAAATCTCATAGGTTTTGGCTCTTATCTGTTTTCCCAGTCAAACATAGGACCTACTGATGCTATTATAATGGGTGTAAATTTTAGCTCACTTAAAAAAATCAAACCATTTTTAGAGCTACGAGAAGGCTCTATGATTAATGTTGATTTTGATGATAAAAATGCCCTAATCGGGGTTGATTTGGCAAAGCAGACAGGTTTTAAGGTAGGAGACTTGATAGATATAAGAACTACCGGTTCAAATAAAGTAACAAAGGTTCGCATAAAAGGCATAGTTGCTAGTGGCGATAAAGAAGATACTTTGCTTATAGTATCTCTTGGCTTAGCACAAGAAATTTCTAATTTGAAAAATAAGATAAACTATGCCGAAGCTGTTGTTTTGGGTTCTTTTGGCGAGATACAAACATTATCAAATAAATTAAGCAATGATGGATTTGTTGCAAGACCGGTAGCTAAGGTCTCAAAATCAGAGGGTATGATACTTGATAAGATTAAGCTTTTAATGGCACTTGTTTCGCTTGTTATTTTGCTTATAACTTCTATGTGTGTAAATACGACATTATCGGCTATAATGCTTTCTAGGTCAAAAGAGATAGCTTTGATGAGAGCGCTTGGTGCTAGCAATAAAAATATTTTAAATCTTTTTAGTTTAGAAATTTTTTCTTTAGCTTTTATTTGCTCAATTTTTGGTGCATTTTTTGGATATATTTTGGCTCAAATTTTAGGTTTTGTTATTTTTGATTCTAGTATAGATTTTAGGATTTTAAGTATCCCTATCGCTGTTTTTATATCCTTACTTTTTGCTACGATTGCATCTTTTTATCCTATAAGAAGAGCATTGGGCGCTAATATGGCTGAAATTTTAAGAGGAGAATAGATGAATGCTTTAGAACTCAAAAGTGTGTGTAAACATTTTGGTGATGTTAAAGCTCTTGATGATATAAGTTTTGATGTTAAGCGAGGCGAATGGCTTAGCGTTATGGGGCCTAGTGGTTCTGGTAAATCAACTTTGGTTAATATATTGTCTTTGATGGATACACCAACTAGCGGTTTTTATATTTTAGGTGGCGATGACGCTAGCAAGCTAAGCCCTGATGATACTTTGAAATTTAGGCGTGAAAAGATAGGTCTTATCTTTCAGCAATTTCATCTTATACCTTATTTGAATGCTATTGAAAATGTAATGATAGCACAGCATTATCATAGTAGTGTTGATAAAGATGATGCGATAAAAGCCTTAGAGATGGTTGGTCTTGGCCATAGGCTTGATCACTTACCTAGCCAGTTAAGTGGCGGGGAACAACAACGTTTGTGTATAGCTCGTTCTTTGATAAACGACCCAGAGATACTTATAGCCGATGAGCCAACAGGTAATCTTGATGAGGCAAATGAGAGAGTGATACTTGATCTTTTTTGCAAGCTTAAAGAACAAGGTAAAACTATATTACTTGTAACTCATAATCCTGATTTGGGAGAGTATGGCGATAAAATCGTATATTTAAGACACGGAAAATTAGAAAAAATACGTGTGATTGAGAATAATAAATGAAAAAATATATAAAATATTTATTTGTTGGATTTATTGCTGTATTTTTTATCTCTTGTAATGACAAGTATAGCAAAAATCACATACTCTTAAATGACACACAAGGCATAAAAACAGAATATTTTCCTACCGATAGGCGTTTGAAAATAGGAGATAAACCATACTTTTTATTCTTTTTTAGTTCAAGTTGCGGGGTTTGCAAGGCTCAAATTCCTATTTTAAACGAATTAAATTCAAAATTCGGCGATAAAATTCAATTTGTCGGTGTTTTAGGTGGCACTAGGGGTTTTGATAAAGATATCGAGCTTTTAAAACAACACAATATAGAGTTTAAAACAACTAGCGATAAGGTTTCTGTTGATTATTTTAGCAGGGCTGTTGGTGGAGTTATGGGTGTTCCTGCAAGTTTTATATTTGACAAAAATGGAAAAATGGTTGAAAAATTTATCGGACTTATCCCTGAAAACACACTAAAAGAAAAGATTAAATTTTATACAAACTAAATCAAATATCAGTAGTTTTTCTGCTGATATTTTTTTATACAAATCTAAAATTCACAACTATATTTTATTTTTAAAAATGACTTATAAATTATAATGATATAATTTTAATAGGTTGATTTTAAGGGGGATTTTATGAATAAAAATATAGATTTGTTAAGAGCTAGAAGTTATTATTATGAGTTTTTTGCAACACCGTTTTTTTTCTACGAAGATGATAGAAAATTTTCAATTTGGAAAGAACAGCTAGCTTATATTCAGCAAAATCCTTTATCTCAAAGCGATAGCGAAAACTTTCAAATTTTAAATACTTTTGACTTTGATTCTTTTAAAAAAGAGCAAAATGATGTCTTATTTGATTTTAGTTATACAAACATACCATTAAGTGCTAGTTTTTACGAAGAGGGTAGAGATGATGGTGCTGCTAGGCTTAGGGTTATTGAAATTTTAAAAAAAAGTGCTTATTATAGAGACTTTTCAAAATGTAAAGATAGTGAAGATTTTGTAGGATTTATATTCCTTGCAATGAAAACTTTTATAATTGATGAGATAACAAATGATACAAATTTGAGTTTAAGCACCGAGTTGTTTTCTAGTGTTATAAATGGCTTTATAGATGAGCTTTGTGACAAACTTTACTCTCACGAAAAATCAGTATTTTTTAAAGCAATAGCTCAAATTTTAAATACCTTTATAGCTCTTGAAAGATCTATCCTTGGCATAGAAGCACCATACTTTAAGCCAGATCAGCAAAGTGTGGCTGATAAGGCTTTAAACAAAGTTCCATTTAAAACAAAAATGCCTACACCAAAATCAAAAATTCATTGGGAAGAATTCACAGCTTTATGATTCAGGTTTTAAAATATTAAATAGTACTGCATAAAAAGCACTATTTGTTGTCTAAAATTTTTAAAATCTCTTTGCTATCTTGGTATAACTCATTTTTTGCATAAATTTCATATTTACCAAGTTTTACATCATCTAGTATTATTATCGGATTTAGGCTCATTGTTCCGCTTAATTCTTCTCTTATTTTAAGCTCGTTTTCTATGCTTAATGGGTTTTTGCAAAGTTGTGTTGTGTCTTTGAAATTTGTATTAAAAAGAGTGTTAAATCTCGATATTGATAAAAGCACGATTCCATCACGCAAATTTGTATTTTCATCTACTTGTTCTTGTAAATTAAACTTTATAAAATTTCTTTTAAAATTTGAATAAAGCATAAAATAACTAGGTATTGTTTTGCCATCAAACTTAACAAATGCCCTAAGAAGTCGGTAGTTTAAGAAAGAGTTTCTTTTTAGAGTAAAGATTATCCCTTTTTCTTCACACTCTCTTACGTTTTTATAAAGTTCTAATCTCTCTTCTATGCTTCCGGGCATTATCCTTGCATTTATTTCGCTACAAAGTTCGCTAAGTGGAAGCTTTTGTGCCTCTCTTTGTTTAGAAAGTCCAAATATACAGCCACAATAATTTTGATGATATAATTTATCTTTTTTTGCTAATGTAAATTGTTTGTTTGTTCCACCATTTTTGCGGTAATCTTTTGCATAAATTTCTATCTGTGTGTTTTCAACAGCCTTTTTTAAAGAATTTGTTAATTGTTCAAAGTCTTTTTTTGGACTCATTAAAAGAGTGGTCGTTATGGTTTTTTCTCCTATTTCGGTAGCTTTTTTTGCACTATTTCCAACCCTAAAATCAAAACAATAACTACATCTTTTGCCTTTTTCTGGCTCATCTTCTAGTCCTTTTGTGCCTTGTAACCAACTATCATAGTCATAATCCCCACAAATAAGCTTTATTCCAAGCTTATCACAAGAGCGTTTTACATCTTCAAATCTTAGTAAAAACTCACTATATGGATGTATGTTTGGGTCATAAAAATAACCAACCAAATTCTCATCTGGCAAATCAGCTCTTAATTTTTGTAAAAAATAATGACTATCAACAGAACAACAAATATGAATCAACATCCTTTAACCAAAAATTTCAAATTTTTCAAATAAATCAGGGTTGTCTTTGACTATCCCCCTTTTTATAAGGCTATCAACTACTTCACGAGTACAGTCAGTTTGTTTTGGCCATTCTCTTTCGTATCCATCTTGTGTATTTTTTGGTGTTGCATCTACACAAAATCTACTATCTTTTATATAAATATCACGGATAGCATCTATATTGTTTACTACTCTCCAAGTTAGCATGTATGGGTTATTTATCCTGTTTTGTTCATTAACAAATATGAGAATTTTAAAATAATCTTTTATTTCTAATAACTTTTCAAAGAGATCTTTTATTGGCTCTTTTTTTGCAAATTTTATTATACATATTGGGTTTTTTGTATCTGTTTTGTATTGTTTAAGTTCTAAAATATCATTTGAAATTTCTTTAAACTTAGCCAATAATTCATTATCGCTTATGGTATTTATACCATCATCGGACAAATCCATTGTGGCATCTATGCCTAGTTTTCCGCCATAACAAGAGTTTGGCGAAGCGTGATCTAGCTGGTCGCAAACCCCTTCTGATATAAGAAGTGATTTTTCTCCAAAACGATTTAGAACATAGGTACTAAACGCATCTAAATTTTGTAGTTCCGGCGCATTTTCATCAACAAAAATAGCATGTTTTACAAAGCTCATCTGTCCAACACCCCAAAAAGCATGCATTGCTTGTTTGGCGTGACCTGGATAAAGGGTTTTTAGTTTTGCTAAGATTAGATTGTGAAAAACACCATTTTCTGGCATATAATAATCATTTAGTTCAGGCACTGTTGTTTTTAAAAGCGGTAAGAAAATTCTCTCTGTAGCCCAACCCATATATTTGTCCTCAAGCGGTGGTTTCCCGACAACTGTTGCATGAAATATAGGATCTTTTTTTTGTGTGATAGCAGTTACATCCATAACCGGAAAAGGCTCTATCGGGGTATAAAAGCCAGTATGATCTCCAAAAGGACCTTCAAGCTCAGTCTTGCTCGTATCTACAAATCCCTCTATAACAAAATCAGCATCGTGAGGTACTAAAATATCATTTGTTATGCTTTTTACAAGTTTTGCCGGTTCTTTTCTTATAAAACCATACAATAAAAGCTCAAAAATACCCTTAGGCAATGGCGCCTGACCGCACCAAATATACAAAGGATCTCCGCCTATAGCTACACTAACTGGCATTTTCTTGCCTGCTTTTTTGTATTCGTGAAAAAAATTTGCACCATCTTTGTGTATCTGCCAATGCATACCAAGCCTGTTCTTATCATATATTTGTAATCTATACATGCCTAGGTTTGAAAGTTCTCCATTAAGGCTTTTGGTATAAACTTGCCCCATTGTTATAAATCTTCCGCCATCAAGCTCCCAAGTTTTTAGCGCTGGAAGGTCAAGTAAATTTACATCTTCGTTAAGGTGTACTATTTCTTGAGCTTGTGCATTTTTATCTATTTGCTTTGTAAAAACTTTTTTCATGCTAAACAGATATGATAAAAAATCAATTTTTTGCATTAAATTTTTTGGTTTTTTTGGTTTTAAAAGAGCTTGAATTTCATCTGCTATATCATCAGGATGTCTTTTAAAAATTAGCTCTAATGCTTTTTTTGAGCCATATATGTTCGTTAAAACCGGTGGATATTTTTTACCATTTTTGTCTATAACATTTGTAAACAAAATAGCCTTGCTATCTTCTTTTTTAACCTCAATATAGCTTATATGTCCTATTTCAAGGTCTAAGTCTACCGGTTGTTTTATCTTTGTTAAAAGCCCATTTTCTTCTAAAAGTTTTATATAATCCATAATAATTTACCTATTTTTTGAAATTTATATTATTATATAATAAAAAAGTATTTTTTTATTAAATTTGGAGTTGATATGAATTTATTAGTTGTTGATATGCAAAATGATTTTATAAGTGGAACACTTGCTTGTCCAAATGCTTTGGAAATTCTGAAAAAAGTAGTAGATTTTATTAAAAACTTTGACGGAAATGTCTATTATTCTTTAGATTGGCATGAGTCTGATCATTGCAGTTTTATCCAAAATGGGGGTATTTGGCCCATTCATTGTGTAGCTGAAAGCTTTGGCGCTTCTTTGGATAATGAATTTTATACAAAATTACCAGCACAAAAATCTCCAAATGCAGATAATATGTTCTTTAAAGGTATGTTAAAAGAGCAATATTCTGCATTTAAAGCTACAAATAAAGATAGTGTATTTTTGTCTGATATTATAAATAATGATGTTCTTATTGTTGGTATAGCACTAGAATATTGTGTTTTACAAACTGCAATTGATTTTAAAAAAGCAGGTTTTGATGTAAAAGTAGATTTAAATTTATGCGCTTGTGTGAACAAAAGCAAGGTAGATGATGTTATTTTTAAATTTAAAAACGAAGGAATTAAATTTAATACTTAATTAATAATCTCAATATTAAATTTATATAATGATTTAAATTAGCTCCTATTTCAATAAAAACAATATATTGTATTTAGATTTATGTATTAATTTTTTATTGTTTTTTAATTTTATTTTATATAGGATGTTTTGATTTTAAGATAATTTTTATATTAAAAATTATATTTAATACTTAATATTATAATAAGGAGCGATCAAAATGATTGATCTATTAAAAAGGCGAACATTAAAAACTCTTGCCTGTTGCTCGGCCACACTTGCGATGCCTGATTTGGCTTTTGGTAAAATTTCTGTTAATGATGTCAAGCATTGGGATAAGACCTTTGATGCTATTGTTGTTGGAAGTGGATTTGCTGGAAGTGCAGCAATGCTTTCTTTGCTTAATGGAGGCGTAACAAATTGTATAATGATTGATAAAATGCAATATTTGGGTGGAAACTCTGCATATAGCGGCGGCTCTATGGCTGTTGCTGGAACTTTTATGCAAGAAAAAGATGGTATTAAAGATAATCCTGAATCTCAAATAAAAGATACTTTAAAAAGTGGTCATGATTTAAATGATTTAGCATTGGTTAAAGAGATGGTTTATGAAGGACCAACAACCTTTAATTGGTTGGTTGATAATGGTGTTAAATTTAAATGGGTTAGCAGAAGTGGTGGACATAGTGTTCCTCGTTCTCATTCTGCTGGCGCAGGAAGTTATATTACAAGACCATTGCAAAACAAAATATTACAACTTGGTGGACAAATAGCTACTAGGGTTATTATGGATGATATTATCTATAATGATAAAAACGAAGTTGTAGGTATAAAGGTTCGTGAAAAATATGAGTTTAACTTTGATAAAGGTTTTGAAGAAGAAAACAATCATAGCGGTCAAGTTAAATACTATAGAACTTATGGTGGTCTTATCTTAGCTACCGGTGGTTGGGGTGCTGACATAATGTTTAGACAAAAATTTGACCCTGCTTTAAGATCCGATGTTTTAACAACAAATCACTCAGGTGCTACTGCCTATACTGTTAAAAAATTAATATCTGATGATATAAAATTTATAGATATGCAATATATTCAAAGAATGCATGTAACATCTGCAGATGAGCCATTTTTTGGATTTGCTTATAGATGGATAACTCGTGGTTATGCTTATGGAATCATGGTAAACCCAAAAACAGGACTTCGTTTTGTGAACGAAATAGCGGATAGAAAAGTGGGTTCTGATGCTATTTGGGCTATGAATGAAAATGGGACAAATCATCCAATTTTAATAATGGATATAGAAGGAACTCAAACTGTAGATGTAAAGGATTTTCAACGTGGATTAAGTGTAGGGGCTATAAAGCAATTTGATACTATGGATGAGCTTATTGAGTTCTACCATATAAATAAAGAACCATTTTTAAATCAGCTTAAGAGATATAATTCTTTTGTAGATGAAGCTTCTAAAAATAAAGATTATCGTGACCCTGAATTTAACCGCAACTTCTCTCCTTATAAAGGAAAATATATAAAAGTTGAAAAAGCTCCTTTCTTTGCTTCTAGACCTGGGCCTAAAGTTCATCATTGTATGGGTGGAATTAAAACTACAATAGATTGTGAAGTTTATAACAATGATATGCAAATTGTGAAAAATTTATATGCATGTGGTGAATTAACTGGTGGTAGACATGGATATAATAGGCTTGGTTCAAATGCAGTTCTTGATTGTTTGGTTTATGGTAAAAGAGCTGGTGCAAAACTTGCACAAAAATATAACGAAAAAAGAGGTGCATAATGAAAAAGATAATATTATTAATCTCGCTTATAGCTCTATTTTTAAGTGGAAATGAAATAAATCCAAAAGATAGTTTGGTTGATGTTTTAAGAAGTTCAGATGGCAAGGTTATTACGGATTTTAGCAAAAATGCATTTCCTATAAAAGGAATACATGAAAAATTGGGTCTTGATTGCAAAGATTGTCATAAAGAGAAAAATCAAAAAGATTATTCATCTGCTATGAATAGCTCCTGTTTAGAATGCCATGGAAGTTACAAAAAGCTGGGCGAAGCCACAGGACATTTAGGCCATAATGATAATATACATGCTAATCCTCATTATGAATCTCTTGATTGCGATACATGCCACAAAGCACATAAGCCAACTGTTAATATGTGCTTGCGTTGTCATACGCAAGATTCCATGAAAAAGCTTGAAGTAAAATAAGAAGGGGGTTAAGATGAAAAATACAGTAATTAAAGCGGTTGTGATAACTGCCCTTGTTATGTTTGCTATATTTTTTGGCGGATATGAGGTTGTAAAGGCTACATCTGATTATCCTTTCTGTGGTAGTTGTCATGAATGGGATGGAGCTATAGCTCAAACAAATTTAGCTGATAAAATTCATGGACCATCAAACCAAAAAGGTGTTGGCGCCAAATGTACTGACTGCCATTTACCTCACGATTCTTTTGTTAATTACATCTTTACAAAAGCAAAAAATGGTATTTCCGAAGGTTTAACCACACTAACTAAAGATCCGAAAGCAAAAGATTGGATAGCTAATAGAGTATATGTGCGTGAAAAATATACTTTCGATAGTTCTTGTTTGAATTGTCATAATAATATTTTAAAATCTCAGGATGGAAACATCACAAGAGTTGTGAATAAAATGCACTTAAAGTATATTGAGTTTAAAGGCACAAAAAATGAGATGAAATGTACTGAATGTCATAAATATGTAGGCCATCATGAGCTTGGTAAAATGCTTATAGAACAAAAACATAAAACAGCACAAAATTGGGATGAGTGGAAGAAAATGCACGACCTAAAAGCTAGTAAAAAATAAAACAAATTTCCCAAAGAGCAAATCTTTTTGGGAAATAAATCTACTATAATTTTTTATCTTTATATATAAATTTGAAATAATTAATGCAAAAAATATAGGCGAGGTGTTTGCAGTGTGGTTTTCAAATAGGATAAAACATAATTATAAATTTTTAAATACACTAAAAGCTTGAAATCTAGTTACCTAGTTTATGAAATATAGAAAGGTTTTTAGTAATAAAATTTCTGGGCTTTGTCTTATATAATGTCTTAAAGCGCTATTTAAAAATAAATTGATAATTTGTGCATCAAAATCTTATATTTAAATCTTTATGATCAAATTCCATTTGGTTGTTGCAGAGGTTAAAAAAGTTTGTATAAAAATATAGTGAAAAATAATTTTAAAGTATGAGTTATAAAAAATAGTTGTCTCAAAAAGAGACAACTAAAAAATTACATTGCCTGAGCTTCTACATCAATTTGAAGTTGAACTTTGTCTGAAACCATAGCACCAGGGAATTTATCTCCGATTTTAAAATCTTTTCTCATAACATCACCAGTAAGACTAAAGCCTATTCTCTCTTTTCCATCCATATCTTTAGCTATACCGCTAAGTTCAAATTTAAGTTCAACTGGTTTAGTTACGTCTCTTATAGTTAAATCACCCATAACTTTACCTTCTGTATCGCTTTCTTTTTCAAATTTTGTCATTTTGAATTTCATATCTTTAAATTCGCTAGTTTTGAAAAAATCTTCACTTTTTAAATGCTCATCTCTTTTTTCATTTTGAGTATCTACTGAATTTACATCTAAAGTTACATCTAAAGTTTTTAATACTTTCTCATCTTTATCATAATCTACATCTGCATTATAGCTTTTGAAACTACCATAAACTTTTGCAATTGTAAGGTGTTTAACCATAAAACCAACATTTGAGTGAGCTGGATCAACTTTGTAATCAGTAGCATATGACAAGCTCGCTAAAAGAGCTGCAAGCAAAGAAGCTTTAACCATTTTTTTCATTTTTTCTCCTTGAGTGTTTTTTACAAGGTGAAAGTATAGTACACTTTTTTATAATATAAGATAAATAAAAAATATACTTTTGTTAAGCTATTTTAAATTGGCTATATTGCGGTATTTTTTAAAAGTTTATATCTTTTAGTAGTTTTTGTATCTCTTCGAAGCTAAAATTTTCATCCTCGCCCTGTTTTAAAAAGTCATTCATAAATGTTTTTTTTGCTATTGCTATGTCTAACTCTTTGTCATTGCCTTTTTGATAAGCTCCTATGCGTAACAATACTTCATTTTCTTTTAAAAGAGAGTATAGTCTTTTAAAAGTTATGGCATTTTGTCTATGTTCTTTGCTAACTACGTCATTCATGACCCTAGAAGCCGAGTTTTGTATGTTTATAGGGGGATATATCCCAAAATCAGTCAATTCTCTACTTAAAACTATATGCCCATCTAATATAGAACGACTTTGGTCAGCTATCGGGTCGCTCATATCATCACCCTCTACCAAAACCGTAAAAAATGCTGTTATACTTCCTTTTCCATCTTCTTTTCCGGCTCTTTCCATTAGTTGCGGAAGCAGCATTAAAGATGATGGTGGATAGCCTTTTGATGTTGGCGGTTCTCCAAGTGCAAGACCTATCTCTCTTTGAGCCATTGCAAATCTCGTAACACTATCCATTATAAACAAAACATCTTTGCCTTGTTCTTTGAAGTATTCAGCAACACTCATAGCACAAAATGCTCCATATTTTCTCATAAGGGCACTATCATCAGATGTTGCTACTATTATTATAGTTCCGGTAAGATCCCCTTTTAGGTTTTTTTCTATAAATTCAGGAACCTCTCTTCCTCTTTCTCCTATTAAAGCTACTACTTTTATGGGGGCTTGGGTATTTTTTACTATCATACTCATTAGTGTTGATTTTCCAACACCAGAACCAGCAAAAATTCCAAGTTTTTGACCTTTGCCACAAGTAAGAAGTCCATCTATCGTTTTAATTCCAACATTAAAAGGCTCATTTATAAGCCCTCTTTTCATTGCATCTATCGGTGCTTTCATTATTGGCATTAAGTCATTTGAGCGAATTGGACCTTTTCCATCAATTGGTCTCATAAAGGGATCCACGACACGACCTAAAAGCTCATTTCCAACCGGTATATTCATACCCTGATCACTTTGATAAACAAAGTCACCAACCCTAAATCCTTCAACAAAACCAAATGGACTTATGAAAGCACCATCTGATGTTATTTGTGTAACCATTCCAAGTCCGGTTTTGCTCTTGTCTTTGCTTGAAATTTTAACGACATCTCCGATACTAGGTCTTAGCCCGTTTATTTGTATAGTCGTTGGTGTTATTTTTGTTATCACTCCAAATACATTGGCTAGTGAAATTTTTTTATCGTTTAGTTTAAGTTTTATTCGTTCTAAACTCAAAAAGAAAATTCCTTAGGTGAGTTTATAAGAGAAAAAAACTCTTTTCTAGTCTCAGCATTTTTTATAAATGCGCCACGAAGAGCAGATGTTGTTGTCGTTGAGTTGATTTTTTGAACCCCACGCATTTCCATACACATATGCCTTGCTTGAACCACAACCCCAACCCCTTTTGGCTCGATAACATCAGCTATAGCTTGTGCTATTTGTTCTGTCATTTGCTCTTGAATTTGAAGTCTTTTGGCATATATATTTACCATTCTTGGTATTTTTGAAAGCCCAACGACCTTTCCATTTGGTATATAGGCTACGTGAACACGACCTATTATAGGTAACAAATGATGTTCGCAAAGGCTATAAAACTCTATATCTTTTATCAAAACCATTTCATTGTTTGAACTTTGAAATAGGGCATTGTTTAAAACCTCTTTTGGATCTTCTTTGTAACCACTTGTGAGATCTTTAAAAGACTTAAAAACTCGTTCAGGGGTTTTAATAAGACCTTCACGATTTATGTCTTCGCCTATTATGGTAAGCATATTTCTTACAGAATTTTCAAAACTTTCTTGCATTAACTTCTCCAAAAATAAAATTAAATTCTATATAAAAATGCCTTTTAGATGTATAAAATTTTAAAATTTATACTATTAATAAGGAAAAGTTTGGTATATTCTTGCTTAAATTTTTATTTAAAAAAGGAATAAAATGGCGATTACCGTAAAAGCTATAGATAGTGTAAATACTGAAATTAGCGCAAATATAGAAAATTCACAAATAAAAGCTAATATTGAAAAATTAGCAAAAAAAGCTGCAAAGACTATGAAAATAGATGGTTTTAGAAAGGGACATGTTCCAACTGCTGTTGTTCTTAAAAGATATGAAAAAGAATTAACAAGCGATGCAGAGCAAGACGCTTTAAAAGATATATTAGATGAGGCTATAAAACAAGCTGGCAAAAAAAGTAGCGATATTATAGGTGAGCCTATGGTTGAGAAGTTTGATAAAAACGAAAAAGGCATAGATGTTAGTATGACTATATCTTTTAAACCAAGCATAGATGTTAGTGGCTATGAGGAGATAATCCCTGAGTTTTCTACTCCAAGAGTTTTGAAAAAAGACATAGAAGAGAAGAAAAATGAAATTTTAAAAATGGTTGCTCCACTTGAAAAAGTTAGCGAAGATAGAGCTTTAAAACAAGGTGATTTTGCTAAGTTTGATTTTGAGGGTTTTGTTGATGGCGAAGCTTTTGAAGGTGGAAAGGCTGAGGACTATGTTCTTGAGATAGGCTCTGGTCAGTTTATACCTGGTTTTGAAGATGGAATGGTTGGTTTAAAAGTTTCAGAAGAAAAAGATGTAAATGTAACTTTCCCTGCTGAGTATGGTGCTGCAAATTTAGCTGGAAAACCTGCTGTGTTTAAGGTAAAACTACACGAAATCCAAGAGAGAAAAATACCAGAAAAAATTGATGAGCAAACATTAAAAAGTATATTACCAAATGAAGAAAACCCAACTGAAGATATGCTTGATGAGAAGATAAAAGAGCAAATCAGAAGTGAAAAATTATTCACTCTTGTAAATGAAGAATTAAAACCTAAATTTGCAGAAGCAGCTGTTGAGAAGTTTAAATTTGATGTTCCTAAAAATATAGTAGAACAAGAACTTGATATGCAATTTAGAGGCGCTTGGTCAAGTTTTACTGAAGACGAGATAAACAAATTTAAAGAGGATCAAGATGCTTTAAAAAATAAGCGTGAAGAATTTAGAAAAGATGCTGAAAATAGTGTTCGTTTGACATTTATCATAGATGAGCTTGCTCGTGTAAGAGATGTTACAGTAAGTGATCAAGAAGTTGTTCAAGCTGTTTACTTTGAAGCATATAGAAGCGGAAGAGATCCAAAATCACACCTTGAAGCTTATAAAAATCAAGGAGTGTTGCCAGCTATTAAAATGTCTATGATAGAAGAAAAATTATTTAACGAAATGTTTAACAAAGATGACAAAAAAGCGGCTAAAAAAGAGAAGGCTGAATAATGAGTTATTACGTTCCTGTCGTAGTTGAAAGAACAAGCAAAGGAGAGAGAAGTTATGATATATATTCTCGCCTTTTAAAAGATAGGATAATAATGCTAAGCGGTGAGATAGAAGATGGTATGGCATCTTCTATCGTAGCTCAGCTTTTATTTTTAGAAGCGGAAGATCCAGAAAAAGATATATATTTGTATATAAACTCTCCAGGTGGAGTTATTACAAGCGGATTTAGTATATATGATACTATGAATTATATTAAGCCAGATGTTTGCACTATATGTATAGGTCAAGCTGCGTCTATGGGAGCTTTTTTGCTTAGTTCAGGAGCTAAAGGCAAAAGATATGCGCTTACAAACTCTCGTATAATGATCCATCAACCACTTGGTGGTGCAAGAGGACAGGCTACTGATATAGAGATACAAGCTCGTGAAATTTTAAGACTTAAAGAGATTTTAAATGCGACTTTAGCAAACAATACTGGTCAAAAACTTTCAAAAGTAGTAAAAGATACAGAGCGTGATTATTTTATGAGTGCCGCAGAGGCAAAAGATTATGGTCTTATAGATACTATACTTAAAAAGAGCTTTAAATAGGAATAACTTTGCAAACAACAGATTCTAAGCCAAAATATCAGATACTAAATAATAAAAGTGATAAATTGGAAGATGTTGATATATATAAATTTTCGGAAAATGTATTAAAGCAATTAAATAAAGATAACATTTCATCTATACCTAGTAATTATTCTATATATTTTGAAAAACTACTTGAACAAAAATCTCCTGATTTTAAAAAAAAATTAGGAGATTCGCTTCAATTTTATGAAGAATTTGGTGAAAAAATGCCAGAAAGTAGCATATGTATAGAAAAAGAGATAAAACAAGGTTTTGTTCAGATTAAAAGTATGCTTCAAGCTGTTGCCTTAATTTATAAAAATATAGGCTTAATGAAAGGTATAACAAAAAAAAATTTAACTATATTAAAAAGCAATAGAGATATCCTAGCTGTTCAAAATGTGGTTTCTTCTTTTAATTGTGATATTTCTAAACTTTTTACGTTGATGGATAAGC
This sequence comes from Campylobacter pinnipediorum subsp. pinnipediorum, assembly GCF_002021925.1. NCBI lineage: Bacteria > Pseudomonadati > Campylobacterota > Epsilonproteobacteria > Campylobacterales > Campylobacteraceae > Campylobacter > Campylobacter pinnipediorum. The sequence goes on from NZ_CP012546.1 coordinate 99,307, forward strand.
ATATAGAAGTAATTAAAACAAATTATAATGAAATAGGTAAAATTTTAAAAACTATAGAAGAACAAACTGTATACGACTCTAGATATGAGATATATAATAGAAAGTTTATAATAAACACTATGCAAATGGAGCTAGATACATCTAGGCGTTATGGTTACAAATCTTCATTTTTAATTGTTAAAGTTAGTGAAAGAATACTTTTTGGTATGAAAAATTTAAAAGAAAAAAACAACTTTTTAAAAAATATCGCCAAACTTCTTTTAAAGGTATCTAGACGTAGTGATGTTGTTGGACACTATGGTGATGGGTATTTTGTCGTTATTATGAAACATACTGACATAAATGGTGCAAAACTTGCTTGCAATAGGCTTTCCAAGTTGATAAGTTCAGTAAAGCAACGTATAAATGACAATGATGTGTATGCTAAGCTTTGTATGGTTGCATGTGAGCTTGGCGCCAATTCTTTAAGTATGGAAGAGATGCTATCAAAGGCTTTAGATAGTATTGAAGTTGCTAATGAAGATGAACCTATAATTTTGGAGTAATTTTAGTGATTTTAGAAGTTTTATCATACCCTAATAAAAAATTATATGAAGTCTCAAAAGACGTTACAGAATTTGATGATAAATTACATAAATTTCTTGATGATATGTATGATACGATGATAGCAAAATTAGGCATAGGTCTTGCTGCTATTCAAGTAGGCGTTGCAAAACGTATTTTTATTATAAATTTAGTTAATGAAGACGGCACTCAAGATAAGAATGAACTTATAGAGGTTATAAATCCTGTTTTTGAAGACAAAAAAGGTGAAAGTATTTTTCAAGAAGGTTGTCTTAGTGTGCCAGATTTTTACGAAGAAGTAAAAAGGGCTGAATGGATAAAAGTATCTTATCAAGATCGTTTTGGAAATCATCATTCTATAGAAGCTGATGGATTGTTGGCTATTGCTTTTCAGCACGAAAACGACCATCTTGATGGTCATCTGTTTATAGAAAAAATAGGATTTACTAAACGTAAAAAATTTGATAAAGAGTTTAAAAATAGCAAAAAACAAAAGCCAAAAGAGCATAGCTAATCATATATGAAATCCCTATACTGCGCAACATACTTAGATGGTTTAAAAATTGTAGAAGTAGAGTCTGTATTTTCTAGGGGGTTGCCGGGGTTTAACATAGTAGGGCTAGCTGGTGCAAGTATAAAAGAAAGCACGGAGCGTGTAAAGGCAGCACTTTTATCTTTGGGGTTTTCGTTTCCATCTCAAAAAATTACTATCAGTCTATCTCCATCTGATATATCCAAAAATGGTTCACATTTTGATCTATCAATAGCTCTTTTAATAGCACTTCAAAAATCAGAACAACTTGATAAAATTTTTGTTTTTGGAGAACTTGGACTTGATGGAAGTATTAAAAACACAACAAATCTTTTTTCAATACTTCTTTTTTTAAGCACTAAGGTTAAAAATGCAAAGGTTCTAGTCCCAAAATCCATAGCGGATAAGGCAAGTGAGATACAAAATTTAGAAATTTATGGTGTTGATAAGCTCGAAGATGCTATTAACTTTTTCATAGATAAAGACTATGCACAAAGTTGTAAGTTTAAAAATACGCATCCGGTTTTTAAAAATATAATTGATATAAATGGTAAAAAATATCTTCCAAATTTAGATTTTAAGCTAGATTTTAAAGATGTTTTGGGTCAAACAAGGGCAAAAAGAGCTTGTCTTATATCGGCTGTCGGTATGCATAATATAATATTTGAAGGAAGTCCAGGATGTGGTAAGAGTATGTGTGCTAAAAGACTTTTATATATTCTTCCGCCTCAAAGTTTAGATGATGTTTTAAGTTCAGCGGCTTATCGTTCTTTAAATATGCAAGATAGCGAGTTTAGTAGTGTTCGTGCTTTTAGAAGTCCACATCATACATCAACAAAAAGCTCTATTTTTGGTGGTGGAACCAGTGTTGCTAGGATAGGCGAGGTGGCTTTGGCTAATGGCGGTATTTTGTTTTTTGATGAGTTTAATTATTTTTCAAAGCAGGTTATAGAGAGTTTGCGGGAGCCTTTGCAGGATTATAAAATAAATATTTCAAGGGTAAACTCAAAAGTTTCTTATGATACAAAATTTACATTTGTGGCTGCTTTAAATCCTTGTCCTTGTGGAAATTTATTATCTAAAAACTTAAATTGTAGATGTAGCGAAAGAGAGATAAAGCAGTATAAGTCAAAACTTTCAGAGCCTATTTTAGATAGAATTGACATTTATGTCCAAATGGATGAGGTTAGTAAAACCGATAAATCAGATATTACTTCAAGACAGATGAGCGAAGTGGTATTAAATGCCTTTAAATTTCAAAAGCAACGAGGGCAGATTGAATTTAACGGAAAATTGCAAGATAGCGATGTTGATAAGTTTTGTAGTCTTGATGATGAGGCAAAAAATATTTTAAATAAGGCAATAACAAGGTATAATTTATCTCAAAGAGGTATAAAAAAGACTTTAAAAGTAGCTAGAAGTATTGCTGATATTGAGTTTAAAAACGATATATCAAAATCACATATTTTGGAAGCTTTGAGTTTTAGAAATAAGGATTAAGCCTTGAAAAAATTATTTTTAAACACAAACGAACTTGACTTAAGAGCTACATTAAAATTTGGACTTGAAAGTGAAATTTTAATGGAAAATGCAGCCTTGTCTATAGCAAATCACATACGTAAAAAGATAAAAAAAGGTAGTAAAATTCTCGGAATTTGTGGCGGTGGAAACAATGCGGCAGATGTTTTTGCAGCCCTTAGAATGCTTCAGGGGGATTATAAAACAAAGATATTTTTAGCATCCTCAAGCTTAAAACCATTGGCTAAAAAGCAATTAGAGATAGCCAAAAAAGCTGGAGCTAAATTAACAACAAAAATCAAAAAATCAAAGTGTATAGTAGATGGTCTTTTTGGATCCGGACTAAATAGAGAGCTTAGTAAAGAGCATAAAAAACTATTAAAAAAAATAAACAAAATAAAAGCATACAAGGTAGCTTGTGATATTCCAAGCGGTTTGAGTGAGAATGGAAATATTTTAGGCGAGTGTTTTAAAGCTGATACTACTATTTGTATGGGTGCTTTAAAGCTTGGATGTTTTTTAGATGAAGCAAAAGATTATGTCGGCAGGGTAAAAGTTGCAAATTTAGGTATTTGCAAAGATAAATTTCAAACAAAAACAGATACTTTTTTGCTTCAAAAAAGAGACCTAAAATTACCATTTAGAAAAAAACTTTGTGTAAATAAGGGCGATTTCGGACATGCTTTTGTTGTTTGTGGTAAGCTATCAGGCGCTAGTGAAATCTGTGCAAAAGCAGCATTTAGCATAGGTACCGGACTTGTTAGTGTGATAGGTAGAAATAAAATCATAAAAAACTATCTTATGCAAACAGATAAAATAGGTCAAAAAATGAATGCAGGTGCTATTGGAATGGGGCTTAGTATTGAAGATGTGTCAAGCTTAAACTTAAATACACTTATGGATAAAAGTCTTGTTTTGGATGCTATGATGTGTCATTGTAAGGCTACTTTTGATATTTTAAAACAAAACAAAAAGATAGTTTTGACACCGCACCCAAAAGAATTTTGTTCATTGCTTAAACTTGGTGGTTTGGCTGATATTAGTGTTGATGAGCTTCAAAAAAATAGGTTTGAGTATGCTAAGAAGTTTAGCTTAAAATTTAAATGTGTTTTGGTGCTAAAAGGTGCAAATACTATCATTGCAAAAAATGGTAAATTATTTATAATGCCTTTTGGATCAAGCTCTCTTGCAAAAGGTGGTAGTGGCGATGTGCTATCAGGCATTATACTTGGGCTTTTAGCTCAGGGTTATTCGCCTTTAAAAGCTGCAATAAATGGCACTTTAGCACATGCATTATCAGCAAAAAAACAAAAGATAAATAACTATGCTTTAAACCCAAATAATATCATAAAAGGAATAAAATGCTTACAAAAAAAATAGCAGTGCTTTTTAGTGGTAGTGGTTCAAATCTGCAAGCCATTTTGGATAAGGTTCACAACAAAGTATTTAATGGTGTAAAGATTGAGGTTGCTTTGTGTATAAGCAATAAAGCTGATGCTTATGGTATACAAAGAGCAAAAAAATATGGACTTGAAACCAAGATAATAGAAAATAAAAATTTTTCATCAAGAGAAGAATTTGATGCGGCTTTAGTAGAAGAGATAAAAAAACAAGATATAGATTTGGTCGTGTTGGCTGGATTTATGAGAATTTTAACAAGTGTTTTTACAACTCAAATAAAAGCGATAAATTTACACCCATCTATACTTCCGCTTTTTAAGGGTGCGCATGCTATACAAGAGAGTTTTGATAGTGATATGCAAGTTGGTGGTGTGAGTGTTCATTGGGTTAGTGAAGAGCTTGATGGCGGAAAACTTATAGCCCAAAGAGCTTTTGAACGTAAATCGCAAATGAGTTTAGATGATTGGGCTAATGCTATACATAGCATAGAGCATGAAATTTTACCACAAGCTATAATTAAAATTTTATGTAATAATTAAATCAAATAGTTGCTTATTGCTAACTCGATTTGATTTTTGTCTTATTTGGACATAGGATTAAGCTTTACAAAAAGATTTTTTTAATACAATACAAGACTTATTTTGTGGTTCCGTAGCTCAGTTGGTAGAGCACTACCTTGACATGGTAGTGGTCGATGGTTCAAGTCCATTCGGAGCCACCATCTACATTATTTTTATTTAAATTTAATGCTTTATTTTTTAATAAAAAATACAAATTAAGAAAATAATTATTTTATTCGTTGTATAATCTTGATACTTATTTTTAATATTAGGATGGAAAATGAAAAAAATTATTTCTAGTGTTGTTGTAGCATCTTTATTTGCTACTGGTGCGTTTGCTTTTAATGCAAAAATGGATCCTGAGCTAAGCTTTACAGGATATAAAACAGAAAAGAAGACTGCTGTTGGCGGAACATTTAAAAAATTTGAGTTTAAATCAGAAAAAAAAGATAGTTTTGTTGACTTTGCTAAAACAATTGACATAAAGATAGAATCAGCTGGTTTAACTACAAAAAATCCACTTCGCGACAAAAGAATTGCTTCTATTTTCAAAAATGAAGCAATAATGGCAAAAATCGTTGATGTAAAAGGTGATGAGAATAAGGGCGAATTTGCTCTTGAAATCACAGCAAATGGAGTAACAAAAACTTACAATGCTCCTTATGAAGTAAAAGATGGAAAGTTATCAGCTAGTGCTGTTATAGATGTTCTTGATTTTAGTTTAAATGAAACTTTCAATAAGTTTGCGCAAGAGTGCAAAGCTTTACATAGCGGAAAAACTTGGAGTGAAGCTAAAGTTGATATGAGCTTGGTTATAGAAAAATAATGATTTTTTTAAATGTCTTTGATTAAACATCAAAGACATTGTTCTTTGTTTATATCTTCTTATAAGGCTTTTGTCCTATTTCATAAAAATTATTACCTTCACAATCAATCGCAACTATAGCCGGAAAATCTTCAACCGTAAGTCTTGCTATTGCTTCTGGTCCGAGTTCAGGATAGGCTAAAATCTCGTATTTTTTTATACTCTGACTTATTAAAGCACCAGCGCCACCTATAGCAACCATATATACACAACTTGATTTTTTCATAGCATCAATAACTTCTTGCGATCTGTATCCTTTACCTATCATGCCGTTTATACCAATTTCATTTATCATAGTAGGTGTGTATTTATCCATTCTGCCACTTGTTGTTGGACCTGCTGCGCCTATGACATCTCCTGGTTTAGCAGGACTTGGCCCTAGATAGTATATGGTCTCTCCAGCTAAATTTACAGGCAAACTCTCACCTCTTTGTAATGTCTCTATCAAAGCCTTGTGAGCAGCATCTCTTGCAGCAATAATAGTCCCTGATATCAAAACATTATCTCCAGCTTTTAAACTTTTTACTACCTCTTTATCAAATGGTACTTGTATTTTTTTTATATCTGACATAACTAAACTCCTTAAATTTCAGCATCAGCGTGGCGAGCAGCGTGGCAATTTATATTTATGGCAACAGGAAGTCCTGCGATATGGGTTGGATACCATTCTATATTTACCTTTACAGCTGTAGTATCTCCACCTAAACCTTGAGGGCCAACGCCTGTTTTTCTAGCAAGTTCTAACAACTCTTCTTCTAGTTTTGCATATCTTTCATCGCTATTTTTGCTATCAATGGAACGAACAGCAGCATGTTTTGCTAAAAGAGTAGCTTTATCCATAGTGCCGCCTATTCCAACACCAATAACCATAGGAGGGCAAGCATTTGGACCAGCCAACTTTACAGCATCTAAGAAAACTTTCTTAACACCCTCTATTCCGTCAGCAGGAACAAGCATTTTTAAAATAGACTTATTTTCACTACCAAATCCTTTTGGCGCTACTTTTATTCTAATTTTATCGCCGGGGATTATTTTTGTGTTTATAACAGCTGGGGTATTATTTGTAGTATTTTTTCTTTCAAAAAGTGGTTCAGCAACAACTGATTTTCTCAAATAACCACCAACATAACCATCAGCCACACCAGCATTTACAGCATCTTCTATGTATTCACCTTCTATTTTTACATCTTGTCCTATCTCCAAAAATACAACAGTCATCCCAGTATCTTGACATATTGGGGCTACTTTTTTTTCAGCTAGTTCTGAGTTTTGCAACAATTTAGACAAAATATCCTTTGCTAAAGGTGATGTTTCTGTTTGTTTGGCTTTTATAAAAGCTTCTTTCATATCAGGAGTAATAACATAGCAGGCTTGTTTACAAAGCTCACTTACAACCTTTTTTATTTCATCTGCATGAATAATTCTCATAATTCCTCCTTGTTATTAAAAAATTACATATCTAATTATACTATATAAAAAAGCAATTTTATAAAAATAATAAAAATTATCTTTATAAAAAAATATTAATTTTATATTTTAATAAATATTTGAATTTATAAAATTAGAATTTAAAGTTAGTATTTACTAAAAATGACTTAAAATAGCAGGCTTTATTGTTTAATAACTTTTTAAACTTTGTGGTTTTATAATACTATTTTAAAAAATTTATTATTTGGAGGCTCAAAATGCTTAAAAAAATATTATCTTTAGCCGTTGTTGCAACACTAGGTTTTGCCGTAAATGCAAATGCTCACCAAATTATAGCAAGCAGTGTTGGAAAAAATAAATTTGAAGCTAAATTCTGGGCACACACGCAATTTGACGATTATAACTCAAACCAACTTCTTGGAGCCAAAGCTTACGATGAAAATTTAGATCGAATAAAAACAGGTATAAAATATAATTATAACGATGATTCGAAAAAACCTGAAATTCTAACAGAAAAAGCACCTGCCATAATGGTAACAGTTTTTGATGCAAAATACTGGATTCAAACAGATACCGGATACAAAAATGGAAATAAAACAAAAATAGATGATGTTGTGTTTGATGACATCAAGAGTGTTAAAATAGGAAAAACATATTTTTCTTGGAACGAGAAATTTTTAGATCCGATAGGTTTAAAACTAGAAGTAATAGCGCTAAACGATCCTTTAAAAGTTAAAGTTGGTGACTCTTTACCTGTTTTGGTATTAAAAGATGGCAAGCCAGCAAAAGGCGTAGCATTTGAAACAGCAAATGAAGACCTTGATAATTTAACCAATGAATTTGGTATAGCTTTAATTCCTATCAAAGAAAAAGGGCTAAATATAATTGCAGCAAGAGGCGAAGAGCCATTATTTAATGACCCAGATGCACATACTTTATTTATCCAAAGCTCTATATCTTTTGAGGTAAAATAGTGAAATTTTTTGTCGCGTTAGCATTTATTTGCTCTTTTTTGTTTTCACATGGTCTTTTTTATGAGGCAAAAGAGGGAAAAGCTATAATAATAAATGCAAATTTCACAAAAAGCGTACCTGCTGCATATGCAAAGATTGAAATTTTTGAGGGAGATTCTGCTCTCGCATTTGTAAATAGCAGAATGGACAACAAAGGTAGTTTTGCATTTTTACCACAATCTGCCGGAACTTACAATGTTAAAATAACAGCTAGTAGTGACCATGGCGATCATATAAAAGAATTTAAAATAGATGTGGCAAATGATTTTGAAATTGCAAAATTTGAAGAGCCTGTATTCCAAAAATATTTCGGCGTTCTTAGTACAATTGGTATTATTTTTGGAATTTTTGGTGTATTGTCATTAATTAAATCAAGAAAAAAAGATAACTAATGCATATATCAGAAGGTGTATTAAATAACACTATAATTAGCGTAGGATGGGCTGTTTCTGCGACATTGGCCGCCTACGCACTTTATAAATTAAAAAACAAAGACATGCCAAAAATAGCAATGCTGTCATCTTTGTTTTTCATAGGTTCTTTTATACACATACCGGTTGGACCTACAAGCGTTCACCTTTTATTTAACGGCTTAATTGGGGCAATTGGGGGACTAAATTCGTTTTTAGCCATAATGATAGCCCTATTTTTCCAAGCTCTACTTTATGGATTTGGAGGTATAGGAGTTCTTGGTGTAAATACCTTTATTATGGCATTTCCAGCTGTTGTAGTTTGGTATTTTTTAAGACCAAAACTGCACAAAAATACAAATTTAGTATCTTTTGTAGGTGGTTTTTTACCAGTTTTATTAAGCGTTATATTATTGTGTGGAATTTTACTTATAAATAGCACAAAACTCGATTATGCTATTTATATGATTGTATTATTTAACTTACCATTAATGTTTATAGAGGGTTTTATATCAGTATTTACCTTGCGTTTTATCTTAAAATATAAGCCTGATTTTTTATGAGCAAACCAGTTTGTTACTTACTTTGCGTAATACTTTATGATATTTTATTGCTTAATATAAATAATTTTGGCGCATTTGACTTTTTTATACCATTTTTTGCGTTTTTATTTTTATGTCCTGATAAAAAAAGAGTATTTTTTTGGCTACTTGGACTAAATTTATTTATACTTTTTATGGTTGCTTCATATTTTATAAACAACGAAATACAAAATGCAAAAATTATCTTTTTAAGATCAAATCTAATATTGCTTTTAGTTCTTAGTTTGCTATTTAGTAAAGATCAATATTTTATTACAAAAGCACTTTACGAGCTTAAATTTCCACAAAAAATTATAGCCATAATGGTAATAAATTCAAGATTATTTAGTGATTTTTTACAAAAAACCAAACAAATACCAAAAACATTAAAAGCAAGAGGTGTTAAACTAACAACATCATTTTTTACATACAAATGTTATGCTAATTTAATAGGCAAAAATATAGTTGCCAGTCTTGACCTTGCATTTGAAATTTTTAATACAATGAAAGTAAGGGGATATAAAGACAAAATTGCATTTTTGCATTCAGAAAAAGCACAATTTGGCGAAATAATGCTTTTAATACTTAGTGTTTTAAATATTTTATATAGGATTATAATAAACTTATGAAAAATTTAGTAGAAATTAGAAATTTATCTTTCAGATACAAATACAAAACCATCTTACAAAACATAAACTTAGACATACAAGAAGACTCAAAAATAGTAATACACGGAAATAACGGTAGAGGAAAAAGCACTTTTTTATCACTTTTGGCTGGATTAAAAGATGACTGCAAAGAGAGTATAAAAACTCGCCCTAATCTAAAAATAGCATATCTATTTCAAGATAGCAATGACCAATTTATAGCTCCAAGTGTTATTGAAGATGTTGCTTTTTCACTTTTAGTAGACGGAATAGATCCAAAAAATGCCGAGAGATTATCAAGTGATATGCTTGAAAGATTAAAAATTTCACATCTTAAAAACAACTCTATATACTATCTATCTGGCGGAGAAAAAAGGCTTGTTGCAATAGCTGGAATACTTGTTAGAGATGCTGATTTATATCTACTAGACGAACCGTTTAAAGAGCTAGATGAAGAAAAAACGAATCTAGTCTTGGAAATTTTAAATGAAAAAAAGGCATTTATTTTAATAACCCACGAAAAAAAAGAGCTTCTTCAAAATGTTGTATTTTTTGATCTAGATATGCTAGAAAAAGATATTTGATTATTGCAAAGATTTGCCATCATCTTTATGCAAATAGTTCAAAAGCCAAATCAGCAAAACACCTAAAACACCTATTGTAAAAAATGTATAACCAAAGGAATATTGCAGTTTTTCGGCACTATCTCCTATGTTATCTCTATAAAACTTAAGCACTACAGAAGCAACAGCAATACCAACACCTATGCCAATTTGCTGTATAACACTAAGCGTAGATGCTGAACCAGCCAAGTTTTCAGATATATCTATGATGGCTAATGCATTACTAGAAGTGAATAGTATAGACATGCAAGCTCCATAAAATCCACATAAAATCACGATTGTGAATATAGAAGTATTGCTATCAAATAGCCCCATTGCCGCAACTAAAATCATAGTAAATATAGAAGTTGATATCAAGACTGTCTTATAACTTATTCTTTTTAAGATATATGTTATAAAAAACTTGATCAAGACAGCACACATTGGAATAGGAGCAAGTAAATAGCCAACGACATCAGCACCATAATGAAAAACAACCAAAAACAACAAAGACAATAAAAAAGGCACAGATGTTATATAAAGTCTAAAAAATAAAATCGCAAACAATAATATACTAAAAGTCCTAATCCTAAAAAGCTCAAGAGATATAATGCAATGAGTAAATGATTTTGCGTGAAGATAATACAAAAATAAAAGCAACCCACCTAAAAACAAAACAATAAAAGCACTTTGCATAGAAAATCTAGGCTCTGCAATAAAATCAAGACCAACAGTTAAAAAAACAAGCCCAGAAGAGAATAATACAAAGCCTTTCCAGTCTAATTTTTCTACTGATTTTTTTAAATTAGGCACATATCTACCGCAAAGCATTATACAAAATATACCTATAGGAATATTTATTATAAAAATCCAATGCCAAGTTAGATAAGTAACAAATAAACCGCCAAGTATTGGTCCAAGTATTGGTCCAAGCAAACCAGACATTGTTATTATATTCCACACATCAAGTAGCTGATGCTTAGGCACTATATTTATAGTAACAAGTCTAACCACAGGCAACATCAAAGCCCCGCCCGCACCTTGTAAAACACGAGCAAATATAAGTTGATTTAAAGTGGTAGACATCGCACAAAGGATAGAACCTAAAACAAATCCTACTATAGAAAGTCTAAGAACATTTAAGCTTCCATATCTATCTGAAAGCCATCCGCTAAGTGGAATAAAAAAAGATATAGCTACAGCATAGCTTATGATAGACATTTGAACATCAAGTGGAGATTCATTAAAACTTGTAGCTATACTAGGTAAAGCAGTATTTAAAATAGTAGCATCAAGTGCTTGCATAAAAAAGACAATGGCACCTATCCAAGCCAGTCCTCTATAGGAATTATGATTTTCCACGATATCCCCACGAATCTTAGTATTTGAGTATTAAAAAATTTATAATCAATAAATCGTTATTTTAATACATAAAAATAAATATTTATTTTGGTACAGATTTAAAATCTTTTTTTGCGATTATTTTTCAAAGTGTATCATAGGGCAATACACTTTGAATATTTTATAGATATTAATTTATTGAATTTATTTAAAATTTTTTATATCTCAGATAGTATCTTTTCTGTAACCATTCTTGGATTTTCAGACTTGTATATAGGGCGACCGACTACTATAAAATCACTTAAATTTTCTTTTGCAGTATTTATATCAGCTACTCTGTTTTGATCATCTGATGACTCTTTAAATGGCCTAATGCCCGGAGTTAGAGTTAAAAAGCTATTGTTTGTTGATTGTTTGATAAGTTTGCTTTCAAAAACAGAACAAACCATTCCATCAAGACCGCACTCATAAGCATCTATACTAAATTTCTTCACACGGTTATTTATAGTGTCATTATAAACATCAAAAAACTCATCTTGCGAAAAGCTAGTAAGAGCCGATACGGCAAATAGCAATGGACGATTTGACTTAGCACTTAGTCTATTTGCGACTTCTCTCATAGCTCTTTTTCCAGCACTTGCATGGATATTTGTCATATCTATACCAAGGTCAGCTATAACCTCAGCGGCATCTGCCATTGTGTTTGGTATGTCGTGAAGTTTAAGGTCTAAAAAAATTTTAAAATTCATCTTTTTTAGCTCAGTCAAAAACAAAGCCCCATCTCTAAGATAGCTTCTAAGCCCGACCTTCATCCACACATCAAGACCATTTAAATCTTTTGCAAGATTTAAATTTTCATCTAAGCTTTGCATATCAAGTGCTACACAAAGCTTCATTTACTTATTAACCTTGTCTAATATCGCATTTATAAATCTAGGGCTTGTATCACTTGCAAGCTCTTTTGCAAGTTCGATAGCTTCATTTATAACAACAGCCTTATCGGTATCTGCAAATTTTATCTCAAATATACCAAGTCTAATAATAGACCTTTCAACAAGTCCCACCTTGCTTATATCTTCATCTTTAAGGTATTGCTTAAAAACACTATCTATCTCATCTTGTTTTTGGCGAATTTGATTAAAAGTTTCAACTACCTGAGTTTTTCTCTCATTTCTTATCTTTTTATCTTCCAAAAACTCTTCCAAAAACTCTTCACTATCTGTTCCCATTTCATAAGCATACAAAAGTGAAACTACAGCTTGTCTAGCCTGATGACGAGTTGCCATTTTAAACCTTTAAAGTTTTATAAAGATTAAGCATTTCTATAATGCCAGCCATAGCTTCAAAGCCTTTATTTCCGGCTTTGCTTCCAGCTCTTTCTATAGCTTGTTCTATGCTATCTACTGTTAAAACACCAAAGCTTACAGGTTTTCCATGCTTTAATGTTACATTTGCTATACCTTTTGTTGTTTCAGCTGACACATAATCAAAATGTGGAGTTGAACCCCTAATAACAGCACCAACACAACAAACAGCATCAAATTTTCCACTTTGTAAAACTTTTTCTAAAACCATAGGTATCTCAAACGCGCCAGGCACTAAAATAAGGCTTAGATTTTTTTCATCTCCACCGTGTCTCAAAAAGGCATCTTTTGCACCTTCAACCAATCTATCTGTTATTATGTGATTAAATCTAGCATTTATTATCGCTATCTTTTCACTTCCATCTAATGAAAGTTTTCCCTCTATAATGTTCATATCTATCCTTTTAAAATTTCTTCTATTTTCATTGTTTGTTCTACTAGATGTTTAAGCTCGCTTATGTCTAGCATATTTGGTCCATCACAAAGTGCTTCGCAAGGATTTATGTGTGTCTCGTAGAAAAATCCATCTACACCCACACTAGCCGCAGCCTTTGCTAAATACGGCACAAATCTAGCATCGCCACCACTTTTGCCATTTGCAGACCCCGGCATTTGGACACTATGTGTTGCATCAAATATCACAGGTGCATACTCACGCATGATAGGTAAATTTCTCATATCAACTACTAAATTTCCATATCCAAATGTGCTTCCACGCTCACAAAGCCATACTTTGTTTTGTTTTGCTATCTCGTAGCCTTCATCTTTTACATTTCTAGTTTCAAGCACTTTTTTAACTGAGTATTTCATATTATCAGCGGCTAGAAACTGACCTTTTTTGATATTTACAACGGCATCTGTTTTTGCTGCAGCTACAAGCAAATCAGTTTGGCGACATAAAAAAGCAGGAATTTGAAGCACATCCGCAACTTGTGCTACCTTTTGTGCTTGATAGCTTTCGTGAATATCTGTTAAAATTTTATATCCAAATTTCTCTTTTACTTTTGCCAATATCTCGCACCCTTTTTCTAAACCTGGGCCACGAAAACTTGAAATACTTGTCCTATTTGCTTTATCAAAACTTGACTTAAAATAAAAATCTATATTTTTGTTATCATTAAATTCTTGCAGTCTTTCAGCGACTTGCATTACAAGCTCTTCACTTTCTATTACACAAGGACCAGCTATTAATATCATTATTTCTCCCTTACAACTATTATTCCACTAAGAATAACAAGCATTATACCAAAAAAAGCCAATCCATCAGGAAGCTTATCGCCCATAAAAAATCCTATAATTATCGTAAAAACAACATCAAGATAGCTAACTGCCGCCACAACTCCGGCTTTTTTGCTAACCGCATAAGCCTTTGTCATATAAACTTGAAAAAAAAGTCCAAAAATTCCCATAGCTATAATTGCTGCTAAATTCCAAATATTTGGCATAACAAATTTTGATAGTAAAAAATCAATAGGCTCATACTCAACAAACTCAGCCATACCCATAAAAATAAGTGGTAGCAAAGAACCCCAGCCCATAAAAGATAAAACTATAACCTTTGTATCATAGCTCTTTTTTAACTCTCTAACACTTGTATAAGCAAGTGCTGCTCCAACACCACTCCAAATCCCAAGCCAATCTGTTTTACTTATGCCCAAATTCGGCTGAATTATAAAAAGTATCCCAACAAATCCTAAAAATATTGCTCCCCAACCCTTAAAGCTAAGTGATTCTTTAAATACAAATGCCGCTAAGATAGCTGTAAAAATCGGACTTGTTTTTGAAAAAGTAAAAGCTGCTCCTAAGTTTATATGAGCGATATTATAAAAGAATGCAAAAAGTGCTATCGTTCCTACAAAACCACGAAACATAAGTAAAAATATATGTCCGCCTTTTTGATTTAATGGCTTTTTAAAAATAGCATATAATATCATCATTAAGCCTATTAAATTTCTAAAAAAAACAACTTCAATGGATGGTAAATCGCTACTTAAAATTTTGGCAAAAGCACCAGTGAAAGCAAATAAAATAGAGGCAATAATCATATAATAAATGCCTAAATTTCTTATAATAATTTTACGAAACAAAATAATACCTTTAAATTTAAATATATATTTTACTCAAATTAACGAACAAAAAGCTTAAATTTTGTATAATATTGGCTTTAAAAAAGGAAAAAAGTGCAAAAGATTATATTAGTAGGTAAGCCAAATGTCGGAAAGAGTTCGCTGTTTAATAGACTAGCAAGACAGAGAATTGCGATAACTAGCGATGTTAGTGGAACAACAAGAGATACAAATAAAGCTGTGATAAACATCTATGATAAAAGATGTTTGCTTATAGATTCGGGTGGTCTTGATGATAGTTCTGAATTGTTTCGCAATGTAAAAGCAAAAACTTTAAATGAAGTAAAAGAGTCTGATGCTATCGTTTATATGGTTGATGGCAAGATGATGCCAGATGATGAAGATAGAGAGCTTTTTTATGAATTAAGCAAGCAAAAACTACCTATTTGTTTGGTGATAAATAAATGTGATAGCAAAAAAGATGAACAAAGGGCTTGGGAGTTTATAAGCTTTGGTGCAAAAGATGTATTTAGCATATCAGTTAGCCACAATACCGGCATAGATGAGCTTAGTGATTGGATAGAAAAACATCTAAAAGATGAGATTATTCCTGATGAAAGTGATGATTTTGATGATTTTTTAGATGAAGTAGATGATAATTTAGAGATAAAACAAGACTTTGAAAACAAAAATATAAGAGTCGGGATAATAGGTCGTGTTAATGTTGGAAAATCAAGCTTATTAAATGCCTTAGTAAAAGACTCTCGTGCTGTTGTTAGCGATGTAGCTGGAACAACGATAGATCCAGTAAATGAAGTTTATGAGCATGATGGCAAAATTTATGAGTTTGTAGATACTGCTGGTATAAGAAGAAGAGGCAAGATAGAAGGCATTGAAAAATATGCACTAAATAGAACACAAAAAATTTTAGAAAACACAGATATAGCACTTTTGGTCCTTGATAGCTCAGAACCTTTTAGTGAACTAGATGAGAGAATAGCGGGACTTGCATCTAAGTTTGATTTGGGGATAATTATCGTTTTAAATAAATGGGATAAGTCGCAAGTAGAGTTTGATGAGATGGTAAAGGATATAAAAGATAGGTTTAAATTCTTAGCTTATGCACCTATCATAAGTGTATCAGCACTTGGTGGAAAAAGAGTTCATAAGGTTTACTCTATAATAAATGAAGTTTATAAGAATTTCACACAAAAACTTCAAACATCAAAACTAAATGAAGTAATATCAGAAGCAACAAAAACACACCCACTGCCACACGATAAGGGTAAATCTGTAAAAATTTATTATGCTGTTCAATTTGCTTTTGCACCACCAAAAATAGCACTTATAATGAATAGACCAAAGGCTTTGCATTTTAGCTACAGACGCTACTTATCAAATAAACTAAGGGCTAGTTTTAATCTAAGCGGTGTTCCTATAAAATTCATACCTAAAAAACGTGGAGAAACAAGCGAAGATGAAGGGTGAAAACTTGGTTTTGATAGGCTTTATGGGGGTTGGTAAAAGCTCTGTCGCAAGAGAACTTGCAAAAAGCCTAAAAATGTTTAACCTTGATAGTGATAATCTAATAGAAAATAGCGAAGGTATGAGCATACCTAGGATATTTGAAACAAAAGGAGAAGGGTGCTTTAGAGATTTGGAAAAGAAGCTTTGTGGTTTTTTATCCAAAAATATAACAAATGCCATTATCTCAACCGGTGGCGGCTTTGTAAATACCAAAAACCTAAGACAAATAGGAAAAATAATATATCTAAAATCAAGTTTTGAGTTTATCATACAAAGATTGCAAAATGGCGATAATTCAAAGGCTGATTTTGAAAAAAGACCACTTTTAAAAAATTTAGATGAAGCAAAAAAACTATTTTTGCAAAGAGAAGAAATTTATCAAAAAAAAGCTGATATTGTGGTTTGTGTAGAAAACAAAACCTTAAAACAGATAGCAAAAGAGATAAAAAACAAAATAAAGGATTAGATTTGAGAGTATTAACAGGGCTTCAACCATCAGGCAAATTGCACCTTGGAAATTATTTTGCAAGCATAAAACAAATGCTAAACGCACAAGAAAATAGCGATATGTTTATATTTATAGCAAATTATCACGCTATGACTTCAACTAGTGGAGCAAAAACTTTAAGACAAAATACACTAGAAGCTGCCGCTGCATTTTTATCGCTTGGTATCAACCCTGATAAATCAACATTTTGGGTTCAAAGTGATGTAAAGGAAGTTCTTGAACTTTATTGGATTTTGAGTCAATACACACCTATGGGGTTACTTGAAAGAGCTCATAGTTACAAAGATAAAACAGCAAAGGGCATAAGTGCAAATCACGGGTTGTTTAGTTATCCTGTGCTTATGGCGGCTGATATTTTGATGTATAGTGCTGATGTTGTGCCTGTTGGCAAGGATCAAATCCAGCACGTTGAGATAGCAAGAGATATAGCCTTGAAATTTAACAATGACCACGGAGATATTTTAAAACTTCCAAATTATAAGGTTGATGAAAATGTCGCGACTGTTCCGGGTGTTGATGGTGCAAAGATGAGCAAGAGTTATAAAAATACCATAGATATATTTTCTAATGCGAAAGAATTAAAAAAGCAAATATCTCAAATCGTAACTAGTTCTGAACCACTAGAAGCTCCAAAGGATTGGAAAAACTGCAATATTTACAATATCGCAAAACTATTTTTAGATGAAAATGGACAAAAAGATTTGCAAGCTAGATATGAGCGAGGTGGAGAGGGACACGGACATTTTAAAATGTATTTAAACGAGCTTGTTTGGGATTATTTTGCTGATGCAAGAGAGAAATTTGATTATTATATGAATAATACAAATGAGATAGAAAAAATCTTAGAAAACGGTGCAAAAAAAGCTAAAGATGTAGCCTTACCTTTGCTTGAAAAAATAAGACAGACTACTGGAATTTATTAATAAGGAAAAACAATGATAAACTTAAAACTTCTTGATAGTAATTATGATGAATTTGTAAAAAAACTTCGTGGTAAAAAGACAAACGAAGAGCTACTTGAAACACTTTTACAAACTTTTAATACTCTAAAAAAAGAAAAAATAGAGCTTGAAAACCTGCAAGCTATCCAAAACTCAAAGAGTAAAGAGCTTGGAAATTTGGCTAGAAGTGGTGCTGATGTCTCAGGGCTAAAACAAGAACTTAGCCAAAACAAAGAGAGTATAAGCTCAAAAAGTGAGATAGTAAAAGAGCTAGAAGCAAAACTTTCAGATATAGCAAATAGTATCCCAAACATAATAGATGACGATGTTCCTTTTGGCGAAGATGAAAATGACAATGTATGTATAAAAGAGGTATTGACACCAAGAGAGTTTAGCTTTGAGCCAAAAGCACATTATGAACTAAGTCTTGATTTGGATTTTGAAAGAGGTGTAAAAATTTCTGGGTCTAGGTTTACTATCATAAAAGGACAAATGGCTAGACTTAGTAGGGCTTTGGTAAATTATATGATAGATTTTAATAATTCAAGAGGGTTTGAGCTTGTAAATGTTCCATTTTTGGTTAGTTCAAACACACTTTATGGAACTGGACAGCTTCCAAAATTTGAAGAGGATTTGTATAAGGTTGATGGCGAAGATTTGTATCTTATACCTACCAGCGAGGTTCCGGTAACAAATATATATAATGATGAAATCATCCCAGAAGAAGAGCTTCCTGTAAAGATGACTTGTTATTCTGCTTGCTTTAGAAAAGAGGCTGGAAGTGCTGGAAGAGATACAAGGGGAATGATAAGACAACATCAGTTTGAAAAGGTTGAGCTTGTTTGTATCACAAAACCAGAAGATAGTGAAAAGACGCTTCAAGATATGGTTGATTGTGCTTCTGATTTGCTTACTTCACTTGGTTTGCCACATCGCCATATGCTTTTATGTAGTGGGGATCTTGGTTTTAGTGCTGCAAAAACGATAGACCTTGAAGTTTGGCTACCTTCTCAAAATAAATTTAGAGAGATAAGTTCTGTATCAAACACTAGGGATTTTCAAGCAAGAAGAGCAAAAATTCGTTATAAAAATGGATCAAAAAATGCCTTAGTTCATACCCTAAATGGATCAAGTTTGGCTGTAGGTAGAACACTTATTGCTATAATGGAAAATTATCAAAATCAAGATGGCACAATAGAAATTCCAGAAGTTCTTAAAAGGTATATGTAATGGCAGAAGATGAGGTAGTTTTAAAACCGCCCAGCGAAGATGATAAGCCAGATGAATTGGTCTCCATTGAAAGTTTACAAGAAGATGATGATCAAAACGAAGAGCAAGAACAAGAGCAAAAACAAAAAGAGCCATTTTTAACTAAAAAAAAGATAATCATATTTGCTGGTATTGGTATTTTTATCTTGCTATTGATTGTTATTTTGATCGTTGTGCTTTCAAAAAAAGATAAAAAACAAAACTTTGATACAAATCAGCTTGTAAAACAGATAGAACAAAACTACCCAACAAAGGATTTTGAAGCTTCTAAGATAGATGATATGATAAGTAAAGCAAATGAACTTTATGAGCGTGGAGATAAATTTCAAGCACTTAAAATTTATGAAAATATAGCAACACAGAGTCAATCTTTATCAAGCTATAATCTTGGAGTTTCGCAGATGAAACAAGGAAAGTGTGATGAGGCTATAGAGTCTTTTTTAAAAGCTATTCACAACAAAGAAAACACAACGGTTAGCGCTATAAATGCTGCCGTTTGTTCTTTAGATTTAAATAATACTCAAAATTTTAAATACTACATAGATCTTGCCGAATCATTCTTGCAAGATGAATCAAACTCACCACTTTATAATTATTATTATGCACTTATAAATTATTATAAAGGTAATTATATAGAAGCACTTCATGCTTTATCTCATCCAAGTGGCGATCACTATAAAGACAAATACCTTTATCTAAGCGGCAAGATATTAACAATGCTTGGACGATACAAGGAAGCTATACAAAAACTTGAATCACAAAAAGAATTTGATGTAAATTTAACTCTTTCACAGCTTTATGCAAGACTTGCTATCTATGACAAAGCAAGACAATACCTAGAAAAAGCTTCTAAAAACACCACAAATCCAGATTTTCTAAGAATGACTGGTGCTTTAATAGACTTAAAAACTGGTTATTATGCAAATAGTGCAACACTTATTGACGAAGTTTATAAAATAGATAAAACATTACCTGGTAAAATTTACAAAATCAAAACTATTTTAAACCCAGAATTATTTGATATAAATATAGCTCAAAAACACTTTGAGAATGATATGTTTTTTGATAAAGTAAAGAGATATGAAACACTATTCTATTTTGCTCCATATAAAGTTTTTGATGCAAAGCAAACTATACAAAGAATAAGAAAAGGTGGTATTAATATATTTTTAGATGACACTACCAGTGCCAATGATTATTTGCAAAACACACAGCTTTTATCAAGTGTAAATATAGAGTTATCAAATGCTATTGCAAATGCATTAAATTTCAAGCTAAAAGAGTCAAATATGGACTTTATAAAGCTTGTGTCCATATACCCAAAACACTCTATTTTGCATTACAATCTAGCGCTTACATATGCACAGCTTGGAAATTTTTCTATGGCTTTCAAACATTTTGCCACAAGTTATCACCTTGATCCAACCAACTATCTAGCTGGTGTTTTTCATGCTATTTGCGCGGATATAACAAACAATTTAAATCCAAAATTTATAAGCGAACTTAGCAAAAACCTAAGAAATGATACGAATATTCAACGCCCGAATATTTATAATTCTTTATTAGATTTGATAGCACAAAACCAATCATCTATGATTAGATATTTAGAAGAGTCAAAAGATGAAAGCACTTTAAACTTAGCCTTTGAAATAATAATCGCTAAAATGTCATCTAGAGATGAAGTAATGAAAGAAAAAACAGCTAAACTACTAGAGCTTATGCCAAATGATATAGTTTCAAATATACTAAATTTTATAGCAAACTATGACACAGATGATATAAAAACATATGCACTAAATATACAAAAATACTTTAAGAACAAAGACTTAAATGAAGATAGCTTTTACAATGGAGCTAGTATAATTAAAAAACAATATACTAAATTGCTTCAAATTTCTGGGCTTTTATTTTACGAAAGAGATAAGATTATTCAAAAACTAAAAAATGCTCCATCAAATGTGAATTTACTTCAAACATTGGCATACATGCAACTTTTTACAAATGAATTTGATAAAAGTTTTGAAATTTATAATATTTTGATAGATAATTTTAAAGTTGAAGATCCATCTACTTTATTTTTAGCTTCAGTCGCTGCAACTGGAGCAAATAAGTCAGCAAATGCCATAGCACTTTTAGAATTAACTCGTATTAGTGATCCAGATGCGATAGAAAATAGAATCGCGCTTGGTTTTTTATATCAAGAAATAGATAATATAAAAGCCGCTATGCTCCAATATAGTAGAGTTGGAAACACTGATCACAAAAATGAATTTTATGATTTTAGTATCATTAATAATCAGTAATTTTTATGCTTTTTAAGTCTTATTTTGATAAATTGCATCTTAAAATATTAAAGGAGAAATATTGTTTGAATGGATAATGTCGCCCGAAGCTTGGGTGTCGCTTTTTACGCTTACAGGACTTGAGATAGTTTTGGGTATTGATAATATTATTTTTATAGCGATTTTGGTAGGAAAATTGCCACAACATCAAAAAGATAAAGGTCGTATGGTGGGTCTTGGGCTTGCTATGATTACTAGGATATTGCTTTTGTTGTCTTTGTTTTGGATAATGAAATTAACAAAACCGCTTATTAGCCTTTTTGGATTTGATATAACCGGTCGTGATATTGTGCTTATTTTGGGTGGATTGTTTTTGATAGCAAAATCAACAATGGAAATTCATTCAAGTATAAATGGCGAACACGAAGAACATAAAGAAGAAACAAAGGGTTCAAATTTCATATCAGTTGTTACTCAAATAGCCATCATAGATATAGTATTTTCTCTTGATAGTGTTATAACAGCGGTAGGTATGGCTCAACACATAGAAATAATGATCCTTGCTGTTATTTTAGCTGTTTGCGTTATGATGTTTGCTGCAAAAGCTATATCTGATTTTGTTGATAATAATCCTACGATTAAAGTTTTGGCTTTGGCATTTTTGATAATGATAGGTTTTGTCCTTATAGGAGAAGGTTTCGGAGTTCATATACCTAAGGCTTATATATATTTTGCTATGGCATTTTCGCTTAGTGTCGAGCTTATAAATATATATGCAAAAAAGAAACAAGATAAAATAAAAAAATAAAAAAGGTATAGACAATAACAAAAAATATTGATTTTAATCATATATTAAACTGTATGGCATATTTTATAATAATTAATTTTTAAAATTATAATGGTTATATTGTTTTTTAATAATTATTTAAGTTAAAATTTGATTGAGTTAAGACTCTAATATTATAGATAGTATTTGATGAAATATTTTTCACATGAGTGTTTTTCTAGCTAAAAACCTTTATTTTTTGGGTTTTTGTAGCAGAAATTTTAGTTTTTACATACACTTTTTATATTAACCCTTATTTAAAAAAGTTATTTATTTCTTCTATATTTTTTAAATTATTATTGTCTATATATTTATTTTTTATTTATTAAATTGAATATAATTATCTTTAAATATTTTTTTACTACAAGGGGGATAAATTGAGAAATTTGACTATAAAATGGAAAGTGTATATACCTATAATCATACTTTTTGTTATAGGCTTAAGCGGAATGACTATATTTTTCTTTAAAAATATTCAAAAAATTGAAAACAATACGTTAAACAAAAAAGAATCTTCGTTGCAGTTATTTATAGCTGAAAAGTTTAAGACAAAAGAGCAGATAGCTATTACTAGTGCTATAAATTTATCGCAAAATAAATATATAATAGACGCCTTGTTGTATAATGACAAAAGTATAGCAAAAAAAGAATTGTTAAATTTGGCAAATTCGTTAAAAGACTCATCTGATTATAAAAATATTAAAATCCATGTGCATACAGCTGATATAAAAAGCTTTTTAAGGCATTGGAATGATAAATCAGGAGATGATTTAAGTTCGTTTAGAGAAACCATTAAAGAGGTAAAAAATACAAAAAAACCTATAAAAGGTATAGAAGTTGGAAAGGCTGGTTTAGTATTAAGAGGACTTTCGCCTATATTTGATAACTATAAAAATTATATAGGTTCTGTAGAGTTGATTCAATCTTTTGAATCTGTTGTAAAATCTATAAAAAAAGAATTAGGTGTTGATATGCTTATAGGACTTGATTCTTCTATGCTTAATGTGGCAAAAAATTTAACACAAGCACCAAGACTTATATCAAATAAATATGTAGTAGCACAGAATTTAGATGGTATTAATAAAGATTTGATTAATGAACTTTCAAAAGTTGGAATCAATGAACTTAAAGATGTGTTTGAAACTAAAAATTATTTTGTTATAAAACTACCTATATATGATTTTAAAAACAAACAGATAGGTCATATATTTGTGGCTAATAAAAAACAAGATATTTATAAAGAATTAAAATTAGCAGAACAAGGTATGATAGAACAAATGCTGGTTAATTCAGTTACTATGGTATTTATATTTATAGCCTTGATGGTAATAGTTAAAATATCAATCACCAAACCACTTAACGAACTAATAAACAGAGCAAGAAACCTATCAAGTGGAGATGGAGACTTAACAAGAAAACTTGAAGTAGTAGGTAAAGATGAGATAGCAATGGCTAGTGATGCTATAAATAACTTTATAGAAAAAGTAAGAGTGCTTATAAATGATGCCAAACATCTATCTAGTGAAAACTCATCTATAGCAAATGAATTAAGCTCTACATCACTTCAAACAGGTAAAAGAGTAGAAGACTCAACAGCTATTATTACAGATACATCTAAAAATTGCTCAGATATACAAGAAAACATGAAATCATCAGTTGAAATAGCTCAAAAAGGTAAAGATGATTTACAAAAAGCAACCGAATACATACATGAAGCAAATAAAGCTATAACAGAACTTGCTTCAGAGATAACTCAAACAGCTCAAACAGAATATGATATGGCAAATAAGATAGATCAACTAAGTAAAGATGCCGAACAAGTTAAATCAGTTCTTGTAGTAATTAATGATATAGCTGATCAAACAAATCTACTTGCACTTAATGCAGCTATTGAAGCAGCAAGAGCAGGAGAACATGGTAGAGGATTTGCTGTTGTTGCTGATGAAGTAAGACAGCTAGCTGAAAGAACACAAAAGAGCTTAACAGAGATAAATGCTACTATAAACGTAATAGTTCAAGCTATAACAGAATCAAGCACTCAAATGAATGAAAACTCTAAACAAATAGGAGAACTTACAAAGGTTGCTGCTAATGTAGAAGATACTATAAAAGTAATGAGTTCTGCTATAGGAGATGCTATAAAACTATCTGATAAAACTGTAGAAGATTATATACTAACAGGTAAAAACATAGATGGTATAGCAAGTGGTATGGATAATATAAACCATATATCAACTGAAAATGCAAGAAGTGTTGAAGAAATAGCAGCAGCAGCCGAACATCTAAATAAGATGACAGATACATTAAATGCTAAACTTGGTGAGTTTAGGACTTGATAATCAATGCAAGGGTGTAAAAACCCTTGCTCTTGAGTTTTTAAATGGAGGTTTTATATAAAATCTCTTATTTAACTTATTTGAAGTCTTAAAACCCTAATGCCCATTGATAAAAAGGTGTTATCTTGCATTTTATCCCCTCTTGACTTATTTCATCGTAGTTTGAGACACTTATGACTTGAAGTTTGCTTATATTGAGTTCTTTAAGTATTGAACGAAGTTTTTGAAATTTCAAAAATACTATTTCGCTTATCCCAAAAGGCACACACAAAATAGCAATTTTTCTATTTGGTAGATAAAAATCAAACTCTTTTGTATAAAATATATCTGTTTTTAGTTTTAATAATTCACAAAAAACAGCATTTTTAAATACAGAGTTAAAATCTTTTTTTAAAACCAAGCTGTTTTTTAATGCAAAATTTGAAAAAAACACTCTTTTTTTTGCTTTTGCTTCATTAAATTTACTTACATTAACGATAAATCCATTTTGCTCTAACTCGTAAATTTTATTATACACACTATCTTTTGAAACTTTTGTTTTTGATTTTATGTTTTTATAGATTTCATAGCTGTTTAGCTCAGATGATATTTGCAAAGCACACTCTTTTAATAGCTCTATCTTTTGTGGTTCAATGGCTCTTTTTAATTCATTTTGTAAAAACTCGGAGTTTTCACTTGGATCTAAAAAAGCACTTCTTACAGCCCCTCCGTGTGCTAAAAAGTGGCTAAAAAGCATTGATTGGTCTATGTTTTTTTTAAAAAATGATATGAATTCCTCGTAGTCTAGATAGTTTAGTTTTAGGTTTGAAAAGCTATCTATTTTTAGATTTACATCATATGTTGAAAAAACTATTTTTTCGCAATGCTTAAAACAGCTTGTTAAATTTGCTATATCGTTTCGACTGATACTTTCAATAGCTAAAACTTTGATATTGTTTTTTATTACAAAATCTTTTAGGTTTTTTAAGACTTGGTCTTTGTCTATTCTTATATCTTTTAGGTTTATATAAAGCCTATCGTTTTGTTTGAATTTGTTTAAATACTCGCATATTAGTGAAGTTTTTCCACTTCCGATACAGCCTGATATTATGGTTTTTGCTGACGTGATAAAAACTTTTCGGTTTATAAATTTAAAATTTTTTAAAGGTGCTTGATAAAAAAAGTCTAAATTGTTCATTTTTTTCCTTATTATAAGGAATGATTATATCACAAAATATCCTTATTTTTTATTGCTAAATACCGTATTTGTGCCATCAATTCTAAGATAAACTTTATCTCTACCTTCATACATTGTTATGAGTTTTATTTTTTTGGTTTCATTGTTATATGTTATGATTTTTTCATAAGGCTCACTCATAAACAAAAACTCGCCTATTTGTTTGCCTATGTGCTCACTCCAAGAACAAACACAAACTATAAGACAAATCAAATAAAAAGCTATAATAATCTTTTTAAATCTAAAATATAGCAAAAGATAACCAAGTGTTATTGATATAGGCAAAAGAATATAGAAGTTTATGTTATCAACAAATATCACATTAAAAAACTCATTTATCACATAATAATCAAAATAATTAATCTTTATTCCAACAAAAATTGTAAACAAAATGGCTAGCGATAATAGCAAACCTACACAAAATGAGTTAATTAATTTCACAAATTTCCTTAAAAGCACAATTAGGGGAAAACCCTAACTGCACTTTGCTTTAATGCTTTGATAAATAGTTTGTATCGTAATTATTTGATATAAAATCTTTATTTTTCATCATTTGTATATGAAAATCACGAGTTGTTTTTATGCCGCCTATTATAAGTTGTTCTAGCGTGATACGCATTTTGTGAATAGCCTTTTCTCTATTGCTATCCCAAACTATCAGCTTTCCTATCATACTATCATAATACGGCGGAACATTGTAACCTTGATATACGTGGCTATCCATTCTTATATTTCTTCCGCCTGGGCATATGTATTTTGTTATCTCTCCTGGACTTGGAACAAAGCTATTTGGATCTTCTGCTGTGATACGACACTCTATCGCATGACCATTTAGATTTATGCTATCTTGTGATGGTAGTTTTTCACCTTGTGCTATTCTTATCATCCACTCAATAAGATCAAGTCCGCTTACCATTTCGCTAACACAATGCTCAACTTGCAAACGAGTATTCATCTCAATGAAATAAAAATTCAAATCCCTATCAACCAAAAACTCAAATGTTCCAGCACCCTCATACCCTATAGCTTTTGTAGCTCTTACTGCTGTTTCGTGAAGCTTTTGTCTAGTTTTTTCATCAAGCAATACAGCCGGACTTTCTTCTATAAGTTTTTGGTGCCTTCTTTGCATAGAACAGTCTCTTTCGCCAACGTGAATAACATTTCCGTGACTATCTCCAAGAACTTGAACTTCTATGTGTCTTGGGTTTAAGATGTATTTTTCCATATACATAGTTCCGTCGCCAAATGCTGTTACTGCTTCACTTTCAGCTGACCAGAACGCCTTTTCTAGATCCTCTTCTTTTTCAACGACACGCATTCCTCTTCCGCCACCACCAGCTGCGGCTTTGATGATAACCGGATAGCCTATTTTGGCTGCTAATTCTTTTGCGAATTTAACATCTTTTATAGCACCATCAGAACCTGGTATTACAGGAACTCCAGCTCTTTGCATTACTTGCTTAGCCTTGCTTTTATCGCTCATTATAGCCATAGCTTGTATGCTTGGTCCTATAAATTTTAAATTATGGTATTCGCAAATTTCAACGAAATTTTGATTTTCACTTAAAAATCCATATCCGGGAAATATCGCGTCAGCTTCACTTATTTCAGCTGCTGAAATAATCGCTGGTATATTTAAGTAGCTATCACTTGAACGAGGATTTCCTATACAAATGGCTGCATCAGCGTATTTTACATAAAGGGCATCTTTATCAGCTGTAGAATAAACAACTATCGCCTCTTTACCCATTTCTTTTATAGTTTTTAATGCACGAAGAGCTATCTCTCCTCTATTTGCTATTAAAATTTTATTTATTTGCATTATAGTTTCTCCACCGCAAATAATGCCATACCAAACTCAACTGGCTGACCATCAGCTACTAAAATTTCAGAAATTTGACAATCATACTCAGCCTCTAAATCGTTCATTATTTTCATAGCCTCAATAATGCCTATAACTTCGCCTTTTCTTACCTTTTGTCCAACTTTTACAAAAGATGAAGCACCCGGGCTAGGAGCTGAATAAAATGTTCCTACCATAGGTGAGTTTAATGTATTTTTGGCAGTTGTTGCTGGTTTTTCATTTACAACTTGAACGTTTATAGGTGTCGGTGCCGGTGAAGCAGCTGGTGCGGCTGGTTTTTCCAATGTTTCTGTCTGTTTTTCAAGCTCAATTTCAAAATCGCCTTCTTTTATACGAATTTTGTTTATGTCTTTTTTTTCAAATAGCTCAATTATATGTTTGATATCTTCTTTTTTCATAAAAATCTCCTAAAATTACAAATCAAAATACTACTATTTTATCAAAAAATATCAAATTTAAAGCTTACTTTTGTTTTTGTAGTATAAAAAATATTATTATTTGCTTGTCTTGGATATAAAGTTTTTATCTAAAAAACGATATATTTCATTACAAATAGTTTTAAAATTAAGCTTTATATTATGGTATAATTTTACGAAATTTGATCAAGGAAAAAAATGGGACTTAAAAGCGATACTTGGATAAGAAAGATGAGTTTAGAGCACGATATGATTTCTCCTTTTTGTGAAGAACAGATAGGTAAGGGTGTTGTTAGTTATGGACTTTCAAGCTATGGATATGATATCAGGGTTGGTGATGAGTTTAAAATTTTTACAAATATAGGTGGAACGATAGTTGATCCAAAAAATTTTAATGAAAAAAATGTAGTTGATTTTAAAGGTGATGTTTGCATTGTTCCGCCAAATTCTTTTGCTCTTGCAAGGACTATTGAGTATTTTAATATGCCAAATGATGTTTTAGCTATTTGTCTTGGTAAAAGCACATACGCAAGATGTGGAATAATAGTAAATGTTACACCTTTTGAGCCAGGTTTTAAGGGTCATATAACAATTGAAATTTCAAATACCACCCCTTTGCCGGCTAAAATTTATGCAAATGAAGGTATAGCACAGGTATTGTTTTTGCAAGGCGATGAGGCTTGTGAAGTAACTTATGCTGATAAAAATGGAAAATATCAAAGCCAAGAGGGCATAACACTGCCTAGAATTTTAAAATAATTTAATTTTAAAATATATTTTTGGTTTATATGAGAAAGGAAAAGTATGTTTGATGGTAAAAGTATCTTAATAACCGGAGGAACTGGATCTTTTGGGAAAAAATACACGGAAATTTTATTAAAAAAATATAAACCAAAAAGATTGATTATATATTCAAGAGATGAATTAAAACAATACGAGATGTCTCAGGTTTTTAAACATCAAGCGATGAGATATTTTATAGGCGATGTCCGTGATGAAGTTCGCTTAACAACTGCTATGCGTGAGGTTGATTATGTTATTCACGCAGCTGCTATGAAGCATGTGCCTATAGCCGAATATAATCCAATGGAGTGCATAAAGACAAATATAAATGGCGCTCAAAATGTTATTAATGCTGCAATAGAATGCAAAGTAAAAAAAGTAATAGCTCTTTCTACCGATAAGGCTTGTAATCCTGTAAATTTATACGGTGCAACCAAACTAGCAAGTGATAAACTTTTTGTTGCTGCAAACAACATAGTAGGCTCTTCGCATACCCGTTTTAGTGTCGTGAGATATGGAAATGTCGTTGGTTCAAGGGGTTCTGTTGTGCCGTTTTTTAAAAAGCTAATCTCAGAGGGCGCAAAAGAGCTACCTATAACACATATGGATATGACAAGATTTTGGATAACCCTAGAACAAGGTGTTTCGTTTGTGCTAAAAAACTTTGAAAGAATGAAGGGTGGAGAGATTTTTATACCAAAAATTCCTTCCATGTCTATGCCTGATCTTGCTAAGGCTCTTGCACCTGATTTGGGTATAAATATCATAGGTATAAGACCCGGTGAAAAGATGCACGAGGTTATGATTTCAAAAGATGATGCTCATCTTACATACGAGTTTGATGACCATTATGTGATTAGTCCATCTATTCAGTTTCTTACGCCTTCTGATTTTTCTACAAATTTACTTGGAGAAAAAGGCAAGAAAGTAAAAGATGAATTTGAGTATAGCTCGGATAAAAATCACTTGTGGCTTGACAAAAACTCTTTGTTGGAGATGATAAAATGATACCTTATAGTAAGCAACAAATAATTCAAAGTGATATTGATGCCGTTTGCGAAGCTTTGAAGGGGGATTTTTTAACTGGCGGTAAAAATGTGGATGCCTTTGAAGATGCGCTTTGCGAGTATCTTGGGGTAAAAAATGTAGTTGTTATGAACTCTGCTACTTCGGCACTTCATGTAGCTTATGCTATCTTTGGTGTAAAACAACAAGATGAGGTCATAACAACTCCGGTAACCTTTGCAGCTACTGCCAATGCCGCTTTGATGTGTGGCGCTGATGTTAGGTTTTGTGATGTAAAAGATGATGGAAATATAGATGAGAGTTTGATACAAAATTTAATAAATAGCCAAACAAAGGTTATAAGTGTTGTTGATTTTGGCGGAAATCCGGTTGAGATACAAAGCATAATAGACACAGCAAAAAAACACGGGATAAAAGTCCTTGATGATGCTTCTCACGCTCTTGGAAGCGAGATAGATGGCGTTAAGGTTGGAAATCATGCTGATATTAGTATATTTAGTTTTCATGCTATAAAACCAATTACCACATTTGAGGGTGGAGCTATAGCCACAAATAGCGATGAGTATGCAAATTTAGCTAGACTTTATCGTTCTCACGGCATATCAAAAAAAGAGCTTTGGGATAGCGATATGAGTTTGCTTGGTTATAATTATAGGCTTAGTGATGTTGCTTGTGCCTTGGGTGCAAATCAACTTAAAAGACTTGATGATATGATAGCTGTTCGTGAGGAAATAGCTCAGTTTTATAATGAGAGTTTTAAAGATAATGAGTTTTTTAAAACTATAAAAATATCATCAAATAAAAAAAGTTCAAGACATTTGTATCCTATTTTATTAGATGAAAAACTAGCAAAATTTAAAAAAGAAATTTTTATCAAACTTCATGAGCTTGGTATCGGTGTTCAAGTGCATTATAAGCCAACATATAAGTTTAGTTTTTATAAACAAAAATACAAAGATATAAGCCTTAAAAATGCTGAAAATTTTTATAGTCGTGAGCTTAGTTTGCCTTGTCATCAGGGCATGAGCTTATCAGATGCAAGGTTTGTGTCCGATAAACTATTTGCTGTATTAAAAGAGATTTTAAAATGAACTTATGTGTAATTCCGGCTCGTGGTGGAAGCAAAAGAATACCCAAAAAAAATATTAAAGATTTTTTAGGAAAACCACTTATAGCTTATAGTATCCAAACGGCTTTAAGCTCAAAGATATTTGATGAGGTTATAGTAAGCACAGATGATAAAGATATAGCTGATGTTGCGATAAAATTTGGTGCAAAAGTGCCATTTTTTAGAGATGAAAAATTAAGCGATGATTATGCTTCTAGTGTTGATGTTGTGATAGATGCCATAAAAAAAATGGATGAAAGATATCAAAATATATGCTGTTTGTATGCAACCGCACCTTTATTAAAATATCAAATTCTAATGAAAGCTTATGATGAATTTATAAGTTCAAATAGTAATTTTTTATTTTCTGTTTGTGAGTTTTCTTATCCTATACAAAGGGCTTTAATGCTTGATGAAAACAAATCTGTAAGTATGTTTTATCCGGAGTATTTTAACTCTCGTTCACAGGATTTACAAAAGTCATATCACGATGCCGGTCAGTTTTATTTTGGTAAAAGAGAGGCTTGGCTAGACAATAAAAATATTTTTAAAGATAATTCAAAGGCATTTGTTCTACCTTATAATTTGGTTTGTGATATAGACACATTGCAAGATTTTGAATTTGCACAAAAGCTCTATCAAATAAATGCTATTTGAAAAAATACAAAACCTAAAAACCCTAATCCGTTCTGATAGTAGTTCAGATATAGGCCTTGGCCATATAAAAAGAGATTTAGTCCTTGCAAAAAAGATAAAAGATGTCAGCTTTGCTTGTATGAACTTAGAAGGAAATATCATAAATGAAATTTCATATCCTACGTATATATTACAAAGCGATGATTTAAGCGAGCTTATAAAGCTCATCAAAACAGAAAAAATAGAACTTTTGATAATAGACCATTATGGCATAAGCTTTGAAGATGAAAAATACATCAAGGATCAAACCGGAGTTAAAATTTTAAGCTTTGATGATGAGTATAAAGAGCATTATTGCGATTTTTTGTTAAATGTAAATTTATTTGCAAAGAGTGAAAACTACAACGGACTATTGGCAAAAGATACAGAAATCTATTGTGGTGCTAGGTTTGTTTTGGTTAGAGATGAGTTTTATGTTGAAAGTAAGATTTTAAGAGATAAAAAATTTGATTATTTTGTTAGTATAGGTGGAAGTGATATACTTGGTTTGGGCTTTGAAATTTCAAAAAAACTTCTATCAAAAGGTGCTTTTGTTTCAATGGCAACCACAAATGCAAACAAGCAACTTAACGAGCTTGAAAAATTATCAACACAATATCAAAATTTCACACTTTATATAAACTCAGACAATATAGCAAAGATAATGAATGAAAGTCGTGAGCTTATTATACAAGCTAGTTCATTTATAAATGAAGCCTTTGTTTTAAAATCTAAATTTAAAGCCATAAAAACCGCTAAAAATCAAGAAAAGATGTATGAATGGCTTTTGCAAAATGGCTATGATGTTTATAATGCTGATGATATTTTAAAGTTTTTATAAGTTAATAATAAAATTATTGGTTATGTTATAATTCCTGAGTTTTTTAAAAATACTAAGGAATTATATGGAAATTTTATCACAAATTCGCTTACTAAAACCGCTTGTTCACTGTATAACAAATTATGTAACAGCGAATGATGTTGCAAATGCTCTTATTTCGCTTGGTGCATCGCCTGTTATGGCTGATGATGAAAAAGAAGTTGAGGAGATGGTTAGCATATCTAACGCTTTGGTTATAAACATAGGCACATTAAACGAAAGAACTATAACATCTATGATAAAGGCTGGTAAAAAAGCAAATGAGCTAAATATCCCTGTGGTGCTTGATCCGGTTGGTGCTGGTGCTACGACATTTAGGACACAAACGGCTTTAAAATTGATAGAAAATATAAAATTTAGCATTATAAGAGGCAATGTTTCTGAAATCTCAGCCCTTGTTGGAGAAGACATTAAATCTCGTGGTGTAGATACAAGCAATGATAGCGCCGAGCTTGGATTGGAAGAGATAGTAAAACGCGCATCTGCTTTATGGCAATTATCAAAATCCGTTGTTGTGGTTTCTGGTAAGATGGATGTTGTGCTAGAAGGAAATAATGTAGCTGTTGGTGAAAACGGACATGAGATTATGACAAAAGTAACCGGAAGCGGTTGTATGCTTTCAGCTGCGTTAGCAGCATTTGCGGCCAGTGGAGAAGATATGTTTCAAGCTGCATTATATGGTGTTTTGTCATTTGGAATTTGTGGAGAAATGGCTAATGATTTGATGAAAAATAGGGATGCAAATGCCAGCTATAGGAATTATCTTATTAATGAACTATCAAACATTGATGATTCAACTGTTGAGCTTAGAAAGATGGTTCGTAGTAATTTAGGAATATGAGTTAAATTATTAAAATATTTTTGTCTATCCTTGTCGTAAAGCTTCCTTAGCTATAAAATATAGAGCATGAAGCTAAACGATAATGGCTCAATAACACTTAAATTTGATAGTGGAAGAATGATAGCGGTAAAAGAGCTATACAACTATACCGGCAGGCTAAATACTACAATAGACAAGAAAGCTACTACAAATCTTGAAGTTAAAAATATGACAGAAGAAGAGCTTAATAAAATAGATTTTGCAAATATAGGCATAAGAGAAAAAGCCAAAAACAAAGAAGAATATGGTTTTAAAAGTTTAAGGGAGATAGGGGCTACAGCCATAAAAAAGGCAATAGGGGAAGATAACGAAGTTAATTTCCTGATACACCTAGCAGGGGATAAACTTATAAGCACAAACGAGCTTTATAACATTATGTATATCAAACATACCATACAAAATGAAAAGCCTATGCTTCGTAAAAAGGTTGATGTAAGGATATAAACAAAACTATAAGCAAAATATCTTCGGTAATATAGCCAATAAAAAAATATAATATTTATTTATACTAAGCTAGTTTATCAACTCTACTTTGTGCTACTTTTTTAAGTATGTCAAATGTATTTTTACCCAAATCAAACTCTCGCTTTACGATTTCATATATCTTTTTTATTTCGTTTGTTGCTTCATCTTTGTAGGTTGTGCTTTTACTGACAGCTTGGATTGGTTTAAATTTATTATCTTTGTTCTTTTCTTCTGTTTCTTGTGACTTATCTTTTTGTTCTTTGATAAGTTCATTTAAGATATTGATAGCATTTTTGGCATCATCATCACTTATAGTTAGATTAAATCTTTCTTTAAGTGTATGTTTAGCCCACTCTGTCTTAAACTCATCTATGCTTAAATCTTGGTCTAATATTTCGGTATCTTTTCTACCATAAAATAGCAAAACACCAGCAGTTTCAGACATATATCGTAGCTCGTGATGAAGGGTTTTTATAATTTCATCTACGCTATATAGTCCTTTTTCTTTTGGTCGTTAAGTCTTCGTTCTATGTGATAGCCTAAAGCCCCACTCTCATCAATAAAATCCTTTAATTCTTTTATTTGCTCTTGTGAAAAATCAGGGTCTAAACCCTTAAGCTTACCCCAAATGCTTACTTTTGGATTTTCATCTTTTGTATATCCACTCATTGGAGCATCTGTGTGATATTTCTTAGCATACCAAGGTCTTTCTGAGAACTTTTGATTAGGAGAAATAGATTCGATTCCGGGATTATAGTTAAGCGGATTTTGCGGGAGTGTTAAGCTCATTGTCTTATATCCTTTGAGATATTTTATAATACATCGGCAAAAATTTAAAAAACATTTATAGTTTTAACGCTAAAAAAGAGATTTTTAATTAAAATATACAACTTAGATAATTTTAGTTTTTAATGAGATTTTGCTAGGTTGATTAAAAATTTATGCTTTATTGCTGGATATATATTTTTTCCTTTTTATAAGGAAAAAATAATTTAATTTTTTAACAAATTCTACTGTTTTTCTTGACTTTAATAGGGACTTTTTGTAAAATCACAATCTCTTTACGATAAAGGTGTCTATGACCTGCTTATAAGATTTTATAAATCCTCTGTAAGTTTTGTTTTTATGTAAAGAGGTCGCGGGTTTGCGACAAGTTCTTTAAAAAGGAAAAAATATGGAAAGAATTAGGTTAAAGCTAAAAGCTTATGACCATAGAGTTCTAGACCGCACAGTTGCAGCAATTGTAGAAGCTGTCAAAAGAACTGGTGCTGACGTTCGTGGTCCAGTGCCAATGCCTACGAAGACTAAACGCTACACAGTCTTAAAATCTCCACACGTAAACAAAGACTCACGTGAGCAGTTTGAGATGAGAATTCATGCTAGAATGCTTGACATTGTGGCAGCCACTCCAGAAACCGTAGATAGCTTAACAAAACTTGACTTAGCCCCTGAGGTTAATGTTGAAGTTCGTGCAATGAAGTAAGGGGTGATATATGGAATATATCGTAGAAAAAATAGGTATGAGCAGAACAGTAGCTGCACAAAGCATACCAGTAACTTTGTTAAAACTTGTAGATACTAAAGTTTGCGAAATAGATGAAAATAAGCGTGCTATCGTTGCTTATGCTGATACTAAAGCAAATAACAAATCTATACAAGGTCAACAAAAAAAATACAATCTAACTGCCGAATTTAATAAATTCGCAACAATTGAAGTAGCAAACTCAGAAGTTGGTGCTATTGATGTTACTCCACTTAGTGAAGCTAAGGTTTTAAAAGTTAGCTTTAACTCAAAAGGTAGAGGATATCAGGGTGTTGTAAAAAGACATGGTTTTGCTGGTGGTCCAAAAAGCCACGGTTCTAGATTTCACAGAAGACACGGTTCAATCGGTAACTGCGAATGGCCTGGACGTGTTCAGCCTGGTATGAAAATGGCGGGACATATGGGTAATGAAAAAGTTACTGTTAAAAATGAACTAGTTAGCTTTGATAATGAAAATGGAATTATCGTAGTAAAAGGTTGTGTGCCAGGTTATAATGGTGCAATGGGTAGAATAAGGATTGTAAAATGAGTAAAATTTGCGTATTAAATGATAAATTTGAAAAAGCTAGCGAGCTTGAACTTCCTGCAAGTTATGCAGAAGTAAATCCTCACAATCTTTATCTTTACGTAAAATCTTACTTAGCTTCTATGCGTGCAAATACAGCTCATACAAAGAGCCGTGCATTTGTAAGTGGTGGCGGTAAGAAACCTTGGAGACAAAAAGGTCGTGGTGGTGCTCGTGCAGGTTCAACTAGAACGAATGTATGGGTAGGTGGTGCAGTTGCATTTGGTCCTACAAATAACAAAAACTACTTTCAAAAAGTTAATAAAAAACAAAAAAGACTTGCTCTTGAAGTTGCTCTTGCTCAAAAAGCAGAGGCTGGAAAACTTTTTGCTGTTGATAGCGTAGAAGTTCAATCAGGCAAAACAAAAGATGCAAATAAAATCATAAAATCTTTAAATTTGAGAGATGTGCTTGTTGTAAAAGATTTGCTTGATGACAAAACATTATTAGCGTTTAGAAATTTAGCAAATAGTTATGTTGTAGATGCAAGTGAAGTAAATGCTTACTTAGTAGCTACTTATAGTGCAGTTATAATTGAAAAAGCAGCACTTCAAACAATAACAAAAGAGGGCTAAAATGGCAGATATAACTGATATCAAAACAATTATTTATACAGAAAAAACTCTTGGCCTTCAAGAAAATGGTGTTGTTGTTATACAAACTTCACCAAGAGTTACAAAAAATGGCTTAAAAGAAGTTTTAAAAGAATATTTTGGTGTAACGCCACTTCAAGTAAATTCTCTAAGAGTGAATGGAAAAGTGAAGCGTTTTAGAGGAAGAATTGGCGTAAGAGATGATGTTAAGAAATTTTACGTTAAATTACCTGAAGGCGTAAGCCTAGAAAATACGGAGGCATAAAATGGCTATAAAATCATATAAACCATATACTCCTAGCCGTAGATATATGACAGGATTAAGTTCAGAAGATATTACAGCAAAACCAAGCGTAAGAGGACTTCTTGTTAAGATACCAGCAACTGGTGGTAGAAATAACAATGGTCGTATAACTTCAAGACATAAAGAAGCTGGTGCTAAAAAACTTTATCGTATTATAGACTTTAAGCGCCGCAAATTTGATATTGAAGGTAAGGTTGAAGCTATTGAATACGATCCAAACAGAAATTGTCGTATAGCACTTATATCATACAAAGATGGTGAAAAAAGATATATCATTAGACCTAGCGGTTTAAATGTTGGTGATATTATCTCTTCTGCAGAAGACAAATCACTTGACATCAAGCCTGGTAATGCTATGAAATTAAGATTTATACCAGTTGGTACAATCGTTCATAACATAGAGCTTAAGCCTGGTAAAGGTGCACAAATAGCTCGTTCAGCTGGTGGATATGCTCAGCTTATGGGTAAAGAAGAAAAATATGTAATCTTAAGAATGCCAAGTGGCGAAATGAGACAAGTATTAGCTGAATGTATGGCAAGTATCGGTGTTGTTGGTAACGAAGATTGGGCTAACATCACAATAGGAAAAGCGGGAAGAAATAGACATAGAGGTATTCGCCCTCAAACTCGTGGTTCTGCGATGAACCCAGTTGATCACCCACACGGCGGTGGTGAAGGTAAGAAAAACTCAGGACGTCACCCTGTTACTCCTTGGGGTAAACCAACTAAAGGTGCTAAGACTCGCCGTAAAAAAGCTAGCGATAAGCTTATAATTTCAAGAAGGAAAGGAAAATAGAGATGGCAAGATCACTCAAAAAAGGTCCTTTCGTAGATGAGCATGTAATGAAAAAAGTTGTTTCTGCTAAAAGCGCAAACGACAATAAACCAATCAAAACATGGTCAAGACGCAGTACGATTGTGCCTGAAATGATTGGATTAACTTTTAATGTTCATAACGGTAAAAGTTTTATACCTGTATATGTAACAGAAAACCACATT
Organism: Campylobacter pinnipediorum subsp. pinnipediorum; assembly: GCF_002021925.1. Lineage (NCBI taxonomy): Bacteria > Pseudomonadati > Campylobacterota > Epsilonproteobacteria > Campylobacterales > Campylobacteraceae > Campylobacter > Campylobacter pinnipediorum. The sequence continues at coordinate 137,205 of NZ_CP012546.1, forward strand.
GGTTATAAACTTGGCGAATTTTCTCCAACACGCACATTTAAGGGTCACAAAGGCTCAGTGCAGAAAAAAATAGGCAAGTAAGGTGGAAGTCATGAGTAAATCAATAATAAAATTTGTAAGACTTTCTCCAACAAAAGCTAGACTTATAGCTCGTGAGGTTCAAGGAATGAATGCTGAACTTGCTCTTGCAAGCCTTCAATTTATGCCAAATCGTGGAGCTAAATTTATAGCAAATGCTATTAGTTCAGCTGTAGCTAATGGCGGTTTTGAGCCAGAAGAGGTTGTTGTAAGTAGTTGTCGCGTTGATGCAGGTCCAGTTCTTAAGAGATTTAGACCAAGAGCAAGAGGAAGTGCGAGTAGAATTCGCAAACCAACTTCTCATATATTGGTAGAAGTATCAAAAGCACAGAAGGAAGCATAATATGGGACAAAAAGTAAATCCGATAGGTCTTAGACTTGGTATAAATCGTAATTGGGAATCAAGATGGTTTCCTGCTAAAGAAAGTCTTGCTGAAAGCATAGGTGAAGATTATAAAATTCGTGCTTTTTTAAAGAAAAAACTATATTATGCAGGAATTAGTCAAATTTTAATAGAAAGAACAGCTAAAAAACTTCGTGTTACAGTTGTTGCTGCTCGTCCTGGTATCATCATCGGTAAAAAAGGACAAGATGTTGAAATATTAAAAAATGATGTTGCAAAATTAATCGGCAAAGATGTTAATATCAACATCAAAGAGGAAAGAAAAGCGCAAGCATCAGCTCAATTAGCAGCTGAAAATGTTGCTATGCAACTTGAGCGTCGTGTTGCTTTCCGTCGTGCAATGAAAAAAGTTATTCAAGGTGCTCAAAAGTCTGGTGCTAAAGGTATTAAAATATCAGTAGCTGGACGTTTAGGTGGTGCAGAAATGGCTAGAACAGAATGGTATCTAGAAGGCCGTGTTCCACTTCATACACTTAGAGCAAAGATTGATTATGGTTTTGCTGAAGCACATACAACTTATGGAAACATAGGTATTAAAGTATGGATATTCAAAGGTGAGGTTCTTCAAAAAGGCGTTCAAGCTGACAAAACTGAAGATGATGCACCAAAAAAACCACGTAGAGCAAGAAGAGGTAAATAGTTATGTTGATGCCTAAAAGAACGAAATTTCGTAAGCAAATGAAAGGGCGTAACCGCGGCTATGCAACTCGTGGTGCAAGTTTATCAACTGGTGAATTTGCTATAAAAGCAGTTGAAGCTGGTAGAGTAAACTCACGCCAAATAGAGGCCGCTCGTCAAGCACTTACTCGTCATGTTAAAAGACAGGCAAAAATTTGGATTAGAGTGTTTCCAGATAAACCACTAACCAAAAAGCCACTTCAAACTCGTATGGGTAAAGGTAAAGCAGGTGTTGAAGAATGGGTAATGAATATTAAGCCTGGTCGTATAATTTATGAAATGGCTGGTGTTAGTGAAGAGCTTGCAAAAGAAGCACTAACTTTAGCGATGCATAAATTGCCATTTAAGACAAAATTTGTAACGCGAGAGAGTGAAAATGAAATATACTGAGTTGAAAGAAAAAAGCGTTACTGAGTTAAACGCTATGCTAAAAGAGAAGAAGGTGCTTTTATTTACACTAAAGCAAAAGTTAAAAACTATGCAGTTAAGTAACCCTAATGAGATAGGTGCTGTGAAAAAAGAGATAGCACAAATCAATACTGCAATTAGTGCTTCAAAGTAAGGGGTAAAAGATGGCATTAAAAAGAGAAATTCAAGGCGTAGTTTTACAAAAAGCTGGAGACAAAACAGCTACTATTTTGGTTGAAAGACGCGTTATGCATCCAAGATACCACAAATTTGTAAAGCGCTTTAAAAAATATTTAGTTCATGATGAAAAAAATGAAACAAAAGCAGGCGATACTGTTGTAGCAATAGAATGCAGACCAATTTCAGCACGCAAAAGTTTTAGATTAAAAGCTATTGTTGCAAAGGGAGTTGAATAATGATTCAAAGTTTTACAAGACTTGCGGTTGCTGATAACAGCGGTGCAAAAGAATTAATGTGTATAAAAGTTTTAGGTGGTAGCAAAAGAAGATATGCGACACTTGGAGATATTATTATTTGCTCTGTAAAAAAGGCTCTTCCAAACGGTAAGATCAAAAAAGGTCAAGTTGTAAAAGCTGTTGTTGTTAGAACAAAAAAAGAGGTTCATAGAGATAATGGCTCTCTTATCAGATTTGATGAGAACGCTGCTGTTATACTTGATAACAAAAGAGAACCTGTTGGAACACGTATATTTGGACCTGTTGGCCGTGAAGTTAGATATGCTAACTTTATGAAAATTGTTTCACTAGCACCGGAGGTTCTATAATGGCAAATGTTAAATTTAAAATCAAAAAAGGTGACACTGTAAAAGTTATAGCTGGCGACGACAAAGGAAAAACAGGTAAAGTTTTATCTGTTATTGCTAAAAAAGGTCAAGTTATAGTTGAAGGTTGCAAAATTGCAAAAAAAGCTATAAAGCCAAGCGAAAAAACTCCAAATGGTGGACATATCAATAAAGAGATGCCAATAGATATCTCAAATGTTGCGAAAGTTGAGGAGTAAGAGCTATGAGATTAAAAGAGAAATATAACGAAAGTATCAAAGCAGCTCTAACAAAAGAATTTGATATTAAAAATCCTATGCTTATTCCTGCTATAGAGAAAGTTGTTATAAGTGTTGGTGCTAATGATTCTGCAAAGGATCAAAAGATACTTCAAAATATGGCTGATACTATATCTTTGATAGCTGGACAAAAAGCTGTTATTTGTAATGCAAAAAAATCTGTTGCAGGTTTTAAGGTTCGTGAAGGTTACCCTGTTGGTATCAAGGTAACATTAAGAAAAGACCGTATGTATGCATTTTTAGATAAGCTTATAAGTGTAGCATTACCAAGAGTTAAAGACTTCCGTGGACTTTCTAGAAGTGGTTTTGATGGAAGAGGAAACTATAACTTTGGTCTTAATGAACAACTTATGTTTCCTGAAGTTGAGTATGATAAAATACTAAGAACACACGGTATGAACATAACTATAGCTACAACAGCTAAGAACGATAAAGAGGCATTCAAATTGTTAGAGTTATTTGGTATGCCATTTGCAAAAGGAAAGTAAGATGGCAAAAAAATCAATGATAGCAAAAGCTGCTCGCAAGCCTAAATTTAAAGTGCGCGGCTATACAAGATGTCAAATTTGCGGTCGTCCGCACTCTGTTTATAAAGATTTTGGAATTTGTCGTGTTTGCCTAAGAAAAATGGCTAATGAAGGACTAATACCAGGTCTTAAAAAAGCAAGTTGGTAAGGAATAAATATGTTAAATGATTTAATAGCAGACGGACTAACACGCATAAGAAATGCTGCAATGAGAAAGCTTGAAACTGCTAAGCTTTTACACTCTAAAGTTGTTGAGGCTACTTTAAATGTTTTGGCGCAAAAAGGTTATATTGAAAGCTTTAACGTTGTTGAAGAAGACAATAAGAAATTTATAAATGTTGTGTTAAAATACGATGAGTATGGCAGAAGTGTAATAAACGAGCTAAAAAGAGTTTCTACACCAGGACGTAGAGTATATCAAGGTAAAGATGATATAAAACGTTTTAAAAATGGTTACGGAACTATCGTAGTTAGTACTAGCAAAGGCGTTATGAGTGGTATAGAAGCTCACAAAGCTGGCGTTGGTGGCGAAATCATCTGCACAGTTTGGTAATAAAATAAAAAGCTTGGTTTTATACTAGGCTTTTTAAAGTTTTTGTCTTAAAAGACAATCAATTTTACGGCATTGTGGTGTTGATTCTTGATTGTAAAAACACCCTAGACAAGTAAAAGGAAAATAATGTCACGTATAGGAAAACAGCCGATATCTATCCCATCAGGTGTAGATGTTAGCTTTGAAAATAATGTCCTTAAATTTAAAAAGGGCAATAGCGTAAAAGAGCTTGATACTAAAGGTAACGTTGAAGTAAAAATAGAAAACAATGAAGTTGTTTTCTCTTCTAAGGGCGACGATAGACAAAGTAGAGCATATTGGGGAACTTATAGAGCTTTAACTAACAATATAATAATCGGACTAACTCAAGGTTTTACAAGACAACTTGAGATAAATGGTGTTGGTTATAAAGCAGCTGTAAAAGGAAAAATTCTAGAATTAGCTTTAGGTTTTTCTCACCTTGTAAATTATGAACTACCTGAGGGCATAGAAGCAACTGTTGAAAGAAACGTTATCACCTTAAAAGGAAATGATAAACAAGTTATTGGTCAAGCAGCAGCTCAAATTAGAGGTTTTAGACCACCTGAGCCATATAAAGGAAAAGGTGTTAAATATCTAGAAGAACGTATAATCCGCAAAGCGGGTAAAACATCTAAGAAGTAAGGGATAAGTAATGACAGCAAAAGTATTAAAAAGAAAACTTGCTCTTAGAATTAAGAGAAAAAAGAGGGTTAGATCTAAAATTTCAGGTTGCGAGCAAAATCCAAGAATCTCTATTTTTAAATCAAATAGAACTCTATATGTTCAAGCTATAAATGATGTAACTGCTACAACAATAGCTTCAGCTAATGGTAAAAAACTAGGAATAAAAGCAAACAAAGAAGGTGCTGCAATTATCGCTAAAGAATTTGCTAACACTTTAAAAGCAAAAGGTATTAGTGCCGGTGTATTTGACAGAAATGGCTATTTGTATCATGGTGTTGTTGCAGCATTTGCTGACGCATTAAGAGAAAATGGCATCAAGCTATAACCCAAAGGAAAATCAATGCAAAAGTATAATAAAGAAGAATTCGAAGAAGTAATTGTTGATATCGGAAGGGTTACAAAGGTTGTAAAAGGTGGACGTAGATTCAGATTTACAGCGCTTGTTGTAGTTGGAAATAGAAATGGCTTGGTTGGCTTTGGATATGGTAAAGCAAAAGAAGTTCCTGATGCTATGCGTAAAGCTATAGATGATGCATTTAAAAACATTATCAATGTTAAGCTAAAGGGTTCTACTATACCTCACGATATTGAAGTTAAATATAACGCTAGCCGTGTTTTATTACGTCCAGCTAGTGAAGGTACTGGTGTTATAGCTGGTGGTAGTACTCGTCCTATCTTAGAACTTGCTGGCGTTAAGGATATTTTAACTAAATCTCTGGGCTCAAACAACTCTGCAAACGTTGTTCGTGCTACTATAAAAGCACTTAGCATGCTTAAAGGATAAGAAATATGGCATTAGAAAAATTAACCCCAGCACCAGGCTCAACAAGAGAAATCAAAAGATTGGGTCGTGGTCAAGGAAGTGGACAAGGCAAAACAGCTGGTAAAGGTCACAAAGGTCAAAGAGCAAGAAAAGGTTATAATGAGAAGCGTGGTTTTGAGGGTGGACAACAACCTCTTCAAAGACGTCTTCCTAAAGTAGGCTTTACTTCAAAATTTGAAAAACCTTACGCTATAAATGTTGAAAAAATAACAGCTATAAAAGAGTTAAGTGAAATTACTATAGCTACTATAGCTTCTGTTCATAAAATTTCAAAAAGCGTAAATAAAATCAAACTTATCGGAGCTAGTGCAAAAGATCTTGCTTCAAAAGTAAAAGACAGTAACGTTATCGTTAGCGGACAAAAGTAATGAATAAAGCATTGACCAACAAGATATTAATCACGTTGGCATTTTTATTTGCATATAGGATACTGGCTTATGTGCCAGTTCCTGGCGTTAATGTAGATGTGATTAAAGATTTTTTTAACTCAAACAGCAGTAACGCACTAGGTTTATTTAATATGTTTAGCGGTAAAGCCGCTGAGCGTCTTAGTATTATATCTCTTGGAATTATGCCATACATCACAGCTTCAATTATCATGGAGCTATTAGCAGCTACTTTCCCAAATTTGGCTAAGCTAAAAAAAGAGCGTGATGGTATGCAAAAATACATGCAAATCATTAGATATGCAACTATAGTTATAACAATCGTTCAAGCTATTGGTGTTAGTGTAGGGCTACAAAGTCTTAACGGACAAAATGGCGAACAAGCTATTATGATAGATATGAACTTATTTATAGCGATAGCGGCTGCTTCTATGCTTACTGGAACAATGCTTCTTATGTGGATAGGTGAGCAAATAACACAAAGAGGTATAGGAAACGGTATAAGCTTGATAATTTTTGCTGGTATAGTTTCTGGAATTCCAAGTGCGATAAGTGGAACTATAAACTTAGTAAATACCGGCGAGATGAATTTCTTAGCTGTTATAGGTATTTTCCTAATTGTTTTATTAACTATAGGTATTATTATCTTTGTTGAAATGGGAGAGAGACGTATTCCTATCTCATATTCACGTAAAGTAGTAATGCAAAATCAAAACAAGAGAATAATGAACTATATACCTATAAAAGTCAATTTAAGTGGTGTTATTCCACCTATTTTTGCTAGTGCGATTTTGATGTTTCCAAGCACAATAATGCAAGCAAGTACAAATTCATACGTTCAAGCGGTTTATGACTTTTTAAACCCAAATAGCTATGTATTTAACTTTTTAACATTTTTATTTATATTGTTTTTCGCATATTTTTATGCTTCTATAACCTTTAACACAAAAGATATAAGTGAGAATTTAAAAAGACAAGGTGGTTTTATACCTGGTGTTAGACCCGGAGAAAATACAGCACATTATCTAAATGAAGTTGCTAGTAGGCTTACTTTTAGTGGTGCTATTTATTTAGGTTTGATATCTACATTGCCTTGGGTATTGGTTAAATTTATGGGTGTTCCATTTTATTTTGGAGGTACTTCTGTGCTAATTGTTGTTTCTGTTGCGCTTGACACAATGAGACGTATAGAGGCTCAAATTTATATGAATAAATATCAAACTTTAAGTGCGGTAGGCTTATAATGGCAATCGGTTTAAAAAGACCTAATGAGATTGAAAAGCTTAGAGCGGCAAATGAAATTGTCGCTCGAACTTTAGACTATATAGCAGAGTTTATCAAGCCAGGTGTATCACTTCTTGAGATAGACAAGGTGTGTGAAGATATGATAAGATCATCTGGAGCAAAACCAGCTTTTAAAGGGCTTTATGGTTTTCCAAATACAGCTTGTATAAGTTTAAACGAAGTAGTAATACACGGCATACCAGATAATACAATACTAAAAGAGGGCGACATAGTAGGTGTTGATCTTGGCTCAAATTTAGATGGCTATTTTGGAGATAGCGCTAGGACTTTTCCTGTTGGGACTATATCTAAAAAAGATGAAGAGCTTATAGCATGCAGCAAAGATGCACTTTATTTTGCTATTGATTATATCAAAGCTGGAATGCACTTTAAAGAGCTATCCTATGAGCTAGAAAAATTTATACTCGGTCGTGGATTTGTTCCATTACGTGGTTTTTGCGGACACGGTATAGGAAAACGCCCACATGAAGAGCCAGAGATACCAAACTATCTTGAAGGAAACAACCCAAAAGCCGGACCAAAGATAAAAAATGGCATGGTATTTTGTTTAGAGCCTATGATATGTCAGCTAGATGGCACACCAGTTATAGGTAAAGACAAATGGAAAGTAACATCAAAAGATGGTCTAAATACTAGCCACTACGAACACTGTGTAGCTGTTGTAAATGGCAAAGCAGAAATTTTAAGCCAAGTATAGTTTTTATATTATAATCTATAGTTGGTTTAATTATTTTTTTTGCTATTCTTAACTATTAAATTTTTCCCTATTATATTTCTTTTTTGCTTTTATTATAAAATTTTATTTTATAGTATACAATTATAATATTTGCAATATACAAAAAACTAAAAATTCGTACTGATATAAAATATTTGATTGATAACATATTGAAACAATTTTATTATGATACATAAAAACATAAAAATTATTATTTTTTATAGTTTATAATTTCTTATAATATTGTATACTTATAAGCCAAATAGATTTAATATATAAATATGATAGTTAGTAGTTGTACGTTAACATAATAAAAAATTTAGTAATAATAAATAATGAATTTTGGTTATGGAATAAAAAGCGTATATAAATAAATACTCCCATTTATAGGGAGTATTTATATTTAGTTAGTGTTAAAACTTCTTCTTCCTTACATCTTCAACTATAGTCTTAGCCATACCATCTACTTCTAATGTAATTTGATTTGTGTTGTTTGCTATTTTAACATTTTGTTGAGTTAGCATATCTACTTCTGAAACAGATTTATTAATCATATTAATACCTTCTGCTTGTTCTTTTATAGATTCACTCATTTCATTTATCGATTGAGCTAATACATTTGTATTTGCTTCTATCTCTCCTAATGATTTTTGAGTTCTTTCTGCTAGTTTCCTTACTTCATCAGCAACAACTGCAAAGCCTCTACCATGTTCTCCTGCTCTTGCTGCTTCTATAGCTGCATTAAGTGCTAATAGATTTGTTTGATCTGCTATATCTCTTATTATTGTTATTATGTTTTTAATCTCTTCTGATTGTCTTATAACATCTTGTGTTTTTTGAGATATTGCATTCATTGAACTGCTCATCTCTTCTACTGCTGCTGCACTCTCTTGTAAAGAACTTGCTTGTGAGTTTGCTCCATTTGTTAATTCATCCATAGAGCTTGATAGTATTTGAGCTTTTTGTTGTAGTGTTTCTGCTTGTTTTAGATTGTTTTTAAGCATATTTGTTATTTCTTCACCAAGTAAATTTACACCACTAGCCATTCTACCTTCATCATCAAGTCTTGATGTAAAGTCTTGTCTTTTATATGAATCAAGTAATCTTAATACATCTTGACCATCTTTTGCTATTGCTTCTTGCAATGCTTCTTGAAGCTCTTTAAATGTTTGTTTTAATTGATTAAGTGCTGGGTTATTTGTATTAGCATCTAATGTAGCTGTAAAATCACCATCTTTTATCTTATCAACAAAGTGATTTGCTTGTTGGATAAAGTTGTTTTCTTGTGTTTTACCATCTTGGATTTTAGCTATGTTTTCGTTTATCATTGTTGCCATTTCGCCAAATTCGTCTTGTGAAGAAACATTTGTTCTTATAGGCTCTTTTATTTCATAATTTAGAAATTGAAAAAATGAAGCCAAACCAGCACTTATAGAAGATATAGGCTTTAAAAAATAATTGACCGTATAAAGCAATATAGCAACTATAACTATTATGAAAATAATAGAAAATATAGCTTGGTGAGTAATCACTCCATTTAGCTCTGTATCATAATCAGACAATGCATTACCAGAACAAATTAACCAATTAGCCTGTTTATATGCTTGACATGCACCTATTTTATTTACTCCGTTGAAGGTGTAGTTAAATGCCTCTTCTTTGTTTTGCTGATATTCATCTATAAAATGTTTTGTTAAATTTAAAAGAGTAGGATCATTGGACATTATATAGTTAGGGTTTGGGTGATAAACCATTTTTAAAGTATCCATATCAACAATATTTATAGTACTTGTTTCACTATCCTTGACATCAGATAATACTTTTAATTTTTCTATAAATACATCTGTGCGTATAACTCCTAAAAGTTTTCCATTAGAATAAAAAGGGGCAGATATGGTTATAGCATTTTTACTAGTAAGTTCATCAACATGTGGATTAGTAAAATAAATATCTCTTTTTTCCACAGCTTTTTTATAGTATTCTTTTGATTTAGCATTATAATGATCTTTTTCTTTTGTATATACATTAAATAGTATATTTCCATTATGTCTATTTTCTGCAGCAATCAAATCGCCTTGTTTTTCTCTGATTACATATACACCGTTAGAAGCCGGAGATGTTGCATATTTTATCAAATCCTCTTTTAGCAATTCTTCATTGTCTAGCAAATAAGGATTTTCTTCTAGATGTCTTTTTACATCTTTTATAAGACCTATATTGTCAACAAAGTAGCTTTCTATAAATATCCTCATTGATAACGAAGCGACTTTTTTTGCCTCTTTTGAGAGACTTGTGATTACCGATGATGTTTCTTTGTAGCTCTGAAATGCAAATATTGAAAAAGAAGCTACAAGTAAACATAATATAACAACGCCTAGTTTGTTAGAAACTTTTTTCATGTTAAACCTTTTATATTTAATTTTCGTGCTAATTTTACATTTTAATAGTTTAAAATAACATTTAATGTTTTAATTTATTGGATAAATATGATTTTTATCCAATAAATGTTTACACTATGTCTTATTTTTTGAGACAACATAATCTAAAATACAGACTCATGGACCTAAAACTTCTTCTTCCTTACATCTTCAACTATAGTCTTAGCCATACCATCTACTTCTAATGTAATTTGATTTGTGTTGTTTGCTATTTTAACATTTTGTTGAGTTAGCATATCTACTTCTGAAACAGATTTATTAATCATATTAATACCTTCTGCTTGCTCTTTTATAGACTCACTCATTTCATTTATTGATTGAGCTAATACATTTGTATTTGCTTCTATCTCTCCTAATGATTTTTGAGTTCTTTCTGCTAGTTTTCTTACTTCATCAGCAACAACTGCAAAGCCTCTACCATGTTCTCCTGCTCTTGCTGCTTCTATAGCTGCATTAAGTGCTAATAGATTTGTTTGATCTGCTATATCTCTTATTATTGTTATTATGTTTTTAATCTCTTCTGATTGTCTTATAACATCTTGTGTTTTTTGAGATATTGCATTCATTGAACTGCTCATCTCTTCTACTGCTGCTGCACTCTCTTGTAAAGAACTTGCTTGTGAGTTTGCTCCATTTGTTAATTCATCCATAGAGCTTGATAGTATTTGAGCTTTTTGTTGTAGTGTTTCTGCTTGTTTTAGATTGTTTTTAAGCATATTTGTTATTTCTTCACCAAGTAAATTTACACCACTAGCCATTCTACCTTCATCATCAAGTCTTGATGTAAAGTCTTGTCTTTTATATGAATCAAGTAATCTTAATACATCTTGACCATCTTTTGCTATTGCTTCTTGCAATGCTTCTTGAAGCTCTTTAAATGTTTGTTTTAATTGATTAAGTGCTGGGTTATTTGTATTAGCATCTAATGTAGCTGTAAAATCACCATCTTTTATCTTATCAACAAAGTGATTTGCTTGTTGGATAAAGTTGTTTTCTTGTGTTTTACCATCTTGGATTTGTTTGATATTTTCATTTATTAGTGTTCCCATTTGACCTATTTCATCATTTGATGAAACCTCAACAAAGTTAGGTTTAGCTATTTTGTAATTTAGATAATCAAAAAAGCTTTTTAAATCCTCACCTATATTAAACATTCTTTTGCCCAATGTTTTTGAGTATGTCCACATGATTATCATTAAAATTATTATAGATATAGCGGATATTATTATCATAAAATTTCTTAAAGATCTTGCTTCTTGTGTTATTTCATCAGGATTAGCAGTCAAAACAATACCCCAGTTTTTATCAAAATTGTCTATCTCAACAGCTGAGTATATAACTTTAGACTTTTTATTAGTAATATTAGAAACAATTTCAATCTCTAAAGGTTTTGTGTCAAATAGTGCATCTACAATAGGTTGTGCATCAGGATTTATTTCAAGTAGATTTTTCCCTATTAAATTTTTATCCTTATAGGTTATAAGATTTCCTTTGTGTGACATAAGTAGCGCATAATCTGTTTTGTATAGTTTGATAGAATCTACTATCTCTTGTATCTTTTCTATATTCATAGCTATACCCATAGTTCCTACAAATTTACCTTTAGCGTAAACTGGCACAGTAAAAGATGTTATTAAAACATCGGCTCCATTGAAATTATAAAAATAAGGATCTAATATAGCTGGTTTTTTAGTGTCCCTAGCAATAGTAAAATAAAAAGCATCTCTATACTCTTTTGTTCTTTTGGCTAGTTTCGGAGTTCCACTACTATTTACACTCCAAGGTGCAAAAAGTCCGTTTTCAGCATATAGTAATTCATCTCCACCATCTTGGTATTTGTTATAAAATTTTTCATTTGCACTCATAAACCAAATACTCATAAACTCAGGATTACTTTGTTGTATCCTCATAAACATATCACCTATAGAATCCGGTGATAATTTACTGTCTTGTTCTATGGCTCCTGATATAGATTCGGCAATAATACGAGAACTTTGCAAGGCCCTAGTTAGAAATATAGAAATGTCATTCGCATCTTTTTTTAATTCGCTAGTCATGTATTTTATGCTATCTTTATCTTTAATAGCTAATGTCTTAAATGCAACAACACTAGTTACAACAATAAGAGAAATAAGCGATAATGTGCAACTTATAATGGTTATTTTTGTGGAGAGTTTCAGGTTTTTAAACATAGTTTTTGTATCCTTGTAAAGTATTTTTGTAGCAAATTCATATTACAATAAATTTCTTAATATAGATTTAAGGTAAAAAATGGAACAAATCTTGCTTATGTGGTTTTAAATAAATTTTATATCTAAGGATAAAACTATGTTAAGATCACTTTGGTCTGGTGTAACAGGTCTTCAGGCACACCAGATAGCAATGGACGTAGAAAGTAACAATATAGCAAATGTTAATACTGTTGGACACAAATATTCTCGTGCAAATTTTTCGGATATGTTGAGTCAAACACCAAGGATAGCAACAGCTCCACAAGGTGAGCTAGGCGGTCAAAATCCTATGCAAATAGGTCTTGGAACATCTGTTCATTCAACTACAAGAATTTTTTCCCAAGGAACTTTGCAAGCAACTGATAAAAATACAGACTTAGCGCTTCAAGGAGATGGATTTTTTATAGTATCGCCTGATGGTGGTAAGACAAATTTATATACTAGAAATGGTGATTTTGTAAGAGATAGAGCTGGAAATTTTGTAAATAATAGTGGCTATATAGCACAAGGTTGGACTAGGGATGATGAAACTGGAACGATAGATCCAACAGGTCCTATAAGAAATATAGTAATACCAGAAGGACTTACAACCCCAGCTCGTGCTACGACACAGATAAATGTAAAGGGAAATCTTGACTCAGGTAACTCAATAGGCCCAAGAAGTATCCCTATATATACCCTTGACTCTGTTGGGAATGGACGTGATTATAACAACGATGGTATTTTAGATCCTATAGAAATTCATAATGAAAATGATGTAACCAATGATAATTTTTATACAAATAAAAGAAATGAGCAGGTGCTGACAGAAAGAGGTGTTGACCTTGGTGTTATGTTTGATGATGTAGGAAATGGTGTCGCACTAAGACAAGGTCAGGGCATATGGGTAAGCTATGCAAATGCAAAAACTAAAAAATTTGAGCTTGGTAGCAGTGATGCTGCAAATATTGGAAGATATTTAAAGCTTCAAAATGGCCTCCCTGAGCGTGGTCCTGATGGTAAGGTTATCCCAGAGAGTAGGTCTATAGATATAGTTTTAAATGGAGTGCCTATAAAAAGTGCAAATTCTATAAAAAATATAAGGGATGTAGCCTCTTTTATAAATGCTCAGTCAAATAAAACAGGTGTTGAAGCCAAAGTATCGGAAGGAAATAAGCTTACACTTATAAATAGAAACAATACGGGCACAGGTGAAAACACAAAAAATATACATTTGGTTGTAAATAAAGCTGTTCCAAATGGCAATGGAACCGATACTACTGGTTTGGATAGTACGGAGGTTATAACAGCATATCAGTATGAATACACAACATCTACTGCAAACACAACTCACTCTTCAAATGATAAGATCACAAGACTTATAAATACAACAGAGGATCTAAGAAGTGCTATGCAAGAGGATGCAAGAAAATATGTTGATTATAATGGAGATGGAAAAATAGAGAGAGATGATGCGACTAATGTTGCAGCCCGGGTTGCTACTGCCGTAGAGAATTCTTTAAACGCACAACGGGGTGATGATAATGAAAAAATAAATGCAGCGACAGAGGGATTGGCGGCTATCTTAGTAAACGAAGGTATTATAAAAAACAATGAAAGCATTACATCTTACAAAAATGAATTTAAAGCTGCGTTTCATAGGGCAATAAATAGTGGTGAAGAGTTTAAAGATGCGGCAAAAACAGCAGCAAAATATATAGCAGAGCTTACTAAATTTACTGATTATAATGATGGGGTTAAGGTTAGCGTTAATGCGCAAGGTCAGTTTCAGCTGGAAAATCCAAAAGGCGATAATTTTGATCATCCGCTTTATATAAGTATAACAGGTAGAACAACTGAAACAGAAAATGATGCTCCAGCTATAAATGAAAATGTTAGACTTACTACTATGCTTAAATCCCTTGAAGGCTCATTAAGCCCAAGTGAAACTATAAAAACAAGTTCTAAGTTTATGCTCTCAAGCCACGGCTCTACTACTGAGATACACGACTCTCTTGGTTCAAAACATACTGTAAATATCAAATGGGCAAAGGTCGCCACAACAAATGATGGTGGAACAGAGTGGAATATGGTTATTCAAGTGCCTGAGCCTGCTAAGATAAATTTTTCTGGAGAAGGTCCAGCTAACGTAATAACAGGTTCGCTTAGATTTGGTCCTGATGGTGCTTTGGCTTCATTTAATCCTTCAAGTTTTACATTTAGTGGAAATAACGGCTCATTGCCTGGACAAAGTGTTCAGCTGGATTTTGGGCTAAATAGCGATTTTAATGGATTAACCAGTTTTGATAGAGACTCATCAACTGAGTATATAAGGCAAGATGGTTATGAGGGTGGAACATTAAAAGATGTAAGGGTTGATGAGACTGGTGTTATCATCGGTGCTTTTACAAATGGTCAAAGCTTTGGTTTGGCTCAGGTTGCTGTCGCTACTTTTACAAACAATGAGGGTTTGCAAGCAGAGGGTGGAAATGTCTTTTCTAGGACTGCAAACTCAGGGGATCCTGTCATAGGAACTGCAGGTAGTGGAAATAAAGGAACTATCGCAGCTGCAAAATTAGAACAAAGTAACGTTGATCTAAGTAGGGCATTAACGAATTTAATAGTTATTCAAAGAGGTTTTCAGGCAAACTCAAAAGCAATCACAACAAGTGATGAGATGCTAAATACGCTTTTACAATTAAAACAATAATAAAACATTTATTCACTGGTAGCTTATACCAGTGAATTTATAATACCTTTATTGCATTTTTGGGTATAATGTGCTTTATAAAGGGTTTTTATGAAGTATTCACATCTTTTACAAATAGCTAACTATCTATCAAATTTCAAAAAAATCACAAGCATTAAACGTGTCGGTAATATGAATATATATATCGGGTTTGATAAAAAAGGCTTGTTTTTTGACCTATCAAAATCAGACTCATCTATCTATGCAAATGATGATTTTATGCAGATAAAAGAGTATCAAGCACCATTTGACAATATCATCAAAAAAAGACTTAATAACTCATTTTTGCTCAGTGTGGAGTGTTTAAAAAACAATAGAATTTTAAAATTTGTTTGTGAGCAAAAAGGCTCATATAAGAGTATAAAAACTATACTTTATCTTGAGTTTACTGGTAGATTTACAAACGCTATTGTAACTGATGAAAATGGGATAATTTTAGAAGCTTTAAGGCATATTGATAGTGAATTTAGGAAGATAGAAACTGGAGAAAAGCTAAAAGAGCTTGGCGAGTTTGAGATAAAAGAAAAATCAGTCTTGCCTATAAGTGATTTTGATGATTTTTTTGCTAGTGAGTTTGATAGGGTAAATAATGCAAATTTTATCTATACAAAAAATGTAAAACTAGCTCAAATAGATAAAAAAATCCAAGCCGTTTTACAAAATATAAATACACTTGAAGATAAAGATGAACTTTTGATGAGTGCTGATAAAAACTCAAAAATGGCTACACTTTTACTTGCAAATTTATCAAATTTAAAAGAGTATGAAAGAAAATTTCAGCTTATTGACTTTGATGGGAATGCTGTTGATTTTATCTTAGATGATAGCCCAAAGGTATTTGCAAATAAGCTTTTTAATAGCTCAAAAAGACTGAAAGCAAAAGCAAATGGTGTTGATTTGCAAAGGGAAAATTTATCTCAAAAGCTTGATTTTTTAAGGAATTTATCAAACCTGATAAACAGTGCAAATAGTGTTAGTGAGCTTGAAATTTTGTTACCTAAAAAAAATACAATCAAAAAAGATAAAACTATAAATGAAAATATAAAAAGTTTTTATATAAGAGAGTTTAAAATTTTAATAGGCAAAAATGAGAGTGCAAATTTAGAACTTTTAAAAAATGCTAAAAAAAATGATATTTGGGTGCATTTAAAAGACCTTCCAAGTCCGCACGTTATCATTAAGACAAACAAGCTAAAACCAGATGAAGATGTGCTTGAGTATGCGGCTAAAATTTGTCTAAATTTTAGTAGTGTTGGAAGTGGTAGATATGAGATTGATTATACAAAACGAGAAAATGTTAAGATAATAAACGGAGCAAATGTAAACTATATCAATTATAAGACGATAATACTTTCAAAGTAAAAGGAATCAAAATGTCAATCACCCCAGCTGGAAATATAAACTTTATAAACCAAAATGCTCCTGTTGTATCAGCTTCTAATGCAAATACACAAGCTAGGCTTGATATGCAAAACACTATGGCTGCTGAGCTTGCAAATGAAACAAAAGATGAGATAGCTGAGCTAAGACCAGCTGAGGAGACATATAAAATAGACCCTGAAAATCAGCATGAAAAACAAAAAAATCAGCAAGAACAAGAGAATAATCAAAGTAATTTGAAAAAAAATGATGAAATAGAACAAGAGACAAGCGAAAATGAAAATTCGTATCATTTGGATATAAAAATTTGATATTTAAAATTTTAATGTATGAACTATAAGCAAATTTTAGGTAAAATCTTGTAATCTACAATCAAAATAAAGGATTTGTTATGAAACAAAGAGTTGTTACCGGTGTGTTGATGTTTTTGGCTGTTTTAATCATATTTTTTGTTGATAACTATAATCTAAATTTTATAATTTTAGGTGTGGTTTTATATCTATCGTTTAAAGAAAGCATTCAGCTTTTTAAGCTTGATGGTTATGAGAAACTTGTTTTTGTTGCTCTTGCTTTTTATACATTGAGTTTTGTTTCAAATCCAATATTTTGTCTTATCTTGGCAATGCTTGTTATAGTCTCTTTTGTGGCTTATCAAAAAAGTGAAGATTTAAATCTTATTTTACCTTTTATATATCCATCAATGCCTATTTTTATGATGTGGGCTATATACTCACAATACGGAGTTGGCTATCTTGCTTGGGTTATATTGTCAGTTGTTGCAAGTGATACCGGTGCTTATTTTGTTGGAAAAAAATATGGGCATAGGCCTTTTAGTAAAAGCTCTCCAAACAAAACTCTTGAAGGTGTTTTGGCAGGCTTGTTTTTAGGAACTGTTATAGGTGCTATGTATGCAAGTTATTTTATGGAAAATGCTCTTTATTGCGCTTTTGCTAGTTTCTTGATGTGTGCTTTTGGTGTATTTGGAGACTTGTTTGAAAGCTATTTAAAAAGAAGGGTTGATATAAAAGATAGTGGAAATATACTACCCGGACACGGCGGTATGCTTGATAGGATAGATGGATACTTGTTTGCAGCACCTGTTTTACTTTGGACTTTATCGTGGTAATACTTGGCTCAACCGGCAGCATAGGTAAAAATACTCTTGATATATGCCAAAGATATGGTATCCAAGTAGAGGCTATTAGCTGCAACAATAATATCGAGTTGTTAAACGAACAAATAGCTAAATTTAATCCAAAATTTGTCTGTATTGGCGATGAAAAACTAGCTAAAAATATAAAACATAAAAATGTTTTTTGTGGCGAAGAAGGCATTGTTGATATGTTATCTGAGTGCAAAAGCCAAAAAGTTGTAAATGCTCTTGTTGGTTTTGCTGGGCTTAAGCCTAGTTTTAAGATACAAGAAATGGGAAAAACTTTGGCTTTGGCAAATAAAGAAAGCCTTGTTATAGGTGGTAAATTTTTAAAATGCGATCAAATTTTAGCGATAGATAGCGAACATTTTGGGCTTAAATTTTTGCTTTCTAACTCAGCATCAAAACCGCAAAAACTTATAATAACAGCTAGTGGCGGAGCTTTTTATAAAATCCCTGTAAACGAGCTAAAAGATGTAAAACCAGAAGATGCCTTAAAACATCCTACTTGGAGCATGGGTGCTAAGATCACGATCGATAGCGCTAGTATGGCAAATAAGCTTTTTGAAGTGCTTGAAGCTTATTGGCTTTATGGTATTAAAGATATAGAGGCTATCATAGAAAAAACTTCTATGATACATGCGCTTGTTGAGTTTAAAGATGGCTCAACTACAGCTCATATATCAGGAACTGATATGAGACTTGCTATAGCTCATGCGGTGCTTGATAGTGTTGATGAAAAGATAGTTTCAAGTGTTGATTTACTAAAGCTTAATGAGATAAAATTCCAAGAGATAAGCTTAGAAAAATATCCTATTTTTGGATTAAAAGATAGGGTTTTGCAAAATCCTGATTTAGGTGTTGTTATAAATGCAGCAAATGAGGTTGGTGTTTATGCTTTCTTGGATAGAAAATGTGGATTTTTAGATATTTCAAAAGTTATATTTGAGTGTGTTGATATTTTTAAAGATATAAACATAAGCGATAGAAATGATCTTTTTGTGATAGATGATGAGGTTAGAAAACAGGCAAAAAAGATACTTGGTGTCTGATAAATTTAATAAAAAGGGAAAACATTGACAAAATACGAGGGTTATAAATTTAATTTTAGGCAGAGCATTTTAGGTGTTCAGTTTTTATTTGTTGCTTTTGGAGCATTGGTTTTAGTCCCTATTTTGACCGGACTTAATGCAAATGTGGCTCTTTTTACAGCAGGTATAGGAACACTTGCTTTTCAGCTTGTTACTCGCAAAAATGTCCCGCCTATATTTTTAGCTAGTTCTTTTGCATTTATAGCCCCTATGACTTTTTCTATACAAAAATGGGGAGTTTCTGCTACTATGGGAGGCATTATAGCTGCTGGATTTATGTATGTTTTACTTAGCTTTTTGGTTAGATTTAAAGGAGAAGAGTTTTTACATAAACTTTTACCGCCTGTTGTTGTAGGACCTGTTGTTGCAACTATAGGTCTTATACTATCACCAGCTGCCGTAAAGATGGCTATGGGGGTAGGGAACGAGGCTGTTTATTCTCATGCTCAGTCGATGTTTATAGCATTTTTTACCCTGATTTGCACTATTGTTATTATGACACTTGCAAAAGGAATATTAAAATTAATTCCTATTCTTATTGGAATTTTATTCGGATATTTGGCGTCATTTTTGATGGGTATTGTTGATTTTTCTCCTATTTCAAATGCTAGTTGGTTTGGTATTCCTGAGTTTGTATTTCCTAGTTTTGAGTGGCATGCTATTTTGTATATGATACCTATAGCCATAGCTCCAGCTATAGAACATATAGGCGATATGATAACTATTTCAAATGTCGCAAAAGAGGATTTTTTGAAAAAACCTGGGCTTAAAAATACACTTTTAGGCGATGGTATTGCGACTAGTTTGGCTGGATTTTTTGGAGGACCGCCAAATACGACTTATTCTGAGGTAACGGCTGCTGTAGGTCTTACGAAATCTTACAACCCAGCTATAATGACTTGGACTGCAATAACTGCAATTTGCCTTGCATTTATCGGAAAATTGGGCGCTGTGTTATCAACTATACCAACTCCTGTGATTGGTGGTATAATGTTGCTTTTATTTGGTGTTATAGCAAGTGTTGGTATGCAAATACTTATAAAACATAATGTTGATTTGTCTGATCCTAGAAATATAATCATAGTTTCTTTGATATTTGTATTTGCTATTGGTGGAATGATTGTTGATTTGCAATTTGTGAGTTTTTCTGGTGTTGGACTTGGTGCGATAGTTGGTATTGTGCTAAATCTAGTTTTACCAAAAACAAAACATTTTGATGAAGTGTAAAATATTTTATATTAAAGATGGAGAGTGGAGTTGAAGATTATTTTTAAATTTTTTGTAATTTTTTTTGGTGTTTTGGCTTTTTCACAAAATTTAGATTATGCCCTTATTAAAAAAGGTATCCAAGACGATAATACTATGCTTTTAATAGGCGGAATCCAAGGCGATGAGCCAGGAGGCTTCTTGGCGGCTAGTATTGTTGCTACTGATTATAATATAACAAAGGGTAGTCTTTGGGTTGTTCCAAATTTAAATTTTCCAAGCATTATACAAAGATCTCGCGGAACAAAAGGCGATATGAATAGAAAATTTGCCAAGATAGATAAAGATGATCCTGACTATAGAGCCGTTATTAGTATAAAAAAACTTATAACAGATCCAAGGGTTTCTTTGATATTAAATTTGCACGATGGTAGTGGTTTTTATAGTGGTAAATATATAAGCAATGATATAAATCCTTCAAGATGGGGAAGCACTTGTATAGTGGATCAGACAAAATTGCAAGGTTCTAGTTATCCAGACTTAGAAGATATCGCTACAAGAGTTAAAAATCATATAAACTCTAAAATTTTAGATGCACACCATACTTATCATGTGAAAAATACAAGAACAGCAGAGGGCGATGTTGAGATGCTGAAATCTCTTACATATTATGCTGTTACTCAAAACAAATCAGCATTTGCAAACGAAGCTAGTAAAAACTTAAATGCAGAAGAAAGGACTTATTATCATCTTCTTGCTATTGAGGAGTATATGAGGGTTGTTGGTATAGAGTTTACTAGGCCATTTGAACTTGATGTAAAGAGCGTTAAAAAAGCTATAGAAAAAGAAATTCATCTAAGTTTTTTTAACAATATGTTTGTTTTAAATCTTATAGATACTCGCTCTGCTTTAACATATATACCGCTTAAAATTGGAGTTGAATTAGAATATGTCTCTACTAATCCTCTTTTGGCTGTTATAAAAGAAGGTAATGGATATAAGGTTCAATATGGAAATAGATTTGTAACAAAATTAATTCCTCAATATTTCGAATATGGAAAAAAAATAGATACGATAAAAGTCATTGTTGATGGAAAAGAGGAGATACTTCAAAGCGGCACTAAGGTAAGTGTTGAAAACTTTTTTAATATAGAAAAACAAAATGGCATAAGAGTTAATGTTATAGGCTATAACTCCGGTAAAATAGACGAGAGTGATGAAAATATATATAGAAAAAATATGATAACTAGATATTCTACGGATAAAGCTGGTAAGATATATAGGGTTGAGTTATATGAGATAAATAGCAATAAATTTGTAGGTATGTTTTTGGTGGAATTTGTATGATACTTGCTATAGAAAGTAGCTGTGATGACAGCTCTTTAGCACTTTTAAAAATTGATACATTACAGCTAGTTTATCACAAAAAAATATCCCAAGAAAGTGAGCATAATTTATTTGGTGGCGTTGTTCCAGAACTTGCAGCTAGACTCCATACAAAAGCTTTACCAAATCTAGTAGATGAGATAAAAGAGTATTTTAATGATATAAGGGCTGTTGCTGTTACAAACGAACCTGGTCTTAGTGTAAGCTTGATAGGTGGAGTTAGTATGGCAAAAACTCTAAGCATGGGGCTAAAGGTCCCGCTTATAACCGTAAATCATCTTGTTGGACATATATATTCGCTATTTTTGGATTCAAAGGCAAGGTTTCCAATGGGTGTTCTTTTAGTGAGTGGCGGACATACTATGGTTCTTGAAATAGATGAGGATAAAAACATCGCAATTTTAGCCTCTACAAGCGATGATAGTTTTGGCGAAAGCTTTGATAAGGTGGCTAAAATGCTTGGTTTGGGTTATCCCGGGGGCGGTATAGTGGCTAATTATGCTACAAAATCAACAAATAAAGATCGTTTTAAATTTCCAATTCCATTGCTTGGAGATAAAAGATTAGAGTATAGCTTTTCTGGTCTTAAAAATGCAGTTAGACTTGTTATACAAAAGATAGATAATATAAATGAAAGCGATATTTCTGATATATGTTTTGCTTTTGAAAATGCAGCTTGTTTGCATATAATGGATAAATTAAAACGTATCTTTGATGAGAAAAAATTTAAAGTTTTTGGTGTAGTTGGTGGTGCAAGTGCGAATTTAAACTTGCGCTCAAGACTCAATGAACTTTGTCAAAGACACAATACAGAGCTTTTAATGGCGCCTTTGGAGTTTTGTTCTGATAATGCTTTTATGATAGCAAGAGCAGCTAGAGAAAAATACTTACAAGGCGATTTTATTGATTATGATAAGATACAGATAAATCCAAGAAGTGTTTTAGATAGGGCATAAAATGAAAATAGCAGATTTTGATACTAGTAAAAAAGTTTTTATCATAGCCGAGCTTTCGGCAAACCATTCAGGTAAGTTAAAAACAGCCATAGAAACTATAAAAGCGGCTAAAAGAGCAGGGGCTGATGCTATAAAACTTCAAACATATACAGCAGATAGTCTTACTTTGGATTGCCAAAATGATGATTTTTTGCTTAAAGATGGTTTATGGAAAGGTCAAAATTTATATAAACTTTACCAAGATGCATTAACTCCAAGAGAGTGGCATTTTGAG
Organism: Campylobacter pinnipediorum subsp. pinnipediorum; assembly: GCF_002021925.1. Classification (NCBI taxonomy): domain Bacteria; kingdom Pseudomonadati; phylum Campylobacterota; class Epsilonproteobacteria; order Campylobacterales; family Campylobacteraceae; genus Campylobacter; species Campylobacter pinnipediorum. Next base: position 159,709 of record NZ_CP012546.1, read on the forward strand.
CTTTTTAAAGTAGCTAAAGAGGAGGGGCTTATATGTTTTTCTAGCCCTTTTTCTAAAGAAGATGTTGAATTTTTAGAACAATTTAATCCTCCTGCTTATAAGATAGCAAGTTTTGAGGCAAATGATTGTGACTTTATAAATTATGTTGCTAAAAAATCAAAACCAATGATAATTTCAACAGGGATTATTAACGAAGATGAGATATTGTCAGCCGTAAATGCTTGTAAAGAGGCAAAAAATAATGACATAGCATTGTTAAAATGCACATCTAGCTACCCATCTCCATTAAATGAAATGAATCTAAAAAATATTGCAACAATGAAAAAAGCATTCAACGTAGAGATAGGTTTTTCTGATCATACTTTGGGTATTGTAGCACCTGTTGTTGCTGTTAGCCTTGGTGCTAGAATAGTGGAAAAACATTTTATTTTAAATAAAAATATAAAAAGTGTAGATGAGGCATTTTCTTTGGATGAAAATGAGTTTAAAGATATGGTAAATGCCGTTAGAAATACCGAGGCTTTGCTTGGACAAGATGAGTTTGTGCTTGATTCAAAGAGTATCAAAGGTAGAGAATTTGCAAGATCTATTTATGCAAGTAAAGATATAAAAGAAGGTGAGAAATTTAGTAATGATAATATAAGGGTTGTAAGACCTGGTTTTGGGTTACATCCTAGGTTTAAAAAAGAACTTATTGGCAAAGTTGCTAAAAGAAATATAAAATTTGCCGATAGAATAAGAGAAGAAGATTTATAAGGAGCTCTTTTGAATAACACACAAGATACAATTTTTGAAAAGAATTTACAGGCACTTTTTCAACAAGATGAAATTTTAGCGGCTCGTCTTTTTGCTATAACATCAAATGAAAAATACGATGTTTATATCGGTAAAAATGATCCTATAGATATAAATATTATAGATAAAAAAACTTTAAAGTATGTGTATAATAACCCATCTAAAGATGTTCACGATATGCTTGAAAGTTTAGAGAAAAAATATAAGCGTTATCCGGTTATGTTTTTTTATGGTCTTGGTAATGGTGTTTTATTTAAAGCTCTTTTGCAAAATAAAACTCATCAAAGGATAGTAGTTGTAGAGCCTGAGCTTGAAATAATTTATATAGCATTAAATTTAATAGATCTTTCAGAAGATATTAGAAGCGAAAGATTGGTATTGTTTTACTCTGAACTTGCTACATATTCGCAATTTTATTTTTTGGCTTCTAAAAGCGAGTTTTCTGTGTTTTCAAAGCTTTATGATCTGCATGTGCATTCTGAGTTTTATGAGAATTTTGAAGAGGATTTGACAAGGATTAATGCTGATTTTACAAAGGCTATATCTCAAATGGTGGTAAGTCATGGAAACAGCATAGATGATAACTTGCAGGGCATTAGACAAAACTTAGAAAATATCGTTCACACCTTAACTAATTATTCTTATGTGGATTTGGTTAAAAAAAGACATAAATTAATGGATACGGCCGTTATCGTTGCTACTGGGCCATCTTTGGACAAACAGCTTCCTGTACTTAAAAAAATAGCACCTTATGTTAGTGTTATTAGTTTGGATGCCTCTTATCCTATACTTCTTAAACATGGCATTGTGCCTGATTATGTAACTTCTATTGAAAGGGTCGTTGCAACATCTACTTTTTTTGATAAAAAAGATAAAAAGATAGATAAAGATATATATTTTATAGTCGCATCTTTAACACATAAAGAAACAATAAAAAAAATACTCCCAAGAAAACTAGTTCTTACAATGCGCCCAACACAAGATGAAAAGACTATGAGACTAGACAAGTTCGGCTACCTAGGCATTGGTCATAGCACTGCAAATCAAGCTTATCAATTTGCTTACGTTTTAGGTCATAAAAATATAGTTCTTATAGGACAAGACTTGGCATTTGCGCCAGATGGTTCTAGTCATGCTAAAGGTCATGCTTTTGCTCAAAGTGATGAGTTTCTTTATACTACTGCTTATGGCGGCGAAGGAGAGGTGAGAACTACTTATATATGGAATTTATTTAAGAACCAATATGAAAAAGATATAGAAAATTCATCAAAAGAGGATGTTGTTACATATAACTGTACCGAAGGTGGTGCTAGGATAAATGGCACTATAGAGCGTGGCTTTGAAGAGACTATGCAAGAGCTTTGTAAGGATAAGGAGATTAAAAATCTACCGAATATAAATAAAGTAAGTTACAAAGAGGCAAATAAACATCTTTTAAAAATTTATCGATATGTGATTAAAAAAACAGCTATACAAACAGAAGCAAAAAATAAAGTAGAAGCTGCTTTTTTGGAAATTACTCCGAAGATAGATGAGTTGTTGGAATTAAAAAATAATAATAAGATAGAAGAAAAGCATTTTAAGGATTTGGTAAAAATTTCTAAAAAGATAGATAAGCTAAAAGATTTTTTAAGTTCAAAAAGGATTATGGGGCATATAGAAAATATACTTACAATATCTGTATTTTATCAAGAGTTAGAGCTTGCTAAAATCGCGGTAGCTCCAAGCGATACCACAAAGGAAAAAATAGATAAGTTGTTGGAATGGGGTGAGATACATAAGTATTGGATGTTTTCGCTGGCAGGTGGACTTGATGCTGATATCAAAACTACCACAAAAGCTAGTAAAAACTTAATAAAAGAGCTTAAAAAAAGGAATATATTTCCTGAAAATAAAAGTAAGTGAGAGCAAGTGAAATTTTTTTATTTTTTATTTTTTATTTTATTATCTTTGTTTGCAAATGATGACGAATTATTAAAAGAAGCCCAGAATGCTTATAAAAATTATGATTGTGTAAAGGCTGAAAAACTCTATAAACAGCTAGCTAATAAAAACAATCCTGATGCTATTTTTACTTATGCGTGGCTGCTTGAAAAGGGCGAGTGTGTAAAACGTGATTATGCTGAAGCTAGAAAGTATTATGAGCTTGGCATAAAAAGTGATGATGTAAACGTTCAGAAACTATCAAATTATAGGCTTGGTCTTTTGCTTATAGCAAATAGGGGCGGAGATGAAGATGAAAGTAATAGGGTTCTTTCTTTATGGGGTACTGCTGAAAGATTAGGGTATTTCCAAGCAAGTTTGGCTATAGGAATGCTTTATTTAAGAGGAAATATAGTAGAACAAAATGATAAATTAGCTAGAGAGTATTTTAATAGAGCTTGTGATAATGATATAAAAGAGGCTTGCACAATAATATCTAATTTAAAAATAAAATAAATTTAAGCCTAAATTTTTAGGCTTAAAAATTACTTACTAACTCTTTCTATGTATTCACTGCGAACAGTATCTACTCTGATAGTTTCGCCTTCTAAAACGTGAAAAGGTATTTGAATTACTGCACCACTTTCAAGTGTAGCTGGTTTTTTGCCGCCTTGAGAGTCGCCTTTGAAGTTAGGTGGTGTTTCTACTATTTTTAATTCAACAACTTGAGGAACTTCAACACCTATTGCGTTACCGTTGTGAAATAAAATATCTACCATCATTCCATCAATCATCCATTTTTTAGCATCGCCAATATCATCATCAGCTATTGAAACTTGTTCGTATGTAACTGTGTCCATAAATTGGCAATATTCACCATCATCATATAGATATTGCATTTGTTTTTCTTCTAAATTTGGTTGTTCGCATTTATCACCAGCATGAAATGTCTTTTCTAAGACTTTCCCGTCTACAAAAGATTTGATTCTTGCACGAACAAATGCAGCTCCTTTGCCAGGTTTTACGTGTTGATATTCAACAATTTTGTAAGGCACGCCGTCCATTTCTATCTTTAAGCCTTTTTTTAAATCACCCATAGAGTATGAAGCCATTTTATCTCCTTAATAGTATTAAAAGCTTGCAATTATATCAAAATCAAATTTAAAATTGCAAAATTAGGTGTTTATACACCTAATATATAATATGTTGTTTCGTTTATTTTTTTTAGATTCATTTTATATTTTTTTGCCCAATTTTGTATAATGTTTTCAACATTTTGTCTTATTTCTTCTATTGTAGCTACATTTTTTATTTTTAGTCTATCTTCGCTACCGCTCATAGCGACAAAGCAAAGATGAGGTTTTAAATGATCGTGTAGCTCTAAAACTTGTTTTATTTCTAATCCATCTGTGTTGTTTAAAATTCTCTTTATTTGAGCTTCATTAGCTTCATCTGTATTATATCCAAGTTGAGTCAATAAGCCTTTGTGATCCATAATATTATCCTTTTTGATGAAATTTATGATAACCAAATAAAAACTTAAATATTTTTATATAATTATCTTTTAAAAAAATAATAACATTTACACTATAACATAATTTTAGTAAAATATAAATAGCTTAACAGTCTAAAATTTAAAATTATGTAAGTTAAAAATTTATATACAAATTTTAGTTGGTTTTTTAATTGAAATTAATAGAAAAAAATACAAATAAACAGGGATTTTGATTAAAAATTTGATTTTTAATTATTTTTTTGATAAAATCACCGCTTGCTTAATTTAGAAATAAATAATAATAAACCAAACTTTAAGGATTTAGCAATGAAAAAAGAAATTCATCCTGAATATGTTGAGAGTACTGTAACTTGTGCTTGCGGTAATACTTTTAAAACAACTTCAAACAAAAGTGAAATAAGAGTTGATATATGCTCTGAGTGCCATCCATTTTTTACAGGTAGTGAAAAAATAGTTGACAGTGCTGGTAGAGTTGAGAAATTTAAGAAAAAATACGCATTAAAATAATAACTTGATATATTTTATTCCTACTCCGATAGGAAATTTAAAAGACATATCGCTTCACGCACTAGATATTTTGCGTGAATGCGAGATTGTTTTATGTGAAGATACTAGAGTAACCAAATCACTATTTACTCTTTTAAATGATAGATTTAATGCAAATATAGATATTTCTAGTTTTATACCGTTTCATACCCATAATTGTTTTGATTTTTTAGATAAGGTTACTTTGGATTTTTTTTCCAAAAATATAGCTTATGTTAGTGATGCTGGAATGCCTTGTATAAGCGATCCCGGTGTTGAGCTTGTGAGATATGCACTAAAAAACAATATAAATTATGAGGTTTTGAGCGGTTCAAATGCCTCTATACTTGCCATTGTTGCTAGTGGAATTCTTGAAAAAGAGTTTATTTTCTTGGGTTTTTTACCCAATAATGGCTCTGAAAGAAAGTTAGCGATACAAAATGCGATGCACCTTCCTTATCCTGTAGTTTTGTACGAAAGCCCAAAAAGAATTCTTGAGTTGATACAAAATTTATCAAACATAGATCCCGAAAGAGAAATTTTTGTAATAAAAGAGGCTACAAAAAAATTTGAAACCAAAATAAAAGACAGTTCAATAAATTTAGTTGAAAAATTAAAAAATATTAACTTAAATGGCGAATGGTCAGTGGTTATAGATAAATCAAAAAATGTTCCATCTCAAAGCATAACGGTTGATGATATTTATTCGCTCGATATACCTCCTAAAAATAAAGCAAAGCTAATCAGTAAAATTACTGGCGAAGATGTAAAAAAAATATATAACAATATTATAAAATAAGTAAATTTTTACTTCTTTTTGGATACTATATATACTATGATAATTTACGGAAAACAACTATTTTTACATATTTTACAAAGACATCCAAAAAAACTTGAAGAGGTCTATCTAGCAAAAGATTGCGATAAGGCTTTATTTTCTCGTATTTGTGGAACTGGTGCGATCATTAAGCGCGTTGATAACCAAAAGGCTCAGGCTTTGGCTCACGGAGGAAACCATCAAGGTCTTTTAGCTAAGGTTAGTGAGTTTGAGTTTACTAATCTAAATGAGTTTAAAAAAATGAACTTTATAGTTTTGCTTTACGGTGTTAGCGATGTTGGCAATATAGGCGCGATACTTAGAACCGCTTACGGGCTTGGTTGCGATGGCGTGATACTTGTATCAAAAAGCATAAATATAGAAGGCGTGCTGCGTAGTAGTAGTGGTGCAGCATATGAGATACCTATAGCCTTGTGTGATGATGGACTTAGCCTTATAAACGAACTAAAACAAATTGGCTTTTTTGTATATTCTACTGATAGTAATGGCAAAGATGTAAGAAAGGCCGAGTTTAGTAAAGAAAAAAAAGTTCTTATTATGGGAAGTGAGGGCGAAGGAATACCTCAAAAAGTTATTAAAAAAAGTGATGAATGTATAGGTATAAAATTAAAAAATAACTTTGATTCTTTAAACGTAAGTGCCTCTTTTGCGATAATTTGTGATAGGATTATAAATGAATGATTTAAATATTTTAAAAGATGTTGGATTGAAAGAAGTTTCAAGGAAAACTTATATAGGAAGAGAATTTCTAGAACATATAGTAAATAAAGACTACGAAAAGCTAACTCATGTAAATGTCAATGGATATATAAAAATTTTACAGCGCGAATATGGCATTGATCTTAGTGAGTGGATACAAGAGTATGAACAGTATTGTAAAGACAATAAAATAAATGAAGCCTTAAGAACAAAGGTTGACCCAAAGCTTAAATCATATACAGGTAGTGGTGTTGGTACAAATAATGTATCAGGTAGCTCTCTTGGGTGGCTTTTATGGCTTTTGATATTTATTGTTTTTATAGTGGCTTCCTATTTTTTAGATGCATACAAATATATAGAGTCTTTGCCTGATATTTTTGAGGATAAAAATAGAAGTGTCGTTTATTCTGATTCTAGTGTGGTGCAAGAGGTCTCTAAAAATATTAGTGTTACACAAGAAAATGTAAATATACCAGCTACAAATAAAAGCAAAGAGCAAAACATTAGTGTAGAAATTTCATTTGAACAACAAAATACAAAAGCTTTAAATGATATATCTTCTAATAGTACTGATAATAATTTAAGCAAAGAAGAGCCTGCAGATAATTTAAATCCAGAAGAAGTATTATCTAAAACTGATATGGCAACAGAAGAAATCAAAAACGAAAGCGATTTAAATGCTACTTTGGTATCTGAAACAAATGAAGATGGGCTAAAAAAAGAATACGAGATGGGAATTTCTGTTGCTAAAGGAAAAAATGGTTATATTGTTCCAAAAAGTAAAGTTTGGATAGGCGTTATTGACCTAAAAAATAAAACCAAAAAATCATCTACTGTATCTGAGAGATATGATTTGGATTTAACCGGAGAAAAACTAATAGTTTGCGGAAATGGAAATATTGTAATACATATTGATGATGAGCAAAAAACTTTTGATCCAGGTCGTGCCGCAAGATTTTTAATAAAAGATGGTGATATTAGATTTTTGACATATGATGAGTTTTTGAGCCTAAATGGTGGTAAATCGTGGTAAAAATTATTGCTTATTTAGCAATATGTATAAATATAATAATAGCAGATAGCTATATTAATTTAAATTTTACTACCGATAGTAATGTCTCTTCATCAATACTTGTAAAGAGTATAAATCAAAGCTTGGATGATATTAACTCGAGAGTTTTTAAGATAAATAGGTTTTCAAATAAAAATCCATTCATTTACTCTGTGAGTGTTTGGAGAGATTATTCTGTTAATTTAAATGATATAAGGGGTGAGTTTTTAAAACATGGAATTGAAATTTTAAAAACTGAAATTTCTTTAAATGCTATAAATTTTACACTCAAAGTAGATAATTTGCACATGCAATTAAACAATATTGATTTTAAGAATGAGGTTTTTATTCAAAGAGGCAAATCTAATTATCTTGTAAATTTACATGGTGCTTCAAAAGTGGCTATATACCCACAGGAAAAAAGCCAGTGGCTAGCACTTATTAGGATTTATGATAAGGATTTAAAATATATTACAACTATACAAGAAACAAAACCAGTTTCTAAAGTTACGTTTGATATTTTTGATGATTATTATTATGCTCTTGTTGGCGATAGTGTTGATGTAAGCAATATAAAAGGCGGGCTGATTTTAAAATTTATTAAGGAGTAGGCTTTATGTTTGATGAGATTCGTTTCAATACAATTGAGCGACTTCCAAATTATATTTTTGCTGAAGCTAATGCTATAACAATGGCCGCAATAAGAAATGGTCAGGATATTATAGATTTTTTTACAGGAAATCCTAAAAGTAGAACTCTTCAATATATCGTAGATAAATTTTGCGAAAACATAAATAAAGACAAAACTCATAGCTATTCAGTTTTGGCTGGAATTTATAAATTAAAATTAGCGATTTGTAATTGTCATAACAGAAAATATAATGCAAACCTAGATCAAGAAACCCAAGCTGTTGTCGTTAGTGCTAGTAAAGAATGTTTTGAAGCCACAACAAATCACGGAGATGTTGTGGTTATTCCAGTTCCAGCTTATCCTATACACACTCAGGCATTTTTGATATCGTGTTCAAATGTTGTTAAAATGCCCCTTATTTATAATGAAAAATATGAGTTAGATGAGAATAAATTCTTTGACGGCTTGATAAGCACAATTAAAAACATCTCTCCAAAACCAAAATATGTTGTTGTGAGTTTTTCACATAATCTAACAACCGTAACAGTTCAAAAAAGTTTTTGTGAGAGATTGATTGCTCTGTCAAAACAAGAGAGATTTTATATCATATCCGATATAGCGACTTTTGATGTATATAAAACACCAATTTTGACAAATGGTTGTCTTGCTGTAAGCCCCAGAGTTGGTTTTAGTAAAGCTGGTGGTAGCTATCTGAGAATAGCTTTATAGAAAATGAAAATATAATAAGACAAGTAGTAAGAAATATAAAAAAATATTTAAAAGAGTTTGAATGAATGTAGCAGTTTTAGGTGTAGGAACAGTTGGGGAACAGGTTGTAAAGATATTGCAAGAGCATAAAGATCTTATTTTTGCAAGATCTGGTAAAGAGATAAACCCTGTTGTTGGGGTTGTAAGAAATTTACAAAAAGATAGAGATGTAAATATAGAACTTACCGATGATTTGGACTCTGTTTTAAACAGAACAGATATAGATGTCTATGTTGAGCTTATGGGAGGCATAGATAAATCATACGAAGTTGTAAAATATGCTTTGCAAAATAAAAAAGCGGTAGTTACAGCAAATAAAGCGCTTTTAGCTTATTATAGGTATGAGCTTCAAAAGATAGCTGGAGAAACTCCTTTTGGCTTTGAAGCTAGTGTCGCTGGTGCTATACCTATTATAAAATCTTTAAGAGAAGGTCTTAGCGCAAATAATATATGTTCTATAGAGGGCATAATGAACGGAACTAGCAATTATATACTTACATCTATGATGAAAAGTGATACTAATTTTGCTGAGGCTCTTAAAAAAGCTCAAGAGCTTGGTTATGCAGAGGCTGATCCGACATTTGATATAGGTGGTTTTGATGCAGCACATAAACTTTTAATACTTGCAAGTATAGCTTATGGTATCGATGCTAAACCAGAGGATATTTTGATAGAGGGAATTGACCGCATAAATAGGGCGGACATATTTTTTGTTAATGATTTTGAATACACGATAAAACTTTTAGGTATAGCGAAAAAAGTTGAAAACAAAGTAGAATTGAGAGTTCATCCTACGCTAATACCAAAAAATAAAATGTTGGCAAAAGTTGATGGTGTAATGAATGCTATAAGTGTTATAAGCGATTGTGCTGGAGAGAGTATGCTTTATGGTGCTGGAGCTGGTGGAAAAGCCACAGCAAGTGCTGTTATAAGTGATTTGATAGATATAGCAAGAGGTACAAATTTGCCTATGCTAGGATATAAAGATCCACAAAAAGCAGATAACTTTGAGCTTTTGCAAAAAGATCAGATACAAACAAAGTATTATTTTAGACTTGAGGTTGAAGATAAGGTGGGTGTTTTAGCAACCATAACTAATATTATGAGTCAAAATAATCTATCAGTAGATAGCTTTTTGCAAAAACCACATTTGATTTCGGATGATGACAATATGGCAACGCTATTTTTTATAACTCATACTAGTTATGAATCCGATGTAAATAATTTTATAGATTTGGTAAAAAAAGAAAGTTTTATAAAAGCCGAACCTTTTATGATGAGAATAGAGGAGTAGTTGGGACTAAAGGAGTATCTTTTTGGAAAAACAAGTGAAGATAAGGCTTGTGAATACCTAAAAGGCTTAGGGTTTAAAATTTTAGAAAGAAATTTTCATTCGAAATTTGGTGAGATAGACATAATCGCCATAGATGAAAATTCTATAGTTTCTTTTGTTGAGGTAAAGGCTAGTGAAAAATACGATGCTGCATTTAGACTGACAAAGGGAAAAATGGATAAAATTATAAAAACAATAAATTATTATTTTATGATAAATAAACTTGAGTATGATTTTGAGATAAGTTTTATTATTATTAATGGATGTGAAATCAAATTAATAAGAAATATTAGTTTATAAAAATTATTATTTATATAAGATTTAAAATTTTTTGTGTATAATGGTGTTAAAATTATTTTAAGGAGATAAAAATGGGAAAATACATAGAACTTACATCAGAGAATTTTGATGTTGCAAAAGAGGGAGTTGCTTTGGTTGATTTTTGGGCACCTTGGTGTGGACCTTGCAGAATGTTAGCTCCTGTTATAGATGAATTGGCTGAGGAGTTTGATGGAAAAGCAAAAATTTGCAAGGTTAATACCGATGAGGTTCAAGAACTTGCTGTTGAGTATGGCATAAGATCAATTCCTACAATACTATTTTTTAAAGATGGTGAAGTTGTTGAGCAAATGGTAGGTGCTCAGTCAAAACAAGCTCTTGTAAGTAAGTTAAACTCACTTCTTTAATGAAAAAAACAAATAGAGGAAATCTTTTTCCTCTAACATATGTTTTTGCTTCGTTTTTTGGTGCTGCCATGATTGCTGGTGTGTTTGCATACAACAATTATCGTTTTTCACAATATAAATTTATTGATTTTTCTGAATTGATTTTTTATGAACAAGGTGATATATTTGTTCCAAAGAATGATGAATATATGCTTGTTGTCTACAGTTCAAATCAGTCAAATTTTGAAAAATTTGAAAACAATTTAAATATAAAAACCATAGCGATTGATATAATGCAAAAAAAACGTGAAAACAAATCAAATATAAGTTATATAAGCTCTGATATAAACACTATTTTAAAACTTTTAAATACATTCAATATCACAAGTATTCCAAGTAGCGTTAAGATAGTTCATCAAAAAAATCAGATTTATAAACAAGACTCAAAAATAAATAAAATTTAATAAAGGAAATAAACATGCTTGATTTAGCTATTATAGGTGGTGGTCCAGCTGGTCTTAGTGCGGGGCTTTATGCAACTCGTGGCGGGCTTAAAAATGTTGTAATGTTTGAAAAAGGCGAACCAGGTGGTCAAATAACATCTAGTTCTGAGATAGAAAACTATCCTGGACAAAAAAAACCCGGCGAGAGTGGTTTTGAGTTTATGAGTACTTGGTGGGATCAATGTAGCCACTTTGGTTTAGTTAATAAATGGGCTAATGTTGCTCAAGTTATTCAAAATGAAGATAAAACTTTTACTATAAAATTAGATAATGGAGAAAGCGAATTAGCAAAAGCTGTAATAGTTTGCACTGGTTCAACTCCTAGAAGAGCCGGTTTTGAAGGCGAAAATAAATTCTTTGGTAGAGGCGTAAGCACCTGTGCTACTTGTGATGGATTTTTCTATAAAGATAAAGAGGTAGCTGTTTTAGGCGGTGGAGATACTGCCATTGAAGAGGCTTTGTATTTATCAAATATTTGTTCAAAAGTTTATGTTGTTCATAGGCGTGATGAGTTTAGAGCGGCTCCTGTAACAGTTGAAAAAGCTAAGAAAAATGAAAAGATAGAGTTTATAACAAATGCAACTATCAAAGAGGCTTATGGAGATAATGCAGGGTTAAATGGCATTGTTTTAAATACTCCTGATGGAGAAAAAGAGCTTGAAGTTCCTGGTATATTTACATTTGTTGGTCTTAATGTAAATAATGAAATTTTAAAGCAAGATGATGGAAGTTTTTTATGTAAAATGGATCAAAACGGACAAGTTGAAGTTGATTTAAGAATGAAAACAAGCGTAGATGGTCTTTTTGCTGCCGGTGATTTAAGAACTCAAGCTCCAAAACAAGTTGTTTCTGCTGCTGCCGATGGTGCAGTTGCCGCACTTAGTGTTTTAAGTTATATAGAGAGCTTGCATTAAGATTTAAATTTTTAATAGCCGGGTTTGGGATTTAAAATCCGGCTTTTTTATTCTTCGTATGCACCTATGGATAAAATTTTATCCATTCTAATTTTAACTAGTTCATCTTTATCTATCTTGCTTAATTCTTCTAATTGATTCAAGAAATAGTTTCCTAGCTCTTTTGCGGCATCTACTTTGTTTCTGTGTGCTCCATTGATAGGCTCATTGATGACATCATCAATAAGATTTAGCTTTTTTAAATCGTCAGCTGTTATTTTCATGGCTTTTGTTGCTTGTTCTTGTTTGCTAGGATCGTTCCATAAGATAGCAGCACATCCCTCTGGAGATATTACCGAAAATATAGAGTTTTTCATCATTGCAAGTTTATCAGCAACTCCTATAGCTAAAGCTCCACCGCTTCCGCCTTCTCCTATAACTACAGCTATGGTTATGGTTTTTAAATTTGCAAACTCAAAAAGGTTCTTAGCTATTGCTTCGCTTTGACCGCGTTCTTCTGCTCCTATTCCAGGATAGGCACCTGGTGTGTCTATTAGGAACAGTATAGGTAGATTAAACTTTTCTGCCATTTTAGCAACTCTTAAAGCTTTTCTATAACCTTCAGGATTTGGCATACCAAAGTTTCTTTTTAATTTATTCTTTGTGCCTCTGCCTTTTTGTTCGCCTATCACAACGACTTTTTTACCACTTAAATATCCTATAAAACAAACTATTGCGGGATCATCACGAAATGCTCTATCTCCATGAATTTCATAATAATCAGATAGCAATAATCTCACATAGTCTATAGCGTATGGTCTGTCTGGATGTCTTGCAAGTTGCAAACGTTGATATTCATTTAAATTCTTATAAACTTTTGCAACTTCTTTTTCTAAGTTTTTATTTAAAATTTCAACGGCATGTTCATCGCCGCGTATTTTGGCTGTAGCGATATCATCATCTATTTGTTTGATATTTTTTTCAAAATCTAAATAGCTTGACATTGCTAAATCCTTTTTTAATCTAGTTTTTTAAATATAATAGAACCATTTGTGCCACCAAAACCGAAAGAGTTGCTCATAACAACTTTTAAGTCGGCTTTTCTAGCTACATTTGGAACATAATCAAGATCACAATCAGGATCTTTTGTTGTTTGGTTTATAGTTGGAGGTATAATACTATCTCTTATTGCCATGATTGATATAACAGCTTCTATAGCACCTGCTCCACCTAAACAATGTCCAGTTTGTCCTTTAGTTGATGTTACAGGAGGACATTTATCTTTAAACACCTCTTTTAATGCAGCTGTTTCGTTTTTGTCATTAACTGGTGTTGATGTTCCATGAGCATTCACATAATCAATCTTTATCTCTTCTCCGGCCATTTGTATAGCTTGTCTCATGGCATTTACAGGACCTTCAAGAGATGGAGCTGTTATGTGATGCGCATCACCGCTTTCTCCAAAACCAACTATTTCAGCATATATTTTTGCACCTCTTGCCTTAGCGCTTTCAAGCTCTTCTAAAACTAAAGCACCAGCACCTTCTCCTATTATAAATCCATCTCTGTCTGCATCAAATGGTCTTGATGCAAGTTCTGGTTCATCATTTCTTGTTGATAGCGCTTTCATAGCTGCAAATCCGCCAACTCCAGCACCGCATATGGTTGCCTCAGAGCCAATTGCCAACATTTGCTTCGCTTGTCCAAGCATTATGCACTTAGCAGCATGTGTTATAGCATGTGTGCCTGCTGCACAAGCTGTAACACTAGATAGATTTGGTCCTTTAAGACCATGATTGATAGAAACTATACCACCTAGCATGTTAACAAGAGATGATGGGATAAAAAATGGTGAAATTTTTCTTGAACCCTTTTCTTCAAGGGTTACTGAGTTTTTTTGAATATTTGGCAATCCGCCTATTCCAGATGCTGAACTAACACCAAATCTAGTAGTGTCAAATCCTTCATCAAAATTTGCATCTTGCATTGCTTCTTTTGACGCTTTTATCCCAAGTTGTATGAAGCGATCCATTTTTTTTACTTCCTTTGCGTCAATCACACTTGTTGGCTCAAAGTCTGTTATTTCAGCTGCTATTTGGACAGGAAAGTCACTAGCATCAAACGATGTTATCTTTTTTACACCAGTTTTTCCATCACAAATAGCCTTAAAAGAGCTTTCTTTATCAAGACCTAGTGAAGTTATCATTCCAATACCTGTTACTACAACTCGCTTCAATACTTCTCCTTTAATTTTTTGATTTTATTACTTTCCTAGTTTTTCAATGTAAGTAACAACATCAGAAATACTTATAAGCTTTTCAGCTTCACTATCAGGTATTTCAACTTCAAATTTCTCTTCAAGAGCCATTACTAATTCAACTACATCAAGAGAGTCTGCACCAAGGTCTTCTATTATTTTAGATTCCAATTTAACAGCATCAGGCTCAACGCTCAGTTGCTCCACTACAACATCTCTAACATCTTCAAAAATTGCCATTTGTTTTTTCTCCTTATATAAAAATGGGTATTATTTTATAATATATAAGCTTTTGTTTATTTTAAATTGCGGATTAACAACAAAAAATAAATATTATATTTTTAGACTTATACGTATAAGCCACCATTTACTTTTAATACTTCACCGGTTGTATAGCTTGAATAATCACTTAGTAAAAATGCTACTGCATTAGCAACCTCTTCCGGATTTCCAAGTCTTTTAAGCGGTATGCTATCAACATATGCTTTTTTGATTTCTTCACTTAAAACAGCCGTCATTTCAGTTTGTATAAATCCAGGAGTTATGCAGTTAAATCTAACATTTCTGCTAGCACCTTCTTTTGCAAAACTTTTTGTCATAGCTATCATTCCGCCCTTGCTAGCTGAATAATTAACTTGTCCAGCATTACCAGTTTCTCCAACTATTGAAGCTATATTTACCACTGAACCAAATCTTTTTTTGCTCATTACTTTTAAAGCTTCTCTTGAACCTATAAATGCTGATGTTAAGTTTGCATCTATTATGTTTGTAAACTCTTCTGTTTTCATTCTAAGGGCAAGTTTGTCATTTGTGATACCAGCATTGTTAACCAAATAGCTTAGCTCGCCATCGCTATCAACGATTAAATTTATACCTTTTATAAACTCATCTTCATCTGTAACATCAAATTTAATAACCGCTGCTTGTCCGCCATCTTTGTTTATCTCATTCATTAGCTCATCGGCAAGTTCTGGTTTTGAACGATAGTTTATCCAAACCTTTAAGCCCATTTTTGCTAAAACTCTTGCTATATCAGCACCTATGCCACGACTAGCACCTGTTATAAGAACATTTTTTCCACTAAATTTCATATTTCTCCTTTTAAAAATTAAAATAACGCTTCATTCATTTCATCTGGTATTTCTAACCCTATCAGCTTTAAGACACTAGGGGCTATATTGCTTAATCCAAGATTTTGTTTTAATATTTTAACATCTTTTGCCATAATAAAACAAAACACATCAAATGTAGTGTGATTTGTAAGCATCTCTCCATTTTTATCACACATCTCTTCACAGTTTCCGTGATCGCTTGTTTGTATATATGCGTAGTCTTTTTGTTTTGCTTTTTCTATAATCTTTCCAAGACATTCATCTATGGCTTCTACTGACTTAACAGCTGCTTCATAGTTTCCTGTATGTCCTACCATATCGCCATTTGCAAAATTTACAACTATAAAATCAAACTCATTATCCATAGCATTTAAAACTGCATCGCATACTTCATATGCACTCATTTCAGGTTTTTCATCGTATGTTTTTACTTTTGGACTAGGGACTAAGACTCTAGTTTCATTTTTAACCATATCTTCCACACCACCATTAAAAAAGAATGTTACGTGTGCATATTTTTCTGTTTCTGCTGTGTGAAATTGTCTTAATCCAGCATTTGCTATAACTTCAGATAGTGTATTTTTTAAAATTTCTTTTTTTATTAGTGTCGGAAAGCTAAACTTTGAATCATATTCTGTCATTGTTATGATGTTTTTGATCACAAAATCTCTTGAAAACTCTTTAAATTCTTCGCAACCAAAAGTAGCAACAAGTTCTTTCATTCTATCATTTCTAAAATTTATAAAAATCACACCATCTTCTTGCTTGATGCCATCAAATTCATTAAATGTAGCCGGTGTTATAAACTCATCAAACTCATTTTCATTGTATCTTTGATTTATATATTCGCTTGGAGTTATTTTAAGCGGTTTTAGTTTTGCAAAATATGCATCGTATGCTGATTTTACTCTTTCAAATCTATTATCCCTATCCATAGCATAAAATCTACCACTTATGCTTGCTATATTTATTTTATTTTCAACATTTTTTACAAAATCAAAAGCACTTTTTGGAGATACATCTCTACCATCTGTAATTATGTGTGCAAATGCATTACATCCATTTTGTTTTGCTAATTCATATATGCTATTAAAATGATTTAGGTGTGAATGAACCCCACCATCTGAATATAATCCTATTATATGTATGTTTTTACATTTTTTAAACATATCATTAAGATCGGTATTTTGTTCGAATTCTCTATTTTTTATTGCTAGGTCTATTTTTACTAGATTTTGATATATTATCCTACCACTTCCTATACTCATATGTCCGACTTCTGAGTTTCCCATTTGACCTTCTGGAAGTCCTACAGCAAGTCCTGATGTTTTTATCAAAGTATTTGCGGTATTTTTAAATAGCCAATCAAATGTTGGTTTTTTTGCGGCACTAAATGCATTAAAATTGTTATTAGAGTTAAAACCTATGCCATCAGTTATAACAAGTATGGTTTTTTGTCCCATTATAGGCTCCTAAAAGCTTTTAAATTTATATTTATTTTAGTGGCATTATACTAAAATTACCCTTTTTTAAAATAAAGGCTATAATTTGTTTTACTATCTATATGAATGTATAAATTTAAATTTCTTTCAATATTTGACTGTTCGTTCAGGCATTGCTTTTTTTATATCTTTTTTGCTAACTATTATTATTATGCCAAAATTTATAGCTTGGGCTATTGCTAAAAATGCAAATCAACCCATCTATGAATTGGCCCCACAAACACATCAGCAAAAGAGCAATATACCTACAATGGGTGGCGTGGTTTTTGTATTTACAGCGGTTGTTGCAACCTTACTTTGTGCTAGACTAAACAATGCTTTTGTTATTATCTCATTGGTGAGTTTAGTAGGTTTTTGTGCGATAGGTTTTTTTGATGATTTTTCCAAGATAGTGGGCAAAAAAAATCATGCTGGCATCACTCCAAAAACAAAGATGGTTTTGCTTTTATCACTATCTTTGATTTTATGTGCTTGTTTATATTATTTTACAGATATTGGAGGAGATTTTTATCTTCCATTTTATAAATTTTCTATTTTTAATATGGGTATTTTTATTATATTGTTTTGGGTTTTGGTGCTTGTTGCAACTTCAAATTCTGTAAATCTCACAGATGGACTTGATGGCTTAGCAACTGTTCCTAGTATATTTTCTTTGATAACTCTTAGTATATTTGCATATCTTAGTGGGCATTCGGTTTTTAGTTCATATCTATTTTTGCCAAAAATTGCTAATTTGGGAGAGGTTATAATAGTAGCTTCTGCTTTAATAGGTGCATTGATGGGATTTTTGTGGTATAACTGCTATCCAGCTCAGGTATTTATGGGCGATAGCGGTAGCCTTAGTATAGGTGGATTTATAGGTATGATGGGCGTTATGAGTAAAAATGAGGCATTGCTTATACTTATTGGATTTGTTTTTGTTGTGGAGACAATGAGTGTAATTTTACAAACTACAAGCTATAAATACCGCAATAAAAAGAGAATATTTTTAATGGCGCCTATTCATCATCATTTTGAGATGAAGGGTTGGGCTGAAAATAAGATAATAATTCGTTTTTGGATTATAGCTCTTTTGTCAAATTTAATAGCCTTATTAGCCTTAAAGTTAAGATAATGAAAAAAAGTATTTTTGGTTACGCGAACACAACAAAAGCGATTGCTAAGAGTGGTGGATGGGATATCTATGATGATAAATTTACTAGTGTTTCAAAGGATGAGTTTGGTAATTCACTATTTCCTTCAAGTATGTTTGATGAGATAAAAAGCTCTTTTGAAATAACAACACCCGGCATATCTCCAAACAATCATCTCATAAAAAAAGCAAAAAATTTAATAAGTGAATATGACTATTTTTATAATGATATGCCTTTTAATGTTTGGATTAGTGGGACTAATGGAAAGACTACAACCACAAAAATGACACAACATTTACTTCAAAGCTTTGGTTCTGTTATGGGTGGAAATGTTGGTGTTGCTTTGGGAGATTTGGATAAAAATGCAAAAATTTGGATACTTGAAACAAGCTCTTTTACTATACACTATACAAATAAAGCTAGACCAGATATTTATATCCTTTTGCCAATCACTCCTGATCATCTATCTTGGCATGGAAGTTTAAAAGAATATGAAAATGCAAAGCTAAAACCACTTAGTATGATGAGTGAAAATTCAGTTGCTATACTCCCTAAAAAATATGCAAATACAAAGACCTTAGCTCATAAGATTTACTATGAAAATGAGACTGATTTGGCTGATTTTTGTAGAGTAAAATTAGAAGATATAAGCTTTAAGCCACCTTTTTTACTTGATGCTTTGCTTGCACTTTGTGTGCAAAAAATATTGATTGATTTTTCAGATGTAGAGCTTTTAAATAGGTTTGTTATAGAGCCAAATAAGCTAGAAGAGATTGTTGATAATAAAGGTAGAATTTGGGTAAACGACACAAAGGCTACAAATATAGATGCTTGTATCCAAGCCGTTAAGAGATATAAAGAGCATAAAATTCATCTTATACTTGGTGGTGATGATAAGGGTGTGGATATGAATCCTGTATTTAAGTTTCTAAAAGGTATGGATGTTGTTATTTATGCTATTGGTTCAAATACTAATAAACTTATAGAGTTATCTTCGCAGTTTGGGCTTGAGTGCAAAAAATGTAACTTTTTGCAAAACGCTGTAAAAGAGATAAATGAAAATCTAAAAGATGATGAGATAGCTTTATTGTCTCCAGCGGCGGCTAGTTTAGATCAGTTTAAAAGCTATGCACATCGTGGAGATGAATTTAAAAAATTTATTAAAGAATTAAATTTGTTATAGTAAGACTTTTAGTTATCTGGTCATTATTTTTTTAAGCTCTCTTGCTATCTCTTTTCCTACTTTTATATATCCTTTTTGTGTTAGATGAACATCTTTTTTGGATAATCCTTGCTTTATCCATTTTCTTTTTGAACCGGTTAATTTCATAAATAAATCAATATCGTAAAAAAGAAATTTCTCTTCTTTTGCTACTTTTTTTATGATTTTTTGAACAGTTTTAAATTTTGGCTTTAGTGCTGTTGGCGGAGACAACATAAGTATTGTTGTGTTTGGTTGTGATTTTTTGATTAGGTTTATAAGCTGTTTTGTATTTTTATAGAAAATATTTTCATTTAAATTATTGTTAAATGAATCATTTGTCCCATATGCAACTACGATAATATCGTATCTAATAGAGTTTAAATCTCTAAAAAACGCCCCATTATTCCATTTTTGATATAAATTCATATGGGCTCCATTTAGACCGCAAATATCTGCAAATTTTGCCCCATTTTTTTGATAAATTTTGTAACTACCTATCAATACATCTTTTTTTAATGCTGTGATTTGTATTGGAAAGATAAGTTCGAACTTTTTAGATTGCCAGCGATTGTTTCCGCTATTTTGTATCTTAAAGCTTGTATTTTTTGTGTCTTTTATCTCTATCACATCGCCTTTTTGTTTACTTTTGTATAAAATTTCAAATATCATTTTGTTATTTAATTTTTCATCTAGCATGAGCTTTATATTTGCTTGATTGGTGCTTGATTTTGCAACGACTCCACAAAGCGGATAATCATTAAATGCATCAAATTGCGAGTTTATCATCTCAAAGTTGTTTATTTTGTATTTTAGTAGTTTGTTTAAATGATATTTTGGTAGCGCCGGTAAGCCAAATCCAACACTATTTTCTTTAAATAATGTATTTCTAAAAGCACTAGCTAAATCATCGGTTGCTATATGTGAATCGCCAAAAAATTTTATTGCAAATTTTGTATTTTGATTCATGCTTTTATATTTTTTAGATATATTATTTATGTTTTTATCACCAAAATCTATAAGTATATCTTGTTGCTTTATAGGGGTGTTTGGTGTGCTGCAGCCATATAAAAATAGTAAAAATATTAGCGATATAAATTTATTGTTTAGAGCTATTTTCATCTATCTTGATCTTACTGAAAATCGTTTTAGCTATTATTCTTCCACCTGCTATGCTTATATGAATACCATCATTTGCTCTTATTTTTACTGTTTCATTGTTATCATTTTTTAAATGTGTGGTATAAATTTCATTGGTACAAATTATGTTTTTTACATCAAGGTAGGTTTCATTATAATTTTTGCTTAAATTTGAAAATAAAACATTTAATGAGTTCATTTTTTCATTAAAATCATCTTTTTTCATGCAAGGAACACCGAGCCATAAAACCTCAACATTATGTTTTTTGGCTATTTGATAAATTTCTGATATTCTATTTTTATAAAAATCATTCCATTCTTTTGTGTTAAATTCTCTATATCTTCCACGAATGCTTCGTCCCCATGAGTCATTTGCTCCAAATAATGCGATTAATAACTTAATTTTATTGTTATTTTCAAGAGCTATGGATGTTTTTTCTTCCCAGTTGTAATATTTTTTATTCACTAGGCCAGTGCTGTGTTTGCTTATATCTATTATTTTTATTCCATTTTTTGCAAATAATTTTCTAGAACCAATTGCAATATTTTGCATTATAGAATCACCTATAAATAAAATTTCATCTCCAGCTTTTAATCTTATCTGTTTTGCTTTTTTTACTACGATTTTAGTTTTGTTTTGGTCGCTTTTTTGTTTTTGATTTTTTGTGATTTCTTGTTTTATAATATTTGTTATTTTAATTGGCTCAGGAATATACTCTTCTTGTGGTTTATATTTTTCTTGTCCTGCAAATTTAAATTTCAAAAAGTCATAAAATTCTATGCCTTTGTTTGCAATTTTTATCTCTTTTAGTTTTTTTATCCCAAAGTCGCTATTATATTTTTGTTCTAAATACATGCTAAGCGGGTCTTGCATAAAAAAACATATTAGCAAAACAGAAAATATATAAACAAATAAAAACTTAAACATTAAAAGCTCGAATAAATAAAATCAGGTATACCATCTGGCATTATAGCAAATATAAATACAAAAAATATAGCTAAAACAAATGGTTTGAGTATAGTTGGAGTCGCCCTTAAAAATCCACTTATAACATCTTTTAAATTCTTCAAAAAAGGATAGATTAAAAACAATATACATAAAGCTACAAACAAAATTACATCATTTAGCATGATTTTGTTTTCATTGTTAAACATCAAATTTAAGATATTAAATGCTTCATCAAAATCATTTCTGTCAAAAAATATCCAAGTTATACTAACAAATGTATATGTTATACACATTGAAAATAAGGGTAGTTTTTCTGATATGTTTATTTTTGCTTTTTGCAAAATGTTTAAAAACATAATTCCAAATCCGTGAAGTAGTCCCCATATCAAGAAATTTATTCCAACCCCGTGCCAAATTCCAGATAAAGCAAATGCTATTATTAGATTTATCTGTGTTTCCAAAAATCCATTTTTGTTACCACCTAGTGGTATATAGATATTTTCTTTAATGAAATTTGAAAGGCTTATATGCCACCTTTTCCAAAAATCTTTTAAATTTACAGCAATATGTGGCATATTGAAATTTATAGGAAGATAAAAACCTATTGATAAAGCCATAGCTGTTACTATATCTACATATCCGCTAAAATCACAATATAACCATGCTCCATATAAATATACAGCTGTTATAATTTCTAATGCATTAAAGCTATGCGGGTCTGAAAAAACAGCACTTACTTGTATATTTAGGTAGTTTGCAATAAGAGCTTTTTTGGTTATACCTAATATAACTAGTGTTATAATAAGGTCTATATTCTCAAATTTTCTTGCTTTACAAAATTGAGGTATCATAAAATTACTTTTTGCAATAGGACCAGCTAATAGTGTTGCAAAAAATGATAAGTAGCATGCAAGTGGTATAAACTCAGCAACTTCTTGTTCTTTTTTGTATATTCCAACCAGATATGTTATAGATGAAAATGTATAAAATGATATACCTATTGGTAATGCGATATCTAGGTTTTTTGCTAAAAAATCAAATTTTAATAAAAACAATAGGGTTTTAAAATCAGAGTGAATAAAGTCATAGTATTTAAAAAAGCATAAAAATAGTATAGTAACGAATAGTCCTGAAAAAAGCGCATTTTTATTTTCTCGGTAGGCTATAAAAAGCCCAAAATAGGATATAAAACAAGTATGCAAAAGCACTATAAGAGTAAAGTATGGGCTAAATGAAAAAATTAGCATATAATTAAAAAACAGTATAATATAGTTTTGTATTTTATAGTTTTTGTAAAATATCCAATAAGTTACAAAAAACATTATAAAAATTAATGCAAATTCAATTGAAAAAAAAGTCATTTTTAAGCCAAATATTTATATAAATTTAAAGTTAAGATTTTACAAAAAAAAATATAAATTTCTAATAAGTTTTTATCATCTTAAGTTTAATTCTTACTTGATTTTTAAAGTAAATTTAAATAAAATGATATATTTAAAATAATGAAAGGAGAGTTGCTGTTTGAAATTTCCAAACATAAGACAACTATAAAATTTATGAGAAGTCATTATTGCGCCGAACTTAACAAAGATGATATTGGAAAAGAGGTTACTCTTTGTGGTTGGGTTAATACCTATAGAGATCATGGCGGTGTTATATTTTTAGATCTTCGTGACAGAACAGGTTTGATACAACTTGTTTGCGATCCAGCAGATAGTAAAGAATCTCACGATATAGCTTCAAAGATTCGTGATGAGTATGTTTTAAAGATAAAGGGTAAGATAAGAGCAAGAGGCGAAGGACTTGTAAATCCTAAATTAAAAACCGGTGAAATAGAGGTTGTGG
Source organism: Campylobacter pinnipediorum subsp. pinnipediorum (assembly GCF_002021925.1). Taxonomy (NCBI): domain Bacteria; kingdom Pseudomonadati; phylum Campylobacterota; class Epsilonproteobacteria; order Campylobacterales; family Campylobacteraceae; genus Campylobacter; species Campylobacter pinnipediorum. Next base: position 182,988 of record NZ_CP012546.1, read on the forward strand.
TTAGTGAGCTTGAGATAGAAAATCCAAGTGAAGCACTACCTTTTATGATAGGCGATGAGAATGTAAATGAGGATATAAGGTTAAAATATAGATTTTTAGACCTTAGAAATGAACGTTTGCAAAATATATTTAAGCTTCGTTCAAAAGCTGCTATTGCTGCTAGAAACTCTTTGGATAAAATGGGCTTTATTGAGTTTGAAACTCCGATTTTAACTCGTGCTACACCTGAAGGTGCAAGGGATTATTTGGTTCCTAGTCGTGTTTATCCAGGTCAATTTTATGCACTTCCTCAAAGCCCTCAGCTTTTCAAACAGCTTTTGATGTGTTCTGGTTTTGATAAATATTTTCAGATAGCAAAGTGTTTTAGGGATGAGGATTTAAGAGCTGATAGACAGCCTGAGTTTACTCAAATAGATATTGAAATGAGCTTTTGCGAACAAGAAGATATTATAAAAATGGCAGAAGAGATGTTAAAAGATATTTTCCAAGCTTGTGGATATGATGTTAAAACGCCTTTCCGCCGTATGAGTTACAAAGAAGCTACTGAAAAATATGGCTCAGACAAGCCTGATTTGCGTTATGATTTGGCTATGGTTGATGTTATTGATATATTTGAAAGATCTACAAATGAAATTTTTAGCCAAATCGCAAAAAATCCTAAGAAAAATCGCATAAAAGCACTTAAAGTTCCAAATGGTGATAATATTTTCAGCAAAAGAGAGATGAATAGATTTGAAGAGTTTGTTAGAAAATTTGGAGCACAAGGCCTTGGATATTTCCAAATGAAAGAAGAAGGACTTAAAGGACCACTTTGTAAATTCTTTAGTGATGAAGATCTAAATGAAATTATTTCAAGATGTGATTTAAAAGTCGGTGATGTTGTATTTTTTGGTGCTGGACGTAAGAAAACTGTGCTTGATTATATGGGTAGATTTAGAATTTTCTTGGCAGAGCAAATGGGTATCATAGATCAAGATAAGATGGAGTTTTTATGGGTTCTTGATTTTCCTATGTTTGAACAAAATGATGATGGCTCGTATTCAGCAATGCATCATCCATTCACAATGCCAAAAAATATAGACGAAGAAGATCTTGAAGATATACTTTCTGTAGCCCACGATGTTGTTTTAAATGGCTTTGAGCTTGGTGGTGGTAGTGTGAGAATACATAAAAATGATGTTCAACAAAAAGTATTTAAACTGCTTGGAATTGAAGAAGAAGAGCAAAGAGAAAAATTTGGATTTTTACTAGATGCACTTAGTTTTGGAGCGCCACCACACGGTGGTATAGCTATAGGTTTTGATAGACTTATAATGCTTGCTACAAAATCAACAAGTATTCGTGATGTCATAGCTTTCCCAAAAACACAACGTGCCCAATGTCCTTTAACAAAAGCACCTAGCGCACCTAGTAACGAACAAATGAGAGAGCTTGGACTTCGTTTAAGAGAAAAAGAAAAATAATATTTAAGGAAGAAGTTATGAAAAGTTTATTTTTAATTATTGGTGCACCTGGTAGTGGTAAGACAACTGACGCTGATTTGATTGCAAAAAATGATGAATCTTTTGCGCATTTTTCAACAGGTGATCTGCTTCGTGCAGAAGTTGCAAGTGGTAGTGAGCTTGGTAAGACAATAGATGGCTTTATATCAAAAGGAAATTTAGTTCCATTAGATGTTGTTGTAAATGCTATCATATCAGCTATAAAAGGTTCTGATAAGAAAAATATAATCATTGATGGCTACCCAAGAAGTGTAGAGCAAATGAATGAGCTTGATAAGGTTTTAGCTGCTCAAAACGAGATAGTTTTAAAAAGCGTTATAGAAGTAGATGTAAGTGAAGATGTGGCTAGAGAGCGTGTTCTTGGCCGTGCTAGGGGAGCTGATGATAACAATGAAGTGTTTAACAATAGAATGAAGGTATATCTAGAGCCAATTACTGCAATAAGAGATTTTTATAAGAATAAAAATTTATTACATGTTATAAATGGCGAAAGAACGATAGAAGAGATCGTTTCTGATATGTCTGAATTTATTAAAAAAGTTCTAAGCAAGTAGAGTTCTTGGTCGTGCTTTTAAAGTGCGATCAAACTTAGCCTTTAAAACAAATTTGCATTTTTTTGTTTTAAAGGCTTATTTTTTGATTGAATTTTATCTATATTTTTGTTCAAAATTGAGTAAAAATTCTTTTGTTTTTACTCCATCTCCACCAGAATATCCACCAAGTCCATTTGTACTAACAACTCTGTGGCAGGGTATTATTATTGGTATTTTATTTGTTGCATTTGCATTTCCAACAGCACGAAATGCGTTCTTATGCCCTATATTTTCTGCTATTTGCTTGTAAGTTGCGGTCATGCCGTATGGTATTTTTTCTATTTCATTGTATACTTGTATCTTAAAATCAGTACCTTTTAAAAATATAGGTGTTGTAAAAGCTTTTAAATCCCCTTTAAAATATCTATAAATTTCATTAGCACAAAGGTTTAAAACATCATTTTTGCTTTGTGTATCCTTGTAATGTTTTACAAAATTTATCTCATGCACAGCTTGTTTGTCGGCTATAATTTTTAAAATACCAATAGGAGTTTTGATATAAATTTCGTCCATTTTTCCCTTAAATTTATTATAAATTTGATATTATGGTTAAATAATAATAAATTTAAATAAAAAGAGGCTTAAAATGAGTTTTTTTTATGATTATAATAAGCACAAACACGAACGCGAGTTGTTAGGTATAGACCCTTTGCCGCTTGATGAAAAACAGATAAATGATGTTATATCTTTGCTAAAACAAAATCACGAAAAATCTCAAGATTTATTATTTTTGCTCGAAAATAGAGTTTTGCCAGGTGTTGATATCACATCAAAGATAAAAGCCGAGTTTTTAAATGAAATTTTAAATCACGACCTAAAAATAGCCTGTATAGATAAAGAAAAAGCTGTTAAAATGCTAGGTGCTATGCTTGGGGGATACAATGTTGTTGTGCTTATAGCAACTCTTTTAAATAACGATGAAAAGCTTGCAAAATTGGCTTGTGATGAGCTAAAGCATACTATTTTTGTCCACGGATATTTTGATGAGATAGTAAGTTTGAGTAAGACAAATAAATACGCCCTTGAAGTTTTAAAATCTTGGGCAAATGCCGAGTGGTTTTTGTCAAAAGAAAAATTGCAAGATAGTATAAAAGCTGTTGTTTTTAAGGTTGATGGCGAGACAAATACAGATGATTTAAGCCCAGCAAGTGAAGCATTTACTCGTTCTGACATACCATTGCATGCAAATGCTATGCTTGTTAAAAAGGTTCCTGATTTTTTAGAACAAATATCCAAGCTTAAAGAGCTAAATTTACCTATAGTTTATGTTGGAGATGTTGTTGGAACCGGAAGTAGTAGAAAAAGCGGTATTAACTCTATTCAATGGCATTTTGGTAAAAATATAAATGGCATTCCAAATAAAAAAACAGGCGGTATTGTTATAGGGTCTAGCATTGCGCCTATATTTTTTAACACAGCAGAAGATAGCGGTGCTTTGCCTATTGTTGCAAATGTTGATAAATTAAATACTGGCGATGTGATAGAAATACTTCCTTATGAAGGTAAAATTTTAAAAAATGATAGTGTTGTTAGTGAGTTTTCGCTTGATCCTGTAAGTATTATTGATGAGTTTAGGGCAGGTGGACGAACTACTCTTATGATAGGAAAAAGTCTCTTTGAAAAATCAAGAAAAGTGCTTGGCATAGAAGAAGAAAGCGATATTTTTATCAAAATAAAAAACGACAAACAAGATGATACCGGCTATACATTGGCACAAAAGATGGTTGGTAAAGCTTGTGGTGTTAGAGGTGTTAGAGCTGGGGAGTATTGTGAGCCAACTGTCTTGACTGTGGGTTCTCAGGATACTACCGGTCCTATGACAAGAGATGAGATAAAAGAGCTTGCTAGCTTGAGCTTTGGGGCTGATTTTGTTTTGCAAAGTTTTTGTCACACAGCTGCATATCCAAAACCTAGCGATGCTATCTTGCATAAAACTCTACCATCTTTTATAAGTTCAAGAGGTGGTGTTAGCTTAAAGCCAGGTGATGGTGTTATACACTCTTGGTTAAACAGAATGGTTCTTCCTGATACCGTTGGAACAGGTGGCGATAGTCATACTCGTTTTCCGATAGGTATAAGTTTTCCTGCTGGTAGCGGTCTTGTTGCTTTTGCTTCTGTTTTGGGAATAATGCCACTTAATATGCCAAAAAGTGTTTTGGTTCGTTTTTCTGGAACTCTTCAAGATGGTATAACTTTAAGGGATTTGGTAAATGCAATACCTTATTATGCTATAAAACAAGGGTTGCTTACGGTTGAGAAAAAAAATAAAAAAAATATCTTTGCGGGTAAGATTATAGAGATAGAGGGACTTAATAAATTAAAGGTAGAACAAGCATTTGAGCTTAGCGATGCTTCTGCTGAAAGAAGTGCGGCGGCTTGTGTTGTAGCACTTGATAAAGAGCCAGTGATGGAATATATATCATCAAATATAGCGCTTATTGAATCTATGATAAAATCAGGTTATCAAGATAAAGATACTTTAATGCGTCGCAAGCAAAAAATGAAAGAGTGGCTTGATAATCCTGAGCTTTTAAAAGCCGATGATGACGCAAAATATGAATGCGTGATTGATATAAATTTAGATGAATTAAAAGAGCCTATTGTTGCTTGTCCAAACGACCCTGATGATGTTGCTACTTTGAGCGAAGTTTTGGCCGATGAAAAAAGACCAAAAAATATAGATGAGGTTTTTGTTGGAAGTTGTATGACAAATATAGGTCATTATAGAGCTCTTGGTGAAATTTTAAAAGATATGGGTCAAATTCCTACAAGGCTTTGGGTTGTTCCACCTACTAAGATGGATAAGGATAAACTCACAGAGGAGGGGTATTACTCTATATTTGGTGCAAGTGGTGCTAGGATAGAAGTTCCTGGTTGTTCGCTTTGTATGGGAAATCAAGCAAGAGTTGCCGATGGCGCTGTTGTCTTTTCAACATCTACTAGAAATTTTGATAATAGAATGGGTATGGGAGCAAAAGTTTATCTTGGAAGTGCTGAATTAGCTGCCGTTTGTGCTATTTTGGGAAAAATTCCAAATAAAGATGAGTATTTTCAAATCGTAAATAAAAAAATAAATGGCAAAGAAAAAGATGTTTATAGGTATCTAAATTTTGACCAGCTAAGCGATTTCATCGTTTAAATTTGTTAAAATAGATACTTCGCATAAGGAGATTATTTTGAAAAAGTTACTTTTTACTATGTTTTTGATTGTTCGAGTTTGGCTTTTTGCTGATACAACTTGTGCTGATTTAAAAAATAATTCAAACAGTTTTTTTAAAACCAATCCAAGTACTTTTTCAAATTTTAACGATTCTTTATTTGAATGTGATGGTTCAATTTTTAATTTAAAAGATATTCAAAATCTCTTAAAAGTAAGTAAGCAAATAAGAGGCGATAACATTAATTGTGTTGGTTCAAATGAATATTTTGAAAAACTTAATAAATTTAAATTTACTATCCTAAAAGCCTCTTTTTCTCCATATGCTTATGCAAAAACATTGCCAAATATAGAAAGTGCAGATATTATAAGAGAAAAACAAAGGGGTTATTTTAGGTATTGGGCTCATCAAGCATTTTATAATTTTTATAAATTTAAAGAATTTTGGAATATTTTTAATCAAGCTCAAACTCCACTTGTGAAATTTTATGAAGACAAGGGTTTTGAAACAATGGAAGCTGCATATTTTGCAACCGCTGTTTTAAGTGAGTTTTTAAATTATTCTGTTGGCAGTTACATTAATTTATCAGATGTTAATATAGATATTTCAAAAGAACAAAAGCTTTTAAGTGAACGAGTTGATATTTCGCAAATTATGTCTATTTTGTATTCTAAAAATTGGGAGGTTTTTGAACTAAATCAAATTTTAAATACAGCACTTTTATATAATAAAGGGACTGAAGTTTTAAATGAAATCATTAAACGTGGGGTGAATTTAGAATCAGGCGATGAGAGCGCTATATTTTTCGCATTAAATAATTTGCATAATGTTGAGTTTTTAATAAATAATGGTGTAGATGTAAATCATAAAAATTCTTTTGGCAAAAGTCCTATTTTCTATGCGGTTGAACTAAAAAATCCATCTTTGGTAAAATTGCTTATAAAAAATGGTGCAGATGTAAATGATACCTATATAGACCAAAACACCAAAACAGCTACGCTAGGGCTTGGTAGCTCTTTACCGTTTTATATAAATATGTGTGCGTTAGAGCATACAAAAAGAACTCTTTTTATGCACGCTTCAGCAAATTCAAATCCTGAAATATTGCGTATTTTGGTAGATAATGGTGCTATTATAAATGATATAGATGAGCTTGGTTTTAATGCTATGGATTATGCTAAAATGACTTCCAATGTAGAAAATATTGAGTTTTTAAAATCATTAGGTGTTATGTCAGAAGGTTATTGATAAATTCAAGGGGTGTGGTGTAAATATGAAAAATACAGCTTTTATTACTGGTGCTACTTCAGGTTTTGGAGAAGCTATAGCTAGAAGATTAAATAAAGAAGGATATAAGATAATAGCGCTTGGAAGACGTAAAGAACGCCTTGAGAAACTTGCAAGTGAACTTAATAATGTTCATATCGTGCCTTGTGATATAAGAGATAAAGACTCTGTTTTTGATGCTATAAAAAATTTACCAGATGAGTTTAAGGATATAGAAATTTTAGTAAATAATGCTGGTTTAGCACTTGGACAAGAGGCTGTAATTGATGCTAGTATCGATGATTTTGAGGTTATGATTGATACAAATATCAAAGGTCTTATCTATGCAACAAAGGCTGTTTTGCCTATAATGAAAAATAGAAAAAGCGGTTATATCTTTAATCTTGGTTCTGTTGCTGGGACTTGGCCTTATGCTGGCGGCAATGTTTATGGTGCTACAAAATCTTTTGTAAAGCAATTTAGTTTTAACCTTAGAAATGATTTAAAAGGTCTTAATATAAGGGTTACTGAGATAGCTCCAGGGTTGTGTAAGACCGAGTTTAGCGAAGTTAGATTTAGAGGAGATAAAGCAAAGGCTGATGCTGTTTATGAAAATACGAAATTTATAACAGCCGATGATATATCGCTGATAGTTTCAAATTGTATCAATATGCCAGCAAGTGTCAATATAAACACTTTGGAGGTTATGGCTACAACTCAGACTTGGGCTGGATTTTATTTTGAGAGAGATTGATATTTATATAAGGGGTTTAGATGAGATTTAAGTTTTTGTTGCCTTTGCTGGCTTTTTCTGTTTTTGCATTCGCGGACCCAGATAAAAATGCAGAAATTTTTGGTATTTGGACACTTTTGCCACCTTTAATAGCTATAGTTTTAGCTTTTATAACAAAAGATGTTATTTTGTCACTTTTTATAGGTGTATTTAGTGGAACATTTCTTATAAACATAATAAATGAAAATATTTTTCTTGCATTAATAAAGGGCTTTTCCGATATTGTAGCTCGTATAGTTGCTTCTATGGCCGATAGCTGGAATGCTGGTATAATGCTACAAGTTTTGTGTATAGGTGGAGTTGTTGCGCTTGTTACAAAAATGGGTGGAACAAAGGCTCTTGCGCTTTGGCTTAGCAAAAAGGCAAAAACAGGAATTTCTGCTCAAATCTCAACTTGGTTTATGGGAATTTTAATATTTTTTGATGATTATGCAAATGCCTTGATAGTTGGCCCTATTATGAGACCTATAACTGATAAATTTAAAGTTAGTAGAGAAAAATTAGCTTTTATTATAGATGCAACTGCTGCACCGATAGCCGGTATAGCCATTATATCAACTTGGGTTGGGCTTGAAATTTCTTTGATTAAAGATGGTTATAATCTTATAGGCGTAAAAGAGATTAATTCTTATGGCGTTTTTATAGAAACCATACCTTATAGATTTTACAATATCTTTATGTTGTTTTTTATAATTTGTACAGCTTTTATGGCTAGAGAGTATGGCCCTATGCTTACAGCTGAACGCCGTGCGAGAAATGGCGAAATACATTACGGCAAAATAAATATAAATGATGTTGAAGATAAAACGCTAGAAGCAAAAGATGGAATTAAACTTCAAAGCTCAAATGCTATCGTGCCTATAATGGTTCTTATTATTGGTGCTTTTGTGAGTTTTTATTTTAGTGGTCTTGGTGCTTTGGAGGGCGAAGTTTTAAAATCAGCACAAGAAAATCCTTTTTCTTTTAATACTTTTAGAGAGACATTTGGCGCAGCAGATGCTTCTGTGGCACTTTTTCAATCAGCTTTGTTTGCAAGTATAGTTGCTATTTTTATGGGTGTTTGGCGTAAAATTTTTGGCATTAAAGAGGCTATTGAGACATGGGTTAAGGGCTGGAAAACTATGATTATAACGATAGTTATTTTGCTTTTAGCTTGGAGCTTAAGCTCAACTATAAAAGAGCTTGGCACTTCTAAATATTTGGTTGAATTGTTAAGTGATACAACACCTAAGTTTATACTTCCAACAGCTATTTTTATACTCGGTTCTTTTATATCTTTTTCAACAGGCACAAGTTATGGAACAATGGGCATTTTGATGCCTCTTGCGATACCTTTGGCAAATGCTGTTGGTATCTCTTCTGGGCTTGAAGGGCAAGAGCTTTATTCTTATACAATAATAAGCATATCTGCTGTTTTGACCGGGGCTATCTTTGGTGATCATTGCTCTCCTATATCAGATACTACTATTTTGTCATCAATGGGTGCTGGTTGTTCTCACATAGATCATGTTTCTACTCAAATTGTTTATGCTGTAAGTGTCGGAATTATTGCAATTGTTATTGGTTATATACCGGTTGCTTTGGGTATTAGTGTATGGGTTTCTTTAGTGCTTGGTTTGATTGCGACTTGGTCTCTGGTTAGATTCGTTGGAAAAAAGGTGGAATTATAGTTTGGATTGTAAGTATTTAAAAGAGTGTGGAAGTTGTAGCCTTTTTATACCATATAGTGAGCAAATAGAGTTTAAAAAAGAGCTAATAGGCTCAAAATTTAATCAGTTTTTTGATGGTGTTTTTGAGTTTTTTGGTTCTAATGATAAACATTATAGAATCAGGTCAGAGTTTGGTATATGGCATAGTCAAGATGATATAAATTACACTATGAACTCTACCAATAAATCTAAAATTTTTATAGATGAATGTCCAAAGGTAAGCAAGCCTATTTTTGATATTATGCCAAAACTACTTAATATTTTAAGAAACAATACTCATTTAAAAGAGCGACTTTTTGGAGTTGAGTTTTTAGATGTAAATTCTAAGTTGCTTTTAACACTTCTATACCATAAAAAGCTAGATGATGATTTTAAAAATGTTATTGATGATTTGCAAAAAAGCCTTGATGTGTTTGTGATAGCTCGTTCAAAAGGCAAAAAGATATCAAACCAAGATATTAGTTTGGTAGAAAAACTTATTATAAATAATAAAGAGTATAAATTTACTTTTAGTGAAAATGCATTTGTTCAACCAAACAAACAAGTTAATCAAAAGATGATACAATGGGCTTTGTCTTGTGTTGACAATGCCGATGATTTGCTTGAGCTTTATTGCGGTCATGGTAATTTTACGATACCTATAAGCTTTGCTTTTAATAAGGTATTAGCAACTGAGATAAATAAAAGTTCTATTACAAATGCTATTAAAAATTGCGAATTAAATGGTGCGAATAATATAAAATTTGTAAGGCTAAGTGCTGATGAGTTAATGCAAGCTTTTGCAAAAGAGCGGGAGTTTTTTAGACTAAAAGATGTTGATTTGTTTGATTATAATTTTACACATATTTTTGTTGACCCGCCCCGTGCAGGACTTGAAATGAGTGTTATAAATTTTATAAAAAATTATGAAAATATAATATATGTATCCTGTAATCCAGATACATTGTTTTTGAATTTGCAAGAATTATGTAAAACACATACAGTTGAGAGATTTGCGATTTTTGACCAGTTTGCAAATACTCATCATATTGAATGTGGTGTTTTATTGAAGGAGAGAAAAAATGTTTGAGTTTATAAACGAAGCTAAAAACATAGCCATAGTTGGACTTAGTCCAGATGAAAATAAAGATAGTAATATGGTAGCTAGTTATCTTCAAAAACAAGGCTTTAAAATTTATCCTATTTACCCTAAAATGGATGAAATTTTAGGCGAAAAAGTTTATAGAAGTTTGAATAAAATACAAGATAATATAGATATAGTTGTTATGTTTAGAAAGGCTGAATTCGCTGAGACTTTGGTTGATGAGGTGATACAAAAAGGAGCGAAAACACTTTGGCTTCAACTTGATATCATAAACGATAAGGCAAAAGAAAAGGCACTCCAAAATAATATAAATTTTGTTCAAAATAGATGTATAAAAATAGAACATATGAGGCTTAAAGATGGTTTTGCTGAATAAAATAATACAAGCAAAAAGAATGATAGCTGGGTTTGTAGATAAAACCCCATTTGCATATTCGCCAAAATTAAGTGCACTTTGTGATGCGACTATCTTTTTAAAAGAGGAAAATTTACAAAGAACAGGTGCTTACAAGATAAGAGGTGCTTACAATAAAATATCAAATTTAAGCGAAGAAGAGAGAAAAAGAGGTGTTGTTGCAGCAAGTGCCGGAAATCATGCTCAAGGTGTCGCTATAAGCGCTAGAGAATTTAATGCAAAAGCTGTAATAATAATGCCAGAATCTACACCTTTATTAAAGATAGCAGGAACAAAAAGTCTTGGAGCAGAAGTTATTTTAAGTGGCAATAACTTTGATGAGGCATATGAGTTTGCTACAAAATACGCAAAAAAGCATCATATGAGCTTTATTCATCCTTTTAATGATGAGTATGTTATGGCTGGACAAGGCACCATAGGTCTTGAAATGCTTGATGAAATTGCTGATTTAGATATGGTTGTTATACCAGTTGGCGGCGGTGGACTTGCTAGTGGGATTTCTAGTTGTGTCAAGCAGGTAAATCCAGATATAAAAGTTATTTGTGTTGGTGCAAAAGGTGCCCCGGCTATGCACGATAGCTATAAAGCAAAAAAAGTTATAAACTCAAAATCTGTTAGAACTATAGCCGATGGTATAGCTGTAAGAGATGCTAGTGAGAAGACATTACCAAATTTAATAGAGTGTGTGGATGAGTTTGTTCAGGTTGATGATGAGGAGATAGCTACAGCTATACTTTTCTTACTTGAAACTCAAAAGATAGTAGTTGAGGGTGCTGGTGCTTCCGGTGTTGCAGCATTAATACACGGAAAGATAAAGCATAAAAAAGGCACTAAAATAGGTGTTGTTTTAAGTGGCGGAAATATAGATGTTCAAATGCTTTCTATTATCATAGAAAAAGGTCTTATAAAATCAGCAAGAAAAATGATAATACAAGTAACATTGATAGATAAGCCGGGTTCTTTGCTTAGTCTTACTGATACGCTCAAGGAGGCTAATGCAAATATAGTAAAAATAGACTATGATAGATTTTCTACCGAGCTTGAGTATGGTGATGCTAGTATCATTATCACGCTTGAAACAAAGGGTAAAGACCATCAAGAAGTAGTTGCTAGCAAATTAAGTGAAAACGGATTTGAGTTTAAACAAATTTTCTAGTTTTTTGTAGGTATTTAAGGGGATTATTATGAGTGATATATTTGGTTTTGTGCTTATTATCTTGCTTTTGGTTTGCGTTTTTATTATTTATAAAACAAACTCAAAGCTTCAAAAAGCAAAAAATAACGAAAGCAAGGTGGAGTCCGTATTAAAAATTGAACAACTAAAAAGTATAGGCGAGCTCTCTGTATTTCAAGTTTATAGCAAAGAGATAGTAACGAAAACCGATCACGCTTTTGGTAATTTTGGTAAAGAGTATCTTAGGTGGTTGGTTAGCGAAAAAAAGCTTTCTATGATATTTGAGTTTGAGATAAATTTTGTATATGATTTAACAAGTGAAAAAATGCAAATTCAAGAGATAGCAAATTCTAAATTTCATATAACAATGCCGCCTTGTAAATATAAATTTTCTATAGCTGATATGAAATTTTATGATGAAAAAAATGGTAAATTTATACCGTTTTTGCTTCCTGATTCTTTAAATGGCTTTTTTGGTAGTAGCTTTAGAGAGGATGATAAAAACAAGCTTATAGGTGAAGCAAAGTTAGAAGTTGAAAAGATGAGCTTAAGGCTTATAAAACAGCTAGAAAGCAAGATACACAAATCCGCAAAAGATACATTAGAAGCCATTGCAAAAAGCTTTGGCGCGATAAGTGTTACGTTTGATTTTAATGACACTGAGAGTTTTGCCGATACAAATTTAGATTTAAAAAATATAGCGTAAGATTATGATATTTTCATAATCTTACTACTTTTAAATTTATAATTTCTTTTGCTTGTGTTATATTTTAAAAAAAAATAATTTAAATTATTTTGTAAAGGAAATTGTATGAAAAAGATATCTCTTGCATTGGTAGCAACAACCTTTTTAATAACTAATATTTGCCTATGAACCGTATTTAAATACCGTAAATCCTAAGTATTTTGGAAAAAGTGTTGCTACTACATATTTTGGTTATGCTTCTATTGATGATAAAAATATACAAAGTAAAGGCAAAAAAGCTAGCCAATATGTTTTAGGTTTTCAAGGTAAAAGTAGCGAGGATAATCAAAATTCTCAAAATGATTCTAAGACATCTGGTAGAAGTATTTTAGGCGGCTTGGGGTTAGGCTTTGCGTTTATGACATCTAATTCAACTTTTATGGGTCTTGATTTTCGAACAGACTATCAGTATGGATTTAGCACAAATACTAGTGAAACCTATATCTCCCAATTAAAAGGTTTTAGGTTTGGAAGTAATTTGTATTTTGGTGCGAATTTGGGCGAAAGTTTTGCCATAGGCGTTATTGGTTTGTACAATAAAGCAATGATTACCGGAACAAGTGAAGATAAAAACGGAAAAATAAAAGAGAAAGTAAGATACAACGAGTATGGTGTAAGTGTGCCGCTTAGCTTTAGGGTAAATAATAGCTTAAAATTGCAATTTATAGGTGGTTATAGCACCATACAAGGTAAAGATATATAAACTCAAAAAACAACTAGATTTTCTATAGGATTTGGGTATTTTTGTAAGCTTGGATATAAAATTAGAGTTGCTAAATAGCAACTCAATTAATTAAATTATATAGGCATTACTCTTATTTTTGGGCTAAGATTTTCTTGTAAAACATTTTCTATAGCATAAAGTGTGCCGCTACTGCCGCTTGAGCAACTAGAACAAGCGCCAAGATATCTTATGTATATGTCTATATTGCTTTGGTCATCTTTTTTGATATCTAAAATTTCTAAGTTTCCACCATCCATCATAAGCATAGGTCTTATTTGCTCATCTATAACAGACTCAACAGCTTTTAATTGTCCTACTAAACTTAACTCTTCAAAAGCTAAATCATCACCAAAAGATTTTGCATCAGCTTGTTTTTTGAGTTTTTCTTGCTCCATTTCAGCCCTTGTATCTCTTAATATATCTACTAGATAATATTCTCTATTTTCGTGTCCACCAGGTTTTACACAAGATTTGCAAAATGCACCAGCTTTTGTATATTTGGTTATGTCTTCAACTGTTTTAAGATCATTTAGTCTTATTACTTCTTTTATTGTCCCAAGACTAACACGAGCACATTCACATACCATTATTTCATCTTCAAAGTGATCTGGGTCTACACCTTTGTAGCTAGCAGCAGCAGCCTTTATAACATCATATGCCATAACAGAACAGTGCATTTTTTGTGGTGGAACAGCTGGAGTATCAGGGTTGTCTCTCATTGCTTTTTCTACATCTAAGTTTGTTATTTTTACAGCTTCATCTACCGTTTTTCCTATACAAAGCTCAGCCATTGTGTCAGAACTAGCTATTGCGGTTCCACAGCCAAAGCTTTTAAACTTTGCATCTAAAATTTTATCTGTTTTTTCATCTACAAGCCAATAAAGTCTAACAGCGTCACCACAGCTCTCAGCTCCAAAATCAGCAACTATAAGCTTCCCATTTGCTTTTTTTGCCTCTTCTTCTGTTATCTCTCCCATAAATTTTGGGTTATTCATTCTATCTTGAACGTTTTGTGAATACTCATCCCAGATTGAGCCGCTTATTAAATTGTCTTTTGCCATTTTTTATCCTTATTTTTATTTTTTATAGTCCGCTTTTATGACCTTCTGGAGCATATGCAAATGTGCTTGATATAGCTCTTAGTCTTTTTACTGCTTTATTTATTACATCTATTGTATAGTCTATCTCTTCTTCTGTGTTAAATCTAGAAAGAGATAATCTTAATGCAGTGTGTGCTAATTCTTTATCTGCACCTATAGCTTCTAATATAGGGTTGCTTTCTAATGTTTCGCTAGCACAAGCTGAACCTGTTGAAGCAGCTATTCCAGCTTTATTTAAATCCCATAACATAGCCTCTCCTTCTATGCCTTTGATAGATGCTAGTATGGTATTAGGAACTCTTTTATTTCTATCGCCAATTACATTTATGTCTGGAATTTGAAGTAGTGCATCTTCTAGCTTATCTCTTAATCTTCTTACGTGAGAGTTTTCAAAATCTATAAATTTATTTGCTGTTTCAAGTGCTTTTGCCATTCCAACTATCCCAGCTACATCTAAAGTTCCGCTTCTTCTTCCGCCCATATGTTCTCCGCCGTGAAGTAAGCTGGAAAGCTTTTGACTATCTTTTATGTAAAGAGCGCCCACACCTTTTGGTCCGTGAAATTTATGAGCTGAAAAACTTAAAAAATCAACATCTAAATCTTGAACATCTACAGGTATTTTACCCATTGCTTGAACCGCATCTGTATGAAAAAGAGCATCACCTTCATGAGCTATTTTTGCTAACTCTTTTATAGGAAATATCATTCCTGTTTCGTTATTTGCATACATTATAGAAACTAAAGCTACATCATCACTCATAGCTTCTTTTAGCTGTTCGGGTGTTACTATGCCTTCGCTATTTGCATCAAGGATAGTTATCTCTACTCCAAAATCTTTTAAGAATGCACAAGTAGCGCTTACGGCAGGATGTTCAACAGCTGTTGTTATAACTCTTTTTTTCTCCCCTGTCGCGATTTTGTCAAAATATATACCTTTTACTACCCAGTTATTGCTCTCTGTAGCACAAGATGTTACGATGATATCGTCGCTATCTTTTGCATTTATACCTTTATATAGTTGATCAAGTGCTTTTCTTAAAGCCGGATGTGTATCTGAGCCAAATTGATGAAGCGAATTAGGGTTACCATAAATTTCAGAAAAAAATGGTTTCATGTCTTCAAATACTTCAGGATCAACCATTGTTGTTGCATTGTTATCTAAATATACTCTCAAGTTGTTGCCTTTAATTAGGATAGATTTT
The DNA here is from genome assembly GCF_002021925.1 of Campylobacter pinnipediorum subsp. pinnipediorum. Lineage (NCBI taxonomy): Bacteria > Pseudomonadati > Campylobacterota > Epsilonproteobacteria > Campylobacterales > Campylobacteraceae > Campylobacter > Campylobacter pinnipediorum. The sequence goes on from NZ_CP012546.1 coordinate 198,453, forward strand.
ATCCTTTTAATTTTAAGAACGATATTATAACAATTTTTATAAATTTTAGTTTAAAATTTAGCTGTAATTTTTTCATTTAGGGATAAAATTTGATAATAAAAATATATTGAAATTCTTTATCAATTTATGATAATATCGTTATTTTTACAATTAAATTATATATGGGTATTTAAAATAGGGATTATTAATTTATATTTTTAAGAATTGTTATAAAAATTTATAATAATTTTTTGTAAAATTAAAAATTTGGAATTATTAAGATTTATTATGCTATAAGCATATAAAAATTTAAACAGGAGCCAAATGTGAGTTTGTTTACTAAAAACAAAGCTTCAAAAGAAAAAAGCGATTCTAATAATATAGAAATTAATGAGTTAAAAGTAAAAAACAGTAGTATTATTGATGAAAATCATAAACTAAAGCAGGAACTCAAACAAGTTAGAGATGAATCAAATTTAAAAGATTCTTTGATAAAGATTTTATTAAGCGGTTCTATAAATGGAGTAGATGATGTGAGAGCCATGATAACAAAAAATATGGAGATTTGTAAAGATATAGCATCAACAAGTATGGATTCATCATCAAAGATAAAAATATTAAACGAAACAAGTGAAATTTTAATGAACTGTATACTAAAAATTTCAGAACAATCAAATAAATCTCACGAAAATGTAGATATGCTTCACAAGAGTGTTGATGAGATATCAAGTATAGTAAATCTAATAAAGGATATATCTGATCAAACAAATTTGTTGGCACTTAATGCAGCTATAGAGGCTGCAAGAGCTGGGGAGCATGGTCGTGGTTTTGCTGTTGTTGCAGACGAGGTTAGAAAACTAGCAGAAAGAACTCAAAAAGCTACAAGTGAAGTTGAGATGAATATAAACTTACTTAAACAAAATGCGAATGATGTTTTAAGTATGAATGAAGAAATAGAGCAAATATCAAAAAGTTCAACAGAGCATGTTGATACATTTAGAACAAATTTTGTTGATATTTTACATATGGCAGACACTATAGAAAATGATTCTATAAAAATAACTAATAATATTTTTATAAGTCTTGCAAAATTAGACCATGTTTCATTTAAACAAAATGGATATAGAAAAATATTCATTGGTGAAAAAGAAGAAATGGTTGATCATTTAAATTGTAGGCTTGGTAAGTGGTATGAAGGCAGAGGGAAAGAAGTTTTTGGATCAACTATAGCTTATTCAAAATTATTAAATCCACACGAGGCAGTTCATAAAAGTATAAATGAAGCGATAAATAGCCTAGAAGACATGAGAGTAGTAAAAGAAAAATTTGAAATAGCTGAAAAATTATCACAAGAGTTATTTGCTTTATTAGATAGTATGCTTTTAGAAAAATATAAGTGTTAATGCTTATAGAAAAAATGGTTTAAATTTAATTGTTTAAACCATTTTTTGATAAAATCCTATAAAAAAAGGATTTATCTTGCAAAATTTCAAACAAATAGATGTAGCTCATTCGCCTGATGCAGATGATATATTTATGTATATGGCTATCAAATTCGGATGGGTTAGTGCAAAAAATCTCCGTTTTTCAAATATAGCTCTCGATATACAAACACTAAATGACGAGGCATTAAAAGGCACTTATACAGCAACAGCAATAAGCTTTGCCTTATATCCCCTTATAAAAGATGACTATTCTCTTTTAAGAACTGCTGTTAGTTTTGGTAATGGTTATGGTCCAAAACTAGTAAAGAAAAAAGATACAAGACTAAAAAGAAATTTCAAAGTTGCACTTTCTGGACAGCATACAACAAATGCACTTTTGTTTAAGATAGCATATCCTGATGCAAGGATAGTTTATAAGAATTTCTTAGACATAGAAAAAGCAGTTGTTGATGGCGAGGTTGATGCTGGGGTTTTGATCCACGAAAGTATTTTGGAGTTTAGCGAAGAGCTTTGTGTGGAAAGAGAGATATGGGATATATGGTGCGAACTTGCTGGAGAGATTCCACTCCCACTTGGCGGCATGGCTATTAGAAGAAGTTTACCTTTAACAGATGCTATTATGACAGAGGAAGTTTTAACAAAAGCTGTAAAAATAGCAACATCACATAAGCCATTTTTATCGCATATGCTTATGGAGAGAGACCTAATAAGAGTTGATAAAGAAAAATTAAAAACATATCTAAATATGTATGCAAATGATGATTCTATAAGTATGAACGATATTGCTCTTAACTCTTTAGATAAACTATTTGAGATAGGTTATAAGAGTGGAGTTTATCCTGAGCTTATAAAAGCGGCTGATTATCTTATACCAAAAGAGTATAATGATTTAAGGTTTTCTTGATGCAAAGCACGCTTGTATCACTTGGTATAGAGACTTTTAAGATAGCTTTATACCTTAGTCTTCCTATGCTTTTAAGCGGTCTTATAGCTGGACTTTTGATATCTATTTTTCAAGCAACTACTCAGATAAATGAAACAACTTTGAGCTTTGTTCCAAAAATAATACTCGTTGTTGTTGTTATAATTTTTTTAATGCCTTGGATGGTATCTATGATGAGTGAGTTTACTATTAAGATGATAGAGATGATACCGGAGTTTATAAAATGAAAAAAATGGTTGATTTTTCTAAATTTAGCTCTATAAAGGTTGGCGGTAATTTTGAAGTTGATATCATAAACTCAATCAAAGATGATACTTACGGTAAGGTTATTATAGGCGGTGCAAATAATATTTTGCTTTCCCATAATCCACCAAAATTAGCTATGCTTGGTAAGAGCTTTGATTATATCAAGCTTGATGAAAACATTTTAGAAGTTGGGGCTGCGACAAAAAGTTCAAAAATTTATAATTTTGCAAAAATAAATAATATAGGAAACTTTGAGTTTTTAAAAAACATTCCCGGAACTCTTGGCGGTCTTATCAAGATGAATGCCGGTCTTTGTGGAATTAGTATAAGCGACAATCTTACTCATGTGCTTTTAAAAAGGGGCTGGGTTAGTCGTAATGAGATAGCTTTTGCATATAGAAAAAGTGGAATTGATGAGACTATTTTTGGTGCTAAATTTAAAGTAGCTGGTGAGTTTGATCAAAAAAAAGCAGATGAGTTTGAGCTAAAAAGATCCAACCAGCCAAAAGCACCTAGTTTTGGTAGCTGTTTTGTAAATCCAAAAGATAATTTTGCAGGAAAATTAATAGAAGAAGTTGGACTAAAAGGATATAAGATAGGCGGTGCAATGTTTAGTGATAAGCATGCAAATTTTTTAATTAATTTTAACAATGCTAGTTTTGATGATGTTATAAATCTTATAGAGTTAGCCAAAAAAAGAGTATTTGAGCGTTTTGGTATAGAGTTAAAAAATGAAGTTGTGATAATTTAAAAAGTGAGATTATGCAAGATATAATTAGTGAAATTTTAACAATGTCTTTAATGGCTATTTTTATTTTTTTGTTTGTGATTTTAAAGCAAAGAGTAAAAATTAAAAACCAATCTATTAACTTTGATGAAAATATTGAGAAATTTAGAAAAGAGTTTGGTGTTCTTGGCGCTGATTTTAATGAAATTTGTGAAAATTTTATAAAAAATGGTTTTGCAAAAGAGATTAATAAAAACTCAAAAGTTGATGAAATGTTAGAAATTTTAGGTAGCGATCTTTTTGCTTATTTTGAACTCCCAAATGAAATAATAGATGAAAAAAACATTTTGCTTTGTGCTAATCATCTAAAAGATGATTTGCAAATGGCGATTTATGATTTTAAAAAAGATAAATTTTTAGTTTTTGTTTCAAAACAAGAAAAAATCACAAAGCTTGTCAAAATGTCTGGTGATTTGGGTGAAAATATAATAATATGTATTTAAACTTTTGTTCGGCTTTCTATCGCTTTGAGTAAGGATAACATATCTATATTTTCTAAATTTACACCAGTCGGAACACCTTGTGCTATTTTTGAGTATTTTATGTCAGTGTTTTTTAGTCTATCTTCTATAAAAAGCATTAAAGCATCTGAGTTTAGACCCGGTGTAAATGCAAATATTATCTCTTTTATATCATCTTCTTTTATTATTTTATCAAGTCTTTGTACTAGATAATCACTTAGCTCATCAAATACAAAATAACACCCATCAAAAATTTTATTTTGTTCAAAAACAAGTATGTCTTTCGGGCTTTCAACTACCATAAGGACACTATTGTCCCTTGTCTCATCTGTGCATATGTCACAGAGTTCATCTTCGCTAAGCCCACCACATTTTGTGCATTTTTTTGTAAATCTTACAGCATCTTCTATACATTGTGCTAATTGTAACCCAGAAAAATTATCTTGCAAACTAACAAAATATGCAAATCTCGTCGCTGATTTTTTACCAACACCGGGCAGTTTTCCAAATGCTTGGACTAATTCATTAAATTTTTCTAAACTTTTTTTCATTGAAATTTATATATTTATACAGAAGTTATGAAAACCATCTTCATATTTGTATTCAAGTGTAAATTTATGCATATTGCAAATTTGTTCTATTATATAAAGCCCAAGTCCCATTCCACGAGTATTTTTTGCATTTATGTTTCCACGAACAAATGCTTGTTTATAATGGTTTATGTCGTATTCTAGCTCTTTTCCTAGATTTTTGATTATTATTTGCTTTCCATTACAAATCAAAATAGCTTTTCTGTCATCGGCATATTTTAGTGCATTGTCTATTAGATTTTTTAATGCTAGTGAAAATAGCTGAAAATCAACTTTCATTAAAACATCATCTTGTACATCACAAGTTACTCTACTTTCAAAATTATCAAGCATTAGCATATCTCTTACTTGCTCTAGTATAAGTGATATATGGCATTGTTGATACTCTAATGAGCAACTTTTTGATAATAGTTGTTCTACCTTTCCAAACTCATTAATAAGCATATCAAGTCTTTCAAACACACCAACAAGTCTATCTTTTTGTGTTTCATTGCTTATCATTTCAGACACTATCCTACCTTTGCCGATAGGAGTTTTTAGCTCGTGCATTATAGCTCTTAAAAATAGCTGTCTTGATTGTATTAGCTCTCTTATCTTACAAACAGCATTGTTAAACTCATATGCAACCTGACCTATTTCATCTTTTTGTCCTTCGTTATAGCCATGAGTGCATATCGCTACTTCCATATTACCTGATGCAAATTTTCTTATGTCTTTATTTAGTTTTTTAAGAGGCAATAGACTTCTTAAAACCGATATATAAAGAGAAATTAAAAGAATAGAAGATATCAAAAAACTAACCAAAAGAGGGTTGTTTATGCTACTTGTTTCATTGTTTTTTAATAAAATTTCAAATGATGTGTTTTTGATTTGCAAGTAAAGATCATTATTGTAATACACTGATTTTACCATGCCTATTGGAGTTTGGTGTGAAAATACCAACTCTCCATTTTCAAATATAGGTTCTATCGGCTGTTTTTTATCCACATAAATAAGCCCAAAATTTCTAAAATAATGGCTTAAATCTTGTGGAGGATTAGCTCTTTCATAAAGAGCTAATAGGTAGTTGATAGCATTTATTTGTTTGTCTCTTGCTTTTTCTATAAGGTGTTCTTTTTCTATATTTGAAAAAGTTATTAAAAGAATACATACTAAAGAAAATGCTATCGCAAATATAATAGTTATTTTTGTGGTTATAGAATACTTCATCCTATGAGTTTATATCCTATTCCGCGAACTGAAAATATATGTTTTGGAGATTTTGAGCTGTCGCCTATTTTTGTTCTCAATCTTCCTATGATAACATCAAGACTTTTAGAGTCTTTATCTTTTAAGCTTTTGCAGTTATATACTAATTGCTCTCTTGAAACAGAAAAACTATGTTGTTTTATAAGATATGTTAGTATCTCGTATTCAGCAGGTGTTAAGACCAAAGGTTCATTGTTAAAATAAACTTCATGTCTTTTTTCATCTATTCTAAATACACTATCTATGGCTTCCTCTGTTACTTCGTGACTCTTTTTATATCTTCTAATAAGGCTCATTATTCTTGCATACATCTCTTTTGGGTCGTATGGTTTTGGCAAATAATCATCAGCACCCAAACTAAGACCTATAACTTTATCGCTTATATCTGAACGAGCAGAGCTTATTATGATAGGTATGTCGTATTTTTGGCGAATTTCTTTACAAACTTCAAGACCATCTATGCCAGGTAGGGTAAGGTCTAATATAAGCAAATCATAGTTTTTAACACCGGCACTTAATCCAAGATAAGGATCTTCAAAACTAGTTACTTTTATATTAAAATTCTCTAAATATTCAGAAAGAATTTGAGAAAACTCTGGATCATCTTCTATCATTAAAACATTTACCATTATTTTATCTCCTTGTCTTTGGCTTTATTTGTAAAGATTATACACAAAAAATATTAAATATTAAACAACATTTTGGCAAAATATATTAATTATAAAAATTTAATAATAAGGAATAAGATGTTAGAGGTTAGAGGTCTTACACAAAGATTTGCAAGTAGTTTGCTTTTTGAAGATGTAAATTTAAAATTAAATCGTAACAATAGATATGGACTTATTGGGGCAAATGGGGCTGGTAAATCAACTTTTTTGAAAATTTTAAGCGGAGATATAGAAGCTAGTAGCGGTGAAATAATAATAGAAAATGGTCTAAGGGTAGGTGTTTTGGGTCAAGATCAGTTTGCTTTTGAGGCTTTTAGCTTAAAAGATGCTGTTTTGTATGGCAATAAGCGACTTTTTGATGCTGTAAAAGAAAAAGAAAAGCTTTATATGAGTGAAGAATTTACAGATGAGATAAACAATAGACTTAGCGAACTTGAGATGATAAGTGCCGAAGAAGATCCTACTTATGAGTATGAAACAAGGATAGAAAAGATACTTAGCTCTCTTGGACTTTATGAGTTTGATAAACTTATGAGTGAGGTTGAAAACTCAGATAAGGTAAAGGTCTTGTTAGCTCAGGTTTTATTTCCAAAGCCTGATATATTATTTTTGGACGAGCCAACAAATAACCTTGATATAGATGCTATTGCTTGGCTTGAAAATGAGCTAAATCGCCACGAAGGAACACTTGTAGTTATAAGCCACGACAGACACTTTTTAAATAGAGTTTGTACTCATATATTGGATGTTGATTTTAAAAAGATACGTGAGTTTACTGGTAACTATGATGAGTGGTATATGGCGGCAAATTTAATGGCAAAACAAAGTGAAATGGAAAGAGATAAAAAGCTAAAAGAAAAAGAAGAACTTGAGAAATTTATAGCTCGTTTTAGTGCAAATGCTAGTAAAGCAAAACAGGCTACTAGCCGTTCAAAGCAACTTGAAAAACTAAATATAGAAGAGATTGCTGTTTCTAGTAGGAGAGATCCAAGTATATTATTTAGAGCAAATAGAGAGATAGGTAATGAGCTTATAGAAATTAAAGATTTAAGCAAAAAATTTGATGATAAGATTATATTTGAAAATTTTAATTTTAAATTAGAAAAAGGCGATAAATTAGCCATCATCGGGCATAATGGTGTTGGAAAAAGCACATTATGTAAAATCATTATGGGCGAGTTAGCTCCGGATTTAGGAAATGTTCATATAGGAACTACGATAGAACTTGGATATTTTGCACAAGATACGGTTAGTAAATTAACTTCTGATTTAAAACTATATGAATATCTTCAAGATGCTCAAAATAAAGATATAGATGAGATAAGAAAGTGTCTTGGTAGAATGCTTTTTAGTGGTGCCGAACAAGAAAAAGCTGTAAAATCTCTAAGCGGTGGTGAAAAGCATAGAGTAAGATTGGCTCAACTAATGCTACATAAACCAAATTTACTTGTTATGGATGAGCCAAATAACCACCTTGACCTAGAAGCTATTATATCTTTGGGTGAAGCTTTTTATAACTTTTCTGGTAGTGTTGTTTGTGTCAGTCACGACAGAGAGCTTATAGATGCATTTGCAAATAGAATTTTACATCTTAAAGGCAACGGCGAGATAGATGATTTTCGTGGAACATATGAAGAGTATAGGCAGAGTTTAGGACTTGAATAATCTAGCTTTGTGGATAATTTAAAAAATTGATATTGAAAGGTTTTTTATGAAAAAAATAGCTTCTTTATTTTTATTTGTCATTTTTGCATTTACTTTTTATGGTTGTGAGAGAAATGACTATCAGCACCCATTACATCGTGCTGGTAAAAAATAATTTTTTGAGCTTATAAGGAAAATTTGTGGCTTTAATAGATTTAATAGAAGTTAGCAAAAAATTTGGTGCAAATGAAATTTTAAGTGAAGTTAGTCTTAGTATAAATGAGCGTGAAAGAGTTGCTATCATAGGTAAAAATGGTGGTGGCAAAAGCACTTTAATGAAGGTTATTTGCGGTGTTTATGAAATAGATGCTGGCCGTGTCATAACTCAAAATAATATAAGTGTTCAAATGTTACAACAAACTCCAAAATTTGAAGATAGCTTAAATGTCAAAGATGCTATGAATTTAGAACTTAAAGAGATATTTGATGCACGAGATGAGTATGCTAAAACAATAGCTCTTATGGAAAAAGATCACGATAATCCAGACTTACTTGCCAAAAGTGAAGAGCTTTTGAAATTTATAGATTCAAAAGATGGTTGGGATATAGAGAGAAAAATAGAGCAGGTTTTGGAGTATTTTAGCCTTAAAGAGTATGAAGATAGAATGATAAATAGCCTAAGTGGTGGCGAGATAAGGCGTGTAGCACTAGGTGCTTTGATACTTAAAAAACCAGATGTTTTGCTTCTTGATGAACCTACAAACCACCTTGATGTTTATATGGTAAAATTTCTTGAAGATATGCTAAAAAACTCAAAACAAACCATTATATTTATAAGCCACGATAGATATTTTATAGATTCTATTGCTACAAGAAGTATAGAAATTCAAGATGGAAAGATAAGTAATTTTAATGGCGGTTATGCCTACTATTTAGAAAAAAAACAAGAAATTTTACAAAGCCTTGCTAAATCCCACGAAACACTTTTAAAACAATTAAAAAGCGAAGAAGAGTGGCTTAGAAGGGGTGTAAAAGCTAGACTTAAGCGAAACGAAGGCAGAAAAGAGCGAGTTTTTGCTATGAGAGAAGAGGCTAAGAAAAATCCGGGAATTATTAAAAGAGTAAAGCTAGAACTAGAACGAGCTTCAAAAAGTTTTAATCAAGGCGGAATAGACCAAAATAGAAAAAAGATGCTTTTTGAAATAAAAAATTTAGGCATAAAGATAGATCAAAAAGAGCTTTTTGATGGATTTAATGCAAGAGTCTTACAAGGCGAAAGAATAGCTATAGTAGGTAAAAACGGTTCAGGTAAAAGTACGCTTTTAAAAATTTTATTAAATCAGATTGATTTTAATAGCGGAGAGATAAAGCGTGGCGATGTTAAGATTGGGTATTTTGATCAAAATAGAAGCCAGCTTGATGATGATAAAAGTTTGATTGAGGTTTTTTGTCCAAATGGCGGAGATATAGTTGAGGTAAGAGGGCGAAATATGCACGTTTACGGGTATCTCAAAAACTTTTTATTTCCAAAGGAATTTTTGGATAAACCAGTTGGTGTTCTTAGTGGTGGAGAAAAAAATAGAGTAGCTTTGGCTTTGCTATTTACAAAGCAATATGATGTTTTGGTTTTAGATGAGCCTACGAATGACCTTGATATAGCAACCATAAATATATTAGAAGATTATCTTCAAAGTTTTACCGGAGCTATTATTTTTGTTAGCCACGATAGATATTTTGTTGATAAGATAGCAAATAAACTTTGGGTTTTTAAAAATAAAAAAATAGATGTAATTCATACAGAGTATAGTGTATATCTTGAGCTTGAAGATGAGTTAAATCAAATAGATGATTTTTCCAAAGAGCTTGAAACCGAACAAAATAATACACAAAAAAACAAGACAAAAAGTGTAAAGTTAAGCTATAAGCAAAACAAAATTTTAAATGAATATCCAGCTTTGATAGATAATTTACAAAGTGAGATAAACGAGCTAAATGTTGCATTAAGTGATCCAGCTATTTATCAAGAACTTGGTATAAATGAGATATACAAAAAACTAGAACAAAAAAAAGATGAGTTGGCTACTCTTGAAGATGAGTATTTTGAAGTGCTTGAAATTTCAGAAGAGATGATGGCTGATTGATTATAAAAAGGTGTGAGAATTGATACAAGCAAGGGTATATGAGTATTTTTTAGGTGATAATGATTGTGAGCTTTTGATATGCGAGGATGATAAAGAGGCTAAGTTGTGTGCTGATGCGGCTGAGTTTGCTGGGATCAAGTCATTTTGTTTACCTAGTCTAAGGGCTAGTTTTGGAGATGACCTTAGGTCGTTTTCTTCTGAGCTTTTTGAGCTTTCAAATACTCTTAGTAAATTTTATAAGTTCAAAGAAAAAAAATTACTCATTAGCCCTTTTCATACTATCTTAAATCCATTACCTATCAAAAAGCACCTACAAGAGAAAAATATAAATTTTGGCGACCAACTTGATTTGCAAGAATTTGCTGATGAATTGCTTAGATTTGGATATGAGAGTGTTGATATAGTTGAGAGTAAGGGCGAGTTTAGTTTTCGCGGAGATATTATAGATGTATTTAGTGTAAATGAAGATGAGCCTCATAGGATTTTGCTTTTTGATAATGAAGTTGAAAGCATAAGATATTATTCCCCATCAACTCAAATAAGCACAAAAGATGAATTAGAAAGTATAAATATAACACCTTTTATAGCATCTTTAAATAAAGATGAGTTTGAAAAAACTATGCAAAACATAAAAAATATACAGACTGATTCAATAGTTAATGATTTAAACTCACTTGGTTTTTGGGCTATTGATGATTTTGCTGATTATACAACTATATATAAATGCAAATTTGTTAAAAAGATAGATTTTTCAGACATTGATGCTGATTTTAGTAAATTTAGTGGTATAGGGATTATAAACGAACCTAGAAAATACAAGGGCTTAGAAGTTAGTTTAAGTCCTGATTTTTTTGAGCTAAATCAAAATAAAAAAATACAAATACTTGCAAAAAATGAAAGCATGTTTAATGCTTTGGAAATTTCTTATGAAAACGTAGAGTTTATCCAAAGCCCACTTGTTGTAAATCTTGTATCAAATGACAAAATTATTGTCTCTTTGAATAAATTTGAGAAAAAAACAAGAGCTAAAAAAAGTAGCTTGGTGCTAGATGAATTAAAGATTAATGATTATGTTGTTCACGAAGATTATGGAATAGGTCAATTTTTAGGACTTGAAAAGATAACAGTTTTGGGTGCTACAAGAGAGTTTGTAACGATAGCTTACCAAAACCAAGATAAACTTTTTTTGCCGGTTGAAAATCTAAATTTAATTGATAGATATATAGCTTTAAATGGTTCGGTTGCTATTTTGGATAGACTCGGTAAGGCGAGTTTTGCAAAACTTAAAGAAAAGGTTAGAGAAAAGTTATTTATCATAGCTTCAAAAATAATATCAATAGCTGCAAAAAGAGAGCTTGTAAACGGTGTTGTTATACAAAAAGATGATTTAGAGTATCTAAATTTTGTTCAAAATGCTGGGTTTAGTTACACAAAAGATCAGCAAAGTGCGGTGGATGATATCTTGACTGAACTATCTAGTGGACGAGTAATGGATAGATTGCTTGCTGGAGATGTTGGGTTTGGCAAGACTGAGGTTGCTATGAATGCTATTTTTGGTTGTGTAAAATCAGGCTATCAGGCTTTGTTTTTTGTGCCAACGACCTTGCTTTCATCTCAACATTTTAAAAGCCTAAAAGATAGGTTTGATGGGTTTGGTATAGAGGTTTTAAGACTTGATAGATTTAGCACAGCAAAAGAAAAGGCTTATGTAACAAGCACATTGCAAAGCGAAAAACCGCTAGTTTGTGTAGGCACTCATGCACTTTTAAGTTTAAAAGCATCCAAGCTTGGACTTATTGTTGTTGATGAAGAGCATAAATTTGGAGTAAAGCAAAAAGAAAAGCTAAAAGAGATAGGTTCAAACTCACACATTTTAAGTATGAGTGCCACACCTATACCAAGAAGCCTAAATATGGCACTTTCTAAGATAAAAACATACTCCACCTTAAAAACTCCACCTAGTTCAAGGCTTGATGTAAGAACAAGTGTAAAAGAATTTGATGAAAAAATAATAAAAGAGGCTATTATGCGAGAGCTTAGGCGAGCCGGTCAGGTCTTTTATATACACAATCATATATCAGATATTATGCAAACAGCGAAGTTTCTTTTAGATATATTGCCAAAGCTTAGAATTTTGGTTTTGCATTCTAAAATAAATGCTAAAACAATAGAAGAAGAGATGATAAAGTTTGAAAACAATGAGTATGATTTATTGCTTTGCACAAGCATTGTTGAAAGTGGTATACATCTACCAAATGCAAATACAATGATAGTTGAAAATGCAAATAAATTCGGCATAGCTGATTTGCACCAATTAAGGGGTAGGGTAGGTAGGAGCGATAAACAAGCATATTGTTATTTTTTGGTTGAAGATAAATCTAATATAAGTTCTGATTCGCTAAAAAGACTTATAGCTCTTGAAAGTAATTCAAGTCTTGGTTCGGGTGCTGTTTTGGCATATCACGATTTGGAGATAAGGGGTGGTGGAAATATAGTAGGAGAGGCACAAAGCGGACACATTGAGTCAATAGGCTACTCTCTTTATCTTAAAATGCTAGAAGATGAGATAAATAAACTTTTAAATAACAATGATGAGGTAAAAAGACAAAGTGTGGATTTGAAACTTAGTGTAAATGCTTATTTAAACCCTGATTTTATAAAAGAAGATAGGCTTAGATTAGAACTTTATAGAAGACTTAGCAAATGCACAAAATCATCTGAAGTTTTTGAAATTTCAAGTGAGATAGAAGATAGGTTTGGTAAGATTGATACATTTACAAAGCAGTTTTTGGATCTTATTATGATAAAGATTTTTGCACTTGAGCTTGAATATAAGGCTATTTCAAATGCCGGTCAAAATATAGCAATTACAACAGATAAAGATGAAAAGATAAGGTTAAAATCAAAGAGCTTAGATGACGATGATATATTGGGTGAAATTTTATCATTTTTGAGAAAGACATTAAAGGAGCGAAAATGATTGATTGGGCTTGCGATTATGCAGCTATTTTTAAGCCACAAAAGGGGTTAGTTGTTGTCAAGGATATTGATTTTGTAGATATTGATTCTTTAATAGGTCTTGAAACACAAAAAGAACAACTCATCAAAAATACAAAAGATTTTTTGGATGGCAATGAAGCAAATCATGCTTTGTTGTGGGGTGAAATGGGTTGTGGAAAATCAAGCCTTATAAAGGCTATTTTTACTAAATTTTATAAAGATGGACTTAGGATCATAGAACTTTTTTATGATGATTTAAAATACTTAAGCGATATTATAGACGAGCTTAGAAACTTAAGCTTTAAATTTATAATATTTTGTGATGATTTGAGTTTTGAAAACGGCTCAAAGGATTATAAATTTTTAAAACCACTTATGCAAGGAAGCATATCAAAACCACCAAAAAATGTATTGATATATGCTACTTCAAATAGAAGGCATCTCGTTAGCGAGTATAAAAGTGAAAACGAACAAGTTGAAATTTTAGATGGCGAGATTCATTATGGTGATTTTATAAATGAAAAGATATCCTTGTCTGACCGCTTTGGACTTTGGATAAGCTTTTATCAGGGAAGTTTTGAAGATTATTTAAAAATAGTGGATTATTATTTTAAAGATATTGATATAGATAAAACCTTGCTACATAATACAGCAAAATCATATGCTACTTTACGCGCAAGCAAGAGCGGAAGAACAGCAAAGCAATTTTATATGAGCTATAAGGATAAAATTTGAACTCTACAGAAATTTTCTTATCACTTTTAAAACACAATAAAAGAAGTTTTGAAGAGTTACAATGGCCCAATTCTGATACCTTTGAAGTGGTAGTTGGTGTTATTTTGGTTCAAAATACAACTTGGAAAAACACACAAAAAGCACTTTCAAACCTAAACAATGCAAATTTGTTAAGCTTAGATGTGATAGCGGATTTGGATATAGCTTTACTTGCTGATTTGATAAAGCCAAGCGGTTTTTATAATACAAAAGCAAAACGACTTTATGGGCTAATAAAAGCCATAAAAAAAGATTTCGATGATTTTGAAAATTTTAGACAAAATGTTACAAGAGAGTGGCTTTTGGGTATAAAAGGCATAGGTCCTGAAACTTGCGATGCTATACTTTGCTATGCTTGTGGTAGGGCTGAGATGGTTGTTGATGCTTATGCTTTGCGTATTTTAAATGCTTTGGATTATGAGTTTGAAAGCTATGATGAAGCTAAAGAGTGGCTTGGGAGTTTGGATTTTGATAAAATCTATAAATCAACTGGGCTTTTTGATGAGCTTGGTGTATTTAGGCTTTATCACTCTTTAATTATGGAGTTTTGTAAAGATTATTCAAAAGGTAAAAAATTAGATCATGATGTGGTAAAATTGCATTTTGGTTATTGATTGTTTAAAAGTTTTATTTTTATTGTAAAATTTAGCGATAGATTTATGATAAATGTTTGGAGGAAATTATGATATATGAAAACATTACGCAAACCATTGGTAACACTCCGATAATAAAACTTAAAACATCTTCTGATGAAGCAGAAATGTATGCTAAGTTAGAGTTTTTTAATCCGGGCGGTTCTGTAAAAGATAGAATAGCATTAAATATGATTCAAAAAATGTTAGCTGATGGCAGCTTAAAACAAGGTGATACTATTGTTGAGCCAACAAGTGGAAATACTGGAATAGGTGTTGCTATGGTGGCGGCTTCTCTTGGCATAAAAATAATCTTTTGTATGCCTGAAAGTATGAGTATAGAGCGTAGAAAAGTTATGAAAGCTTATGGTGCAAATCTTGTTTTAACAGATGCTATAAAGGGCATGAAAGGTGCTATTGCTGAAGCTATACAGATAACAAAACAACCAAATCACGTAATGCTAAGTCAATTTGACAATAAATACAACCCAAATGCTCACGAAGTAAATACTGCTTCTGAAATTATGAAAGATTTTTCTAGCCTTGATGCTTTTGTAGCTGGTGTCGGAACTGGCGGAACTATAACCGGTGTTGCTAGAGGTCTTAAAGCACATGGATATGATACAAAAATCATAGCTGTTGAGCCAGAATCTTCTGCCGTTTTGAGTGGAGAACAACCGGGTTCGCATAAGATTCAAGGTATAGGAGCTGGATTTGTTCCTTCAAATGCTGATTTAAACCTTGTAGATGAAATAGAAAAAGTAAGCAACGAAGATGCATTTGTTGCTGCTCGTTTTTTAGCTTCTCAAGGACTTTTACTTGGCATAAGTAGTGGTGCTGCTTATGTGGCTGCAAAAAGAGTGGCTAAAAGACTTGGTGCCGGTAAAAAAGTTTTATTTATAGCCCCAGATAACGGGGAAAGATATCTTAGCACAGAATTATATGGAAATTAATAATTGAAGTTTTTTAATGAATTAAAAGAATTGGTTGCTGTTGTAAAAGAGAAAGATCCCTCTATGAAAAGCTCTTGTTTTTTTGAAGTATTAGTAAACTCACCAGGCATACATGCTATTGTTTTTCATAGAATGGCACATTTTTTATATAAAAACAATATGAGCTTTCTTTCAAGATTCTTATGCCAAATTTCAAGATTTTTAACCGGTATTGAAATCCATCCTGGTGCAAAGATAGGAAAAAGACTATTTATAGACCATGGAATGGGTGTTGTCATAGGTGAGACAGCGGAGGTTGGTGATGATGTTACTCTTTATCACCAAGTTACTTTGGGCGGCACAGGAAAAGAGTCTTTAAAGCGCCATCCAAATATTGGCAACGGTGTTGTTGTATCAACTGGTGCAAAGATTTTAGGTGCTATTAATATAGGTGCAAACTCGAAGATAGGTGCAAACTCTGTTGTATTAAAAGATATCCCAGAAAACTCAACAGTAGTTGGTATACCGGCTAGGGTTGTTAGAATTTCTGGAAAAAGCATATATCCAGAATATAATATTTAGTCTTTAAACTAAAATTTTTTAATATTTTTATAGTTTAAACTAAAATTTATGTTTTTTGGGTTATAATCACATTTCTTTTATTTAGGTGGTTGGATAGCTCAGTCGGTAGAGCAGCAGACTGAAAATCTGCGTGTCGGCAGTTCGATTCTGCCTCTAACCACCATTATATTTATTCAATATTTCTTTACTCATTGACATTCATTTTTTTTGATTTTAAAAATATTTTCATATAATCCAATATATATTTTATCTGTAAAATGTTTAATATATTGTAATTTTGAAGCTTTATTGTTTAAATTTTATCAAAATATATTTTAACCCTTGACAAAAATCTATGTTTTTTGTATAATCTCCACTTCTTTATTACGGAATGTCTTGTTAGCTCAGCCGGTAGAGCATCTCACTTTTAATGAGGGGGCCGTTGGTTCGAATCCAACACAGGACACCATTTTATTGATTTTGTATCTTGGGTCGCTTAGCTCAGTTGGTAGAGCGCCACCCTTACAAGGTGGATGTCATAAGTTCGAGTCTTATAGCGACCACCATTTACAAAATTTATTTTGTAAGTTACTCTTTTTAGGTGCAGCGGTAGTTCAGCTGGTTAGAATGCCGCCCTGTCACGGCGGAGGTCGCGGGTTCGAGTCCCGTCCGCTGCGCCACTTTAATATGTCTTGTTAGCTCAGCCGGTAGAGCATCTCACTTTTAATGAGGGGGCCGTTGGTTCGAATCCAACACAGGACACCATTTTTATTTTCGGGTTATAATTGACCCTTTCGTCTAGTGGCTCAGGACTCTACTTTCTCCATGTAGGAACAGAGGTTCAAATCCTCTAAGGGTCGCCATTTATATAAAATATTAGTTTGGTCGCTTAGCTCAGTTGGTAGAGCGCCACCCTTACAAGGTGGATGTCATAAGTTCGAGTCTTATAGCGACCACCATTTACAAAATTTATTTTGTAAGTTATTCTTTTTAGGTGCAGCGGTAGTTCAGCTGGTTAGAATGCCGCCCTGTCACGGCGGAGGTCGCGGGTTCGAGTCCCGTCCGCTGCGCCATCTTTCGGATAAATTACCTAATGTTGTCAGCTAAAAATTTAACTCACACTAATTAAGTATGTTATCTGTTATCTTAAATTATTAAAGAGATTTTTATGGAAAATAACTCAAAAGAAACCAAAGACAATAAAGAAACTCAGGAAAAAACACAAAAAACAACAAAAAAACATCAAAACACAAGAACACATATACCAGTTGATGGACACAAGATAGAAGAGCTTAGAATGCTTGATCTTGAAAGCTTAGTTCAAATAGCTTTAAATTTAGGTGTTGAAAATCCAAGAGAATTTCGTAGACAAGATTTAATGTTTGAAATCTTAAAAACCCAAACAAAACAGGGTGGTTTTATACTTTTTACAGGTATTTTGGAGATTACAAATGAAGGTTATGGATTTTTAAGATCCGTTGATGTAAACCTAAGTGATAGTTCAAATGATGCATATGTATCAAATTCTCAGATTAGAAAATTTGCACTTCGTGTAGGAGATATAGTAACAGGTCAGGTTAGAGAACCAAAAGACCAAGAAAAATATTATGCATTGCTTAAAATAGAAGCTGTTAATTATCTATCTTTAGCGGAAGCAAAAGAGCGTGCTTTATTTGATAACTTAACTCCGCTTTTTCCGACACAAAAGCTGCATTTAGAATACGAACCATTAAAACTAACCGGTAGGGTTTTAGACCTTTTTACTCCTATAGGTAAAGGGCAAAGAGGACTTATTGTTGCTCCTCCAAGAAGTGGTAAAACAGAGCTTATGAAAGAATTAGCTCACGGTATAGCCAAAAATCACCCAGAGTCTCATCTTATGGTGCTTTTGGTTGATGAAAGACCAGAAGAAGTTACTGATATGCAACGTTGTGTTAAAGGCGAAGTATTTAGTTCTACTTTTGATTTGCCAGCACTAAATCACGTAAGGGTAGCTGAACTTGTTATAGAAAAAGCTAAGCGTATGGTTGAAATGGGTAAAGATGTTATTATATTACTTGATAGTATCACAAGACTTGCAAGAGCCTATAATACCGTTACTCCGCCAAGTGGAAAAGTTTTAACCGGTGGTGTTGATGCAAATGCCTTACATAAACCAAAAAGATTTTTTGGTGCCGCTAGAAATATAGAACACGGCGGCAGCTTAACAATAGTCGCAACCGCTCTTATAGATACAGGCTCAAGAATGGATGAAGTAATTTTTGAAGAGTTTAAAGGCACAGGAAATAGCGAAATAGTCCTTGATAGAAATATATCTGATAGAAGAATTTATCCAGCTATAAATGTATTAAAATCAGGAACTAGAAAAGAAGAGCTACTTCAAAAGCCTGATGAACTTCAAAAAATATGGGCTATAAGAACAGCAATTGCATCTATGGATGATGTTGAAGCTCTTAAATTTTTATATGCAAAAATGCTTAAAACAAAAGACAATATAGAGCTATTATCTATATTAAACGATTAGAATTATTGTAGTCTTTAAAGGCTACAATAATTTTACTTTTATTTTTTTAGTTTATAAATCAACAATTAGAAATTTAATTATAAAATTATATATAATCGTTTTTTATTTCTTATAAAGAAAAATATACATATAATCGTTAGTAAAATAATTCATGTAGATTAAAGAATGATAATTTAAAGGGTTAACTTTGAAATACAACAAAAGAGCTGATTTAAAACGTATTATTAATGCGACAAAGTATTCTTTAAAAGGACTAAAAAGTGCATATATTTATGAAGCTGCTTTTCGTCAAGAGGTGTGGTGTTGTTGTATTTTTATTCCTTTAGGCTTTATTTTTGGAGATAATGCTATTGAAAAGTCTTTACTTGTTGCATCTGTTTTGCTTGTATTAATAGTTGAACTGATAAATAGTGCAATTGAAGCTGTAGTTGATAGAGTGGGTTGTGAATTTAATGAATTATCTGGCAGAGCAAAGGACATGGGTTCTTCTGCTGTTTTTATATCAATAATATTAGCTTTTATTACTTGGTTTATTATTTTTTTATTTTAACCAATATAATTTTATTTTTTAAATACTTTAAATTTTTTATATGCAACAATGCTTAAAACAAAAGAGAATATAGAACTATTGTCTATATTAAACGATTAGAATTATTGTAGTCTTTTAAAGGCTACAATAATTCTACTTTGATTTTTTTAGTTTATTTTATTCTTTGAACTAACTTTTAATATAATAAAACCAGCAATTCCGGATATTAAAGAGCCTATTAATATTGCTAGTTTATCTGTATAAGCAAAAGCATCAGATTCATTGTAAGCTAGTCCATTTACAAACAAACTCATAGTAAAACCCACACCACAAAGAACTGCAACACCATAAAGTTGTTTAAAATTTACACCTTCTGGAATTTTAGCTATTTTTAATTTAATTGCTAAAAAACTAAATCCAAATACTCCAAGTTGCTTACCTATAAATAAACCAATCATAGTCCCAAGAGGAACAGCCGTTAATAGTTGTTCTATACCTATGCCTTTTAAAGAAATTCCTGCATTTACAAATGCAAATATTGGCAATATTGCAAAAGCAACCCAAGCATGCAAGTCGTGTTCTAGCTCTTTTAGCATAGACTTGCTTGGATTGTCTTTTTGTTTTATAGGTATAAAAAATGCAGATATAACCCCTGCTAGAGTAGCATGAACACCAGATTTTAACACACTAACCCAAAAAATTAGTCCGATTATTAAAAATGCTGCTTTACTTTTGACACCCATCAAATTTAGCACAAAAAGTCCTAAAATACATAAAAAAGAAGATCCAAGAGACAGTAAACTAAGATCACTTGTATAAAATAGCGCAATTATTATTATTGCACACAAGTCATCTATAATAGCAAGCGTCATAAGAAAAATTTTTAAACTGGCCGGCACTCTAGAGCCAAGTAAACTTAAAATACCAAGTGCAAATGCGATATCTGTAGCTGTTGGTATTGCCCAGCCACTTAATGCAAAACTATCATGTTTTGTAAACATATAAAATATAATAGCAGGTATTATAATTCCACCTATTCCGGCTATTGCAGGAAGTGCTATTTGTGAAGGATTTCTTAACTCTCCTTCTAAAACTTCTCTTTTAAGCTCAAGTCCAACAAGAAAGAAAAATATAGCCATTAAGCCATCATTTACCCATAATATAAGTGCCTTGCTAAGCCCAAAATCACCAAAACTAATACTAAGATTTGTCTTTAAAAAACTATTGTAAAAATCGCTTAAAAATGTGTTTTGAAAGATGAGTGCAAAAATAGTTACAATCATTAAAAATATTCCACCACTAGCTTCGTGTTTTAAAAAGTCTCTTATATCGCTCATATTACTCCTTGCTTTTTACTAATTTTATACAAATTTATAAAATATGGCAAGTATCTTGAGTTTTATAGATTTAATAAAATTAAAACCAATAAACTTTTATATTAAAAATACACAACATTATTTAAAAAAGCTTTTTTAATGTTTGATGCTATTCATGTTTGTATTTTGGTAATATCGCAGGATCATTTTTTAGATTTTTGTAATCTGCTAAATCTTTTCCGTTATAAATCTTTATATCACCTATTTGTTTGTCTGTGAAAAATGTTTTATTTTTAGATAAATCTTTCTCTTCTATGCCTAGCCAATTAGCAAATCCATACATAAAATCATAACCACTTTTTAAACTATTTATGAAAGTTCTCTTTGTGTCATCACTAGAAATAATTAAGAACGGAACTTCATAGTTTTGCTTATGTTCTGAGTTGTGTCGCATATCCAAGTCGGATAAAAATTTCTTTTCATGAGAAAGTCCATGATCTGAAAAATACATAATTGAAAATGATTCTTTCATTTCTTGTAATTTTTGATAAATCATCTGTATTAATTTATCAGTTTGTCTAATACTTGATAGGTAACAAGACATTTTTTCGTTTATAAAATCTGTTATATTTTCAATATTATAGTTTTTATCGATTCTGTCACAAAAAGTTGCATGTGAGCCCATTAGATGAATAACAATTAGCTTATTGCTATCCGTTTTTTCTTCTACTGCTTTATAAAATTCTGGCATTAATTTTAAATCGCTAATATTTTTTAAATTGTATCCATCTTTTGTAATAATATATATATTTTTTGTAGTAAAGTATATACTTTTTGCTTTAATTGCTATTGCATATTGTAAAATATCATAATCACCCATTTTTCCTTGATTAGATAACCAATAAGTATCCATATTTGCATCATTTGCTAAAGATATTATTGTATTTTCTGGTATTAAATATTCCAAATTTTCATCATTGTGTTGAGTTAATGTTCTTTGCAAAGACAAAGGTGTATTCCAAGAAGGCGATATATAGTTGTTAAAAAATAAGCCATTCACACTATCCAAAAAAGGTGTAGTTTTAATGGGATACCCATACAAAGACATATAGTCTCTTCTCATGCTTTCACCTATTATTAAAATGTAATTTTTATATTTTTGGTTTGTATTTTCTATCTTCCATGTTGAAGTATTGTTTTTTGCAGCAGATAGCATATTTTTGTCTTTGTAATAGTTTATAATATTATCTGCAAAATCAATTACAAATCTTATAGGGTAATATTGAAATCTATATGCAATATTTTCAAAACTAATTTTTTTTGTTTTGTATGTTGTTTCTATTGGCTTGTATATGATTATTGCTATAACTATAATGGTTAGGATTTTTACAATTTTAGTTTTTGGTTTGTTAAAAATTGTAGAATTGTTTAGTCTATAAACTATGACGAATAAGACCATGTATAATAATACTAAAATATATGCAAATATTGGTAAATCTTTTATATATTCTATTATTTCAAGTTTATTTGTTTCCATTAATGAAATAATAATACCATCGTTTAATTTTCCATAATTTATTGAGTGGGGAAGGTATGCGGCACCTAGAATAAAGTTAGTTACTAAATAAAATTTAAAAAATTTATCAGAATAAGTTTTTATTACATATAAGCTAGCAAAAAGCAATAATCCATATGAGAATAATTTTTTATTGTGTTCTCCAAGTGCATAAACTGTAATACAACTAAAAACAAATAACATTACATAAAATAAATTATTTTTTTTAATACCATATAATTATAAAATTATTATTTTAAAATATTTTATATAAAAAACAAGTAAATAGATAGGTAGATTTTAAAAATATAAAATAAACAAATATTAAAATTATATTAATTAAATGATGTTTATATTCTTATATTTAATTTTTTGATATTATATTTTAATCAGTTCTAAAAATTCTTTAGCAAGTTTTGGCAACTTTGTATCTTTTTTGTAAGCCACAACTATTGTTTTATCAAGCATTTCGTCCTCTATATCAAATAGCTTTATATCGTTATTTTGAAAAATTTTTGTTGTAAAACACACTCCTTTGTTTAAAGCAACTAACGATATTGCTATATCAATAAACTCAACTTCACAAAATATTTTTGGTTTAAAATTATGTTTTATAAAAAAATCATCTATATACTCTCTGCTCTTATAAGAATCTCTTGGAAGAATAAAATTTTCATCTTTTAAATCTTGTATATTTATCTTTGGACATTTTTTTGTTACATTTTTTGCCAATCTATGTGATTTTGATAAAGCCAAATAAGTTTTTTCTTTACATATGTTTTTGCAAACTATGTCATCAAATTCTATTGGTACAGACATTACAGCCATATCAATATTGGAATTTAAAAGCTCTTTTCTTGCATTTGCTAAGGAATTTAGTTGAAATATTCTTATATTTGAATTCGGATATTTTTTATGTAGTTTTACTATATGCTTGTGTGAAAATTTATAAGCTATTTTAGAAAAACCTATTCTTAGTTTTTGCTTATTTGATTTTACTAAATCTACTATTTTATTATTTAGCTCATTTTGTAACTTTAAAATTAATCTAGCTTTTTCTACATAAATTTTCCCAACACTTGTAAGGTTTAAATTGTTTTTTCTATCAAACAATTGAGTTCCTAATGTTTCTTCTAGTTTTAATATGCTTTGAGATAGTGATGGCTGTGAAACATTTAGCTTTTCAGCTGCCTTTGTAAAGCTCTTATTTATAGCTACTTGCAGCACAAATTCCATTTGTCTGATATTCATGTTATACCTTGAAAATAAAATTTTAATGTTATAGGTAAAAACTATAAAATTATAATATAAAACTATTTGACATATACTTAAAAAAAATTATATTATTGTATATATTTAAAATATAAAAATTAATATTTATATTTAAAAATTATATTCAAGGAGTATTCTTATGGAAAACATATTAAGAAGAAATGTATTAAAAATGAGTATGATTGGAGCCGGTGCATTGGCTTTAAGTGGAGTAAATGCAAGTGCTGACAGCAAGGATATTAATTGGGATGAAGAGTGGGATGTTGTTGTAGTAGGAAGTGGTTTTGCTGGTCTTGCAGCTGGTGTAACTGCTGCTAACAAAGGCAATAAAGTTTTGATTATAGAAAAAATGAGCCGTTTTGGCGGTAACTCTGTTATAAATGGTGGAGTTATGGGTGTTTGGGGTAATGACTTCCAAGAAAAAGAAGGTGTAAAAGATAGCAAAGAATTATATATAAAAGATATTATGAAAGCAGGTGGTGGACTAAATCACCCAGATCTTGTAGAGGCATTAGCTGATAGAGTTCAAGATGCTTATAAACTTGCAAAAGACTGTGGCGCTAAGTTTATTATGCTTAAACTTCACGGTGGGCATACTGTGCCAAGAGGTGCATTGGCACAAACTGATAGTGGTGCTGGTATAACTAGACCTATGACAGAGTTTTTTCAAAAAATAGAAGGTTGTGAAATTCGCAGACAATGCAAGCTAGACAGAATAATCACAGACGATACAGGTAAGGTTATAGGTATAGAAGCTAGGGTTGATTATAAATTTGATAGAAATGCTAAGAATGATGATAAAGAAAATACAAGTGGTACTAAGAAATTTATAAAAGCTAAAAAAGGTGTCGTTCTTGCCGCTGGCGGATTTAGTAGAGATAAGCATTTTAGAAAAGCACAAGACCCTAGAATCGCTGATGATTTGGACTCTACTAATCACCCGGGTGCAACAGCTGGTGTATTGCTTGAAGCACTTAAAATCGGTGCAGAGCCTGTTCAGATTAGCTGGATTCAAAGTTTGCCACTATCAAGCCCAGATGAAAAAGGATATGGTGTGTCATCTGCATTTACTCACGAAAGCTTTAGATTTGGTATCATAGTAAGCCCAAAAACTGGTAAAAGATACGGAAACGAGCTTGCAAATAGAAAAGTTCAGGCTGATTATGAGTTTAAATCAAAAAATGAAGATGGTGTATATTTGCTAAGTATGTGTGATAGTAAAGCTGCTGCAGAAATGCTACCTGAAAAACTAGAAAAAGTTCAAAAAGTTGGTATAGTTAAGAAATTTGATAGCCTAGAAGATATAGCTAAAGCATACAATATGCCACTTGATGAGTTTAAAAAGACTGTTGAAAAATACAACCAATATGTAAAAGATGAAAAAGACCCTGATTTTGGTAAAAATTTAAGTAAAGCTATAACAAAAGGTTATGATTTTTCAGTTCCACCATTTTATGTATCACGTGTAATACCAAAAGTTCACCATACAATGGGTGGTCTAAATATAACTCCAAAAGCTGAAGTTATATCATCTTCTACAAACAAACCAATACCTGGCTTATATGCTGCTGGTGAAATCACAGGTGGTGTTCACGGTGCCGTTAGACTAGGAAGTTGTGCAATTGCTGATTGTCTTACATTTGGTATGATAGCAGGCGAAAATTTCTAATTAATTTATCTGGAGTATTATGCTCCAGATAATATTCTCCAATACTCATAAATTTCAATTATTTCACATTAATATCTTTAAGCCTTGTTCTTTGTATATTATAAAAAAAACTTATAAATTTATAAGTTAAAACTATTTGACATACTTGCTAAAAAGTTATATTATTATATAAAATTTAAATATAATAATTAATATTTATATTTAAAAAACTATATAAAGGAGTACCCTTATGGAAAATATGTCAAGAAGAAATATGCTCAAAATGAGCATGATTGGGGCTAGTGCATTAGCTTTAAGTGGCATAAATGCAAGTGCAGCATTAAACTCTAAAGATGTTAAGTTTGATGAAGAATACGATGTTGTTGTAATAGGCTCAGGATATGCTGGCATGGCTGCTGCTATAACTTCTGCTGAAAAAGGACTTAAAGTTCTTGTTATTGAAAAAATGGGTCGCCTTGGTGGTAACTCAGTTATAAATGGTGGATTATTTGCTGTTGTAAATAGCCCTAAACAAAAAACAGAAGGCGTAAAAGACTCTTTTGAAACGTATATGAATGACTGTTTAAAAGCTGGTTTGCAAATAAACCATCCAGAAAACCTTAAAATTATTGCAGATCGTGGAAATGATGCTTTAAAATTAACAGAAAAATGTGGTGCAAAATATTTTGAAAAACTATCACATCTTGGTGGACACTCTGTTCCAAGAACATATTTATCAGCAAACAGTAGTGGTTCTGGTATATTGCAGCCTATGATTGAGTATTTTTCAAAATTAGATAATGGCACAATAAAAAGAAGAACTAAATTTGATGACTTCATTCTTGATGATTCAGGACGAGTTATTGGAATATCAGCTAGAGAAAATTACAAATTCGACTCAAAGCTTTTAGATGATCACATGGAAAATAAAACAGGAGATCAAAAATACTTTAAAGCTAAAAGAGGTGTTGTTTTAGCGGCTGGTGGATTTTCTAGAGATGTATTTTTAAGAAACATGCAAGATCCTGGCATACCTGTAGATACAGACTCTACAAACCAACCTGGTGCTACTGGCGAAGTTTTGATGAAAACATTTGAGCTTGGAGCAGTGCCAGTTCATTTGTCTTGGATTCAGTTTGGTCCATGGGCTTGTCCTGATGAAAAAGGTTTTGGATCAGCTTCTAACTTTAATATAAATGCTACATTTAGATATGGAATTTCTGTTAATCCAAAAACAGGAAAACGCTTTATGAATGAACTTGCAGATAGAAGAACTAGGGCTCAAGCAATGTTTAAAGTGATTAATGGTGATGACAAAAATTATCCTATTAACATTTGTGATCAAGCCGGAGTTGATAAAATTACTCCAGAAATTGCAGAAAAAGCTGTAAACTCAGGAGTAGTTAAAAAGTTTAATTCCATAGAAGATATAGCAAAAGAATATAATATTTCAGCAGCTGAGCTTAAAAAAACAATTAATGCATACAATAGCTATGTAGTGTCTAAGAAAGATCCAGAATTTGGCAAACCTGTTCATACACTAGAGGGAGTACAAATTGTTAAAGCACCATTTTATGCAACAAAAGGCGTGCCAAAACTTCATCATACTATGGGTGGTCTAAAAATAAATGAAAAAGCTCAAGTGGTTTCTACTATCACAAGAAAACCTATTCCAGGTTTATATGCTGCTGGAGAAATTACAGGAGGAACTCATGGCGCAAGTAGACTAGGAAGCTGCGCTATACCTGATTGTCTAGTATTTGGTATGATAGCTGGAGAAAATATTTAAATCAATTTTGTTTTAGTAAGCTTAGGATAAAAAATCCTAAGCTTATATTAAAGAAACGGAGAATTTATGAAATTTAAAATATTTTATTTAATCATTTTTTTATTTTCCTGTATATCGCAAATTTATGCCGTAGACAAAAATACGACAAAAATAGAGATAACAAAAGAAATACAGGATAAATATCCTATTAAACCACATCATTCAAATATAATGCTTTCTTGTTTGAATTGTCATCAAGGACAAGGGAATGATGTTACAAAGTTTAAAGCTATTGGTGATAAGGGCTGTATATCCTGTCATGGAGATAAAAAAAGAGTAGCACAAAGGCTTGAGTATATGGATATGTTAAAAGCAAATCCGCATAATTCAATTCATGATGGACCTACATTGTTTTGTGATGAATGTCATAATGAGCATAAAAAATCAACCAATATGTGTTTAGAATGCCATGAGAGTGAAGTAAAACATTGGATGAGGGTAACGCCATGAAAAAAAGAATAATAATTTTTATCTTTATAATAGGTGGTTTATTTGGACTTATAGCATCTCTTGGGGTTTATTATGGACTTGCTGCAACAAGTGATGAAAAATTTTGTGTGATTTGCCATGAGATGGATCCTATGGTTATCGCTTATAGCAAGGATGTGCATAGTGGCATAGGTAAAACCGGTGTAAAAGCTAAATGTGTTGATTGTCACTTGCCACATGATAATATTATAAATTATATATATGCAAAAGCTAGAAATGGTGTTGTAGAAGGTGCTATTCACTTTTTTGGAGATGCTGAAAATATAAATTGGCATGAAAATAGAAAGAATAGAAAAGATTTTGTTTTTGATGATGGATGTTTACATTGTCATACAAATATTTATGACAATAAGCTAATATCAGCAAAAGCTAATGAAATGCATGAGCATTATAAATCTTTGCTAAGTACAGATAAAAAACTTGGTTGTGCTTCTTGCCATGTTGAGGTTGGACATACCGGACTTCATAATATGCTTAATTACTGGAATCCACAATACGAAACATACAAAGATAAAGCATTAAAGAAAAAAGAAGAGCTTAAAAAAGAGTATTTTAAATAAGCTATTTAGAATTTTATGTGATTAGAATTAATACTCATCACATAAAATTCAGATTATTGTAATATATATTTATGTAAAATAAAATACAAATTTTATATAAAGGATAAGTTATGAATAAATTAGTATTGTCTTTAATGCTTTTGGTTTCGTATATATTAGCAGCTGTAAATTTAAATACAGCCACAAAAGAAGAGTTAATGAGTTTAAAAGGCATAGGCAACTCAAAAGCTGAAGCTATAATAGAATATAGAAAAGCAAATCCGTTTAAAAGCACAGAAGATCTAAAAAATGTAAAAGGTATTGGGGATTCTATTTATAAAAAGTTAGAAAAAGAATTAACGGTTTCTAATACAAAAAATAAATAAAATAAGTTATTTGAGCATTTTTTATATGCTCAAATTTTGTATTTCAATCAAAATCTTTTACGAAATTTTATTTTTAATGTAAGTTAAATTTAATATTTGCTATAATTGCGATTTTTAAATCAAAAAAATACTTAAACAAAGAGAGAATGATGGCTAAAGATGATGTAATAGAAATTGATGGTAATGTTGTAGAAGCATTGCCTAATGCAACTTTTAAAGTTGAACTTGATAATAAACATGTGATTTTATGCCATATAGCCGGCAAAATGAGAATGCACTATATAAAAATTATGCCAGGAGATAGAGTTAAAGTAGAACTTACTCCATATAGTCTTGATAAGGGCAGAATAACATATCGCTACAAATAATACCTTATTTTTAACATAATTTAAAATTTTATAAAGTTTATTTTGGTATAATCCATGCTTCGCAACAAAGCTGTATGAAGAATTATTTTTAAAGATTATCACTTTTTTTTAAAAATAGTTGGTTTATATTTTCAATAAACCTGTATGCAGTTTGCTAAAAGTGAAATAAATTTTTAGGAGACTAGAATGAAAGTTCGTCCTTCTGTTAAGAAGATGTGTGACAAGTGCAAAGTTGTCAAGCGTAATGGTATAGTTCGTGTTATTTGCGAAAATCCAAAACATAAACAAAGACAAGGATAAGTATGGCACGTATAGCAGGTGTAGATTTACCAAATAGAAAAAGAGTAGAGTATGGATTGACTTATATATATGGTATAGGTCTTTACAAATCACGTCAAATTCTTGATGCTGTTGGAATATCTTATGATAAAAGAGTTCATGAGCTTACTGAAGATGAGGCAGCAGCTATAAG
The DNA here is from genome assembly GCF_002021925.1 of Campylobacter pinnipediorum subsp. pinnipediorum. NCBI lineage: Bacteria > Pseudomonadati > Campylobacterota > Epsilonproteobacteria > Campylobacterales > Campylobacteraceae > Campylobacter > Campylobacter pinnipediorum. The sequence goes on from NZ_CP012546.1 coordinate 227,430, forward strand.
AAAAGAGATTCAAGAACATCACATCGTTGAAGGTGATTTAAGAAAACAAGTAGCTATGGATATAAAGGCACTTATGGATCTTGGTAGTTATCGTGGTCTTCGCCATAGAAAAGGTCTTCCTGTTCGTGGTCAAAAAACAAAGACAAATGCACGCACAAGAAAAGGTAAGCGTAAAACTGTCGGTGCAGCAACCAAGTAGTCGATTGTTAAAGGATAAATAAATGGCAAAAAGAAAAATTGTAAAGAAAAAAGTAGTTAAAAAAAATATAGCCAAAGGTATCGTTTACATCAGTGCTACATTTAATAATACAATGGTTACAGTTACTGATGAGATGGGAAATGCTATAGCTTGGAGTAGTGCAGGTGGACTTGGTTTTAAAGGTAGTAAAAAATCAACTCCTTATGCAGCACAACAAGCAGTAGAAGATGCTTTAAGTAAAGCTAAAGAGCATGGTATAAAAGAAGTTGGTATAAAAGTTCAAGGTCCAGGAAGTGGACGCGAAACAGCTGTTAAAAGCGTTGGTGCAGTAGAGGGTATAAAAGTTACTTTCTTAAAGGATATTACACCGCTTGCACATAATGGTTGCAGACCACCAAAACGCCGTCGCGTCTAATGAAGTTAAAGATTTAGGAGAATATTAAAATGGCTAGATACACAGGACCTGTTGAAAAACTAGAGAGACGTTTAGGTGTTTCTCTTGCATTAAAAGGCGAAAGAAGACTTGCTGGCAAGAGTGCATTAGATAAAAGACCTTTTGCGCCAGGGCAGCATGGACAAAGACGTGCAAAAATAAGCGAGTATGGTTTACAATTAAGAGAAAAACAAAAAGCTAAATTTATGTACGGAATAAGTGAAAAACAATTTAGAAGATTATTTTTTGAAGCAGCAAGAAGAGAAGGCAACACAGGTGCTTTACTTGTTCAATTATTAGAACAAAGACTTGACAATGTTGTTTACAGAATGGGATTTGCTACAACTAGAAGATTTTCTAGACAGCTAGTTACCCATGGGCATATTTTAGTAAATGGTAGAAAAGTTGACATACCATCTTATAAAGTTGAACCTGGTGATAAAGTAGAAGTTGCAGAAAAATCAAAAAATAACCCACAAATAGTTCGTGCTATTGATTTAACAGCACAAACCGGCATTGTAGCTTGGGTTGATGTTGAAAAAGATAAGAAATTTGGAATTTTCACTAGAAAACCAGAAAGAGAAGAAGTTATCATTCCTGTTGAGGAAAGATTTATAGTTGAGTTATATTCAAAATAATTAGAAAGTTCGATAATGAGAAAAATTACTACGTCAGCTTACATGCCAACTGAAATAAAAGTTGAAAGTATTAGCGAAAATATGGCAAAAATAATCGCTTATCCTTTTGAGGCAGGTTATGCGGTGACATTGGCACATCCTCTTCGTCGTCTTCTTTATACAAGCACAGTTGGTTTTGCACCAACTGGAATTAAAATAAAAGGCGTAACTCATGAATTTGATAGCATGAGAGGCATGCTTGAAGATGTTGCTTTGTTTATTATTAATTTAAAGAACTTGCGTTTCAAGCTAAAAAACGATAGCCAACGTGAAGTTATTGAATATAATTTTAAGGGGCACAAAGAGATTATAGGCGCTGATTTAAATAATGATTTAGTTGAAATTGTAAATCCAAGCGAATACCTTGCTACATTAAATGAAGATGCTGAATTAAGCTTTCAGTTGATTGTTCAAAAAGGTATAGGTTATGTTTCAAGTGAAGATTTAAGAAGCAGTGTTGATGAAGATTATATAGCTCTTGATGCATTCTTTACACCAGTAAAAAAAGCTATATATGATATAGAAAATGTATTGGTTGAAGATACACCAGATTTTGAAAAAATTATCTTTACGATCACTACAGATGGTCAAGTTAAACCTATAGAAGCATTTAAAAATAGCTTGGAAGCTATGTATCAACAAATGTCAGTATTTAAGGGAATACTGAATATAGATTTAGATACACCTGTTGTAAGTTCTAACGCTAACAGTGAGTATTCAAAATTGTTATCTAGCGTAGAAGAATTAAATTTAAGTGCAAGAAGTTTTAATTGTATAGATAAAGCAGATATAAAATACATAGGTGAATTAGCTTTAATGGATGAAGCAGAACTTAAAGAGCTTAAAAATCTTGGTAAAAAATCTCTAGATGAAATAAAGGCTATAATGGAAGAAATAGGTTATCCTGTAGGAGCTACTCTTCCAAGAGATGCTAAAGAATATCTTAAGAAAAAAATAGCCGAATTAAAAACACAAACAAACGCAAAGGAATAAAATGAGACATAAACATGGATATAGAAAACTTGGTAGAACCTCATCTCATCGTTCTGCGTTGCTTAAAAATTTAGCAATTGCTATTATTAAAAGTGAAAAGATTGAAACAACTTTACATAAAGCAAAAGAACTTAGAGGATATGTAGAAAAACTTATAACTAGAGCAAGAAAAGGTGATTTTAATGCTCATAGAGCAGTTTTTGCAAGTTTACAAGACAAAGAAACTACAAATAAATTAGTTACAGAAATAGCTCCTAAGTATGCGGATAGAAATGGTGGATATACTAGAATAATAAAAACTCGTATACGCCGTGGAGATGCTGCAGAAATGGCTTATATAGAGCTAGTTTAATTTATTAAACCCAATAAGATTTAAAATCTTATTGGGTTATCTTTTGCTACAAAAACTTATATTTTATCTTTAAACATTTTTTATTAAAAGTTAGATTTTGTTTAAATAAAACATTCACAAATATTAAAATTTCTATTAATAAATTTAATTCTGTTAAACATAGGCTTGTTAAAAAATCTTTGTATTTAATTTTTAAAGAATTTCAAAATATAAGTTCTTTTGTTTGTCAATTTCTATCTATGGCAGGCTTTGCTTTTAGCTTCATTAAAACAAAAACAATAATTAAAGCTTATATGTAAAATAAATATCAAATAAAGTGTTCTTAAATATTTTATTAAAGCACATAACAAATAGCTTGAAATATTAGATATATTATAATTATTTTTTATGGAAGTTCATCGGATAAAGAAATATCCGATGATTTGTTTTTTAGTGTTGTTTTATGTGAGGGTTATTTACTCTTTCTTCGTTTGCTATTTTTAGTCCTTCTATATCGTATGCGGCTCCAAATCCTTTTACATAACGTCCAGTTTTGGGTGTTAATTTAACAACATAGAAATCTTTCATAGTTTTTATAAAAGAAAGTGCTGATTCATTTGGATTTAATTTTTCAAACTTATCCATTATATCAGCTCTTTTTGCATCATCTACAAATTCAGCTACAACATTTAAGCTTACCCTAACTCTAGCAAATAAGCTTTTAGCCTCTTTTTCATCTTGTATAAAAAAAACTGAAATATTATTTGGATTTTGTTTAATAGCATGATAATGTTTTGCTACTGATGATATGCATATATAAAAAGCGTCACCTTCTTTTACAAATGGTGAGTATGATGATACTGGTTGTCCATCTTTGATGCTTGAAATTACTAAAGTTTTAAAGCTATCCATAAACTCAACCATGTTTTTTTGAACTTTGCTTGTACTAGAATCTTCTTTTACGCTAGCATATAGTTCTATGATTGCATCTTTATATCCATCATGATCTTCTACTTTGGTAATAAATGGAACAAATATAACATCGTCATTGCAAGTTATTTCTATACCGTTTTCGTTCATGTCTGTCATTTTTATATTTGTTGTGTCTGCATTAGCATTGCCAAATTTCTTATAAACACTAATAAGAACTTCTACATGATCTTTGTTCATGTGATCTATTGCTCTTTGTTTCAATTGTACTCCTTGAATGATATTAAAGTAACATATTCTATTAAAACTTACTTTAAAAAGGATTTAAAACTTTTTATTACTTGATTTTTATCTAATGTTATAATAATTTATATTTGAAGCTTATAATTTATAATGTCATATTTAGTAATTTTTTAATATGTTAGCTTAAAAATTTTATTTAAGTTAAATACTAATTTTATTTTTTAAAAAGCCTAATGTGGTTTTTATAGAAACATAGGTTGATATTTTTTTTATTTTAAGGCTAGAGCCAACCTATAATTATAAATTGGCTTTTTAAGCTATAAGTAATTTATTGGTTTAATAGTTTATCGTAATGAGAATCGTAGTTGTTTATATGTTCACTGTTTAATTTATAAAATATAGTATCAATATCTTTTACACGGGTATAAAATGGTAGTTGATAATATTCAACTTCACCACTTTTAAACTCTTTTATTACATCAAAGCTTTGGCAGTCTGCAAAAACACTTTTTTTATCCATTGCTATAAATATTAAACCACTGGCACTTTGAGAACACATTTTTCTAAAATCATCTCTGCTAGGGTTTGGCTTATATTCATAACTTAAATAAGCACCAACAATATCTGGATGTATAAAAGTTATATTTTTAAAAGAAGACACTACTTCTTCATATATTTCTTTGTTTGGAACAATAATTAAAGCTCTTGAATATAGATAATTTAATATTATTTCATCGCCTTTTTGTGGCGCTATGCCAGGCATAGGAAGTGCTTTTTGTGCTAATGAATCAAAAACTTCAAATCTTACTTTTGCGAACCCCCCTTTTTTTGATACAACACTAACCCTTGCTATTATAGAGTTGTCGTAATCGCCGAATTTATGGATAACAATACCACTTGAACCAACAACAATATCTGGGCTATCTATTATTGTTGCTACTCCATTTTCTTCTATGCTTATAATTGGAGTTTTGTATTCTGCCATACTAAAATCAGCACAAAAACTAACAATAAATAACGAAACTAGAATAAACATAATTTTTTTCAAAATAACTTCCTTATAAATAAAATTGGCTAGATTATAACCTAAAATGCTTTATTTTTTGCATAATTTAAAGAAATTTTTAGTAATATAATAAGATTTTTTATAAAGGATTCTGATGTTAAAACCAATAATTGCTCTTGTATTATTAATTATAAATTTATACGCTATAAAACCAAGCGTAGAAGAGTTAAGTTGGCCAAGCGGAACTCCTTTTTTAAGCTTTTTAGAGAAAAATAAAATACCATTATCCGTTTTTTATAATCTTTCTAGTGAAGATAAAGAGCTAGCAGCTGAAATTTTTGCAGGATTAAAATATCAAATTTCAAGAGATAATAATGGGAATGTCTTACAAATTTTGATACCAGTAAATGATGAATTACAAATTCATATATATAAAGATGCAAATGATATTTTTAAGTTAGATTTTATTCCAATTTCTTACGAGATTCAAGAAAAAGTTTTAAATATTAATTTAGAGCGTTCTGTAACTGAAGATATCTATAATTATACTGGTTCTGTTGCACTTGCTGTTGGTTTTAGAGATGCTTTTAAAAATGAAGGAATTGATTTTAGAAAGGTTAGAAAGGGCGATAGGATAGTTATACTTTATACCCAGAAGATAAGGCTTGGCAAAATATTTGGAACTCCTGATATTCATGCTGCGATGATTGAAACAAGAGGTAGAAAAAATATCGTTTATGGTTATAATGATAAATTTTATGATCAAAGTGGAAAAGACAAGACAAAAGTAGCTTTTGTTAGACCTTTAAAAAATATAAGGATAACATCTCCTTTTACCTTAAAGAGGTGGCACCCAATCTTAAAGAGATATAGAGCCCATTTGGGTGTTGATTATGGAGCTCCACGAGGAACTCCTGTTAAATCATCTGCTGATGGAAAAGTGAGATTTATAGGTAGAAAAAATGGATATGGCAAAACAATAATTATATCCCACGGTGGCGGCTATGAGACGCTATATGCTCACTTAAATGGCTATGCCAAAGACTTGAAGGTAAATCAGACAGTTTCTCAAGGTAAGCTTATAGGTTATGTTGGAAGCACTGGTATTAGCACTGGACCTCATTTGCATTTTGGATTTTATATCAACAATAAACCTGTTAACCCTGAAAAAATGATGAAAGTTGTAAGAAGTATATCTGGTGGAAAAAGCGGTAAGAAATTTAGAGCTATTGTTGATAAATACAGTAAAGAAATTAATAAATACAATCAAGAAAATTTAACAACTCAAAAAGCTGAGAAAATTCTAGATGTAGTTGAATATTAAAAAGGTTTAATGTGAATACTGATGATATTAAAGAGGTACAAAAAGTTTTAGACCTTTATTTAAAACAAGATTTAGAAAATGAGCTTAGTGCTTACGATATAGCACAGCACTTAAAAGCATTAAAGTATCATGATGAAGATGTTTATACTAGTTATCTAGCTAGAATAAAAACCGATGTATTAGGTGATGTTGCTATTGAGCTTCCTGAATCACTTCTAAAAGATGTTATAGAAAATATATCTACCGATAAGATGGTTGAGGCCCTAGAAGAGCTTGAAAGTGATGATCAAACAGATCTTTTACAATACATCAAAGATATAGATGAAGATAAAGCAAAAGAGATATTTGATGGTCTTGATAAAGAAGATCAAGCTGATGTTTTAAGACTTGGAAGCTATTCCAATGATGAATCGGGTGCTTATATGCAAACCGAGCTTTTTTGGGCTTATGCTGATGAAAAATTAGGTGATGCTGTAACAAGACTTCGTGAACAAAAAAATGCCGGCGAACTAGAAAACATATCTCAACTTTTTATTGTAAATAATGATAAAATTTTAAAATACACTATACCTCTTGAAGAGCTGATTTTGTTTGATTTTTCAAAGAAATTACAACAAATAATACAAGAACACGAACCTGATTATTATAGTCCTTATTCGGCACTTGATACACAAGATATAAAAGATACGGTTGCATTGGTTCAAGAGTATGATTTAAATGTTATCGCTGTTGTTGATAGCAAGGGTATTTTGCTTGGTCGTATTACAGCAGATGATATTCACGACTTTATTCAAGAGAGTGCAACTGAGCAAATTTATAATCTAGCTGGTCTTAATGATGAAGCTGAGGAAGAGGATACTTTAGCAAAAGCTGGTAAAGCAAGGGCTGTTTGGCTTTTTATAAATCTTTTTACGGCTATCGTAAGCTCTTCCATTATAGGTATTTTTGATGATGCTATTGCATCTTATGTAGCACTTGCTGTTTTGATGCCGATAGTTGCATCCATGGGTGGAAATACAGGTACGCAAGCACTTACTGTTACGGTTCGCAGGCTTACTTTGGGCGAGATAGAATTTAAGGATGCAAAGTATGTTTTAAGACGAGAGGTAGGAATATCTATAATAAACGGTGTTATTTTTGGTGCTGTTATGGGTGTTATCTCTTGGCTTTGGTTTGATAAGGCTCTTTTGGGTCTTGTTGTAGCTTGTAGTATGCTTGTAAATTTATCTTTGGCTGGATTTTTTGGGACAGTTATACCACTTACTCTTAAGCGTTTAAATATAGATCCAGCTGTTGGATCTGCTGTTTTGCTTACAACTTTTACTGATGGCATAGGATTTTTTAGTTTTTTAGGACTTGCAAAATGGATACTTATATAACAGAATTAAATATTTTACCACTTAGCGAATCAAAATATCTCAAACCTTTTAAGATGGAATTTAAACAAAATGGAAAACTTAGAGATTGGGATTGCGTAAAGGCTTTTAATAGCGTTTCTATACTCCTTTATCATGTAGAAAAAGATGCTTTTTTGTTTGTTAAGCAGTTTAGGCCAGCTGTTTGGTATTCTCAAGAAAAAGAAAATATAAAAAGCACAGAACAAGGTTTTACATATGAACTTTGTGCTGGCATTATGGACAAGTGTAAAACTGAAGAACAAACAATCAAAGAAGAGTGTATAGAAGAAGTAGGCTATGATATAAAGGATGTTTTTCGTATAACAATGTGTTATTCTGCATTGGGTTTTGGTGGTGCTACTCAAACTATGTTTTATGCGCAAATAGACGAGAGTATGAAGATAAGTGAAGGTGGCGGTATAGATGATGAGAGTATTGAACTCGTGTTTGTGCCTAGAAATAAAATTGATGAGTTTTTATATGATGAGAGCAAGGTAAAAGGTTTTGGCATGTTATTTGCCATTTCGTGGTGGAAAGATAAATTTAATAAGGAATGAAAATGAAAAAAATTGTTTTTTTATTTGTTTTGTCTGTTTTTTGCTTTGGTATGGGAGCAAATGATAAGCTTGCTGGTGGTGTAAAACCAAGCGAGGATGTTGTTCTTGATAAAGAGTATGAAAAATCAGCAAAAATTTTTAAAGAGAGCTGTGAAAAAGGAAATATGTATAATTGCTATAATCTAGGAAAATTTTATAGCGATGGCAGGGGTGTTATACAAAGTGATATAAATGCTTTAAAGTATTTTCAAATTTCTTGCGATGGAAGATTGCCTTATGGATGTTTTATGCTAGGTGAGATATTTTATAATCAAAAAGATTTTGAAAAAGCTGTAAATAATTACTCATTATCTTGTGATTATGGTGATGATAAAGGATGTTTGAAACTAGCTGAAGCTTATTATGCTGGCGAAGGTGTTGCAAAAGATTTATCAAAAGCTAGAGATTTATCACAAAAAGCTTGTCAAATGGGTAATGATAAAGCCTGTATGGCATATGAAAATTTAAAACAACAACAATAAATTATAATAAAGCAGTCAAAAAGACTGCTTTATGTTATGTGTATCTTTTTGGTGAGAGATAAGGTGTTTCTGAGTGCATACTCATTTCATTTAACTCTCTAAATTTTATAAACTCATCTTCTGTAAGTTTTTTTATGTTTGCTATTGTTATTTTCAAAGGAGTCATGCCTGACAATGGGTCTGTATCATTAGCATTTGCAAGCTCATTTCCATCAGCTTCGCTATAATGGAAAGTCGTAAATATAGTTCCTTCTCTCAAATCGTGATTTATTCTGAGTTTTGCAGCTATTTTGCCTCTTTTGTTACTAACAAGCGCATAACATCCATCCTCAAGTTCTCGCTCTCGTGCTATATCTGGGCTAACTTCTATAAGCGCTCCTTCTAATCCAGCCCCATATTCTAAAGCCGGACACTCTCTTGTCATTGTTCCTGTGTGGTAGTGATAAACCTTGCGACCTGTTGTAAATAAGCAAGGATAAACTTCATCTGGAACCTCACTTAGAGATCCACTACCAACTGGATAATCTTTGTCTATATTCATTTTTATCCTAAAATCCTCTTCCATTTTTGCTCTTGCATCTTTAGAATCAGAATATAAAACAGGAACTAGTTTAAATTTTTTATCAGGAAGCATTGAGTTTTTATCTGTATATAAAACAGGTGTTCCAGGATGGTCTTCATCAGGACAAGGCCAAGATATACCGCCAAGCTTATCTAAACGATAATAACTTATACCTCCAAAATATTTAGGCATAAGTTCTCTTAGTTCATTCCATACACTTGCCGCTGTATAAAAATTAAAGCCTTCTAGCCCCATTCTTTGGGCTATATTACATACTATTTTCCAGTCAGGCTCTAAGCCTTTTGCAGGTATGCTAGCAGCTCTTGTTCTTTGAACTCTTCTTGAAGTATTGATAAATGTTCCATCTTTTTCTCCCCATCCGGCAGCTGGAAGCGCTACATCAGCTTTTTGCGCACTTTCTGTTAAAAACAAATCTTGGACTATAAAATAATCTAGCTTATGTATAGAATGGACAAAGTGCTCTGTCCAAGGATCGCTCATAACAGGGTTTTCTCCATAAACATATAAAAGTTTTAATTCCCCACTATCCATTTTATCTGGCGCTTGTGTTAGCTTAAAGCCCGGAGTTGGGTTTAGATCAAAATGCCATACTTTTTTTGCTTGTTGTTGAGCGTATTCACTATTTACAGCACCAGCTGGAATAACATTTGGTAAAGCTCCCATATCACATGAGCCTTGAACATTATTTTGACCCCTTAGTGGATTTACGCCAGCTCCTTTTTTGCCTATATTTCCCGTGATTAATGCTAGATTAGAAAGAGAAAAGACATTTGAAGTTCCATCGGTAAATTGAGTAATCCCCATTGTGTAGCAAATAGCGGCAGTATTTGCCTTTGCGTATAATCTAGCAGCTTGTATTATAAGCTCTTTTTTTATTCCTGTATCGGCTTCAAATTTTTCAGGAGTAAAGTCCTTAACAGCTTCTTTTATTAGTTCATAGCCTGTTGTATGGTTGTCTATAAATTCCTGATCTTGTAAATTTTCACTAATGATTATATTTATAATTGTATTTAGTGTTTTTATGTTTGAGCCTATTGGAATTTGTAGATATATATCAGCTTTTTTTGCCATATCTGTTCTTTTTGGATCCACCACTATCATTTTTGCGCCACGTTCCAAGCCCCTTTGCATTTGCATGGCTATTATAGGATGGCATTCGCTTGTATTTGTTCCTATTAGAAAAAATACATCTGTATCTGTAGCAAATTCAACCAAATCATTTGTCATTGTTCCATTTCCTAAAGTACTGGTAAGACCTACCACTGTTGGACCATGTCAAAGACGAGCGCAATGATCTATATTGTTGCTACCTTGAGCTCTAAAAAATTTTTGAAAAACATAATTGTCTTCGTTGTTTGATCTAGCTGAGCTAAATCCCATTATAGAATTAGGACCATATTTGCTCACCGTTTCTTTGAATTTAGAAGCTACAAAATCATAAGCTTCATCAAAACTAACTTCACAAAGTTCCCCATCTTTGTTAAATACGCCATTTTTTTTGCGTATCATTGGCTTTGTTATTCTTTTTGAAGAATTTACAAATTCCCAACCAAACATTCCTTTTAAACAAAGCTCTCCATCGTTTATATGATGATCTTTTGTTGCTTGGGCACCAATTATCCTTCCATTTTTTACGATCAAGTCTATACCGCAACCAGTACCACAATAGGGACAGGTTGTTTTGACTATATTTTCCATAAAACCTCCTTTAAAGATCATAATTTGCGATTATACTCCTAAAAAAATAAATTAATTTTTAAATTTAATATATTTTTAATAATATGCTAAATATGAATATTGTAAAATATTGTATTTTTGGTTATTTAAGCTAAATAAATAATATAAATTACATATATAATAATACTAAACTGAAAAAAATAATATTTAAAAAAAAATAATATTTTAAAAATTAAGTATTTTTAATTTATAATTTAAAAATATATTTTATTATATTTAAAGAAAAAGTAATGAAAAAGACAAGAACTAGAATAGGCTTAGCTGAATTAGAAATAAATAATTTATTAAAAAAAGAAGAATATAAAACCTTATTTAAGCATCGATTATTAAAAAAAGATAGTATTTTGTATACAGATAATATTAGCATTGTTATTATCAAAAATGGTTCGGCAAAATTATCTTTTTTTGAAGATGGAGATGAATTTATAATCTATCATGTCCTAAAAAATAATATAACCATACTTGATGATAGTTGTGCTTTAGAATTTTTAGAAGATAGTGAAATTTATAGCATAGAGTTAGAAGATGAAAAAGATATCTTTCAAAGTTTTGAGTTTAATAAAATAACAAATGAAGCTCTTATTGAAATAATTTTACTTCAAAGAAAAATTATAAAATCCATTTTATATGAAAGCGCAAAAGGGAGAATAGCAAATTTCTTAATAGAGTTAGCAAAAGAGCAAGATTTAAAGCAAAATAGCTATTATTATGTATTTTTACCTTTTTCGGTTAAAGTGCTTTCTTCTTTTGTTGGGCTTAAGCGACAAAGTGCCTCAACTGCTTTTAATGAACTTATTAAAGATGATATTATAAGAAAATTAACAGCTCATGAGTTTTTAATTATAGATTTTAATGCACTTCAAAGCTATACAAATTATAATTGTTTGGATTAGAATTTGTTAAAAAAGGAAAAATGGCTAGTGTTCGCATTGGAATTTAGACCTAAAAATCTTGATGAGATATACGGTCAAGAACAAATAGTAATGGTGTTTAAAAAATTTATCGAAAATAAAAAAATACCTCATAGTATATTTTATGGTGTTGCTGGTTGCGGTAAAACAAGCTTTGCCAGGGCTTTGGCTGGAGTATTGAATTATGATTTTTATGAGTTTGATGGTGGAAATTTAAAGATTGAAGAATTTAGAAAAATTTTAAAAAATTATGAAAATGCACTAACAAAACCTCTATTTTTTATAGATGAAATTCATAGACTAAGTAAGACACAACAAGAAGCCTTGCTTGTTCCTATGGAAAATTACAAAGCATTAATTGTTGGGGCAAGCACTGAAAATCCATATTTTACCCTTAGTTCCGGTATAAGAAGTCGTTCTATGTTGTTTGAGTTTCAGCCATTAGATAGCACTGAACTTGAAAAAATGCTTTTTCATATCAAAGATAAAATAAATTTTGTGATAGATGATGATGCAAAAGAGTATCTTATAAAAAGTAGCGGAGGCGATGCTCGTGGCTTTTTAAATTTACTTGAGTTTGCACTAAGTCTTGACACTCATATAACACTTGAAAATCTTAAAATTTTAAGAGGTCATAGTGTTTGTAGCGGTGCATCAAATAATGATACACATTATAACCTTGCTAGTGCTTTGATAAAAAGTCTAAGAGGTAGCGATATAGATGCCTGTATTTATTATCTTGCAAGACTTATAGATGAGGGCGAAAGCGCTGATTTTATAGCTAGGAGGCTTTTAATTTTTTCTAGCGAGGATATAGGAAATGCAAATCCAAATGCTTTAAATGTGGCTACAAATACACTACTTGCTGTTTTAAAAATAGGCTATCCAGAAGCGAGAATACTTCTTTCTCAATGTGTTGTGTATCTAGCTTCATCCCCTAAATCAAACTCAAGCTATAAGGCTATAAACAAAGCATTGGAATATGTTAAAAACAATGAAAAACTTGAAATTCCAAAGTATTTAATCAATACATTGCCTGAAAAAAAAGATTATTTATATCCTCATAATTTTGGCGGATGGGTAAAACAAAGATATCTTGAAAAAGATTTGAAATTTTATGAAAGTAATTCAATAGGTTTTGAAAAAACACTTGATGAATGGCAAGAAAAAATAAAACAAGGTAAATAATAAAAAACCCTCTTGGGGGAAAGAGGGCTTACTACAAAAAGGAGGTATTTCTTTTTGAACTTCGGAATACTACATTGTTCTTATTAATCAAAAATTAACTTAAAATTAATGAAAATATAAAATACATATTTCATACATAAAAATAGAATTTTTTAACTTCTTTAGATTGGTCTATTAAGCGTATAATATATAGTTGTTAAATATTTTTGTTATAATGTTTAAAAATATGTAAGGAATTATAATTATGCTAACACATATAGATGAAAACAATCGTCCAAAAATGGTAGATGTAAGTCAAAAAGATATTACAAAAAGAGTGGCTACGGCTAGTGGTGTTATACAAATGAGCAAAGAGGCTTTTGAGGCTGTAAAAAACAATACCGGTAAAAAGGGGCCAGTTGCCCAAACAGCTGTTGTTGCAGCTATAATGGGTGCAAAAAAGACAAGTGAACTTATACCGATGTGTCATCCTTTAAATATACTAGGCGTTAAGTGTGATATAGTACAATTAAGTGATATATATGCTTATAAACTTTTTGTTACTGTAACGATAGATGGAAAAACTGGTGTTGAGATGGAAGCATTGACTAGTGTGAGTATAGGACTTTTAACTATATATGATATGATAAAAGCGATAGATAAAAGCATGGTTATAAGTGATATTATGCTTGAAAGCAAGAGTGGAGGAAAAAGTGGTGAATATACTAGACTTTGATAAACAAAAAGCACAGATACTTTACCCAATTTTTTGGGAGTATAAGGTTATATATGATTCTGAGGTTGATATTGACAATAAAATAAAAGAGATTTTGGGCAAGAGAGATTGTTTGATAAGCTTTTCAAAATTTAGTAAAGATAAAAAATATAAAAGCTATAATCTTAGTGTTTTTGTAAAAAATGAAGCAGAGCGACTTGAAGTATTTTCTTTGCTTAAAAAAAGTGCGAAATATGTTCTTTAAGGAAAAATATAATGAAAGATAAAAAAGATAAATTGGATATAGGTTTAAAAAATTATAAAGATAAAAATGGCGATTTTAAAAGTTTAAAAGATATTAGTGCTAATTATTTTAGCGATGTTAGTGATTTAAATTTGGATGATTTTAAAAATACTTTAAAAGAAAAGATGAATGATTTGCTTGCAGGGTTTTTAAAATACGATTTAGCTACAACCGAAAATTTAAAACTTGCTATGGAAGGAATAAATCAAGCTTTGATTGGCAAAAAAGAGCGTGAGTTATACGAGCTTTTAAATGCCAAAGATGAGATAACAAAAAAAATTAAATCAAACCAAGATGATATAAGACAAAAATTAAGATTTTCTTTTGAATCTGCTGAAGATATAGTTTCAAATAGCGAGTTAAAACACAAAGATGAGCTTTTAAATTTATTAAATAATGCCATTATTCAAGAAACAAGAATGCTTGAAATTTTAAAAGAGAGTTCTCAAAATGCATTTTTGACAACTCTTGAAAATGGAGTTAATGTGCAAGACACCATTTACCAAATTTCAAAGAGCATGACATACTCTGCTATACACGAGGGTGAGTTTGATAAAAATAGAATACTTGAGATTTCAAAAACCATAATACTTGCTGCTGTTGAGGTTGCAAATGAAAGCCATATATTTGCAAAACAGTTAGTTGGCGGAGCTATATTTGGAACAAAAGAAGGTATAATAAGCTCTATTGAGAGAATTAAAGAGCAATCAAAATATATACCAGATGAGTTAAAGCTATCACAAAACATAAATCAGTTAAAAGATATTTATAAAAATTTTATAGATATGTTAAGAGAGCTTGAAACATCTTGCGAATCTCCTTCTAAAGATGAAATAAAAGTAATTATTGATGAAAGATTAGATAACGCCAAATCTAAATTAAAAAGACTTAGTGAACAAGCAAGTGAACAAATTAGTGATAGACTAAACGAATTAAGGTTAAATGAAAATATATCAGAGCTTGTAAATGTGGCAAATGAAAAACTTGAAAAATTAAAATCAGCTATAAATAAAAACGGGGCGGATTTTAATATAAATGATAGGTTTGACCATATCAAAAAAGAGTTTGATAAGAAAACAGGTGAAAAATTTGAAGAGATAAAATCTTTGGATTTAAAGCAGGAAGCTAAAAAATTAGGCGATAGAGCTTACAATGCCGCTAAAAATTTTATCGGGAAATTTTAAAAAAGATAAAGAGTAGTATTAAAATACAATGAACGATGAAAAATTTGTAGCTATAGATATCGGATTAAAGCGTATAGGATTAGCTTTTGGGTTTAAAGGTGTAGTTGTTCCGCTTACACCTATACTTAGGAAAAATCGTAACCAAGCATCAAGAGATATCAGTAGGGTTTTGGGTGAATATAATGCTGATATTTTGGTCGTTGGCGTGCCTATTGGTGGGAGTAGTGAAGATGAAATGAGAAGAAGGATATTGCATTTTGTATCTTTGCTTGATTTTGATGGAAAGATTATATATCAAGATGAATCGTTTAGTAGCTTTGAGGCTGCTGATTTTGTAAAAGATAAAAGAGATGGTAAGCTTGATAGTATGGCCGCACTAATAATACTAAAAAGATATTTGCAAATACCTGCATAAAAAGAGTTAAATGTGATAAAAAAAATACTTAAAAAAAATATAAAAACACTTATAAAAATATTTTTCTTAACACTTTTGTATAGTGGACTTGGTATTTTAACTTTATCTTTTATAAATAATCAAATTTTAACTATAGTCGATTTTGATGTGTTTGTTGTGGTTGAGTTTTTATTGTTGTTGGTTATTTTCTTGGTTGTGTCTATATATGCAAATGCTAGCCTTTCTATATTTGGACACAATTTTGTTTACAATATGCGAAAAGAGGTTGTAAAACGCATTTTAGATACTAAAAATAGCCAAATAGAGCTAATAGGAAAAGCAAAAATAATTGCAAGTTTAAATAATGACATAAGAACTATTTCATTTGCTCTAATGAGTGTGCCAAATTTTATACAGGGTTTATTTTTTATGGCAGCTACTAGCATTTATCTTATTTATATATCTCCAAAATTATTTTTATTTGTTTTTGTTTGGATACTTGCAATGCTATTTGTTGGTGTATTTTTTATGAGTAATATACACAAATACTTTAAACTTGCTAGAAAAAGCGATGATGGGCTTCAATCAAGCTTTGAAGATGTGGTTCAAGGTCATAAAGAGCTTACTCTAAATAGGCATAGGGCAAGTATAGTTTTTGATGAGTTTGATAATGTTGCAAATGAAAAAAAGATAAATCTTATAAAGGCTGATATATATAATTCAATTAGTGATAATTGGAGCAATATAATGCTTCTTGGTTTGGTTGGTATGTGTATATTTTTATCCATTTCTCTAAATTGGGCTAGTTTACAAACAGCTATCACGGCAGCTTTAACGATACTTTTTTTAAGAACTTCTTTGACTTCACTTATAGGCTCTGTTCCTACCTTGCTTAGTGCTAAGGTGAGTTATGAAAAACTAACGAGCTTAAATTTTGTTGATTATAAAGATGATTTTTTGCCTAAAAGTTTACTTGATAAAAATTGGAAAGAGCTTCGTTTTGAAAATGTAAATTTTAAATATAATGATAAATTTGGATTAAAAAACTTAAATTTAAAAATAAATCGTGGTGATATGATATTTTTAATAGGCAAAAACGGAAGTGGTAAAAGCACTTTTTCAAATTTGGTTTGTGGCTTGTTGCAGCCAAGTTCGGGAAAAATCTACCTTGATGATGTTGCTATTGGTCATGACAACTTGTCTGATTTTCAAAGCAATATAAGTGCTATTTTTAGTGACCTTTATCTTTTTTCACAAGTCATAGATGAAAATGGTGATTTTTCAAATGAAGAAGAATATACTAAATTGCTTAATATGTTAAAAATAGAAGATAAAGTTCAGGTTTTAAATGGCAAACTTAGTACCACTTCTTTATCTACTGGGCAAAGAAAACGACTTAGTCTGCTAGTCGCACTTAGTGAAAAAAGAAGTTTGCTTATACTTGATGAGTGGGCTTCTGATCAAGACCCGGTTTTTAAAAGAGTTTTTTACAGAGAAATTTTACCATATTTGAAAAATCAAGGAATTAGTATTTTAGCTATTAGTCACGATGATTCTTATTTTGATATAGCAGATAGGATACTTTTAGCAAAAGATGGATGTATAAGAGAGCTTTTTGGAGAAGAAAGAGCGATAGCTAGCATTGATGCTGTTGAAAAAATAAGCTAAAATAAAGTCTTTAAAAGAGATAATAAAAGCTTAAAAAAGGAGATAAATTTTGAAATTTAAAGAATTTAAGAAAGCAAAAACTTTAAGCTTGGCAAATTTATTATCTTTATCAAATTTAAAACTAGCCAATGAGCTTAAAGAGTGTGAGTTTAAGTATATTTCTTGTTTAAATGATGAAATTTTAGGAAGCAAAAATCTAATAAAATGCGAAATAGGAAGCATTAGCTATGTATTAGCGTTGCTTTGTAAATACACATTAGATATCAAAGATGAGTATTTTGATGGATTAGATGAAGGCTATTTGAGCGGTGAATGTAGTGTTGGGGAAGAAGAATTTGATGAGTTAAAAGAGTGGATGAAAGATGTAAAAAATATAATTATAGACTCTTCATTCTTTACTCATCCTGACTCTAAAATGCTTTTTGAGTTTTTGAACTTGTTTGATATTGATATAGTTTTAGCTGATGGCGAAGCTAGTGAGATAAAAATTGATAAAAAATTTACCGAGTTAAAAGAGCTTGATGGTTATGATGGTAGTGTTATTTATCAGTATATTTCGCAAGACTCTTTTGTAAAAGGTGGCACAAGCTTTGCTATTGCAAGTAAGGTAAAAGGTAAGGATAATATTTTTTTAAAAGCAGAAGATTTTGAGCTTAATG
The DNA here is from genome assembly GCF_002021925.1 of Campylobacter pinnipediorum subsp. pinnipediorum. Lineage (NCBI taxonomy): Bacteria > Pseudomonadati > Campylobacterota > Epsilonproteobacteria > Campylobacterales > Campylobacteraceae > Campylobacter > Campylobacter pinnipediorum. The sequence goes on from NZ_CP012546.1 coordinate 245,363, forward strand.
CCGATTTTATACTAGATACAACTTTAAAAGGAACGATAGCTTTTGTGCCTGTAAAAAAGGTAAATGGATATAATTTTAGGTTGGTTAGAGTCCAAAAGATATAATGAATAAAATTTTATTATTTTTATTTTGCCCATTTTTGCTTTTTGCTTTTACTATTAGTTTAAATAGTGGTATTGAAAATAAAAAATCTTATAGTGTCTTAAAGATTAGTGATGATAAAGAATTTGAGTGTGTTGAACAAATTTTGGCTTATAACACAAAAAGATATGCTTGTATGTTGGATGATAATGGCATGATGGACATACAAGATGTTGAACTTGATCTTATGGATATAAACTACAAAAAACAAGATGGAAAGTTTTTTATAGTTGTCTTGCCAAAGGCAAACTCAAGACTTATAAACACCGAAAATAAGTTGTATTTTGATACTAACGTTAAGACAAATAAAAGCAAAACTTCAAAACAATTTGATATTGTTGTGGATCCAAATTTAAAAGAGTTTGATGAAACATTACCAAATGGTGTAAACTTCGCTCCAAATTTTGATTTGCTTTTAAGACCAAATGTAGGAGCTTTGGATTTTAATAAGGCTCCTATTGAAGGTTTTGATAGCAATGATATAGATATCTATATAGGGATAAAAAAATCTTATGATAACAAAAGCTATAATAAGGTCATAGATGATACGCAAATAGCCATACAGCGCCATCCAAAAAGTATTTTTGCTGGTGAGTTTTTGCTTTATAGATTAAGAGCTATGGATAAAATCTTTGAAACAAAAGATGAATACGAAGAGCTTACTCCTGAAAATATCGTTCAAGAAGGCAAGGCTTGGATGAGAAAATTTGTATCAGATGATAATTACCCTGAAGTTTTGTATATGGTGGCAAGGGCATACATAAAAGACAATATTCTTAGTGATGCAAAATATATGATAGATATACTTTTAAATGAGCATCCAAAGTCTGTTTTTACTTCTCTTGCGATACTTGATTATGCTGATGCTGTTTATAATAATGGTAAAGACAAAGATGCATTAAAGCTTTATGAGAATGTGCTTTATGCAACAGATAATATAAATATAGCAAGTCGCGCAGCTTTAAGCTTAACTAACAAAAGCATAGAAAAAGAAAAAATACAAGATGCAAAGAAATATGTGCTTAAAATTCTAAACTCAAATAATGATTATTTTTTAAAGGATAAACAAAAAGCATTTGACTTAGCTGGTGTTTTTGCAAGAAATAAAATGCCAGAAATATCAGCTAAGATATATGAAATTTTAGTAAAAAACACTGGAAAAATAGATCATTTATATGAAGTATCTTTGAAAAATTTAGGTATAGAACTCGCAAAAGACAATCAAACAAAAGAGGCTTACAAATACCTAAATAAATATCAAGATGAGTTTAAATATGGTGATTACGTAAGCGAAGTGCAAACCGCAATGGACAATCTGTTTTTCAAGCTTGATGAAAACAATGCTACAAAATTAAGAGAGCATTATAAAGAACTTATGAAAAAATATCAAAATGCAGATATAGGTAAAAAAGCTTTACTCTCTCTTATGGATTTAAATATTAAAGAAAGAAAATTTAAGCAAAATTTGGAGTATGCCGTTTTGGTTAAAGACTTAAATCAAACAAAAGGCATTGAATATCTAAAAACATCAGCATTTGAACTTGCAAAAGACAGTATAAGACAAAATGATTGTCAAGATGTTGTAAAGCTGATTGAAAATTATGATGTAAATAGGCTTGAATTAGCTCAATTTAAACTATATGAATGTCTTAATAGAACAGCTAGGTTTAAAGATGCATTAAATTTAGCACAAACACATATTTATGATAATGATTTAGAAGATAGGGTTGAGTGGCTTGTAAATTTGAGTGATAGTTACTATAAGACTAAGGATTATGAAAACAGCATAAAAGCTGCAAATGATGCTATCTCTTTGGGTGCTAGTGTTGAGCATTCAGATCCAACTCCTGCCTTATTTTTTAGATTTTATTCTCTTTTGGAGCTTGATAGATTTTCTGAAGCCATTGCAACTTTGCAAGTTATGGATGAGATAAGAGGTCAAGATTTTAAGCTTATAGAAGCTTATGATAAAGTTAGTAAATATGCTTTTTATAAGAATGATTTTGCAAATGCAAATATCTATTCAAAAAAGGCATTAGCGCTTCAAAATGGTGTTAGAATAAACACATTTACGCCAGAACTCAACTTTATATATGCCAGTTCGTCTTTAAAATTAGATCATATAAGTGATGCGTTGGATGAAGCAAAATATATACTTAGTTTAAGGCTTAAACCAGAAGAAAGAAGTAGGGCTTTAAACTTAATATCTACTGTTTATATCCAACAAAAAAAACCACAACTTGCTAAGCAATATTTAACAGAATGTGTAAATACAAATATACAAAGTTCATATAAATCTCTTTGTGAAGCTCAATTAAATTTAATAAAATGACATGGAATTTATTTTTATTTTTTTTATTTCTCTACCTTTTGATACAATAAATGTTTTTTAATTTACACAAAAAGGCTAAAAATGTCAAAAAAGTATAGGTTTGTGATATGCAATCCAGAGCTTTGTATTGGGTGTAAAGCTTGTGAAAAAGCCTGTCCAAACGCTTACACACTATATACTTTATTGATATTGGTTAAAATATCAAACCAATGTCGTCAGTGCGAACGGCTATTTTTGTGCGAGTGTCTTTGCTGTAATCAGACTTTATATTTTCATATAAGTCATATATATAATTTCGTGAAAATATATGTATAGGTTGTAAACTTTGCGCGATTGCCTGTCTTTATGGAATTATTCAAAGGATATTCCATCTTTAAAGATGATTGCAATTACAAGATTAACTTCATCAAAAGCAGAAAGTTTGTTGTGTTCAAATATGATTTATTTATATTGTTGATTTAAAAAAATCTTTCATATTTTTTAAAATTTAGAGCATATATGATTATAGATCTTTAATGTAAGAGCTAAAATATATTTTGCGACTCTATAATTTAGATGTTTTATTATTATTATTATACTAATTTTATTTAAGGTTGGGTTATAAAAATATCTTTTTACTATTTAAAATTAAAATTATAAATTCTTTAATTTGTTCCATGTTTCCCAACCTTATATAAAATTCTTTAATATATATTTGTTTGTTTTGCGATTTATTAAAATTTATAAAAAGCACCCAAAGTAAAGACGCTATTATCTTTTTTGCCATCTTGTATTGACACATCGTGCTTAAAGTCGACGGTAAAATTTTCATTTACATCATAAATTAGCCCAAATCCTAGCCAAGTTATATGTTTGGCTTGTGATATACCTTTTACATTTATGTTGTTATTCATATTGCTAAATTTAGCGTCAAAGCTAAAATCATTAGGTTTTGGAGCGCATGAATGGGTGATATTAGAATTTAGCGTAAGAGAGTTAAACTTAAAGCTAGACCTCACACCTGCTAATATAGAGTATGTATTATAGCGTTTTTTATCCGCAGTAATTCCTAAAGGCAGGTTTTCACTAAAGGCCCCACGAGAAATTTTATTTAGCTCAGTAGCTATAAATGGATTTAAATTCACAAAATCAACATTATAAAAACTTCCTAGCTCAGTGTAAGCAGAGTAAGTTTTGTGGTTGTATGATACATCGGAGTTTTTGTCCGCAACAACCCTTTTTATATCATTTTTTGAATCATTTAGTCCAACTCTGCCAGAGAGATAAAAATTTAAAAAATCATAAGATCCGTACACCGAAACATTGTCATTTTCTATTTTTATATCACCTGCTGATTTGTCAAAAGTAGCTTTTGAAGCGCTTTTTGATATAGCAAGACCGAGAGTTAGCTCATCGGTTACTTTGCCGTCTAGTCCGATTTGAGTTCCTTTTGTCTTAGCTAGAGTGTTTGCGTAGCCTTCTTTGGTGATTTTGCTCTCACCATACACCCCATCAAACCACACTCCACTTTTATAAGAGCGCATTAGCGAAGCTATCCTGTTGCTTAGTGTGCGATTTATGGTCTGGTTTTGTTTGAGTATTATGTTTTGATTTGATGCGTGAATTTCTCCTGAGAGTGAGTCTATCATTTGTGGGAGTACGTTAGCATGTGCATTCATTACTCTTACTGCCGTAGCTGAAATTTCATTTTGTTCTTGAGTTTGTGCTAGCTCATTTAAAGCCGTATCGAAATTTTTAGCTGTATTTAAAGAGCTTGCTGTTACGTATCCTGCTGCCTGCAATACGTGTACGGTAGCTTTTCTGTTGTATTCGACCCATATATTTTGCTTATCTTTATCCATATAAAAACTAGATAAATGTATATATCTTGATACATTATTTGAAGTTTTATAATCTCCATTATAGTTTTTTATCTCGTTTGCTTTTACTATATTTCTTTTTTTGGTTTGAGTGCCTATTACAGAATGGATATTTTCAACATCGGCTAGGATATAAGAGTTATCTTTCATATCCATTGTACCCGTAATTTCTAAATTTGACTTGTCGATATCTATGGCTATGCGACCTTTATCTTTTGAAACGTAGTTTCCATTTATTTTAAGACCATTTCCGTATACCTTTAACAATCCACCATTGTTTGTTACGCTATATGTATTGCCATTGCCTATATTCACAGTGTTGTTATGATTTTCTGCAAGAAGCGTTCCATCTTTTTCTATTGTAACGTAAGAATTTTTCAGTGATTTTTGGACAACTATAGCGCCATTTTCTATCCATGTTATACCTTGATAGGTATTTTCTCCTCCTAAGTATAAAGTTCCAGTTCCTTTTTTGTATATTCCGGCATCGCCTGCCATATCGTTATTCCAAGTCAGTTTTCTTGTATCTTTATAATTTCTATAATCAAAATCAACTGTAAATAAATTTTGTGTTACTCTATGTTTGTCTTTGTTTGTCAAAAGGCGTTTATCTAGTCTTCCTGGACCTCCTAAGGCTCTAGTTTCATTTAATATTCCCCAGCCAAATGTCTCATCCGGATTTTCTGTTTGATCTTTTGTGCCTGGTTTATCTGCGCTAGATAGGATAGTCATAGTAACTAAGTGATTATTCATCCATGGGAATTTCGTCCATACATTCGCAACCGCAGCGGTTACCACAGGAGCTGAAAATGATGTTCCTTCTATATATTTATAACATCCATTGGGACTATAGTTCTCACACTCATCAGCTGGTAGGTCTATGTCCCAATTCCCCCGAGCCGTGATACCCCAATTTTTACCTTTGTTTCCTATTTTGTTTGAATAACTCGCAAGTTTAGATGTGTCCCCACTATCATCAACTGCCATAACGGTTATCCAGCCGTTTTGAGCATTTGGTCTCAATAAAGGATAAAGGGCTTGTGGACTTGCATGATTTGAATATTCTTCTCCCAATACACCATCGTTTCCAGCAGTCCATATGAATATACTATCTGTCGCTGCATAGTGGGCAACATTTCCAAATGTTGTATTTGCTTGTCCGTAATCAGTGCCATTAAGACCATATGAATTGTTAAAAATTCTAACTTTTTTATCGTCATGTAAATGTTTGTAATGTTGTGAAGTATAGGCAATCGAATTGCTACTTCTAGATACCCCTGTCGAAAGGGCGAATATTTTGGCTTTTTCATTATGATTCACAACTGTATGGGACACCATTGTTCCGTGATGTTGTTTATCTTGCGGATCTTCATTTGTTTGCACTATTTCTATTCTGGATGTTCCGTTCGGTTTTTCAAATTTTTTAGATTTATAAAAGAAAGTATCGACTACACCGATATTCATAATCTTTTTTTCGTCATTGTACTTATCTTGCAAAATTTGATTTACGCTTTCTTTTACAAGCTCAAACGCTGATGTGTTTAGATACTCAATGCCTTTTGTTTGATTTAAGTCTTTAACCAAAACGGCATACTCCAAATTTTGCTTAAATTTTCTTTCTTTAATATTTAAATCCATAAGAGAGAGTAAAGCTTTTTTGCCTATATCTGCATTTTGATATTTTTTCATAAGTTCTTTATAATGCTCTCTTAATTTTGTAGCATTGTTTTCATCAAGTTTGAAAAACAGATTGTCCATTGCGGTTTGCACTTCGCTTACGTAATCACCATATTTAAACTCATCTTGATATTTATTTAGGTATTTGTAAGCCTCTTTTGTTTTATTTTTAAAAAATAATCATTGTTTGAGTTTATTGAGATTCAATTTACAGTTTTTGGATACAATTTGCGGTTTTACCTAACTTTAATTATATTAAGTTATGTCTTTAATTTCTTTGAATTAAGATTATAGCCTAGTCTTACTCAAAAACAAACTTAAGGATTAAAATGAAATTAGCCAATCTTAAAAATAGAAAAAATGCAAAAAAATTTGTAGTTTTACCAATAATATCTGTATTATTTATCGGTTGCGGTGGTGGCGGTGGTGGTGGTAGTAGTAGCAGTCCATCAATCCCAAATAATTATCCAAATTATCCAAACAATAGTCCCAATAACAATCATATAGCACCACCTGTAGTACTACCCGCTGTTAGCCTACCACATAACCCCTCCCCTGTGTCTCCGCTAGCACCTTTACCAAGTGGTATAATTCAAGGAACTTTGAAAGGCACAGAGAATTTAGATAGCAATCTAGTAGATACCAAGAAAGATGAAAAAAAGATTATGGATATCGGTGTAGTCGATACTTTCTTTTATGACTCTGAAAAATTTAAAAAAGATGGCAAATCTAGAATAGATATAACGCAAACCACACAAGACCCTAAAGATAAACAACATCACGGAACAATGGTAACTCACATGATTGTGAAACACAACACAGACTCTAAGATCTTCGTTCGGTCAGCAGGTCTATCGGGAAATAGAAATTCACTCCTGATTGGCTCTACTGAAAATGATTATAGAAATTTGCATAATAAAGGCGCTAGAATTTTTAATAATTCATATGGTTTTAATGGGACTAATCACGGAGATGTACGATTGACATTTCCAAATGTTGCCTGGTATGCAACGACAGATAGTATATTCATATGGTCTGCTGGAAATGAACATACAAATCATGCATCTCCGGAGTCGCTCTATCCTCATCTTAACGATGATGCTAGAAATGGTTGGATAACCGTTATGGCAGTTGATGAAACAGGAAATACATCTAAACTTGCAAATTATTCAAATAAAATAGGAAACAAAGGTAAAAATTGGGGTATCACAGCTCGAGGCAATTGGACTATAGAGCTACCTGGCGCCGAATGTACAAATAGTCCTTATGGATGCTATAAATATATAGAAGGAACATCATTTTCAGCTCCTGTGGTAACCGCTGCGGTTGCGAATGTATGGACGAAATTCCCATGGATGAATAATCACTTAGTTACTATGACTATCCTATCTAGCGCAGATAAACCAGGCACAAAAGATCAAACAGAAAATCCGGATGAGACATTTGGCTGGGGAATATTAAATGAAACTAGAGCCTTAGGAGGTCCAGGAAGACTAGATAAACGCCTTTTGACAAACAAAGACAAACATAGAGTAACACAAAATTTATTTACAGTTGATTTTGATTATAGAAATTATAAAGATACAAGAAAACTGACTTGGAATAACGATATGGCAGGCGATGCCGGAATATACAAAAAAGGAACTGGAACTTTATACTTAGGAGGAGAAAATACCTATCAAGGTATAACATGGATAGAAAATGGCGCTATAGTTGTCCAAAAATCACTGAAAAATTCTTACGTTACAATAGAAAAAGATGGAACGCTTCTTGCAGAAAATCATAACAACACTGTGAATATAGGCAATGGCAATACATATAGCGTAACAAACAATGGTGGATTGTTAAAGGTATACGGAAATGGTCTTAAAATAAATGGAAACTACGTTTCAAAAGATAAAGGTCGCATAGCCATAGATATCGACAAGTCAAATTTAGAAATTACGGGTACAATGGATATGAAAGATAACTCTTATATCCTAGCCGATGTTGAAAATATCCATTCTGTAATAGGCACTCAAACCAAAAAAAGAAATATAGTAAAAGCAAACGAGATAAAAAACTATAATGGAGATTATAAAACTTCAAATAATGTATCAAGATATATACATTTATCTAGTTTTTATATGGATAAAGATAAGCAAAATATATGGGTAGAGTATAATAGAAATTCTACGGCGTTTGTATTACAAGCAGCAGGATACGTAACAGCCAGCTCTTCAAATACGGCTAAAAATTTCGATACGGCTTTAGAAGAGCTATCGCAAACTCAAGAACAAAATGAAATTTCAGCTACGGCAGTAAGAGTAATGAATGCACATGCTAACGTACTCCCACAAATGATAGATTCACTCTCAGGTGAAATTTATACTTCTAGCCAAAATATACTTTTTAATCATAATTTATTAACAAATATTTCTTTTAGTAACAGAGTAAGTAGCTTATCTATAATAAATAGTAGTGGTTTTTGGTACGATGGAATGTATGCTAATAGTAAAATTAACACAAAAAATTATACAAAAGCTATATCTAAAACAAAAGGTAATTTGTTTGGAGTCGATAGTGTATTTAGCGATTATATCTTTGGTATAGGATTCGTGCATGCAAATACAGATACTAAATTTAATAATGATTTAGGAAATATCTATATGAAAAACAAAGGTATTATGCTTTATTTGAGTAAAGATTTAGGATATGCATATATATATATTAGGAATCGGTGGGTTAAATAATGTGTCAAGCAGTGTAAATAGAGAAGTTATTAATAAAAGAGTAAATTCAAAATTTGATAGCAAAGTGTATAATTTATATACAGAAATTGGAGTTAGAAAAAATATTGATAATATTTTAATAAACCCTTTTATTGCAAATCAGGCTACTCGAATAAAAAGAAATGATTTTGAAGAAAAATATGAATTTGGCTCTTTGAAAGCTAATTCAAAAAGATATAGCTCTAATTATGTTATTTTGGGTTTAAGAACTAGTTTAAATTTACAAAAATTAAACTTAAACTCAAGCGTATTTTATTCTTATAATAGCAATCCAGCAAATTTCGATTTTAAGGCAAAAGTTTTAGCAAATGGCTATAAAGATGTTGCCGTAAAAGGAGCTGGTGAGCCAAAAGATAAAGTATGGTTTGGTATCGGAGGAGCTTATAAAATTAATCAAAAGGTGTCATTACAAGCAAACTATAATTTATCTATTGAAAACAGGAATAAAACAAATTTATTAAATTTAGGAGTTTATTATAAATTTTAATTTTTACAAATACTTAATAATTTATCAATTCTTAGCTATAAATTTAACATTAGTTTTGTTTTATTTATTCCAACCCTTTTAATATTTTAAAATTGTAATGAAAGAATATCAATAAAATAATATAAGTAGTTATAGAAAATAAGTTACCAAAATTTCATTTATTTATATATTTATTGATTTTGTGGCTTATTCTTCAAATATTAAACCACTTTAAAATTCTTTCTTTTAAAATTACTATTATTTTCTTTGGATAAAAATTAGATTTTTGTAATAGTAAATATTTATTAGTAAGTTTTTAATGTTTTTAGTGATTTTAAGTAAGAATAAGATTGGATATTGTTTTTTTGTGTTATGTTTAGTGTTATTGATGTTCAATATTAGCTAACTTATCATGAAATAAATAGCTTATTCTGGTTATTTATTTATTAATTGTTATGTATCTCACCCAAATTCAAATTATTTTAAATATTATTCTCTATTTAAGTAGCATTTAAGCATTACTCTTATATAATTCCAGCTCACGATTTGAGAAACCACCTTTAACTTTTTAGTTAATAAAGCTTTTCTTTTTAAATATCGTTGTTCTGTTAAATTATAAATGTTAAACTATTAGTCAATCTTTGAAATCTAAACAAGTGATCGATTGAGCCAGTCTATATTGTTTATAGACTTAAAACTGATTAACAAAAAAATTAAAGTTTTTTAGATTAAAAACTTCATATAAATTATATGGAGAGTTTGATCCTGGCTCAGAGTGAACGCTGGCGGCGTGCCTAATACATGCAAGTCGAACGGAGATTAATTAAGCTTGCTTTTTTAATCTTAGTGGCGCACGGGTGAGTAATGTATAGCTAATCTGCCCCTTACAAGAGGACAACAGTTAGAAATGACTGCTAATACTCTATACTCCTTCCAAACATAAGTTTGGTCGGGAAAGTTTTTCGGTAAGGGATGAGGCTATATTGTATCAGCTAGTTGGTAAGGTAATGGCTTACCAAGGCTATGACGCATAACTGGTCTGAGAGGATGATCAGTCACACTGGAACTGAGACACGGTCCAGACTCCTACGGGAGGCAGCAGTAGGGAATATTGCTCAATGGGGGAAACCCTGAAGCAGCAACGCCGCGTGGAGGATGACACTTTTCGGAGCGTAAACTCCTTTTGTTAGGGAAGAACCATGACGGTACCTAACGAATAAGCACCGGCTAACTCCGTGCCAGCAGCCGCGGTAATACGGGGGGTGCAAGCGTTACTCGGAATCACTGGGCGTAAAGGACGCGTAGGCGGATTATCAAGTCTTTTGTGAAATCCTATGGCTTAACCATAGAACTGCTTGGGAAACTGATAATCTAGAGTGAGGGAGAGGCAGATGGAATTGGTGGTGTAGGGGTAAAATCCGTAGAGATCACCAGGAATACCCATTGCGAAGGCGATCTGCTGGAACTCAACTGACGCTAAGGCGTGAAAGCGTGGGGAGCAAACAGGATTAGATACCCTGGTAGTCCACGCCCTAAACGATGTATACTAGTTGTTGCTTTGCTAGTCAAGGCAGTAATGCACCTAACGGATTAAGTATACCGCCTGGGGAGTACGGTCGCAAGATTAAAACTCAAAGGAATAGACGGGGACCCGCACAAGCGGTGGAGCATGTGGTTTAATTCGAAGATACGCGAAGAACCTTACCCGGACTTGATATCTAACAAATCATCCAGAGATGGAAGAGTGTCTGCTTGCAGAAATGTTAAGACAGGTGCTGCACGGCTGTCGTCAGCTCGTGTCGTGAGATGTTGGGTTAAGTCCCGCAACGAGCGCAACCCACGTCATTAGTTGCTAACGCTTAGGGCGAGCACTCTAATGAGACTGCCTTCGTAAGGAGGAGGAAGGTGTGGACGACGTCAAGTCATCATGGCCCTTATGTCCGGGGCGACACACGTGCTACAATGGCATATACAATGAGAAGCAATATCGCGAGATGGAGCAAATCTATAAAATATGTCCCAGTTCGGATTGGAGTCTGCAACTCGACTCCATGAAGCCGGAATCGCTAGTAATCGTAGATCAGCCATGCTACGGTGAATACGTTCCCGGGTCTTGTACTCACCGCCCGTCACACCATGGGAGTTGATTTCACTCGAAGTCGGAATGCTAAACTAGCTACCGCCCACAGTGGAATCAGCGACTGGGGTGAAGTCGTAACAAGGTAACCGTAGGAGAACCTGCGGTTGGATCACCTCCTTTCTAGAGTACAATGTATATTCTCTCACAAGATATACATCAAAGGAAAATATATCAATTGATCCTTGTTTAGTTTTGAAAGATTGACAGCTAATAATTAAATATATTTTATTTCTATTAGTATTTAGAAATTAATATTGGGGAATTAGCTCAGCTGGGAGAGCGCCTGCTTTGCACGCAGGAGGTCAGCGGTTCGATCCCGCTATTCTCCACCATTTAAGGGCCTATAGCTCAGCTGGTTAGAGTGCACCCCTGATAAGGGTGAGGTCACAAGTTCAAGTCTTGTTAGGCCCACCATTAATATAGTTTAACAATATACTCTTTTTAACTATTCCATATTTTTTTATCATTGTTTATTTTATTTATATCTAATATATTATAACTATTAATTTACTTTTTTCTTTTTTTGTTTTTATTACTTTTTCTTTTTTAACTTTTATATATTTTTTTTATTTTATTTCTTAATTTATAAATATAAAACTATATTAGATTAGTTTTTAAATTCTTTATTTTTTTTATTTCTTATTGTTTGATTTTTATAATAGTTCTTTGCTTAGATTATTTTATTTAAATTCTTATATATTTTAATTTAATGTTTTTTATTTTTTTATCTTATTTGGTTGTTTGTTGTTTTTTAGATATGATTGTGTAATGTCAATTTAATAAAAAATATTAAAAATCATAAAGGATATTGGTGGATAAAATTTTAAAGTTAATTGTTATTGTCTTTATATGTATTCAAAGTATTTATGCTATTGAATTAATGAAGCTTGGCACATATAAAGATCAGAATATAAGTGGATGGTATGCTAGTGAGAAGCTTGATGGCATAAGAGCTTATTGGGATGGTAAAAATTTAAAAAGCAGACAAGGTAAGATTATAAATGCACCTTCTTATTTTTTAAAAGCACTTCCAGACTTTGCATTAGATGGAGAACTGTATACTAAAACAGATGAATTTGAAAAAATACAAAGTATAGTTATGGATCAAACACCAAATGAAAAAGAATGGAAAAATATAACTTATTATATATTTGATGTGCCTAATACAAATGGTGGATTGATTGAGCGTTTGAAAGTAGTTCAAGATTATATAGATAAAAATTCCAACAACAATAATATAAAAAATCATATAAAGCTTATACCCCAAAAACTTATAACAAGCAAGAAAGAATTAGATAGCTTGTTAGATGAGATTATAAGTAGTGGCGGAGAAGGTGTTGTAATTCGCGCGCCAAACTCTAAATACATAAAATCAAGAAGTAATTTAAATTTAAAGTATAAACGATTTATTGATGAAGAGTGTAAGGTAGTGTCTATAAATAAAGGCAAAGGTAAGTATAAAGATATGATGGGATCAATAACTTGTGAGTTAGCAAATAGAATTAGATTTAAAATAGGATCTGGTTTTAGTGATGATAATCGTAAAAATCCACCAAAGATTGGGAGTATTATTACTTTCAAATATCAAAAATTAACAAAAAATGGTATACCACGCTTTGCTACTTTTTTAAGGGTTAGAAAAGATTGAGTTTCTAACCCTCTGCTTTTATCTAAGTAACGTAAAACCTATGCCTATTTTATTTGTGCTGTGGTTATAATCTATTAAACTTTCAGCGTATCCATTAAAGTATTGTAAGTATCCCAAAATTCCACCAAATAGTGGAAATACAAGACTTGCTTGAACCGCTCCTTTATTGTCTTTTAAATGAAAGTTGTTGCGCAATAGTAGTTCAAGTGATATATTTTTTGTAGTATACTTTGCTTTTATGTCACCATAACCCAAATAACGATAAATGTCTTTATTGTCGCTCAAGTCTCCTATATGATACCAAACTCTAGGAGTTATGGATAGATTTCTAAAATTTAATTTAGAGCTAGCATATACCCTGTTCCAGCTTCTGCTTTTATCTTTACCTAGTCCATTTGATTCGTGTAAAACACCTATATCAAAGCTATTTATCCGTTCATTGTTTGTATATAGACGCATAAAAACTTCTGGCCTATAATTTGTTTCTCTAAAAGGCGAACTATGCTTTCCTGTTTGCCACCATGATGTTTGAGAGTATGCCATATAAAGATTGGCCCATTTCGGCAATAGTGAAATTTCTATCGGTTTTTTAATACTTATGTTAAATTTGGTTTCAAATTTTTGTCTATCGTTATTAGGGACACTAGAAGCATATGTACCTAAGAGCAAATAGTTTAATTCATGAAAACTTATACTACTTCCAGCAAAAAGTTCCCTAAAAAGTGCTTCATCTTTTGCTTTTGAATTGTTTATAATATCTGATTTAATGTGTTCTTCTGAACTTGAATCTTTTTCTATGTTCTTAGAGGCTAAGCTTTTATAGATATTCATTGCACCTTTTATATCGCCTGCTTCTTCTAGCTCATTCGCAAGGTTAAATTTATCAGCATCATTTGCAAATAAATAAAAAGAAAAAATAAATAATATAAATAATGATTTATTCATAACTTAAAGCCTTTTTTAAATCATCAGGATTATTTAGGTTTATCCCTTCATTATCACCAGAAAGTTCAACCCTAACTACATCACAAATTTTTAAAAGCTCTTTTATTTTATGCTTTCCATCCTTAGCTAATTTTTTTGCTTTATCTGCTACGCTAGGAGAAAAATAACCACAAAGTACATGATCTCTTTCTGCTTCACAAGCTATTACGATTTCAAAATCATCTTTTAGCTTAGACATATCTTTGATGCTCTCGGGTTTTAAAAAAGGCATGTCAACAGGTTGTATAAAAACTGGTTCATTAAAATGATGAAGTATACTAGCAAGTGCAATCATTGGAGAACTTTCATCGCTTTCATCGGCTATAAATTTAATGCTTTGATTAAGTTTAGCATTGTTAAATTTATTATTTTTTGCACTTATATAAACCTCTTTAAAAATAGATGATAGCTTATCTGTTACATATGCAGATAGACTTGCCTTGTCTTTAAAAGGCATTAATGCTTTATCTATTCCCATCCTACTACTTTTGCCACCAGCTAATACCACACAAGATTGCTGTTGTTTCATTAATAAAAACCCATCACAACCATTATCTTTGCAACTATGTTCCATTTTAATCCTTGTTGATTTTTTATTTTTATTTTATCTATTATTGACTTTTTGTCGCCTTATGATATCTTAAAATATAAAAAAATTAAATACACAATGCTAAAATTATTGTAGCAATTAAAATTAATTATTAACTATGATTTATAGATAACGTATTTTTATTTAATATCACCCACTAAAATATTTTTATTTTTTTTATAACATTAAGCACATATTAAGCATTACTCTTATATAATTCCAGCTCACGATTTGAGAAACGGAGTTTATCTCCTTTAAAATATTAAGTCAATATTTTATTTTTAAACAAATCGTTGTTCTTTTAATTACAATTGTTAAGAGTCACAAGCAAGTTTTAATAAAAACAATTTTACAGGACTTGTTAAAGATTTAAATATCTAATCTCTTGTATATAAATACAGAAGTTTAACATCACAAGATATTATAGGATTAAAACTTATCTATATTATCTGTTAATGCTTTCCGTCTTGGGGATTATGTGTTTAGATTTAGTAACTACATAGTAAAAGTATAATTATTATATTTTATTTATTATGTATAACAGTTACCTTTAACAAGGAAGTGATGCGAATTAGAATATAACAAAAAATATACTAACAACTTATTATGTATTAATAGGTAAAAAAGGTAAGCTACTAAGAGTAAATGGTGGATGCCTTGGCTAGTAGAGGCGATGAAGGACGTGCCAGGCTGCGATAAGACTCGGGGAGCCGTCAAGGGGCTTTGATCCGGGTATTTCCGAATGGGGCAACCCAACTGATAGCGATGTCAGTTACCATATAATGGAGCAAACGTTGGGAATTGAAACATCTTAGTACCAACAGGAAGAGAAATCAAAAGAGATTACGCTAGTAGCGGCGAGCGAACGCGTAAGAGGGCAAACCACTAGTTTACTAGTGGGGTTGTAGGACTGCAACATAGACTAAACAAAGCTAATAGAATAACCTGGAAAGGTTAAGCGTAGAGGGTGATACTCCCGTATATGAAAGCGATGTTTTACTTAGCAGTATCCTGAGTAGGGCGGAACACGTGATATTCTGTCTGAAGCTGGGTAGACCACTATCCAACCCTAAATACTACTACTAGACCGATAGCGAACAAGTACCGTGAGGGAAAGGTGAAAAGAACTGAGGTGATCAGAGTGAAATAGAACCTGAAACCATTTACTTACAATCATTCAGAGCCCTATGATTTATCAGGGTGATGGACTGCCTTTTGCATAATGAGCCTGCGAGTTGTGATGTCTGGCGAGGTTAAGGAAACCCGGAGCCGTAGCGAAAGCAAGTCTTAATAGGGCGATTAGTCAGATGTTGCAGACCCGAAACGATGTGATCTATCCATGAGCAGGTTGAAACTGGTGTAAGAGCCAGTGGAGGACCGAACCCGCTAGCGTTGAAAAGCTATGGGATGACTTGTGGATAGGGGTGAAAGGCCAATCAAACATCGTGATAGCTGGTTCTCTCCGAAATATATTTAGGTATAGCGTTGTGTCGTAACACTAGGGGGTAGAGCACTGAATGGGCTAGGGCATACACCAATGTACCAAACCCTATCAAACTCCGAATACCTAGTGTGTAATCACAGCAGTCAGGCGGCGAGTGATAAAATCCGTCGTCGAGAGGGGAACAACCCAGACTAACAGCTAAGGTCCCTAAATCTCATTTAAGTGGAAAACGATGTGAAGTTACTGTAACAACCAGGAGGTTGGCTTAGAAGCAGCCATCCTTTAAAGAAAGCGTAATAGCTCACTGGTCTAGTGATTTTGCGCGGAAAATATAACGGGGCTAAAATGAGTACCGAAGCTTTAGACTTAGTTTTACTAAGTGGTAGGAGAGCGTTCTATTCAGCGTTGAAGGTGTACCGGTAAGGAGCGCTGGAGCGGATAGAAGTGAGCATGCAGGCATGAGTAGCGATAATTGGGGTGAGAATCCCCAACGCCGTAAACCCAAGGTTTCCTACGCGATGCTCGTCATCGTAGGGTTAGCCGGGTCCTAAGCAAAGTCCGAAAGGGGTATGCGATGGAAAATTGGTTAATATTCCAATGCCAACATTATTGTGCGATGGAAGGACGCTTAGAGTTAAAGGAGCCAGCGGATGGAAGTGCTGGTCGAAAGGTGTAGGTTAAGAATCAGGCAAATCCGGTTCTTTTTAAGCCGAGACCCCACAGGCAGACAACATTCTTCGGAATCGAGTCTGAATCCTTGATACTGTCGAGCCAAGAAAAGTTTCTAAGTTTAGATAATGTTGCCCGTACCGTAAACCGACACAGGTGGGTGGGATGAGTATTCTAAGGCGCGTGGAAGAACTCTCTTCAAGGAACTCTGCAAAATAGCACCGTATCTTCGGTATAAGGTGTGCCTAACTTTGTTAAGGATTTACTCCGTAAGCATTGAAGGTTACAACAAAGAGTCCCTCCCGACTGTTTACCAAAAACACAGCACTCTGCTAACTCGTAAGAGGATGTATAGGGTGTGACGCCTGCCCGGTGCTCGAAGGTTAATTGATGATGTTAGCTCTGCGAAGCATTTGATCGAAGCCCGAGTAAACGGCGGCCGTAACTATAACGGTCCTAAGGTAGCGAAATTCCTTGTCGGTTAAATACCGACCTGCATGAATGGCGTAACGAGATGGGAGCTGTCTCGAAGAGGGATCCAGTGAAATTGTAGTGGAGGTGAAAATTCCTCCTACCCGCGGCAAGACGGAAAGACCCCGTGGACCTTTACTACAGCTTGACACTGCTATTGGGATAAAGATGTGCAGGATAGGTGGGAGGCTTTGAGTATATGACGCCAGTTGTATATGAGCCATTGTTGAGATACCACTCTTCTTTATTCTGATAGCTAACTGGCATGAGTTATCCTCATGCAGGACAATGTCTGGTGGGTAGTTTGACTGGGGCGGTCGCCTCCCAAAATGTAACGGAGGCTTACAAAGGTTGGCTCAGAACGGTTGGAAATCGTTCGTAGAGTATAAAGGTATAAGCCAGCTTAACTGCAAGACGTACATGTCAAGCAGGGACGAAAGTCGGTCTTAGTGATCCGGTGGTTCTGTGTGGAAGGGCCATCGCTCAAAGGATAAAAGGTACCCCGGGGATAACAGGCTGATCTCCCCCAAGAGCTCACATCGACGGGGAGGTTTGGCACCTCGATGTCGGCTCATCGCATCCTGGGGCTGGAGCAGGTCCCAAGGGTATGGCTGTTCGCCATTTAAAGCGGTACGCGAGCTGGGTTCAGAACGTCGTGAGACAGTTCGGTCCCTATCTGCCGTGGGCGTAAGAAGATTGAGGAGAGTTGACCCTAGTACGAGAGGACCGGGTTGAACGAACCACTGGTGTACGAGTTGTCCTGCCAAGGGCATCGCTCGGTAGCTACGTTCGGATGTGATAAGAGCTGAAAGCATCTAAGCTCGAAGCCAACTCCAAGATGAATCTTCTTTTAAGAGCTCTAGTAGACTACTAGTTTGATAGGCTGGGTGTGTAATTGATGAAAGTCATTTAGCTGACCAGTACTAATAGCTCGTTTGCTTATCTTTTTAAGCATCACTTCCTTGTTAAGGGTAAAACCTTATACAAGAAAAGATTGTTTGATAAAACAAGCTTTACTCTTAACGATATAATTTAACACAAACAGTGTTAAATAAGAGATTATATTTAAATCTTTTATTTAACACTGCTCGTGGCTATACAGACGAGGAAACGCCTTGCTCCATCTCGAACCAAGAAGCTAAGCTCGTCCTGGCTGATGATACTCTCTCTTACTGGGATGTCGGGAAAGTAAGTCGCTGCGAGCTTTGTTTATTCTTTCTTTTTATAAATCCAATTAGTTTCTCTTTATTCATATATCTTTATTTATTGTATATCTTTATTTCTTATTCTTTCTTATGTTTTTTTATTTAATAAATTTAAATTCTTTTTATTCTTTTATTTTATTGTGTTTTACTTGGTTATGATTAATATACAAGTGGTATATTTTATTTGATTGTGGATAATTGTTTTTTATTCTTTTTAAATCATTTAAATTCTTTTTGCTTAATAGCTAGATGGTAGGTTTGTTGTTTATAGGAGGAATTTTAATAGCTCAATTAGCGCAGAATTTAATCTAAAAGGTTATGATTATAATCCATATAGAAATAATTAGGAGCAAATTTATTAGAATATAATAATTATAAAATGTGCTAGCAAAATAAAAGAGTGAGCAGATAAATCAAATTTACAAAGATATAAAAAACAAAACTACTTAAATAAACAAACTCTTCCTTAATGGACATATAAACAAAATAGAAATTTTACAATCACTAATCAACTCATTAAACAAATCATATTATAAAGTTACAAGCAAATAATATAAAAACAACTGTAATTGTGTGATACTCCTACAGTATTTATATATAAGTTCTTTTATTTAAATAATATAAAAAAGATTAATTAGCTGTAAGTATACGAAGTACTTATGTACTGAAAGGTAAATTAGCGATTATTCCTGTTTCGTTCTTTATTAAAAATCTTAGTAAGTTTATCAATACTTTACTCATATAATACTGCTATATTTATAGATAAGTATAATTGAATGCTTTATAAAAGTGTTATTTGATAATGTAGAATCTTTATAAGTATTATAAAAAATTTATAGTGAATTGATTCATGTTCTTTTTTTGTTGATAAATTTATTTATCTATTTGTTTAAATGTTATAAATATGTATATTCACTAAAGATAATTTATTTAACTTTTATGAAGAAAAAGATTGATATGGTATTTTCTATGCTTATTCTTTTAATTTAATATATTAGTTTTTTAATTTTCTTTAGAGTCTTGTTGATTATTACTTAAAGATTTTTTTGAATGCATATTTTATTGACCACAATAAATAATATAAATTTTATTTAAAATGCTTATAAATAATTAATTTTTAATATAATATTTAGTTACTTAGTTTGAATATTTGGGTTTAAAATGATATATTTTTGGCAATGGTTGTATAAATTTAATATTTAATTTATTAAATACATTGGTATAAATACTTTTTTGTGTTATAATAAATGAAATTTAAATGAAAAGGATTTGCTATGAATGCTGTATGGCTTATGTTGGTCGGCTTTGTTGTTTTTGGCTTTGGATGGTTTGTGTATTCTCGCTTATATGCATCAAAAGTTTTGGAACTTGATGATAATTTTACTACTCCCGCTCACGAATACTGTGATAATGTTGATTTTGTTCCAGCTAATAAATTTGTATTGTGGGGGCATCACTTTACTGCGGTTGCAGGTGCTGCACCTATAGTTGGTCCAGCTATTGCTGTGCAGTGGGGTTGGTTGCCTGCATTTTTATGGGTTGTTATAGGCACTGTTGCTTTTGCTGGTATACACGATATGTCAGCACTTTGGGCTAGTGTTAGAAACGAAGGTAAGAGTATAGGAACTATTTGTACCAGATTTGTTGGAAGCAAAGTTGGTCAGTTGTTTATGATTGTTATATTCTTGGTTCTTCTAATGGTAAACGGTGCTTTTGGTGTGATTATTGCAAAAGAAAGTGTCGAGCATACAAGCACTATTATCCCTGCTTGGGGTGCCGTTGCTATAGCCCTTATAATGGGACAAGCTATTTATAAATTTAAAATGAAACTTGTGCCTGTTACTATAGTAGCTGTTATTGCTCTTTATGCGCTTGTTCCGCTTGGTGTTGCTGTGCCTTTAAGTTTGCCTGATTCAATGTTTGGTCTTAATCAAAATGCTCAATGGGTTGTACTTCTTTATATATATGCTGGTATAGCTTCTATACTTCCTGTATGGGCTTTATTACAACCAAGAGATTATGTAAATGGCATACAGCTTTTTGTTGGTCTTATCTTGCTTTATACAAGTATCATAATAGTTCATCCAACAGTTGCTGCACCTACATTTATACCCGCTATTACAGATAATCCTGGTGGTTGGCATGTCGTAGTTCCTGTTTTATTTATAACAGTTGCTTGCGGTGCTATTAGTGGTTTCCATGGTATAGTAAGTTCTGGAACAACTTCAAAACAAGTTGATAAGATGAAAGATGTTCGTTTTGTTGGATATCTAGGTGCTATGGGCGAGGGTTCGTTATCACTTGCTACAATTATAGCTTGTGTTGCTGGACTAAGCTTAATAAATGCCGATTTAAATCTAGACACTTGGGCTGATTTGTATAAAGGTGGTACTGCGAGTTTCGTTGCTGGTGGTGGTGCTATTATTTATGAAGGACTTGGCATTCCACAAGAAGCTAGTGCTACATTGCTTTCACTTATGGTTATCCTTTTTGCAGCAACCACAATGGATGCTGGTATTCGTCTTCAAAGATACATCATCCAAGAGTGGGGGGATATATATAATATAGGCTTTTTAAGAGGAAAAGGTATAGCTACTATAGTTGCAGTTATTACATCTTTTACTATATCTATGAATGGTGTTAGTGATGGTAAAGTTGCGATTTGGCCTTTATTTGGTGCTACAAACCAACTTCTAGCTAGTCTTACACTTTTGGTTGTTGCTGTTATTTTACTAAAATCTAAAAAATTCGGTGGTAGCTTGGTAGCTCTTGTTCCTATGAGCTTTATTCTTGTAATGAGCTTCTGGGGGGCGATTATAAAACTTGGTGATTATTATAATGACCAAAATTATCTACTTACAACCTTAAATGCTATTGTTATAGTTGTAACACTTCTAGTTGTGCTTTCTGCGCTTAAAGTTATAAGCAAAATTTTAGCCGATAAAAAGGCAGCCGCTTAATCCTATTTCTTGCCTTGCCTTTTTTGGCTTGGCAAGAATTATACAAAAGGATACAAATGATAAAAAAAATTATTAAATTCTCACAAGATCTTGAGAGTTTTTATGTTGGCATGCATAAAAGTGCCATTATGAAAGAAAATTCCGAAATTGACGATTTTTTTATGATTATCACATTTAGTGAAATTTATGGTATAGAAAATCCTTATTCGCTTTATACACTTGAAATGCTTCCTGCTCTTATGCCAAAATTTCATCGTTGGCATCAAAAAGTTGGACTTAAGCACTCATTCTTTGAAAATTTTCCATGCAGTTGCTGTTGTTAAAGGAGATAAATGAAGAACAAAGAACTTCCAAAAGTTATATTTGTAGGTGGCAAAGGCGGTGTTGGCAAAAGCACTACATCAAGCTCGCTGGCAGTAGCCTTATCAAGTGGTAAAAATGCTAAAAAAGTTTTGCTTGTCTCAACAGATCCAGCACACAATCTTAGTGATATATTTGATGTTGAGTTTAAAAACTCTATCACAAAAGTAGATGAAAAGTTAAGTGTTGCGGAGATTGATTCTGCCCTTGAGGCAAAAGAATATGTCCAAAAAGTAGCAAAAGATATGAGAGGCTTTGTTGGTGCATCAAGCTATGCACAAATAGATAATTATTTTGCGAAAATAGCTGATAGTTCTTCTACTTTAGAGGCGGCTTTGTTTGAAAGACTAAGCACCATACTAACAAAAGAAATATCTAGTTATGACCATATCATCATAGATACTGCTCCCACAGGACATACATTAAGACTATTTTTTATGCCAAAAGAGTTAAGGGATTGGAGTAAGACACTTCTTAGTATGCAAGAGCGAGGCGGAATGAGCGAAAAAGTACTAGGGCATTTAGATGGTGGTGACAAAAATAGATTTAGCGATCCAGATGGTTTTATAAGGGGTCGACTTATAGAAAAACTTGATGAAAGATATGCAAGATATAGCGCTTTTTCAAATTTAGTAAAAGATAGCAATAAATGCGGTATAGTTTTGGTTTTAAATGCTTCAAAGCTAGCTATAGCCGAAACACAACGAGCTATACAGAGTTTAGATCAAAAAGATCTTAAACCTTATGCTGTTGTTTTAAATAAAGTCCTTCCTAATAGTTCAAATGATGATTTTTTAAGCTCAAGAATCTCACAAGAAGCACAATATGTAAAGCAAAGCGATAATGAGTTTGGAAAATATCATTATGCAAAAATACCACTTTTCAAAGAGGATATAACCAACAAAGAAAATCTTAAAATTTTTGGGGAAAAAGTGCTTGAAAGTATTATTTGATTTATTTTTTGTGATAGTATTAAACCCCTTTTTAAAGGGGTTAAAATTTATTTTTTAAGCTTTTCAGCTTCTATTTTCATAACTCCTAAATGAACCATATAGCAACATAAAATGCATGCAACAACAGCAAACATTAAAAGATAAAAGCCATAATCCCAGCCATAATTTTTAGCCATATATCCTATAAGCGCAGTTCCCGAAAAACTACCAAGCACATAGCTTAAAAGACCACGAAGACCGGTGGCCGAACCAGCTGCAAAAGGCGGAACAAGCTCTATAGTTTGAAGTGAGCTAAGGAACATAGGCACATATATAAAACAACCAATAATAGCAGCACCTAGTGTTACGGTAGTTAAACTTTCTCCGCCGTGATAAATAAACATAGCACCACCTACTATAACAAGAGAAATTATAGAAAGAGGCATTCTTCTACCTTTAAAGAAGCTATCTGTTAAATAACCTGCGGCTATTGTTGAAATAATAGCCGACCATTCAAATATAGCAAATGCTATACTCATATCTTTTTTGCTAAATCCTTTTGTTTCTAGTAAGTAAAGCGGTAGCCATGTAAGAACACCAAATCGTATCATATATGTAAATACATCTATAAAGCTAACAAACCATACATTTTTATCTGTTAATATATATTTTTTTAGTATTTCCCAGCTACTTAGTTTTTCACCATCTTCTTTTGCTGTTACTAATTCATCTTTGTCGTTGTTTAAAATTTTATTTAGCTGAGGAAGACCTTCATTATATGTTTTTCCAGCTCCAAAAATAGCAAAAATAGCAGATATGAAAATAACTACTGCAACAGGAATTATAAAATTTGCTGTTTGCCAGTGATCTGTGCCTAGCCAAGCAATTGCCCCACCGGTTATTGGTGCCACAAGTCCCCCGCCTACATTGTGCGATGTATTAAATATAGAAGTGATAAGACCACGAGACTTTCTAGGATACCAACTGGCAAGAACTACATAAGCAGGACCAGCGCCCATACCTTGGAATAATCCATTTAAACAAACCAATATAAAAAATAGCCAAAATGCTGTGCTAAATCCCATCATTAGGTTGACTAGTGCTGAAAGAACCAAACCAAATATCATAAACCACTTTGGATTCGCCTTATCTGCTAAAACACTCATAAAACCTTTACTAAAGCCGTAAATTACAAGAGAGGTTCCAGATATTAATCCTATATCTGTTTTATCAAAGCCAAGCTCACTTTGTAGATATGGAGTTGAGAGAATGAAGTTGTTTCTTATGATATAAAATGCAGCATAGCCGATAAAAATGCCAAAAATAGCATTCCACCTTTTGCGGTTGTAGGTTGCTAAGACTTCCTACTCAGGCACCATTTTTCCTTGCTTGGAACGTAAAAATCCAAACATATATTTCTCCTTATAAAATAAAATGTAAATTTATTTATTATAATCAATAAATAATAATATTTTTATAAAAACAAAACTAAGATACAAAATTATTTAATATGCCCAAGGCAAACAATAAGTTTTGTTGGATTTGTGTCTTGTAAAATGGTGCTAAAAATTGTAAATAAAATTTTTGAATTATTATTGTGTTTTAATAGGCTTATTGTTTAGTCTCTTAAAATTGCTTAAAAAATCAAAACAACATAAAAAACTAAAATTAAAGAAAATTATGATTTGTAGTGGTTTATTAAAGAAAAATAAGTAAAATGGTGGAAGCGAGGGGGATCGAACCCCTGTCCAAAAACAAAACAACCACAACTTCTACATGTTTAGCAAAAGTGAAAAATTCACTAAGACATGCTCACTTTCCAAAACACTTATCCTAGCTAAGGCAAAAATTTCAACCTATATCGTGCCAAAATACAAATCTACACTATCTGGGTAGCTTGCAATCTTTTTTAGATAGCATCAAAAAGTGCAAGGCTCAACTGAACTTACGCAGCTTTAGCGTAAGCAGGAGCGAAATTAACGTTGTTTGCGTTTAAATTTAATTTTGAGCTTTTTACGCTTTGCTCAAAGCGACATGCCATCGTAGCCACTCTGCTCCTGTCGAAGCCAAGTCACTCCCATGTTTTAAGTTTATATTCTAATATCTTTTTAAATTTTAGTCAAGTTTTACCGGTATATTTATTATTAATGGTTCTAGAATACTAAAATATTCAGAGTCATTTTCTAAATCATTTTTGTATTTTATGAATTGATCCCCAACTAGTAACAACCAGTCTATAAATTTATCATTTGCTGGACCTTCTATTTCTCTAGCTTCTGTGCAAATTTCTTCTGCTAATGTTGCTAAATGTATTATAGGCTCGAGGTGCATATATCCAGCTGCTGATTTTATATTGTGATAAATTCTAAATAGCTCTTTTATATTTTCGTTATATTTTGTTTTATTGCCAAGGCCTATTACGATTGGTTCTGAAATATCACACATTATTGAGTAGTGTGATAAGAATTCCTCCACAATCTCAAATGAATAATCTATCTCTAAATTTTTTAATATACCCATATTTAATCCTTGAAAAACTGTAACCTAATTGTAACATTTTTTTTGGTAAAATACAAAGTGCAATAAATGCAATTAATACAAAACAAAGGTTTTTTAAATGTCAGTTTATAAAAAAATTACAACTCAAGATATATTAAATAAAAAAAATAATGAAAAAATAGTTGCAATAACCGCTTATGATGCTTTGTTTGCAAAACTTTTTGATGATTATGTTGATGTTATTTTGGTTGGAGATAGTTTAAATATGAGTTTTAATGGCCAAAAGGACACACTAAATGTTGATTTAAAATCTATGCTTTATCATACAAAAGCTGTTTGTGCTGGTGCAAAAAGGGCTTTAATTATGGGCGATATGCCTTTTGGTAGTTATCAAAATGAAAAGATGGCTTTAAAAAATGCCGTAAAGTTTATAAAACAAGCCGGAGCTGATTGTATAAAGCTAGAAGGTGGTATGAGGGTTGTTCCTACTGTTAAAAAACTAACAGAAGAAGGTGTAAGTGTTTGCGGACATATAGGCTTAATGCCACAAAGAGTTAGATTTGAAGGTGGTTATAAGATAAAAGGTAAAAATGATGATGATAAAAAAAGGCTAAAAGAAGAGGCCTTGGCTTTGCAAGATGCTGGAGCTTTTTGTATAGTCTTAGAAGGTGTTATTAGCGATGTTGCAGATGAGATAACACGTTCTCTTGAAATTCCTACTATAGGAATAGGCTCAGGCGTTAAGACTGATGGACAAATACTTGTATTTTCTGATATGCTTGGATTTTTTGAGGAATTTAAGCCAAAATTTGTAAAGCAATATATGAGTGGTGCCAGCTTGGTTCGAAATGCTATACAAGAATACGCCAATGAAGTAAAAAATCAAAAATTCCCAACATCTGATTTTTGGTACTAAAAAAAGTATGGTTTGGATTAAAAACTTTATAGATTTAGATGATAAAGAAACTCATTTGGTTTTCAATTGGCGAAATGACGAAAGAGTTTCTAAATTTATGATAACTACAAATATCAGCCTAAATGAACATATAATTTTTATTCAATCACTTCAACATTCAAATACAAAAAAATATTTTTTAGTTTTTAAAAAAGATAGCCCTATCGGTGTTATATCATTTAGTGATATAGACACAAGTTCTTGCGAGTTTGGATTGTATCAAAATCCAAACTTAAAAGGATATGGGCAGGTGTTAATTGATGAGATTAAAAAATATGCTTTTAATGTTTTGGGGGTTTTAAAAATTAAATCATCCGTTTTAAACTCAAACGAAAAAGCTATCAAGCTATATCTTAAAAATGGATTTAATATATCAGATAAAGATGATAAATTTAAGTCCATTGAACTTTCTTTATAATAAAATATATCTTAAATAATTATATTACATTTATATTTAATTATAAATGTAATTTATTATCAATAATACATAGTTTTTAATTTAAAATATATAAAACATATTACATTATAAATAATACAAGTCCCCTATATAGCTATACTATAAATATATAAAAATATACAAAATTATAAAAATTAATTTTTATAAATAATAAATGTCAGGAAAATGACAGAAAAAAAAATTGAAATTTTATAAAATTGTTAAAGTTTTTCACAAAACGCGAGGAGGATTTATGAAACAGCATAAATTTGTTATTGCTGATTATAAGCGTTGTATAGGCTGTGCTACTTGTATGGCCGCGTGTTTTAAAAGCGCTTATGAGAGGGGGAAATTATCAAAAGCAAGGCTATCTGTTTTAAGACAAGCTGCTGGTGTAATGCCAACACAATGTAGACAATGCGATGATGGCCCTTGTGCAAATGTTTGTCCGACTGGTGCATTGAGATTTGATGATGATTGTATTGAGCTTCACGAGGAGATATGTATAGGTTGCAAATTATGCACTATCGCCTGTCCTTATGGAGCTATTAGTTCAAGCGCTGAACTTATGCCTTCGGTAAATTATTCAGTTGAACCAAAATATTATCTAGAAATAGAATCACAAGCCGGAGCTAAAAATATCGCCATAAAATGTGATATGTGTTATGGACAGGAAAAAGGACCTGCATGCGTTGATGTTTGTCCTACTTCAGCTCTTATTATGGTAGATCCTAGAAATCAAAATCACAAACTTGGCAAAAGTATAGACTTTAAGTCAGCAAATGAGTTTTTGCATAAGATAATGCAAAGCGAGGAGGCCTGAGATGGTTGAAATTTATTTGCTTTTTGTATTAAGCGCTATTATTAGTATGTGTTTTTATAAAAATCCAAAATTAGCCGTAAAGGCTGGATTTGGACTTAGTGCGATTAGTTGCTTTATAGCTATGAGTCATTTTGTATGCAATATGGGTGTTAGTGATAGCTTTTTGCTTGGTGGAAATTTTTTATATTCTCCAAATTTTGCACTAAACCCACTTGGTAACTTTTTTAGCTTTGTGGTTGTATTTATAGGTTTTGCAAGTAGTATTTATGGTATGAGCTATGCAAACGAATATATCAAAAAAGCAAATGTTGCTGTTTTTGCAAGTTTGTTTAGCGCTTTTATCTTGTCAATGCTTCTTGTAATTAGTGCAAACAATGTATTTTGCTTTGTTGTTCTTTGGGAGTTGATGACACTTATATCATCTTTCTTGATTTTAGTAAACGATGGTAAAGGCACTCTAAAAGCTGTTATGATATATCTAGGTATAGCTCAAATAGGAGCATTTTGTATAACTTGTGGTTTGCTTTTATTGTCTTATTATGCAAACAGCACAGAATTTAGCGAGTTTGCAAACCTAAATATGCCTTTAGGTGCTTCAATAGTTGTATTTATATTATTTTTGATTGGTTTTGGTTCAAAAGCTGGTATGTGGCCATTTCATGTTTGGCTTCCGCTAGCTCACCCAGCTGCCCCATCAAATGTATCAGCTCTTATGAGTGGTGTTATGATAAAAGTTGCATTATTTACACTTGTTAAATTTACACTTTACTTGCCACTTAGCCCTTATTTTGGTCTTACTATATTAGCTTTGGGCGCAGCTAGCTCATTGTTTGGTGTTTTGTATGCGCTTTGCCAACACGACTATAAAGCTTTGTTGGCGTATCACTCAGTTGAAAATATAGGAATTATACTTCTTGGTCTTGGAACAGGAATTTATGGTCTTGCACAAAACGATGCTGTTTTGGCAGCTATAGGATTTTTAGCTGGTTGCTATCACGTTGTAAATCACGCTATATTTAAAGGACTTTTATTCCTTTGTGCCGGTTCGGTTTTGCACGCAACTCACACAAGAGATATGGAAGTTTTGGGCGGTCTTGCAAAAAAAATGCCTTGGACAGCTATTGGTATGTTTATAGGAAGTATGGCGATCACAGCTCTTCCTCCTGTAAATGGTTTTGTCTCTGAGTGGCTTACATATCAAGGTATGCTTCAAGGTGCATTAAAAGATAGTGTTGTCGCTAGATATGCTTTTACATTTTCTGTTGTTGCATTGGCATTAACTGGTGCTTTGGCTGTAATGTGTTTTGTAAAAGTTTATTCTGTTATATTTGCCGGAACACCAAGAGATATGAAAATTTTTGAACATGCAAAAGAAAGCCCTATAGGAATGATACTTGGTATAGCAATACTAACATTAGCTTGTATAGCTTTTGGTATCGGCGCAAGCACTGTTGCAGATTATATAATGCAAGTTGTAAACTCAATAACTCCAAGCTCTTTTAGTGCTCAGACAGAGTTTGGTTCAGTTGCATCACCTATGGGTAGCTTTATATCTACTCCTTTAATAGCTGTAATTTTGTGTTCTACAATGATACTTCCTTTTATAATGCTTGCTGTTATGAAAGCAAATAAAACAGCACCAAGAGAAACAGACCCTTGGGCTTGCGGTTTTAAATACAACCAAAGAATGCAAAGCACAGCGGGTCCTTTTACTGGAGATCTTAGAAAAATAATGCAATGGCTATTTCGTTCAGAGAAAAAAGTCATCAGTAAAGATTACTTCTCTCCTGTTGAGTACCATAATCATCCAAAAGATATTTGGTGGGGATTGTTTTATGAACCTTTTATAAATTTAAGCAAAAAAATAGCTGATAAAATAGGTATTTTTCAAAGCGGATATACAAATGTTTATTCATTTTATATCATTATATATCTTTGTTTAATGCTTGCAGTTAGCTATTTCTTGATATAAGGAATTATTATGCAAACTATATTTTTAATGATATTTCAAGTTGTTGTGATAGTCCTTGTAGCACCTTTGTTTGATGGTATGGCAAGAAAACTTAGAGCAAAACTCCAATCAAAACAAGGGAGCGATTTTTTTCAGACTTATCGTGACATAAAAAAATTATTTAAACGAGGAAGAACAACTCCTTCTTGTTCTCATTGGGTTTTTAGATATGCGCCTTTTGTTTTGTTTGCTACGGCAGCAGGAATATTAGCTGCTATACCTATTACATATAGTCAAAATTCTGATTTTGGTGCTTATGCTGATATATTTGTGATTATTTATCTAGGCGCTTTGTTTAGATTTATATTTGGTGCAACATCTATGGATAGCGGAAACCCTTTTGCAGCAACTGGCGGAAGCAGGGAGCAGATGATAGGAATTTTTGTTGAACCTGTTATGATTATGTGTCTTATTGTTGTAATGCTTGCAGCAAAAACATCAAATTTGGTTGAAATCCAAGAAATGGTAAAAACAGGCACCATAGGATATCAAATTCCTAGTTTTGCTGTTGCTTCTATAGCTTTTTTATGGTGTATGTATGCTGAAACAGGAAGAAAGCCTTTTGACCTTGCCGAAGCTGAGCAAGAGCTTCAAGAGGGTTTGCTTGGTGAGTATGCTGGATATGATTTGGGTTTAGTTCAAGCAGCTTTGATATTAAAACAATTTGCAATGATAGGTCTGTTTTTGACTATATTTGAGCCTTGGAATTTCTCAAATCCAATTTTAGCAATTATAGTTTTTGTTATAAAAACAGGTGTGTTTTATGTAGCCGCTGTTTTTATAGATAACTTCGGACCACGCTTTAAAATTACATCAAGTCTCCGTAAAAATGCACTTTTTGCACTTGGTATCTCTTTTATAGCGTTAAGTCTTTATGCTTTAGGAGTTTAAAATGGGTATTATAGATACAATATCTATCGCTATGATAGCGACATCTTTGGCTGTTTTTGGGTTGAGAGGTCTTAAATTATCAGTTTTTGTTTATGCAATTCAGACATTGCTTTTAGTGAGTATGTTTTTTGTTTTATCTTCAAAATTTGATGCTCACGAGCTTAGAAATTGGGCTTATGTTGCCTTTTTTACAAAGGTTTTATTTGTCCCATCTATTTTGTTGTTTGTGATAAAAAAATTAAATGTTGTGAGTGAAGATGAGCCGGTTGGCGGATTTTTTGTTAGCCCTGTTGTGGCTATGGGATTTTCTTTAGCAATAGCCATGAGTATACACGGTGTTTTTTTAGAGTTTTCTCTTATCAAAGAAAAAATAGCCCTAATAGCTTCAGCTACTATATTTATGATGGGTATTTTTGGGTTCATACTTAGAAACTCATTTATTAAACAGATACTTTCTTATTGTCTTTTTGAAAATGGAATACATCTAAGCCTTGGTTTGATGGCTTTTAATTCACACGAATTAGTTGAACTAGGAATTTTAACAGATGCACTTTTTGCTGTAATCATAATGAGTGTATTAGCTGTTAGATTTTATAAAATTTACGATAGCCTTGATACTTCTAAGGCTACAAATTTAAGGGGGTAGTGATGAGTAGTTTAAGCTTATTGTTAATCACGCCTTTAATAGGTGCATTAGTGCTATTTTTTGCTCCAAAATGGCATAAACAACTAAATTTTATACATATATTAGTGTCAGGTTTGACTTCACTAATATTGCTTTTTAATGTTAGCAAAGTATTGCAAGATGGGGCTTTTTTTACTGATGATAAGTTTTTGTTTTTGGATGGATTAGGAAGTGTGTTTTTGGTTTTGATAGCAGTAACTGGCTTTTTGGTGAATTTATATTCAACAACATATATGAAATGGGAAGTAGCTGATAGACATATTAATTTAGATACATTAAAAAAATACTACTCTCTTTGTCATGTGTTTATATTTACAATGAGCCTTAGTGTTGTTTGTAATAATATAGCTTTTATGTGGGCAGCTATTGAAGCAACAACTTTGGCTTCTGTCTTTTTAGTTGCTATAAATAAAGATAAAAAATCTACAGAGAGTGGTTATAAATATATAGTTTTATGTTCTATAGGTTTGGCATTTGCTCTTTATGCAACCATACTTTTGTATTCAGCAACATTTGCAAATCTAGGTGATGGGGAGTCATCTATGCTATATACAAACATAATTGAAAATGCTAAAAATCTAAACCCAGATATTGCAAAACTTATATTTGTGTTTGCTTTGATTGGTTTTGGAACAAAAGCAGGTTTAGCACCAACTCATACATGGCTGCCAGATGTTCACGCACAAGGTCCGGCTCCTATATCAGCGCTTCTTTCTGGTGTGCTTTTAAAATGCGCTATGCTTGCTATTTTTAGATATTACGCTATTGTATCAAATGCAATTGGATTTGAATTTACACAAAATGTTATGCTTATTTCTGGAACAATTACTCTTTTTGTTTCAGCATTTTTCTTAATGCGTCAGCACGATGTAAAAAGAATGTTTGCTTATCACTCTATAGCTCATATGGGTGTTATTGCATTTGCTTTGGGCGTTGGTGGAAAAATAGGAATATTTGCAGCGCTTTTTCACTGTCTAGCTCATAGTTTTACAAAAGCACTTGCATTTTGTTCAACTGGAAATATAGCAAGAATTTACGGACATAAAGATATGAGTAAAATGGGCGGCATGGTAAAAATAGCACCTGTTACAACTATGATGTTTGGAGCAGCTGTTTGTTCGTTGGTTGGTGTTCCAGCTTTTGCGATATTTGTTAGCGAGTTTTTGGTATTTAAACAAGCTATAACAAGTGGACAATTTGGAGCTGTTGCTTTATTTGCTGTTGCACTTACTATAATTTTTATAGCAGACTTTTCACACTTTAATATGGCTAGTTTTGGCGAAAGTAAAGGCGAAATTGCTCACAAAAAAGAGATGAGTTTAATTGAAAATATACCATTGATAGCATTATGTGTTTTGATAGTTGTCTTTGGTTTGTGGCATGTAGATAGCTTTTATACTTTAGTTGAAAATGGCGTAAGAATAATAATGAGAGGTTAAAAATGCGTGGCGATAATTTTATACAAATTTTAAAAACTAAAGTAAATGTGTTAGAGGTTACAAGACAGGCTGATGATCAAGTTACTGTTTTGGTGGATAGAAATGATCTACCTTTGGCTGTAAAAACACTTTATTATGATATTGGTGGTTTTATAAGCACAATGATACCAAATGATGAGCGCGAACTTAATGGACATTTTGCACTATATTATGCTTTGTCTATGGAAGGTTCAAAAATGACAGAAAAAGATGATTTTTTGCCTGAGGATAAATGTTTTGTTACTGTAAAAACACTTATTCCAGCAAATGATCCTACTTTTCCATCTGTCACACCTCACGTTCCAGCTTGTGTTTGGTATGAAAGAGAAGCATATGATATGTATGGTCTTGTAGCTGAGGGATTGCCTGATAAACGTCGTTTGGTTTTAAGTGATGACTGGCCTGAAAACCTACATCCACTTAGAAAAGATGCGATGGACTATCGTTATAGACCAGACCCTGTCGCACATCAAGATGAACCAGAAGCTGAGTTTTTGTTTCCAAAAGGCGATGGTGTTGTTGATGTTCCGCTTGGACCTTTACACATAACAAGCGATGAGCCTGGGCATTTTAGACTATTTTGCGATGGCGATGAGATAATAGATGCTGATTATAGACTATTTTATCAACATAGAGGTATGGAAAAACTTGCCGAAAACAGAATGAACTATGACCAAATGGGTTATTTGGCTGAAAGGGTTTGTGGTATTTGCGGATACGCCCACGCCATAGCTTGTATAGAGGCTGCTGAAAAGGCTATAAGATTAGAAATTCCTCTTCGCGCTCAGGCCATTAGAGTTATTTGTCTTGAGATAGAAAGACTTCACTCACACCTTTTAAATATAGGTTTAGCGTGTGAGGTGACTGGTAACTATAACGCATTTATGCATATTTTTAGGGTTCGCGAGTATTCAATGGAGTTAGCTCAACTTGTTACTGGTGGTAGAAAAACTTATGGTAACGTTATCATGGGTGGACTTAGAAGAGATATGACCGATAATGAGATAAGAAAATCAATAGCAATCATAAATAAACTAGACGTCCAAATAGATGAAATTTGGGATGCTGTTATGGATGATAAAAGACAGATAGGTCGCTGGAAAGGAGTTGGTATTCTTGATAGACAAGTAGCTCGTGATTTTAGTCCGGTTGGTCCAAATATGAGAGGTAGCGGATTTAAAAGAGACAATAGATATGACCATCCTTATGACTTTTTTAAACAGATAGAATTTGAAGTTGCTGTTGAACACGGTGGCGATGTATTTAGTAGAGAGATGGTTAGGTATAAAGAGCTAAAAAGCTCAATTCATATCATTAGACAATGTCTTGAACTAATGCCTCAAACACCTATAATGATAGATCCAAAAACAATGATTAAGCCTGAGAATTTTGCCTTAGGACACGATGAAGCGCCTAGGGGTGAAAATGTGCATTGGATTATGCAAGGAAGCGCTCAAAAAGTATTTCGTTGGAGATGTAGAGCCGCTACATACAATAACTGGCCTAGCCTTCGCTTCCAATTTAGAGGAAATACAATAGCTGATGCAGCTTTGATAGTATGTTCGCTTGACCCTTGCTACTCTTGTACCGAGCGTGTTACAGTTGTTGATGTTAAAACTAAAAAGAGTAAAATTTTAACTGAAAAAGATTTGAAATTATATTCTCAAACATTAAAAGATTCTCCATTAAGGGAGTTAAGATGAAATTATTTGATGTAACAAAAAAATACGGAAAAGCTACTTATGCTTATCCATTTGAACCTTACATAGTTCCTGATAATTTTCGCGGACAGCCAAATTATACATATGAACTTTGTATAGGTTGTGCGGCTTGTGGTGTTGCTTGTCCATCTAACGCAATCGAGATAAAAATGAACGAAGAGCAAACTAGACTTATTTGGGAGTTTAGCTGTGGTCGTTGTATATTTTGTGGTCGTTGCGATGAGGTATGCCCAACAGGTGCTATTAAGCTTAGTGATAGTTTTGAACTTGCTGTTAAATTTGATAAGTCTGCGCTTATCCAAAGAGGGGAGTTAGAAATTCAAAGATGTAAATGCTGTGATAAACCTTTTACTCCAAAAAGACTTATAAATTTTAGCTATGCAAGACTTGAAAAAGCAAATTTGTTACCACATAGGTTAGAAGAAGCAAAAGAGTATTTATATATATGCCCTGAATGTAAAAAGGCAGCAGCTGTAAAAGAGCTAACAACAGTTGCCGAGACAAACATAAAATAATAAAGGGGATAAGATGAGTTTATATCAAGTTCCAGATAATATAAAAACAGCAAATGACCTAACAGCAAAATTAGAACATTTGCAAAATATAAAAAGAAGTTTTAGTGTTTATAGGATAGACTGCGGTAGCTGTAACGGCTGTGAGATAGAAATTTTTGCGGCAATTACACCTATGTGGGACCCTGAGCGTTTTGGATTTAAACTTGTAGCAAATCCACGCCACGCTGATATTTTGGTATGTTCAGGTCCTGTTACTAGACAGATGTATTATCCACTTTTGCGTGCTTATGAAGCAGCACCAGATCCAAAGATAGTAGTTGCTTTTGGTGCTTGTGGTTCTAGTGGCGGTATCTTTCATGATGCTTATAGTGTTTGGGGTGGTATAGATAAGGTTATACCGGTTGATGTTTATATACCAGGCTGCCCTCCACACCCAGCAAGTGTTATATATGGCCTTGGAATGGCACTTGGGATTATCGATCAAAAGCTAGAAAAAAAGAGCTATGAGAATGATACAACTCTTGCGCCAGAAGTAAAAGAGTCAGTTATGGGTGATATACTTTTTGAAAGAGATTTACAAGCTGAGTCAAAAAGGCTTATGAGTTATGTTTTTGGTAGAGAACTTTATAAAAAATATATAAGCGCTGTAAGTTCTTCAAGCGACATTCATAATGCGGATATAACTAAAAATACTTTGTTAGAAGCTATTAAAAAAGAAGAAGACCCTAGATATGCTGAATGTATGGCGATTTTACATAATGATATTTATTTAAAATATACAAAAGCCGATAAAAGCTTTAGTATAGACCCTAAAAAAGAGATTTGGGATAAAAGATGATAAGAATTTTTAAACTAACAAAACGCCATATGGACGATAACGACAAAATGCCACGCGAGTTAAAAGATATAAAAATATTTTCAACTTGCGTTGGACATGGTGTTGGTACGATTGATTTTAGCGAACAAATAGCACAAATGAGTGAAGAGGAATACGAACAAATGCTAAATGAGTCTGGCGAGTATGTAAAGTTTAAGCTTGGAAATCTTAGCAAATATTTTGAAGTTGAAATTTTTGCAGAGCATGCTTTAAGACTTTTACCACAACTTTGTGATGGTAAACTTAAACAAATTCTACTAAATTTACGTGAAGGATATTTAGTTATTAAAAAGGATTTTTGATGAACAAAGCCGTTTTGTGTATAGGTAACCCTTTGCGTGGAGATGATGATGTTGGTAATGAGGTTGGACGATTAGTTTGTGAAAATTTAAAAGATTGGAAGGTTTTTTTTGGGGAAGATGTCCCTGAAAATGAGTTTGGTGCGATAAGAGATTTTGCTCCAGATATACTTATAGTCGTAGATGCTATGAGCGGATTTGATGATGAGAAGATTGAATTTTTTGATTTAAGTGATGATAGAGATTATATCTACTCGACACACAATCTACCAACTCCAATTCTTTTAAGTTATTTAAGAAAAATATGTCCTAAAACGCTTTTTTTGGGAATTAATGTTTTGCTTGAAAATGTTCTTGATTTTAAAGAGGGTATGAGTGAAAAAGCAAAACAAAGTGCAAAAAAAGCTCTTAAAAAGATTGAATTTATAGATGAAAATTTAAAAGGAGGTTGAAATGTTAAATCCGGCACAAACAGCACAGGCTGTTTCAAGCTCAATGGAACACAAAGCTCACACTCCATTTATAAGTG
Source organism: Campylobacter pinnipediorum subsp. pinnipediorum (assembly GCF_002021925.1). Classification (NCBI taxonomy): domain Bacteria; kingdom Pseudomonadati; phylum Campylobacterota; class Epsilonproteobacteria; order Campylobacterales; family Campylobacteraceae; genus Campylobacter; species Campylobacter pinnipediorum. Next base: position 281,730 of record NZ_CP012546.1, read on the forward strand.
TGGTCTTTTTGGCAATAATGGCGGGGGCTGCTATTGCCATGGGTGATATTTTTTGGGCTCACTCAACGGTAGACATGGCTGAAAAACAATCAATAGGCATGGCTAATTTTATAGGAGGTATAACTTTTTCTTGTGGTCTTATGATGGTTGTTTTTTATGGGGGACATCTTTTTACTAGCTCTGTTTTATCAGGTGTAAGTACTTATGACAAAAAATTAACACTAGGAAAAACAGTTAGCTATTGGATTTTAGTTTGGATTTGTAATTTTATAGGCGGTGCTTTGATCGCTTATATGTATTATCATTCAGGGCTTCCTTTGAAATTTGATGGATATATTTTGCATCACTTTATACCAACTGGTGTAGGTAAAATCTCAACTCCATTTCATGAGCTTTTTATACGTGGTATATTTTGTAATGTTTTTGTTTGCATGGCTATTTGGACAGCAACATCTGAAAATGACTTGGCGGGTAAATTTTTTGCAATTATGTGGATGATAGGTGCTTTCGTTGCTTGTTCTATGGAGCACTGCGTTGCAAATATGTTTATAATTACAGAAGCATTGATAGCAAAATCTCACTATTTAGCTGCAAACTCAGGCGATATTAACGCACTTGCTAGCTCTTTGCACGGCGTTAGTGTTGATGGTTTAAATTCTCTTAATGTATTTAATTTTTTGATTAAAAATTTATTACCTGTTACTATGGGGAATGTTGTCGGGGGACTATTCTTTGTAGGTCTTGTTGGATTTATGGTAAATAAATTTGATATGAAAAAAGCTTAATTTTTTGGGTTAGCAGGTTTTCCTGCTAACATTTTTTTGTTAAACCTAATCACAAGTTAATATATATCCTGTTTCTGATACATTTTTTAGCTTTATGCCAAGCTCTCTTTTTAATCTTAATATAGTGTTTTGAATAGCACCTTTACTTACATACTCATTACCATACACAAACTCTTCTATCATCTCATAGCTAACTAGCTTATTTAGATTATAAGCAAAGAGCCAAAAGAATTTATTTTGAAGATAAGATAGATAAATTTCTTCTCCATTTTTAAATATCTTTTCTTTTTCATAAGTTATGGCTATTATCATAAAAAGGTCTAAAAATAGACCTTTTTATTATTTTGGATTTTTAACCGTTGTTATGATTTTACTAGTAAATAACACTAATAATACAATAAAACAAACAACAAAGCCAAGTAAAGTACTATCTGCCATAGACATAAAGTGTTGTGAAGGTATCAAATACCAGCCATCTTGATATAGGTTTATGAAGTATTCTTGAATGCTATTTAAAGTAACTCCATCTGGTATTACAGAGTTTTCAAATCCACAATCCCCAGTAGGTAAAAACCAATCAGGGGCCCATATGTGAAGTGGTAAGTTAAATGGATATGTTGGATCTGTTGAACAACCTTGAACACCAAAAGGATCATCACTATGTGCTGCTGCATGTATTCTAGCAAGCTTTACACTATACATAATTCCTTGTATCGCACCCCAAAAAGCAAAAGCATACCCAGGTAGTGTAAAATAATTTTTCTTAGGGTCTATTGTTGCTAATATCCCACCAAGAGTCATACATAAAAATGCAAATCTTATATATACACATTGCTCGCAAGGAGGCATATAAAGATAGTGCTGAAAGAAAGAGTGGGCTAGGATTACTAGCCCCGCACTTACAATTATCAACAATATCCAAGGGTATCTAGTATATTGCCAAGATGATATTTTTTGTATTATATTCATTTTTAAAGCCTATTTTTTTAATAGTTCTTCTATAAGTTGTGCAAAACCATCTATTGATTTGATACTACTTGTATAGATTAGATATTTACCATTTACAACAAATGCTGGAACACCTTGAATTTTAGCTACATCATAGGCAGCATCCCATTTTTTAAGTAAGTCTTGAACTTCTGGAGTTTGTAACTCTTTGTTATATTCATCCATACTCATACCAACAGCATCAAGACCTGTTTTTAAGAAAGCTGCTTCATTCTTACCAGCATCCCATCTCTCTTTTTTGTCATGATAGGCTTTATAGTATGCAAATTTAGCTTTTTTAAATAGTGATTTTTCATCTAAAAGACTAGTGCCACTTTTCATATCTTTAACAGCTAAAATAGCCAATATTTTACTTCCAGCCTCACCATAATCACCCTTTGTTTTTAGATGAAATGGAACATATTTTAAACCAGCAACTTTTTCAACAACTTTTGGTGTTACACTTTTATCATATTTATAACAAAATGGGCAAGCATAACTAAATACTTTTGTTAGTGTATTGTTTTCTACAGGCAAAGGATTTTCTAATTTCATATAGTCTTTTCCTTCTGTAAAAGCATTTGCACTTAAAGCACCAAAGATAGCAACAGCTGACAAAAGTTTAGTTGTCTTAGTAAATAAAGATTTCATAATAAAACTCCTTGTGATAAAATTTGATAATGTAATTTTATACAAACCAACTTCCAAAAAAATAACGCTAGTATAAATTTAAGATTAAATATAAAAATTATTTTTTATAAAAGCTTTTATAAATTAAATTTAATATTCATGTGATTTTTATATGATTAAAATATTTTAAAATTACATTTAAAACCTATTAAAAGGAGAACAAATGAAAACAAGATCTATAATCTCATCAGCTTTAGTTGCCACAATGTTAGTCGGTGGTCTTAGTGTATCTGCTCTTGGTATGGGAGGCTTGAGTGGTCCTAGTATAAATTATCAAGTTCAAGGTAAGATAGGTGAAGTTAAGTTAAATCCTTATGGTCTTGCACCACTTACAGCGGTAATTAGAAACGGAGGATATGAATTATCTGATATTAAAGTAACAATACTTCCAAAGCCAGGCGGTCAAACAGTAAGTTATAAAGTAGATAATAAAACAGCTAGAACTCATGGCGGTATACCTGTTTTTGGTCTTTATGCTGCATATACAAACACAGTTGAAGTAAGTTATACAAAAACAGAGCTAAATGGAAAGTCAGAAAAAGTAACAGAAAAGTATCAAATCTCAACAGGACCTGTTGGAATGACTCCATCTGGTTTAAAATCTCATACAGGTATGCCTTTTGGTAAAGTAACAGTTAAAAAGGCAGATAAGGAATTTTCTGACAGACTTTATCTTGTAAATAATGTGCCGGGCAAAATGCCAGGAAGAAGCGCACAAGCTATATGGAATAACCCATCTGGTGGTGCTTTAGAGTGGAATAATGACTCAAATTCATTTGTTATAGATACTCAAGGCGAGGTTAGATGGTATTTTGATAAAGACAAACTTTTAAATCCAGGCGATATTTATAATACCGGTATTCAAATGGGTTTTAGACAAAATGCAGATGGCGCTTTAACTTGGGGTTATGGTCAAAGATATGTAAAATATGATCTAATGGGTAGAGAGATATTTAACCGCCAATTACCACTTGCTTATAATGACTTTTCACACTCTTTAGATGCTGCTCAAAATGGTGATTACTTCTTAAGAGTTGGCTCATCTAACTTAAAAAGGCTTGATGGTAAAAATGTAAGAACAGTTAGAGATGTTATCGTTGAGATAGATCAAAATGGATATGTCGTAGATGAATGGCCTTTATATAAAATTTTAGATCCATATAGAAAAGATGTTATTATGGCCTTAGATCAAGGTGCGGTTTGTCTGAATGTTGATGCTTCTCAAGCAGGACATACCATAAGTGCAGAAGAACTTGCTAAGCTTGATGAAAGTAATCAATTTGGTGATATAGCAGGAACCGGTATAGGTAGAAACTGGGCTCATGTAAATAGTGTTGATTATGATCCAAATGATGATTCTATTATTATCTCAAGTCGCCATCAAAGTGCTATGATTAAGATAGGCAGAGATAAAAAAGTAAAATGGATAGCTGGTGCTCATAAAGGTTGGGGAAAACAATTCCAAGATAAACTACTTCAACCAGTTGATGCAAAAGGTAAAAAAATAGTTTGTGATGATGAATATAGTAAATGCCCAGGATATCTAAATGATGAGGGTGGATTTGACTGGACTTGGACACAACATACTGCATTTTTGATTGACTCTAAGTCAAATAAAGATGTGGTTTATCTTACGGTATTTGATAATGGTGATGCAAGAGGTATGGAACAGCCAGCTATTGCTAGTATGAAATACTCTCGTGCTGTTGTTTATAAAATAGATCAAAAGAAAATGACTATACAACAAGTTTGGGAATATGGTAAAGATAGAGGAAGTGATTTTTATAGTTCCATTACAAGCTTAACAGAGTATCATAAAGATAAAGACTCTTTGGTTGTTTATTCAGCAACTGCTGGTATGCAGTTTGATATGGTTAAAGGTGTTCCAGTTGGTGCATCTGCTCCTGAACTTTTAGAATTTAAATGGGGTTCAACAACTCCTAGCCTTTGGATGAAGTTTGAAGGAACTGGTATAGGCTATCAAGCGATGCCTTTAAGTCTTGAAAAAGCTTTTGATCATAAATAAAGATTGTAATACGGCTATAGAGATATAGCCGTACAATAAATTTATAAAAAATAAAATAATACAACCATCTCCAAACAAGGAATGGTATAAATGTCTAAAAAGTCATAGGATGATGGTGAAAGTCATCAAATATGATTTTTGAAGTTTGGAATTTCTCTCTTTTCAACTCTCTAACTCTTAAAAACTCATCTTCATCTATCTTTTTGATTTGGATTGCAGCTTTAAATGTAGGAGTTTTTGATATATAATCCCATCCAGAACTTGTAAGTTCGTTACATGAACTTTCCCAGTAGTGAAATGTCATCTGTATGATTCCATCAGGAACACAGTCGGTTAAGTCAGCTTTGATTACTATATAGCCATATCTACTCCATGCTTTTATAAAATCGCCGTGAGATATTCCATACCTAGCAGCTAGTGCCGGATTCATTTCAGCTATAGGTCCTATGCTATCGCCACCTTCTTCTATCGCTTTTGAGCGTCTTGTCATTGTGCCAACTGTATATTGATATACTTTTCTTGTTGTTAGTAACTGTATGGGGTATTGTTCATCTGTTTTTTCATCAATAGACCCAGCCATTACAGGATAGTCTTCTGGCATGTTTAATTTTTTTGCAAAATCTTCTTTTGCTGTCTCTATATCACTTGCTTTATCAACAAACAAACAAGGTACTAAATTTCCCTTTCCGTCTGGTGTAAAGAATTTTTTATCAAGATATAGACTTTGTCCACCCATACTATTTTCATCAGGGCATGGCCAGTGTAATCCGTGATTTCTTTTTAGTCTATAATAACTCATGCCACCGTATCTTTTAGGGTCTATTTTTCTTACTTCTTCCCATATTTCTTCCGGATGTTTATAGTTAAATAGTTCCCCATATCCAAGTCTTCTGGCAAGTTCGCATACTATCCACCAGTCTTGTCTTGCATCGCCTGGAGGTGTTATGACCGCATCATTGTGCTGAACTCTACGCTCAGCATTTGCATAAAGCCCCTCTTTTTCGCTACTTGCAACACCTGGCAATACTATATCAGCTTTTAAAGCTGTTTCTGTTAAGAAAATATCTTGAACCACATACATCTCAACCTCAGAAACACCCTTCAAGAAGTGGTTTGTGTTTGGTTCGGATATAACAGGATTTTCACCTATAGTCCAAAAAAACTTAACCTTACCATCCAATATCGCATTCGGAACTTCTGTTTTATGAATTCCTACCTTATCACTTAAATGCCCTTTTGGTAGATGCCATTTTGTTTCAAACCATTCTCTTGCCTCAGGATCTGTTACTGCACCTAGATTAGGAAATACATTTGGTAAAACGCCCATATCGCAACAGCCTTGAACGTTTTCTTGACCCCTTATAGGCAAATCCCCGCTACCAACTTCACAAATATTACCTGTTATAAGCATTAAGTTTGATATATCACAAACGCCACCTACACCGTGATTAAAGTGTGTTACGCCCATTCCATGTGTTATTACAGCTGGTTTTGTAGTAGCATAAATTCTAGCCGCTGCTCTTATGTCTTCAGCTTTTAGTTTTGTGTATGTAGCAACTTTTTCTGGCGAATAATCTTTTACAGCCTCCTTGACATATTCAAACCCATGAGTGTGTTCTTTAATAAACTCATAATTAGCAAGATTTTCTTCTATGATTGTATAAATCAAAGCATTTATTACAGGTATATTATGCTCTGGTTCGAGTTGCAAATGTATATCTGCTCTATTTGCAAATTCTGTTTTTATAGGATCTATAACTATTAGTTTAGCACCTCTATTTAAAGCCCTTTGAACATGCATAGCTACGATAGGGTGACCATTTTCAGGGTTTGAACCTATCATTAATATACAGTTACTATGAGTTCCTATCTCTGTGAAGCTGTTTGTAGCTGCTCCGTTACCGATTGTTTTGGCAAGTCCTGCCACTGTCGGAGCGTGTCAAATACGAGCACAGTGATCTATATTGTTTGTTCCAAGCACCCTCATAAGTTTTTGTGCTACATAGTTATCTTCTAGTGTACATCTTGCTGAAAAATTTCCAACCAATGCATCTGGACCATGTTTTTCAACAACATCTTTCATTTTGTTTGCTATAAGGTCAAGTGCTTCATCCCAACTTGCTTCAACAAAGTCCCCATCTTTGCTTAAAACACCATCTTTTTTTCTAATAAGTGGCTTAGTTAGTCTATCAGGAGCGCCTACATAATCCCAGCCGTAGCATCCTTTTAGACAAAGACTTCCCTCGTTAACAGGATTGTCTTCAACACCAACAGCAGATTTGATATGATTTCCTTCAACAAAAAGTTCTACTTCACATCCTGTCCCACAATACGGACAGATGACTTTTCCTCCGCTTTTCATTTTTCCTCCTTTTTTGCAAATAGCTCAAATATTTCAAATCAGCATATTTACTTATTATGCAATTTTTGCATATAAATGTTTAAAAAAATATAAAAAATTTATTAATTTTTATTGTTTAAGGATAAAATATAAAAACGAGTAATAATTATATAAAATTCGTAATACTCAGGCTTAAGCTAAATGCCCCTTTAAAAGGCATTTAGCTCCTTGTTAGCTTCGATTTGTGCTTTTATCATAACTTTAGCTTTACAGTCAGAACAACAATACAAAGTTTTTATTTTTTCTGGAAAATTTGCAAATTTTGGAGTCATTATCGTAGCTATTTTTTCAACAGCTTTTTTTGTAGCAAATTCTTTGCCACACTCTATGCACTTAAATAACTCATCTTGTGCTAGCTGTGTATAGACAAAAGTAGATGGTTTCAACTCTATTTTACCCCTTGTTAGTTTTATTGTATCTTTTTCGGCACAGCTTAGTTCGCAGTATCCACAGGCCGTGCAAACACTTGGGTTAAATTGTATTGAGTTTGTGTTTTTGTCAGCTACCAAAGCACCTACGTTACAGGCGCCAACACAGCTAAGACAAAGTGTGCAGCTGTCTTGATTTATCTGTACTTTTCCGTATCTTATGTTTTCATCTGTATAAACTTCACCTAAATTTTCATCTCCTACAAAAAAGCTAAGTCTTTTTGCAAAAATCTCTCTTTTAGTCAAAGCATACTCACTCATACTAAAATAACTACCATCTATAAACCCAGCTTGTGATAAAGCATCTTTTAGCTCTTTTTCATTTTTTACTACGTAAACAGCTTGCTTGTTAAATTTGATTTTATAAACTTGATTTATTATTTCAGCTGAAGAGCTTAATGCTTTAGCTCTTGTTTTTGTGTAGATAATGATACTGCAGCCACTCTCTTGCAAAAGGGTCAAAAGATGTGTTTCGCTAAAAAACTTTTCACTCCAACCACCAAAAGGCAACACTCCGGCAGGTAGCTTTACATTTAGTTCATCTAAGCTTGAATCATTTGCAACAACAAGAGGAATTTTATCTTTGTATAATTTTGCAGTTTCCAAAAAGGCATTTCTTGGCATAAGCGAATAATCAAGCGCACCACTAGGGCAAATCGCTATACACTCAGCACAATTTACACAATCTATATGCGAAAAAACAAGATGTTTTGTCTCATCTTCTTTTAGTATAGCTACTGTAGGGCATATTTCTGCACATTTTCCACAAATTTCTTGTCTTCTTTCGTGGTATTGGCATATGCTAGAGTCATAATGTATATAGCTTTTATATGAATAATTTGGACTACAGGCATTTAAAAATGCTAAAATTTCATCATCTTTTTTTCCAGATATCTCTATGCAGCCACTTTGTTTTAGCATATAATCACGTGCATTTTCTACTAAGAAAAAATCGCAGTCTATCTCAAACTCATCATTATCCCTTAAAACTATAACGCTAAGTTCCCCAACAGCTCCAAATACAAACTTAACTTCAAAATGAGTTAGTTCTATAACCTTGTATTCATTTTTTCTTAATACATTTGCAAGTTCTGTTTTTTCACTATTGCTAACGATAACTACATTTTTTCCAACTTTTTTTTCATAGTCTATATCTTTTGCCAAATCAAAAGTATTTGCTCTAGCTTCATATAATAAAAGTGTATTTTTTGCTTTATTTAAAGTGTCATCTTGTGTATTTTTTAGATAAAAATTTATCTCATTTGCTACTATATCGGCTTTTAATTTTTCTGAGTTTGAGATTAAAAAATGTGAGTTTGTATCATCTGTTATCTCTATCTCTTCGTTTAAAACCACCGGTTCATCAAATGCGTTATAAAAACCAAATTCTTTCATCATAGACTACGCCTTTTAAAATTAGTTTTATCATACTACAACTAAAAGTGTTAATTTTGGATAAAAAATTATAAGTGGATTTTAATTTTAAAAAAGAATAAGAATTCCCCGCATAAGCAGGGAAAATATATTAACGTTTTGAGAACTGAGGGCTTCTTCTAGCTTTTCTTCTACCGAATTTCTTACGCTCAACAACACGAGAGTCACGAGTAAGTAATCCTTTAGGTTTTAAAGCAGCTCTGAAGTCAGCATCCATAGCCGCTAAAGCACGAGATATACCGTGTCTTAAAGCTTCAGCTTGTGCTGAGTAACCACCACCAAGTGTAGTAGCTTTGATATCTACCAAAGTTTCTTGTTTAGTTGCTAGTAAAGGTTGAACTACCTTTAATTTTATAGCTTCGTGGCCACCTAACCAAGTGTTAAGATCCATGCCATTAACTAAAATTTTTCCGCTACCAGATTTGATCCAAACCTTAGCAACTGCTGTTTTTCTTTTACCTGTTGCATAAACTGTTGCCATTATTATTTTCCTTCTTTAGCGATTTGTGCTGTGTGAGGGTGTTCACTTCCAGCATATACTTTTAGTTTTTTGATCATATCTTTACCTAGCTTAGTTTTTGGAAGCATTCCACGAACAGCAAGTTTGTAAAGTTTTACAGGATTATTAGCTAATAAATCACCAAATTTTTCACTCTTTACACTTCCGAAATATCCAGAGTGTCTGTGATATAATTTTTGCTCAGCTTTGTTTGCACCAGTAAACTCAGCTTTTGAAGCATTTATAATAATAACATAATCACCACAATCAACATTTGGTGTATAATTTGGTTTATGTTTTCCACGAAGTAATGTTGCTACTTCTGTAAGCATTCTACCAAAACGCTTACCGCTTGCATCTATTACAATCCAATCGCGTTTGACTTCGTTTGGCTTTGTTATTTTTGTCATTTTGTTACCTTTGCCAAAATTTAATTTTAGAGTGTGATTTTACTTAAATAAACTTATAAATAGCTTAATTTAAGTAAAATTTAAATAATAATTTTTTCTATCTCATCTTTTAAAACATAAAATATAATGCCACAAACTTTCATATCTGGATAGATTTCTTTAACTATCTTTGTATACTCTAAAACTTGCTTTTTGTTATTTTCTATATCTTTTTTAGAACTTTTATAATCAACTATCGTTATGGTATCGTTTTTAACACTCATCAAATCAAGCTGTTTTGTTTGTTCCTTGTAGTATATGCTTTGTTCTTTTTTTATGACAGAATCTTTTACTAACTCTTTAAAATCACTATCATTTACTAAATTTATACATCTTGTTACGATCTCATCAAGCTCATCTTTTGATAAAAATTTAGAAAATTTATCTCTTAAAGCATCTTCTTGATACCTTAAGCTTTTCTCATCAAAACCTTTTGTCATTTCTAGCAAGAAATGAAGTGCTGTGCCAAAATATATGCTATTTAGATTTAATTCATACTCTTTTTCTTTATTTGCTGTTGTGTCTTTTTCTACACTTACAAGCTCTATTTTTTTTCTCTTTTTACTTATCCTATCATTATTATTTTGTTCTATGCTTATTGAGCCTTTTTCGCAAATTTCCAAATCAAGATAGTCATACACCTTGCCACTTTTTAGCTCATATCTACTAAAATAACTAGGCCTTGATGCATCTGGATTGTTTGTTTTTAGTATGATAAGATTATTTTTAGCCCTTGTTAAAGCCACATACAGCTTATTTATCTCTTCTTCTTTATCCAAGCTTTCGCTTTGTTCTATGAGTTTGTCATACTTTTTGTCAAAAAACTCTCTATTTGTGACATTAAGCTTTATCTGCCACCCTGAGTTTATATCGTATTCGCATATAAACTTACCCTTGCCTTGTCTTCCTTTTGATAATTTATCACAAAGTATCACAGTGTCAAACTCAAGCCCTTTTGATTTGTGTGTTGTCATTACTCTTACACCAAAGCTATCGCTATTTATCGCTTTTTCATCTGAGTTTTCAAACTCAAACAAAAAGCTAACTATATCAGATGAGCCAGCACTTATCTCAAAAAGTCTTAGTATATCAAGGTCTTGCATTGATATGTTTGCCATTTTTGCAAGATAATAAAGACACTCATTTGATGTTTTATTAAGATCTAATGCAACCTTTTTAGGTTCAAATCCAAAATACGATATGAAATTCTGACGATATATTCTATCCCCAAAAATACAATACTTAGCATAGTTGATAAGTCCAAAGACAGATTTTGAGTTTTTAAGTAGCATCGCACCTTCATCGGTTGATGGTATGTTTTGAGCTTTTAGGCTATCGCATATCGTTTTTATATCATCATTTTTCCAACAAAGCACAGTTATATCTTTGCTTTGAACCCCTAAGTCCAAAAGCCTTTTTGTCTCATCAACACAGCTTTGCACTACATCATCGCACCCAGCGACTTTTATATATCCATCTTTATCGCTGTTTGGTATCTGCTCTGTAAAATTATCTTCTTCATCACTATTTTTTGTGTTGAATTTATCTTTCATCTTTTCATTTACAAACTCAACAAGAAGCTTAGCACTTCTATAGTTTTTCTTTAAGCTCTCAACTTCTATCTGCTTAAAATCATTTTTTAATTTATTAAAAAGCTCTTTTTTACCACCACGAAACCTATAAATACTTTGCTTTATATCCCCAACATAAAAAAAGCTTCCAAGTCCAGTTTGCCCGTATCCAGCAACTATCTCTTCTATTATAGGAAATATTATATTGTATTGCGTTACATTTGTATCTTGAAACTCATCTATCAAAAGATGAGATATAGTGCCATCTAGTCTAAAATAAAGCATTTGTTTATCTAGGTTGTTATAAAGTAGCTCGTTTGTAAGCCTTGTTATATCAGAAAAACTAAGCTCATTTAGCTTTTTGTTTAGCTCTGTTTTGATATCTTTATATATTTTCAAAAACTGATTTAATTCATTTAGTTTGTATCTTTCAAGGTCGTTTATATATTTGTATAGCTCATCTTTTAGCTCATCAAAATACGCATCAAGATCATCATCATAAACCTTTGAAAATGTTCGGTAGTTTAGACTCTCTTTTTGTATTACGCTTTTTTCGCAAAGTTCTAAGGCATTAGCTACATTAAAGGCATTTATCGCTGTGTTAGAGCCGTTTTTGTTTTGTATGTATGTTTTTATTTGGTTACAAAGACTCATTACCTTATCATCACTTGGATAGCTTACACTCCCATTTATCTCGATTTCACTAAAGTTTTCATATAACATTTCAATGGTCTGGAAAAAATCATTTTGACCCTTTGAAAACTCAAGTATGTAAAAAGCAAGTGATTTTAGTAGTTTTTCATCTTTTGCTATTTGATTTATGAAATTTTCTTTAAATACATCGCTACTTATATCTTTTATATCATAGTCTGGATTTAAACCCAAATTCAGGCTAAAACTTCTTAGTATAGTGCTAAAAAATGCATCAAATGTCATTATCTTTAAATTTGAGCTTAAAAAATCGCTCTTAAGCTCATCTCTTTTATTTATGACTTCATCTTCGCTTATTCCTAGAAGTTTTGAAATTTCTGCTAATTCTGCCTTTCTTTGATCTAAATTTAAAAAAAGAGACACTATCCTTTCGCTCATCTCACTAGCTGCTTTTTTTGTAAATGTAAGTGCTATGATGTTGCGAGTTTTTGCCCCTTTAAGCAAAAGTGCCACATATCTTACACTAAGTGCAAATGTCTTACCACTACCAGCACTTGCTTTTAGTCCAAAGAAATTTTTCATATCTTCCTTTCGCATATATCAAAAAAAGGACAGTAGCTACAATCCGTTGATGGAGTTGGTTCGTATTTTGGTTCGTTTGAAAAATACTCTTTTATCTCATCTAGGATTTTTACTATCTCATCTTTGCCCTCACATGCTTCAAGCCTCATATCATCTTTTAGATTATAAAAGTATGTTTCGCATTTTTTGCCTATTAGTAGTTCGTAAAACTCAAGTTGTAAAGGATCTTTGCTAGAACCCGTTTTATAATCAATCACACATATATCAGAGCCTTTTTTATCTATCCTGTCTATCGTGCCTTTTATATTTATGCCGTTTATTGTGTTTGTTTTTTCACACTCTAGCTCGTTTACCTTCCAGCCTTGTAAAAAATGCTCATTTTCACTTTTTTCAAACTCTTTAAATTTCATACTCGCTAACTCAAACTCAAGCGGATTTAGCTTCTCTTTTTCAAGCACCTTTAAAAAATCAGACAAATTAAAATCACTATAGTTTTTATAGTATTCAAAAAGTGCTTTGTGTATGCTATTTCCATAATCCGAGCTTACACCCTGATCAAAAGACCTAGGCTCACCAAGTTTTAATACATAGTGATAGTAGTATTTTCTAGGACACTTTCTAAATGTATTTAGCCTTGTAAAAGATAGTGGTTTTTCAAAAAAATCGTGTTTTATATCTGTATCACAGCCTTGAAATTTTGCCTTTTTGCCACTTCTAAACAAAGCTATATATTCATCTTCATCAAAGTCTGTATCTGGTATGCAAGCAAACTCATTTAAAAATCTTGAAGCAATTTTGCTTTCCGTAGTTACATACGATATAGCTACTTTTTTTGCATTACAAATAAGACTTTCATAATACGACCTTTGTAAATTTTCCCTATCTTTATAGCTTACAAGCCCAGCTTTTTTTCTTACATTTGAGCTTAAAAACATCTCATTTATGCTTCTTTTTGGCACCAAGTTATCGTTAAAATCAACTATAATAACTCCATCAAATTTAAGTCCTCTGCTTTCTAGTATCCCAAGCACACGAACATCACCACCACCAACTTCATCTATTTTTGCATTATTTAGCCTTATAAGCAAAAGCTCAATCACCTCAAAAAACCTAAGTTTATTTTGATTTATTAGCTGGTGCATTAAAAATAGCTCTTCATTTAAGATATCGTAAATATCCCTATCTCCAAAATATTCACATAGCTTTTCTAGTGTATTTTTTATATCATCAAAGCTTATTATCTGAGAGTAGTTTATACTTATAAAATCAAACAAACCCTTATCTAGATGTATTAAATTTAAAAATGTTTCACTCTTTTTTAGCTCTTTTTCGTTTAAAACATTATCGTTTAGGTTTATGCTTTTTTGCTCTTTTAGGGATTCAAATATGGTTTTTATAGTAGTATAAAAAAGTGTAGTTGAAAAAGGCTTACCCATCGCAAAGCTCAAAAATTTCTTATCATCATACATTTTTAAGATTTGTGCAAAGCCCTCATCAGGTAGTATCACAGCTATCTTATCAGCACTCATTCCATCTTTTATGAAGGTTGAAATTTTTTCAAACACAAAAGCCGCTTGCAAGCTTCTTGATTGAAATGATTTTGTTAATACTACTCTGTTTTGTTGATTTTTTCCTATGTCGCTTAGTTCTAATGTGTTTAGATTTAGCATTAGCTTATGATACATCAAAAACTCATCAATGCTTTTTTTGCTTATCGTGGCTATTTTTTCTATAAGTTTTTTGTTTAGTTTTGAAGTATCAAAGATGATATTTATCTTTGTTAGCTCTTTGCATTTTAGGATTATTTCCCATTCAAACTCACTTAAAATTCCATCTATTTGGATATTTATCTCGCTATATTGGCTTATAAAATCCTCATTTATCTCATATATATCGCATATGCTTATATCATCATAAAAGCCATTTTGCAACATAAGCTCTTTGTAATTTGTCAGTGTATTTGATAGTATTTGTATATGCTCTTCATAGTTGGCATATATGTCGCTCATTTTAAGGTCGTCTATATCTTTTCTTTGATGAGCTATCTCCTTAAAAAAAGAAAACAGATAGTCATTGTGCTTTAAAAATGCAAAAAAATCTTTCGGTATTGCTAGTTTTTCGTGTGCATTTTGTGTGTTTTTACAGGCTTGTTGCATTATAAGCAAAAGCTGTGCATCTGTTGGTTTTTGCAAGTTTCTTACAAAGATAGTCTTTTGTAAAAAATCCCCTATACTAATAGCCTTTTGGCTTAACGGGCTTTTAGAGTTTTTTATAAAATCCCTAACGCACCTTAACGTTGCAAATACAAATAATTTATCATCGGGCAAAAAGTTCAAATTTATAAAATCCTGTTGAGTTTTGATCTGCTAATTTTAACATAATTTGCCATCTTCCGATAAGATTTGGCGTAAAGCTTTGAGTTGTTAGGATGCCATCGCTATATGTTGCATTTAAGTCTACATTATGTTTATTTGTATCAGGTCTTGTCAGTAAGATTTCAAATTTTGGATTTTGTAAATTTGGTAGTTTTTTTGATATTTTTATATCTATTTTGTTTTCTTTGTTTAGTGTGATAGTTTTTGTTAAGGCTTTTACATCAAATTTTTTATCAAATTCTTTTTGATTTTTCATTATCTCATTTATGTCAGTATCAACCTTTTGGTATTTTTCAAAGTTAAAATTATCCATTTCTACGGGATAATCAAGCGATATAACTATCGTTGCTACACAAGCTATTATCACAGCTATAATGCTTAGTAAAATCCCATAAGGCCAAAATGTTTTTTTGCTTTTATCAGACATTTTTTGCTATCCTTTTTTTATAAAACATAAAGCAAAACACAAAGATTATTGACCCATATATAAAAAATCTCAATAAATTAAGTGTGTCTTTATTGCTGTTTCCTATCGCATTTGCAAGCTTTATATTTTTGCTTTTTGCTATTTGTTCAGACAAGTCGCCATATCCATTTAGTATAGCAGCATTGTATATATCTTTTCCATTTTTTGATGCCAATATAGGCAGTATAGTTCCTGATTCTGGAAAGGGACTTAGGATTTGATCTTTGTCAAATAATTTTAATGTTTTCTTATCTGCATATATTTCAACTTTTTTTTCATCTTTTGCTAGCGCTATAAATGCAAAAGGCTCTTTTATATTTAATGATAAAAACTTATCATCTAAGCTTTGTTTGTTTAGATTTTCAAATACACTAGCACCTACAAAAATACCTGTTTTTGAGTATAACTCATCTGCTATTGTTTGTAGTTTTTCTTCAACTTTTTGGCTCAAAATATTATCATCATTAAATACAAACTTATTGCCGAAACAACCACTTACAAGAAATAAAAGGGCGAATAAAACGCCCTTAAAATCAAACCACTTCATCCTATAAAAAGATGATTTGGAGTAAGTACTGACCAAGCGCAAACTATCCCAGCCACAGCTAGTAGCAATATTATAACTTTTTCTAATATAACTGACATATATTACTCCTTAACCATAAAATGTTTTTTGTTTTCAACGCTTTTTGCTTTAAGGCCATTTGCATTTTCTATCTTGTAAGGTTTTGTTGAAACATCTTGTTGGATAATGATTGCAAAATATGTCAAAACTCCCAAAATACTTAAAAGCAAAACAGTTGCTATTATCATTCCAGTTGCTCCATTAAGGGCGAATACAGATCTATTTTCGTTTTGCATTATTTACTCCTTGAAAGAGAAAGTATATATTCTCCAACTGCACGCTTTTGAATTTTATTTAGCATGTTTTCATTAAATTTAGGCATTACGCCTATATCTCCATTTTTACCACGATTTAAAACCATGGTTACAAAATCACTAGTGCCGTATGTGGTTAGATCAGGAAATACTCCATCCATTCCTTTGCTATCTTCGCCGTGACAAGCCGTGCAAGTTCCACTATATAGCTCTTCACCTTTTTGAACCAAGGCTTCATTTTTTGTAGCTTTTATGCCGGATATATTTTTTGCAACATATGCCGCTATAGCTTTTGCACTCTCTTCATCAAGCCCAAGATCGGAAGCTTTAGGCATCTCTCCACCATCAAAACCTAAACCTTTTGAACCATTAACGATAGCTTCATATATCCCTTCCTCGCTTCCCCATGTTTTTAGATTGGCTGCTTTGTTTTGCATACCATCTCCTATTATTCCATGACAAGGGGAACAAGATACTAAAAATATACTACTACCCATATCAACCAATGTACTTTGATCTAATTTTGCATGTTCTTTTGCAAATTTTGCATTATACTCTTTTACTTCTTCATTATACTCCCCTATTTGAGAGTATGAATTTAGTGGGTAACCAGCTAAAAAATACCATATAGCCCAAACCAAAGCCAATACAAAAGAGACAGCCCAGCCAAGTGGAGGATCATTTTTATATTCTTGAATTCCATCCCATTCATGTTCGCTTAAAGGCGCAGTTGCTTCGCTTTTATCTTTCATTTTGTTTACATATCTTCCAACTATTGCAACAGTCAGTATAACGATAGCAAAAGCACCAATTAATGATAATAGATTAATATTGTCTTCTAAATTTAACCACTGCATATCAAAGCCCCTTTTTGCTAATATTTTGCTCTAATATAGCACTGTTTAGGTCATCATCAAGTGCTAGATTAGAATATTTTTCATAATTCCTTCTTCCTGTTCTTTCTGACTTGTAAAGATGGTAAAAATAACCATACAAAACAAGCACAAGAGAAAGAGTAAAGAAAAAAAAGCCGTAAGCTTGAAGCTCTCTTATAGTTTGCATATCCATTATTATTCCTTATTTAAGGCTGTTTAGATAAGCTATAAGTGCTACTATCTCACGAATTTCGCCTTTTTCAAATGCATCTTTTATGCTTTGATCTTTCATCTGTGATACAATCTCAGAAGCTTCCATATTTACTTGTTTTTGTGTGTCTTCAAAACTTCCAAGTTTTGGCATATCAGGTTGATCATAAGGCACATTGAAAACTTTTTTAACCGTAAAAGCTTCTGCATAAGCTGTTTCTATATCTGCATTTTTAACAAACATATGGTTGTATGAAGGCATTATAGAGCCTGGAACTACAGATGTAGGATCTTTCATGTGATTTTCGTGCCAATCGCTAGTTCTATAGTTTCCTACACGCCATAAGTCAGGGCCTGTTCTTTTTGAACCCCAAAGATGAGGTCTATCATAAGCATATTCGCCACTCATAGAATACATGCCATATCTATTTGTCTCACTTTTAAATGGACGGATTAATTGTGTATGACAAGCATTACAGCTTTCTTTTATATAAACCTGTCTTCCTGCTAATTGTAAAACACTATAAGGTTTTGTTGTCTCCAAAGGCCTTGCTCTGTTTGAAAAATCAGGCAAAATTTCAACTACGCCAGCATAGGCTATCAGTATAAAAACTGCCACAGCAAAGAAAAATGGATTTTTTTCTAACCAACTAAACATGTGAAACCTCCGAATTTAAACCACCCATAGGAGTTGTATTTTTTGGTTCAAAATTTATTTTTGGTGCCGATAGAGATTTACAGATATTAAATACAAATATAAAAAATCCTAGTAAGTATAAAGCACCACCTATAGCTCTAATCCAATAGTATGGAACAAGAACAACAACTGTATCTATAAAAGAGTATAATAAGCTTCCGTATTGATCGGTGGCTCTCCACATCATACCTTGCGTGATACCAGCTATCCACATTGATGAGAAGTATAGCACAATACCAGTTGTTTGAACCCAGAACTGAACTTCCATCAAAGATTTTGAATACAGTTGGCGTTTAAACATACGAGGTGTCATATGATAAAGAGCTGCCATTATCATAAAGCCTATCCAGCCCAATGCGCCATCATGAACGTGTCCAGGAATCCAGTCTGTAAAGTGAGCCAAGGCATTTACTGATTTTATGGAAAGTATAGGACCTTCTAGTGTTGAGAACATATAAAATGTAGAAGCCAATATCATAAATTTTATTAGAGGATTTTCGCGAAGTTGAACCCATTCGCCTTTCATTGTTAAGAGTATGTTTATAGCAGAACCCCAAGATGGAAGTATTAATACTATAGAAAATATCGAGCCCATTGTTTGCATCCAGTCAGGCACTGTTGAGTATATCAAGTGATGACCACCAGCCCAAAGGTATATAAACATAAGACCCCAAAATGAAAATAATGATAATTTATATGAAAATATAGGTTGCCCACTCTCTTTTGGTAAGAAATAATAAATTTGTGCAATTATCGCAACAGTGAAGATAAATGCAACCGCATTGTGACCAAACCACCATTGAACTAATGCATCATTGGTTCCGGCATACATAGATACAGAGTGCACCCAAGAGCCATATCCAGATACTAATCTTGTTGGAATTTCCATATTGTTGAAAAGATAAAGCATAGCAACACCAAGAAATGTAGCTATAAAATACCATACAGATATATAAAGCGTCTTTTCTCTGCGAATTCCTATAAGCCCAAATATACTAACACCCCAAAGAACCCATACTACAACCACAAGCAAGTCAAGTGGCCACTCTAGCTCAGAATACTCTTTAGAAGTACTAATCCCCATAAATAGGCTAACAACGGCTAAAGCTATAAGTATGATATATAACCAAAAGTGCAATTTACCAACAGCCATCAAAAATGGCGATTCGCTCATTGATACTTTTAAAACACGTTGTCCTATATAATACCAGGTAGAAAAGATACCAGAAAGCATAAAACCAAATATAATCCCGTTTGTATGCAATGGTCTTAAACGACCAAAGGTTGAGTACTCTCCTGCTATATAATTTAGGTCAGGATATGCCATCTGAAAAGCGATAATAACGCCAAGAAGCATACCAACCACACCAAAAACTAAGGTAGAAAACATAAACAGTTTAGCTACACTATAGTCGTAACTTAATGTCTGACTAGGTCGCATCAAAACCCTCCTTGTTAATTTTACATTAAACAATAATATAAGTTTTATTATTTTAAGATAAAAACTATATAAAAAAACTTAAAAAATATATTTTTATATTTATTTTAGTTAAAAATACACAAAAAGCATATTTATTTTTTAAATCAATCCAATAAAAAATATATTTATTATAAATGTTTTTAAATTGTCTTACTTTTAACACTTTTTTACTTTTATTTAGCTAAAATAACCAAAAAATTTAAAAGGGTAAATATGCGTATCAAACTTCCGCACACACCATATATAGCACGAAAAATAGCCATAGATTTATTAAACTCAAAATTTGTAACACTAAATGCAGGCATAGAGCCTATAGCTGAAATAGCTCAAGACATACTAACACAAGATGTAAAAAAAGAAAAAGCACTTGAAGAAAAAGTAAACGAGCTTTTAGAGAGTAACGAAGATGAAATGGATCTAATGCAGATCGATAGAAAAAATATGTTTTGGCTTGTTAAGAAAAAACTAGCCTCTGAGTTTGATGTGATTTTGTCTTTTGAAGATAGATATAGTAATGTAGCACATATTATCTTAGATGCTCTTTTGGATGATGTTTTGATAGAGTATAACGTATCAGAAAATAGAGTAAAAAATATCATCTATAACTCAATAGATGAATATCTAAAAATATATGAAAAGATAGAAGATGATGTTCTTGATAAGATAGAAAACTACAAAAGAAAGCTTATACCGGGAAGCGAAGAGTATGACTTAGTATTTGAAAAGCTATACCAAGATGAGCTTCAAAAAAGAGGTATGCTTTAATGGATGCTTATATCTACATAGAAAATGGAGTTTTTTTAAAAGCAAAAGCATTTGGAGTAGGTGGCGAGTGTGCTGCCGAGCTTGTTTTTAATACATCTCTAACAGGCTATGAAGAAATACTTACAGATCCTAGTTATGCAGGTCAGTGTGTGGTATTTACTATGCCAGAGATAGGAATTGTAGGCATAAACGATGATGATATGCAAAGCCCAAAGATACAAGCCAATACCATCATTGTAAGAAGCTACAACGAATTTGACTCAAATTTTAGATCTAAAAAAACTCTTGGCGAATTTTTCAAAGAACAAGGAAAATTTGGTGTTTATGATATAGATACAAGATATCTTACAAAGATGTTAAGAGATGAGGGTGCCTTGATGGCATACATCTCAACTACTACAAGCGATAAAGAAGCCTTAAAACAAAAGCTACAACAGGCAGGACATATACAAGATACAAACTATGTAAGCAAAGTAAGCTCAAAACAAAGCTACACCCACAACACGGCATCTTGGGATAATATATCTCAAAGTTACAAAAGTCTAAAAAGTGTTGGCAAAAAAGTAGCTGTGCTTGACTTTGGAGTAAAGAGTTCTATCTTGAATGAAATTTGCGAAGTAGGCATAGAGGTAGAGGTATATCCTCACGATACAAATGCCGATATTTTGATAGATAAATTTAAAAACAAGCAAATAAACGGTATATTTTTATCAAATGGGCCAGGCGAACCTAAAAAACTAACATCACAAATAGCCGAGATAAAAAAACTCATCCAAGCCAGAGTGCCTATCTTTGGCATCTGTCTAGGTCATCAGCTCTTATCAAATGCCTTTGGATATCCTACTTACAAGCTAAAATTTGGACAACACGGAGCAAATCATCCGGTACAAAATTTACAAACAAAAGTCATAGAGATAACCACCCAAAACCACAACTATAATGTCCCAGAAGAGATAGCCGAAGTAGCTGTCATTACCCATAGAAATTTGTTTGATAACACTATAGAAGGTGTAAAGTATAAAGACTATCCTATATTTTCAGTTCAGCACCACCCAGAAGCAAGTGGTGGGCCAAATGAAAGCAGGTATATCTTTAGGCAGTTTTTAGACATACTCTGATATGCAAGAACTCAGCTTTGCGACTATAATAGCTGTTGGATTTTTGAGTAGTTTTAGCCACTGCATAGGTATGTGTGGCGGTTTTTTGAGTTTGCAGTCTATTGCCGTGCAAAAAAAAGATAGACTTTCATCATTTTTACTAAACTCATCATATCATATAGCTAGAATTGTCTCATACTCATTGCTTGGAGCTATCTTTGGAGCTTTTGGCGGTGTCTTTGCTATCTCTTCAAACTCTAGGGCTTTACTCTTTTTTATTGTAGGTATCTTACTCGTACTTCTAGCCACAGCACTTTGGATTCGTGGAGGATTTTTACACCTTATAGAAAACGACAAAATTTCAAGACTCGTAACTAAGAGTATATTGTCACTAAGCAAAAAAGGCTTTTTAGGCTTTGCTCTTGCTGGATTTTTAAACGGTCTTTTACCTTGTGGCTTGGTTTATTATTTCTTAACTATGTCTATCATAAGCGACTCAGCTCTGCAAGGTATGCTTATAATGTTTGTATTTGGAATAAGTACACTACCAAGTATGCTAGGTGCTGTTACACTTTTTGGCTTTATCTCCGTGAAATTTAAACAGACTATGTTTAAGGTATCACTTGCGATCATAATGATAAACGGAGTTTATCTAGCATTTTTAGGATATATGGCACATGGATGATATAAAAGATAAATTTGAACAGTATCAGTATGCTATAGAGGCAAGCAACATCGTATCAAAAACAGATATAAATGGCATCATCACATTTGTAAACGATGAGTTTTGCGAGATGAGTGGATACACCAAACAAGAGCTTATAGGTAAAAATCACAATACAGTAAGGCATCCGGATGTAAGTCAAGATGTGTTTAAAAACCTATGGGATACAATACTGTCAAAAAAAGTCTACAAAGGTATAATCAAAAACCTCACAAAAGACAAAAGAACTATCTACCTACACACTACTATATCACCCATCCTAAATTCAAAAGGCGATATAGAGGAATTTGTAGCTATAAGGTATGATACTACTAAGCTCATAGAGCTAAATGAACAGCTTATATCACAAGAACAAGAGCTAAAAAAGCTAAATGAAAGCTTGGAAACGATAGTCCAAGAAAAGACCATGGAGTTAAGGGGCTTAAATGAAAATTTGCAAGATATCATAAAATCCGAAGTTGCTAAAAACGAAGAGCAAACAAAGATCATACTAACTCAGTCTCGCCTAGCATCTATGGGTGAGATGATAGCAAATATCGCTCATCAGTGGAGACAGCCTCTAAACGAGCTTAGTATTACACTTTTTAAAATGAGTAAGGATAAAAATAAATTCAACGAATCCTATGAAAAATGCAAAAACATCATAAAAAATATGTCAAACACGATAGAGGACTTTAGAAATTTCTTCTCCACAAGCAAAGCACCAGAAGCATTTTTGATATCTGATGCCTTGCATGATTCTATTATGATGCTTCAAGGGACATTTGAAAAAAAGCATATAAATGTCTCTATAAACACCGACTTTGATACTGAGGTCTTTGGCTATAAGTCTAAACTAACGCAAGTCATACTAAATATCCTAAACAATGCCAAAGATGCTTGCATAGAGCGAGATATAAAAAACAAGCAGATAAAGATAACCACATCACAAGAGCAAGATCTAGCTGTCATAAGTATATGTGATAATGCAGGTGGTATAAGTGATGAGATCATAGATAAGATATTTGAGCCTTATTTTACTACAAAGCACTCATCTCAAGGAACAGGCATAGGGCTTTGTATGTCAAAGCTTATCATAGATAAACTAAAAGGTGTTATAATTATCAAAAACAAAGACAATGGAGCTTGTTTTAGTATAAAAATACCAATAAAAGGAGAACTTAGTGAGTGAAATTTTACAAAATTTAACAATACTTTTCGTAGAAGATGAAAACGAGACAAGAAAACTCATGGAAGATGTCTTAAAATATGAATTCGCTAAAGTCATAGTAGCACAAAACGGCGATGAGGGTCTTAAAAAATTTAAAAAATATACCTCAGATATAGTAGTCAGTGATATAGCTATGCCTATACTAGATGGGCTTGATATGTCAAAAGCTATCAAAGAAATATCACCATCTACACCTATAGTGCTTCTTTCAGCATATAGCGAAAAAGAAAAACTCCTAAAAGCTATAGAGCTAGGTGTGGACAAATATATCTTAAAGCCTATAGATATGGATGAGTTTTTGCTATCTCTAGCTCACATAGCAAGTTCTAAAATAAGCTCCACCTGTATAGTGGATATATCAAAAGAGTATAAATTTGATAAAACCAAACGAATACTTATAAAAAAAGACAAAGAGATAACTTTGACAAAAAAAGAGCTAGCCTTTGTATCATTACTGGTAAAAAGACTAGGTACTGTTGTGCTGCACGAAGAGATAAAAGATGTGGTATGGATAGGCGAGAGTGTGACAGAAGCTGCCATAAGGACTTTTGTCAAAAGGATACGCGACAAGACCGATGAACGCTTTATCAAAAATGCTCCAGGTCTAGGATATAAGATAGATATAGAATAACTACTTACATTATCACTCCAAGATATACTTTAGCGGTTTGGAGTGATATTACTCTTTGATTTACTAACAAATTATTTTAATAAAGCCAAAGAACTTAAATTTTATCAAGATATAAAAGCAGAATTAAGTAAGATAGTTGAAAATCAAAAAGAACTATCAGAAACAACAAATAATCTTAATAATGCTGCTGCAATAAAAGGTGCATTGAAAAAGATTTTAACAATGGTAAAAGAAAATCTTTTGGTTATTTCAGATACTGGTTTTACTTTTCCTAATTTTAAGGAAATTGATGGCAAACAAGTTAGTTTACAACTTATAAAAGAGGGAAGTGAATCTAAAATAAAAATTATGCTCTGTGAAGATGAACTAGATACTTTGAACTTAGATTTAAAAAAATGAAATTTGAACCTAGGCAAATTGAGAAAAATGACCCAACTCTTAAAGCATTAGTAACAAAACAGACTTTAGATTTTAATGTTGATATAATAAATAAAAAAAACTGAAAATAACAAAAAATTAGCTTTAAAAGAGTATGTTGATGCTGTATTAATAAGTGATGCTGATAATATATTTAAAACAATATTTGTAGTGGCAAATGAGTCGAAAATTAAAGGTTTTAAAAAAGGAGATATAGAAGCAGATGATAATACAGCTAAGATTGCCAATATAATAAACAAGCTAGTGCTGCAAAGAAATTAGGTAATAATGTAGATCTTGCAAATGTACCACCCCCTAATGAAATCACGCTATCATTAACAGCAAATGAAGAACCAATATTAACAATTATAGAAATAACAAAAGACAGAAAAAAGATAAAATAAAACTAAAAAGTGCAGATAATAATACATTGGTCTATACTCCAAATTCAGACAATAACCAAAAATCTATCATTGGCTTGTTTGCCGAAGATGCTAAATTGAATAATACTAATATTGACACCTTGGTAGCAAAAAAAGACAATAATACAGATTTTAGTAAAATAAAAGAAACAACAACAAAAGAAAAAGATAAGGCTGAAAAACTAAAAGTATTAGATCAAGTATTAAAAATAATCTTACTGTTTTAGCAACACGCAATTTATATACTTATACTAACACTCGTAGCGCAACAAGACTTGAAGTTGTAGATACACCAGTAAAAAATATATTGGATGAAGCAACAAAAATAAAAGATTTAATACCTACTACTTAGGGTCTTAAAATAGAATTTGAAAATGCAGACAGCACTAATGCTAAAAAAATAGCATTTGCATTAGTTAAAGATGTAGATGAGGTTAAATTAAAAGTTGCTTTCGATACTACTGTAGACAGATTTAGCTTATCAGAACCAGCAGGTTAAGATGGGCAAGTATCAACTAACAAAATCTTGCATCATATCAAGTATAAACCAGCCAATTCAACTTCTACTATCTCTAAACTTAAAGATGATAGTCTAGGTACTGACTATAAAATATCAGAGAATAAACTAAAAGGAAAAATAGAAGAAACATTTGCGCCAACAATAAAAAAGCAAATGCATATACTAAGAAGAGTAACCTTTTAAATGCTATAGAGGGTAGAATAAAATCTATATTGATTTAACAACAAAGCTAACCTTGAAAGTGACAGATGATCGTACTTTGACAGCACAAGATACGAAAAATAATAATGCTGTAAAAGAAATTTTAAAAGCTGCAACAGAATTTGCCACAGTAAATGATAATAGTGTAATAGCAGGAGATAATACCATAACATTAAAATTTGTTGATGTTAATGGAAAAAGTGTTGATATAAAATTAACTCCTGGAAAAGATTATAATAATGCTTCAAAAATAGAAATAACTTCTGGAGACAAAACTAGCACTATAAAACTTGGCGGATCTAAAGGTAGTGAAACTTTAACTTTTTAAGCAAATAATCATGTATTTTGGGCTAAATCTAGACTTAGTATGTTAGATTTAACTAACTTACAATCAGATAGTTTTAATACTAAAGTAAATAAAACTAAAGATAAAGCTAAGACTTTAAACAAGTATACTTTAGATAAATTAAAAGATTTTTATGATGTTTTCTATCTACAAGGAAAAATAAATGTTTTAGATACGCTTTTTGGTGAAAACAAAGCAAATGATTTAGAAGCATTAAAAAATGGAAATGTAGAAGGTTTAAGCGATGCCACTAAAACCGCATAAAAAATATACTAGAAAAAGCAAAAGCAGTTTGCGATAAATCTGATATAGCTTTTGCACTTAATCCCCGTAGAAGGAGTAACATTAAAATTAGTAAAAGGAGCTGACAATATATTTACTATAGAAGCCGAAAAATCTCTAACTGAAAAAGATACATTCAGCCTAAAAGATGGCAAACTTGTTTTTGTAACAACAGACAAGGTAGATACTCCTGATTCTATATTGCATCTATTGGCAAAAAATAGCAGAAGCAACATTGGTGGCTATAAATGCAGGAGAAGTAGCAACTACAATAGCAAAAGAAGTAGAAGCTAAATCTAAAGAAGTAAATGCATTGCAAGATGCTTTAGCAGAAACTAATGTTAACACAGCTAAAGCTAATAAAGAACTAAAAGAAAAACAAGAAGCATTAAAAAAAGCACAAGAAGCTTATGAATCAGCTACCGAAGCAGAAAAAGTTGCTAAACTAGAAGCGCTTAATAAAGCTAAAAAAGAAGTAGCAGAAGCTAAAAAAGAAGTAGGTGATGCTAATGCTGAGCGTGCTATGCATGCGGTTAGAAAGCTAGATAGTATAAGCAAAAATGTAGCAGAGTCTTTAGGTGATATATCAGCAGATAATAAAGTGTTAAGTAAACTATTTTCAGAAGGTGTTAAAAAAGAAGATATTGTTAAAGTAGTTAAAAACGTAACAAGCTCTGTAACAACATCAGTTGATTCAATGGCTAAAATATCTAATGTAGATATCATTAAGTTTAATACAGATCTTTCAACCGCTACAAGACTTGCAAGTCTAAGCAACCCATTCAATGCTGATTTAGCATTAGCAAGTGCTATTAAACATTTAAAAGATGATAGCTTTGCAAGTAGTGACGACAGTGCATTAATTAGCACAGTAAGAGAATACACAGATAGATTTAACTATGACAATAACCTATGGGGAAGTGTATTAGGTGGCAAGACAAGTGCTAAAAATGGTGTAAATCCAAAAATCTTTGGTGTAACTCTTGGTTATGATAAGAGATTTGATAATATGATAGTTGGTGCAACTACAACTTATACTCAAACAAAAGCAGATAGCAGTAATGTAAATCTAAAAGGTAAAAATTATCAGTTTGGTGTATATACAAGAGCATACTTTGATCAAAACGAAGTAGATGCAAAGATCAACTTCAACTTTGGTAAAAACAAACTAGAAAGAACTACTTCATTTGGTAAAACAGATGCTAAGTTTGATTCATTTGCTACATCTTTTGATATAAATTATGGTTATGTATACAACCTAGAAAACGACCTATTTGTTAAGCCACTTGCTGGATTTGAGTACTCTTACTTAAAAACAAAAGGCTTTACTGAAAACGGTGCTGTAGGTGCATTGTCATTTGGTTCAGTTAAATCTAAAGTTGCTGCATTGAAAGCTGGTGTTGAGTTAAGAAAATATGTAGACAATAACAACTACTTCTATATAACTCCAGGTGTTGAAGGTGAAGTTTATAAAGATTCTAGCGATATGAATTTAAAATTTGTTGGAACAAATAAAAACTTCAAACTTAACTCTGATGATAAGAAAAATGCTTATTTCACTGTAAAAACAGGTGCTAATTTCAACCTAACAGAGAGCCTAAGCACAAACATCAACTTCGGTACTAAACTTGGTAAGAACAAGTTCTACAACGGAACCGTAGGCGTAAGCTATAAATTTGACTAAGATTTATTAGTCTTATACAATAACAGCAGGGTAACCCCTGCTGTTATATACTATATTTTTTTAAATCAACTAAAATACAAATCTCAATACTAAAATAAATAAGCAATATTTTTTTATGATAAATATATCTATATATATGTAAAATTTTATCTATCAAATACATATAAACATAAAGATAGCATATATATACTTGAGATACTTATGCATTATCTTTTTAAACTTCTTTATTGTTTTTAATGCTGCTAGCTTTGTATGATTATATTTTTTGAATTTTGCACTTATGCTAAATTCATATTTTATATCAATCATAAAAGATACAATACCTTTTGTCTTAAGTGTTTTGTGCTTATTTAAAATTTTATCTTTTGATTTTTTATCTTTATTATGTATAAAATTCATATATTATCCTTTTAGAGATTTTAATCTTTAAGCTAAATATATGTTTTGTGTTTGATTTTTTTATATTTTTTTGAGATTTTTATAATTTATGTATAAAAAATTAAATATTTTGTTTTTTCTTGATGTTGGATTGAAAGTCGTTTGTATAAAAAATCATGCCTAGTAGCCTTATGATCATACTAGGCATAAAAAGTTAGATTTTATTTTGATGTTTTGCTAGCTTTTAGCTCAGCTGCCAAAAACTCCCCTGTATAGCTTTTTGTCTTTTTGTAGTTTTTTGCTATCTCTTTTACACTACCCTCTGCTATGATTTTACCGCCTTTAGCTCCACCCTCAGGACCCATATCTACTATATAGTCGCAGTTTTTTATGATGTCCATATTATGCTCTATAACAAAGACAGAGTTTCCAAGCTCTACTAGATGATGAAGCACTTTAGCTAGCCTATCTACATCGGCAAAATGTAGTCCCGTAGTAGGCTCATCAAGTATATAAAGTGTATTTCCGGTATCGCTTCTGCTTAGTTCTTTGGCTAGTTTTACACGCTGAGCCTCGCCGCCGCTTAGGGTCGTTGCGTTTTGTCCAAGTGTGACGTATCCAAGCCCCACATCAGATAGGGTTTTTAGCTTTGCATAAATTTTTGGTATGGATTTGAAAAACTCCAAAGCCTCATCTATACTCATATTTAGCACATCTGCGATATTTTTACCTTTGTAGTGTATCTGCAATGTCTGGGCATTGTATCTCGTGCCGTTACATGCATCACATACCACCATCACATCAGGCAAGAAGTGCATCTCTATCTTTATCTCGCCCTCTCCACTACACTTTTCACATCTTCCACCTTTTACATTGAAGCTAAAGCGACCTATCTTATATCCACGAAGCTTTGATTCTTTGGTCTGTGCGAACAAAGTCCTTATCTCATCCATCACACCTGTATATGTGGCTGGGTTGCTTCTTGGTGTTCTTCCTATTGGACTTTGGTCAAGATATATGACCTTGTCTAGATTTTCAAGTCCTTCTATCTTTGCACCGGCTACTTTTTTTATCTTTCTTGCGTTGTTTAGCTGTTCTTGTGCTACCGGGAGTAGGGTTTGAAGTATCAGTGAGCTTTTTCCGCTACCGCTTACCCCTGTTATGCCTACTAGGTTTCTAAGTGGAAACTTAGCCGATAGGTCTTTTATGTTGTTTATCGTTACATTTTTTATCTCTATCCAAGTGCTTTGTTTTCTATTTTTTTGATACTCTATATTTTTAGTTCCGTTTAGGTATTTTGCTGTTGTTGTGTTTGACTTCATCAGCTCATCGTATGAACCGGCAAATATTATATTTCCACCAAACTTACCGGCACCTTCTCCTATATCCACGATAAAGTCAGCCTCTTCTATGGTCTTTTTATCGTGTTCTACCACTATTACAGAGTTACCTTTGGTTTGTAGGTTTCTAAGTGTTTTTATAAGCTTTAGTGTATCTCTTTCGTGAAGTCCTATACTTGGCTCATCAAGCACATACATAACACCACTTAGTCCGCTTCCTATCTGACTTGCTATCCTTATACGTTGAGCTTCCCCGCCGCTTATAGTCCTTGCATCACGTCCAAGACTTAGGTATCCAAGTCCTACATCATAAAGAAAATAAAGCCTTTCGTTTATCTCTTTTAGGATAGGTGTTGCTATCATCTTTTCTTGTTCGCTTAGATACTCAAAATTTTTAGTATCTGAAAAAAACTTCACACACTCTTCTATACTCATATCAAGTATATCGCCTATACCTTTTTGTGCTACCATTACAGCTAGGCTTTGTGGTTTTAGTCTGTAACCGTTACAGTTTGAACACACCTTTTCACTCATATAATCATCTAGGTATTTTTCGCTATTTAATAGATCATAAGATACCTTTACAGCACCTTCAAAAGTCCTTGATAGTTTGTGTCTTTTCCAAGTGAAGCTTACTTCATTTGCATTACCATAAAGCACAAGCCTTCTTTCATCATCTGTAAGCTCTGCAAATGCCTTTTTCGTATCTATGCCGTTTTGTTCACAAAATGCTATAAGAAATTTATAATAATAGCTCATATTGTATCCGTGCAAGGTTCTTATAGCACCGGCTTCTATGCTCTTTTGATCATCTACTATCTTACTCATATCAAGGCTATATTTTATACCAAGACCATCGCAATGCTCACAAGCACCTTTTGGAGAGTTGAAACTAAAGCTAAGTGGTTCAAGTGGCTGAAAAGATATCTTACAATCAAAACAAGCCAGATGCTCGCTATAATGTATATGTTTTTGACTAAGTCCAACCTCTTCGGCATTTATTATCTCAACTTCGACCTCCCCAAAGCTCTCTTTTAGGGCTTTTTCTATATCTTGTCCTAGCCTTGTTTGGTTTTCATCATTTACTACAAGCCTATCTATGACTACTTTTATCGTGTGTTTTTTTGTCTTTGAAAGCTCTATATCTTCATCAAGTCTTACCATGACACCATCTATCAAAGCCCTTACGAAGCCCTTGCTTCTTAGCCCCTCTATTAGATCAGCCCAGCTTCCCTTTTTTTCTCTAACTAAAGGTGCATACATTACTATTTTAGACCCTTGCGGTAGTTTTGAAATTTCATTTATGATATCACTTGCTGACATCTTTGATATCGGTTGTTTGCATTTATGACAGTGCTGAGTTCCTACTCTTGCATACAAAAGTCTTAGATAGTCATATATCTCAGTTATCGTTCCTACTGTTGAGCGTGGATTTTTTGATGTGGTCTTTTGATCTATGGCTATAGCTGGAGTTAAACCTTCTATTTTATCCACATCAGGCTTACCGACCCTATCTAAAAACTGCCTTGCATACGAGCTTAAGCTCTCTATATATCTTCTTTGCCCCTCTGCATATAGTGTATCAAAGGCTAATGTGCTTTTTCCACTTCCGCTAAGACCTGTAAAAACGACTAATTTATTTTTTGGAATTTCTAAGTTTATATTTTTTAAATTATGTTCTTTTGCGCCTGTTATTTTTATAATGTCATTCATGCTTTAATCAACCTAACTTTTTATGTAATAAATTCGTTATTGTATTATAAAGCTATAAATATATGATAAATTTAAAGGTGGAATTAACCACCTTTAAATTATTCTAGTGTAAAAAGAATGTTTTTGTCGTCTTGATAAGACAAGATATCAAATTTATCGTTATTTAAAATCAAGGCTCTAGCATTAGCTATCTCACTTGGGAAAGATATAGTTTTTACAACTTCTTGATTTTTTAAGTCAATCAATAAAATAATGTTGTGTTGCTTACTTAGAGCATAAAGTAAACCATCTTTATATACCATAGATGTTATATATAAATCACCTAATGTTTTGTCTTGTTTTAAATTAGCATTAGGAGTAAATTCAGCAGACAGTACTCTATCTTTTGTTGAGATTTTAGATATAACAAATTTATTTTTGTCTTTGTTGTTAGGAACAGTTGCGGTGTATAGATAATCACCATCTGTTGCCATACTTGCTATATGATGAAACTTAGCTCTTACAGTATTTATCCTACCTCTTCCTAAGCCATCGCCTTGACCTTCAAATTTATCATTTCCTTTGATAAAATCAGCATATTGCAAAAATTTATCAGCGTTTGGATTTTTTGCAAATCTTAAGAATGATTTGTTTGAACCCATTAGTATAAATTTATCTTGCATATATGGAACAATGCCTATGATAGGATCTACTGTAGCTGAGAAATATGGATCTAACTCAAACTCATCATTTATCTCAAACTCATCATTCATAAAAAATACATTAAATTTTGAACTACCAACATACTCATTATTTATATAATTTAGTGAGTTTAAAGGTGCTTTGATGCTCAAATCTTTTTGGCTAACTATACTTAAAGTTTCATCTATTTTAGTCGGTGCATTTTCTGGGTTATTATCAAATTTTATACCTAATTTTTCACTTGCTGGTGCAAAAGCATAATCAGGGTTTCTTACATCACGTTTTCCTAAGAAAGATATGTTTTTCCAAAAACTACCCCAGCCACTTTTATCCCATACTATGTATTTTTTGTCAAAAGTAAATCTAACAGGATCTCCTTGACCATGATATGGCGGTATACCTGTGCTGACAAAAGCTTGAAATACGTTTGAAGCTATGATAACTGAAACAATTATAAACATCGCGCTTGTAGCTTTTGTGAATTTTCTAGTTTTTTCGCCATTTAATTCTTTTTCAAAAGAGTCAAATCTAGGTGCAAAGAAAAAGATAACACCAAGCATCAAAACAACAACCCAAAAGACTATCTCAGCCCAAAAATAAGTATGTATCCCAAAAATAGGCAATCCAAAACCTTGATCCAAGTCTCTTTCTGCGTGATTTCCAAAGTGTGCAAATGACTGCCATATAGCAAATGCTGTCATCACTAATAGAGTTGCTAAGTATTTGCCTTTTAAGCCATATCTAACTATAAATAGAGCCATTACGCCTATGAAAATCATAGCCTCTCTTTGTCCCCAGCAAAGTATGCAAGGACTATCACCTAATACATATCCGAAGTAAAAATTTGCTATACCTACAGGCAGGGCTATTATCAAAAATCCTGCTAAGCACATTAATGAATAAAAAAACTTTGTTTTGTTTAAATCGTTCATATTTTTACTTCCTTATAGGTTTATATGGGTAAGAAGATTTGTTGATTTGTCACCCATGTATAAAAAGATCATAAGTAGCCAAGATGCTACAACTAATGTAAACGCAAGTTTTTCTTTTTCTGGTTTTGCGATTATTATTATCATCGCTATTAAAACCATTAAAAGTTCTAAAAACTCCATTGTTTCTCCTTCTTTATTAAATTTTTATAGGTAATTTAAGATACATATTATAATTAATAAAGCTTAAATTATCGGCATATTGTAAATTAAACATTAAGTGTAAAAATTTATTATTTTAATTTTTTAAAAATTTAATATCAATTTTAACTCTTTTTTGATATTCTGATATTTCAATTTATTCAAAGGAGAAAAAATGGCAGTAAAAATTACAGATATTTGTATAAGCTGTGGTTCTTGTATAGATGAATGCCCAGTTGAGGCTATAGTAGATGATAGTTCAAACCCAGATGGATTAGATGCATACTATGTATATGCAGATAAATGTGTTGAGTGTGTTGGACACAATGATGAGCCAGCTTGTGCTAATGCCTGTCCAACCGATGGTTGTATAGTATGGGATGCTCCATATGCTGGACAACCATCACGCGATGAGATAGGTGCTGAGCTTAGAGATGGAACTACTCCGGTTGTAGGCTAACCCTAAAAATAGGCTCTTTTGTGAGCCTATTTTGTTTTTTAAGTTTTTTTTGATATAATTTGCGATTTCTAAAATAACCCAAATTAAGCTAATGAAGGAAATACATGCAAAGAACACTTTCTATAATAAAACCAGATGCCGTAAAAAAGGGTGTTATTGGTAAGATTATTGATAGATTTGAGACAAATGGCTTAAGAGTTGTGGCTATAAAGAGATTGTTGCTTAGTGATTATGATGCAAAGACCTTTTATGCTATACATAAAGAAAGACCTTTTTTTGGTGAACTTGTTGAGTTTATGACAAGTGGCCCAGTTGTTGTTATGGTTCTTGAAGGCGATAATGCTGTGTCTCAAAATAGAGAGCTTATGGGTGCAACAAATCCAAAAGAGGCAAAGCCTGGTACTATAAGGGCTGATTTTGCGGATAGTATAGATGCAAATGCTGTTCATGGAAGCGATAGCTTAGAAAATGCTAAAAATGAAATAAGCTTTTTCTTTTCAGATAGAGAAATTTTCTAAGGATTTTTTAGTATGAAAATAAATTTCCTAAAAATTTCAAACAATGACTTTCCTTTTGCTTTGGATAGTAATGGTTTAAAATTTTTTGGAAATCTAAGAAAAGCAGATAAAAATCTAGTCTTATGCGATGCCAAAATGACCGGCAAAACAGATGTTTTGTGCGATAGATGTGGCAAGGAAATGACTTTGGACCTAGATGAAGATATAAAAATTTTCATCAGTGATGGAGTTTATAGCGATGAGGGCGATGATTTGGTGGATGTTATTGAATTTTTTAATAACGAAATAGACTTAGATGAGGTTTTTGAAAGCGAATTACAAGCTTACAAAAGCGATTATTTTTATTGTAATGAATGTGAAAATTTATAAAGGAGAATAACAATGGCAGTACCTAAGAGAAGAGTTAGTCACACACGTGCAGCAAAGCGTAGAACTCATTATAAAGTGACACTTCCTATACCTGTAAAAGATAAAGACGGGTCTTGGAAGATGCCTCACCGTATAAATAAGACAACAGGCGAATACTAATATGATACGCATTGCTATTGATGCTATGGGCGGAGATTTTGGTCCTGAACCCATAGTTGCTGGTGTTGTTGAGGCTTTAAAAGAAGTCAGTTTTTCGGCAATACTTGTAGGAGATAGCAATGCACTAAAACATCTCATACCATCTAAATTTCAAAAATTTGTCCATTTTGTAGAAGCTAGCGAAGTTATTTCTATGTCTGATTCTGCTACCGATGCTTTAAAACGTAAAGATAGTAGTATATATATAGCTGTAGAAATGCTTAGAAACAAAGAAGTTGATGCTGTTGTGTCAGCAGGGCATAGCGGTGCTACTATGAGCCTTGCAACTCTTAGAGTTGGGAGGATAAAAGGCATAGCTCGTCCAGCCATTGCTACATTAATGCCAAATACAGGAGATAGTACTACACTTGTTTTAGATGTTGGTGCTAATGTTGATTGTAAGGCTGAGAATTTATTTCAATTTGCTATCATGGGCGAAGCTTATGCAAAAGAGATATTAAATAGAAAAAATCCTAGAGTTGGTTTGCTTTCAAATGGAGAAGAAAAATCAAAAGGAAATGAAGTCACAAAAGAGGCTTTCGGCATGCTTTCTCGTATGAAAAGTTTTGTTGGAAATGCAGAGGGAAATCAAGTCTTTGATGGAAGTGTGGATGTTGTTGTTTGTGATGGTTTTATAGGAAATATCTTGTTAAAAACAAGTGAAGGTGTGGCAGATGCCATCGGAAAAATCATAAAAAAACATGCCAAAAAATCACCTTTGGCTATAGCAGGATCTGTTTTAATGAAGAAAGTATTTAGAATACTCAAAAAACAGGTAAGCTATGATGAGTATGGTGGGGCACCGCTTCTTGGTGTAAATGGATGTGTTATAGTAAGTCATGGAAAAAGCAATCCAAAAGCTATAAAAAATGCTATTTTCCAAGCAGTAAATTTTTCTCACTCTCATATAAATAAGCTTATAGAAGAAGAATTAAATAATTTTAAGACATTATCAGATGAATAAAGCCTCTTTACTATCAATAGCCTCTTATGTTCCAGAAAAAGTTTTAACAAACCTAGATCTAGAAAAAATGGTAGATACAAGTGATGAGTGGATCACAAAAAGAACAGGCATAAAAGAGCGTAGAATTGCCAAAGAAGAGGTAACAAGCGATCTTGGAACTAAGGCGGCAGAGGTAGCTATTGCGCGTTCTGGCATAAGCAAGGCTGATATAGATGCAGTTATCTGTGCTACTATCTCACCTGATCATTTTTGCATGCCATCAACGGCTTGCAAGATTGCCTTAAATTTGGGATTGAATGTTGGAGTAACAGCATTTGATATCAGTGCTGCTTGTACTGGATTTATTTATTTATTAGAGCTTGCAAAGTCTTTTGTTCAAAGCGGCATTAAAAAAAATGTTTTAATAGTTGGTGCCGAAAAGCTAAGCTCTATTGTTGATTATGCCGACAGAGGGACTTGTATATTATTTGGCGATGGTGCTGGTGCAGCTGTGGTTGGTGTAAGTAACGATAATGAGATAATAGACACACATACAGCAAGCGATGGAAGATATGGGAATTTGCTTTCAACTCCAGGATGTGGAAGCGTATATCCGGCAAATCAACTAACACTAGAAAAAAAACTTAACTACATACATATGGATGGCAAAGAAGTTTTTAAAGTTGCAGTTCAGACACTTACAAGTGATGTTATAAATATATTGGCTAAAAACAATATAAAAAGTGAAGAAGTTGATTTTTTCATACCTCATCAAGCTAATTTTCGTATAATAGATGCTGTAAAAAACAAGCTTGAGTTTAAAGATGAACAATGTGTTTTAACTGTTCACAAATATGGAAACACGAGTTCAGCTTCTATACCTATGGCTATGAATGATGCTTATGAAGATGGACGCATTAAAAATGGTTCTTTGTTATTGCTCGATGCTTTTGGTGGTGGTTTTACATGGGGTTCAGCCTTGCTTAAATTCGGTGGCAAGGATTACAAAGCTACACTGTAAATAATATAAATATATTATTAAATACACTTCTTTGATCATTAAAAATGATAATAGCTTTTAAATTTATCTTATTTTGAGTCAACTCAGCATATAATATATTAAAATATTTTCACAAATTTCAAAAGGTCTTTTATGAAGCTAAAAGTTGGTATTGTTGGTTTTACAGATATAGGTAAAGCACACTATAGTGAGCTTAGGCGTTTTAATAAAATTGAAGTTTGTGGAATTTTTGATAAAAAAGAACATAATGAGTATAGCAGAGTTGAGTTTTATAATGATTTTAAAAAATTTATTCAAGATTCTACGCCTGAAATATTGCTTATATGTGTAGACCAATCCGATGTTTTAGATGCTTTTTTGGAATGTTTAAAACATGTAAAAACAATCATTATAGCTTCGCCGATTTGTAGAAAAACTGATGATTTAAGACAGATTAGATATAGTGCGAGTGTAAATAAAATAAATTTAACTTTTTGTCTTAGAGATAGATTCAATCCAGTAATTTGTTCTTTGCGAAAAGCACTTTGTAAAGAAGATGAAATTTATAGTATTGATATTTTTCATTCAAAATCTATTTGTAGTGCTGATATGATAGATTTTTTAAGTGTTTTGGATATTGATTTGATAAAACATATAATAAAAACTGATTTAACTGACTTTATTAGCATGTCAAGAGTAGTGAAAGATGAAAAATATCCTAGCAATACTCAAATCACATTTAAGACTAAAACACAAATTTTAGTTAATATATTAAACTCTACTACAAATCCACTTGATCAATTTAATATAAGAATTTCTACAAATAACGGTATATATTTTGCTGATTTGTTAAACTTTAAACTTTATCAAACAAATATCAATGGGCAGATAAATCTTAAGGTAGATAAAGAAGAAAATGAGCTTAAAAAGTTTTATAATGAATTTTGTATCTGTTATGAAGATATGGAAAATAAAGAGGTTATAAGTATAGATGAGATTATAAAAATTAAGGAACTTTTTAAATGAAAAAAATGATTTTACTTTTAAATATGGGTGGCCCTAGGAATCTTGATGAGGTAAAAGTTTTTTTAAAAAATATGTTTAATGACCCCTGTATACTAGGTATCAAATCAAATTTATTACGAAAAACTTTAGCTTGGTTGATAACAAGCTTAAGAGCTAAAACAGCCATAAATAACTATAAACAGATAGGCTCAAAATCTCCAATTTGTGATATCACAAAAAGTCTTTGCGATAAAATGATAAAGATTGATGATAGCTATATTGTTGATTTTGCTATGAATTATACTCCACCTTTTACAAAAGATGTCCTTAAAAAATATAGTGATTTGGATGAAATAATAGTTTTGCCTTTATATCCACATCATTCAGTTACTACTATAATCTCAAGCCTTGATGAGTTTTATAAGGCATTTAATGAACTTGGATTGAGATCAAAAGTAAAGATTGCTGAGCCTTTTTATAATAATGATAGCTATAATGATATAATCATAAATGATATAAAAGAGCATGTAAAAGATAAAGATATAAGCGATATGGTCATGATGTTTTCAGCTCACTCTTTGCCTGAAAAGATAATTCAAAAAGGCGATAAATACGAGCAACATATCCTTAAACATTTTGAATTATTAAAAGAAAAACTTTTACAAAATGGTATGAAATTTAAAGATATAAAACTAGCCTATCAGTCAAAACTTGGTCCCGTAAAATGGCTTGAGCCATCACTAAATGATGTCTTGTCTTTGCTTGATAGCAAACAAGCA
Source organism: Campylobacter pinnipediorum subsp. pinnipediorum (assembly GCF_002021925.1). Classification (NCBI taxonomy): domain Bacteria; kingdom Pseudomonadati; phylum Campylobacterota; class Epsilonproteobacteria; order Campylobacterales; family Campylobacteraceae; genus Campylobacter; species Campylobacter pinnipediorum. Next base: position 320,028 of record NZ_CP012546.1, read on the forward strand.
TTAATATATCCTATGTCCTTTTGTGTAGACAACTCAGAGACTGTGTTTGAGCTTTGCATAGAGTATAAGCATATAGCTAAAAGCTTAGAATTTGAGTATTATGATGTAGTAAAATGTCCAAATGATAGTGAGAATTTTGCTAAGTTTTTATTTAAATTAGCTGATATATGAAATTTATTATTGTTTTGTTTTTAAATCATATTTTCATTAAATGTTTATAAATTTAAAGATGTCGCCAAGTATAAGACAACTGAATTTTTATGAAATACTATTAATGATAATGAGCGAACAAAATCACATGATACAACATTAGATTTTTTTATTGAAATTACAAAAAATAAAATATATCAGATAAAATTTGAATAAATATATTTGCTTTAAACAATTTTAAAATAGTATTAAGTAAAGATATTTATTTGCCTAATAAAATATAAAAATTTATCAAATTCAAAACCATTTTTAGATAAAATCATAGATAAATTTAAAATTTAAATAGGAAAAAATAATGCAAAAAATAGATGTTAGAAGTGCTTATCTTAATTTTTTCAAATCAAAAGGACATGAGGTTATAGAGTCAGCACCACTTGTTCCAAATGATGCAACATTGCTTTTTACAAATGCTGGTATGGTACCTTTTAAGAGTATTTTTACTGGAGAAATTCCTAGACCAAATCCACCTATAAGAACAAGCTGTCAAACATGTATAAGGGCTGGCGGAAAGCATAATGACCTTGACAATGTCGGGTATACTGCACGTCATCATACTTTTTTTGAAATGCTTGGCAACTTTAGTTTTGGTGAGTATTTTAAACAAAATGCTATATCCTATGCTTGGGAGTTTGTGACAGAGATATTAAAATTACCAAAAGACAAGCTTTATGTTACAGTTCATGAAAAAGATGATGAAGCTTTTGAAATCTGGAAACAACATATAGAAGAAAGCAGAATCTATAAATTTGGAGATAAAGATAACTTTTGGGCTATGGGTGATACTGGACCTTGTGGACCTTGTTCTGAGATATTTTATGATCAGGGTGAAGAGCATTTTAATACAGATGAGGACTATATGGGTGGAGACGGAGATCGTTTCTTGGAAATTTGGAACTTGGTATTTATGCAGTTTGAAAGATCAAGTGATGGAAAAATGACACCTTTACCAAAACCTAGTATAGATACCGGAATGGGACTTGAAAGAGTAAGTGCTATTATGGAAGGTAAATTTAGCAACTATGATAGTGATCTTTTTATGCCCTATATTGAGGAAGTTGCTAAGCTTTGCGGTAAGCCTTATGAGTATGAAAGTGGTGCTAGTTATAGGGTTATTAGCGATCATATCCGTTCGGTTACATTTTTGTTAGCACAAGGAACTACATTTGACAAAGAGGGTAGGGGCTATGTTTTAAGACGTATTTTGCGTCGTGCTGTTAGACATGGTTATTTGCTTGGTATCAAACAACCTTTTATGCATAAGCTTGTTGATAAAGTATGCGAGATGATGGGATCTCACTATACATATCTAAATGATAAAAAAGATAGTGTAAAAGAGCAAATTTTACTTGAAGAAGAGAGATTTTTCTCAACAATATCATCAGGGCTTGAACTATTTAATGAAGAGCTTAAAAATACAAAAGATATATTTAGTGGCGATGTAGCTTTTAAGCTTTATGATACTTACGGATTTCCTTTAGATCTAACTGCTGATATGCTAAGAGATAAGGGAATGGTTGTTGATGAGGCTAGATTTGATGAGCTTATGAATGAGCAAAAAACTCGTGCAAAAGCTGCTTGGAAAGGTAGTGGAGATAAGAGTCAAAAAGGTGATTTTAAAGAGCTATTGGAAAAATACAATCAGAATAAATTCATAGGTTATAGTACTTTAAGTTCTGAAAGCAAAATTTTAGCTATTTTAGATGATAACTTTAAAATAACAGATAAATTACAGCCAAATCAAGAGGGCTGGGTTATGTTTGACAAAACTCCATTTTATGCACAAAGTGGTGGGCAGTGCGGGGATAGTGGTATTATAAAAGATAAAGCCATTGTTCTTGATACACAAAAATTCCACGGAATAAACTTATCACTTGTTAAGACTAATGACACTCTTGTTCAAAATGAAAGTGTTGTTTTGGAGGTTAGTGAAGATAGATACGAAATAGCAAGACATCATAGCGCTACACACCTTTTACATGCCGCATTGCGTAAGATTTTAGGTGCTCATGTTACGCAAGCTGGTTCTAGTGTAGAGGCTACAAAATTACGTTTTGATTTTTCTCATCCAAAGGCGCTTACATCCGATGAACTTACACAAATAGAAAATTATATAAATCAAGCTATTATAAAAGGTGCTGATGCAAATGTTGAGATTATGGATTTGCAAAGTGCAAAAGATAGTGGCGCCATAGCTCTTTTTGGTGAAAAATATGAAGATGATGTAAGGGTTTTAAGCTTTGGTGATGTTAGTAAAGAGCTTTGCGGTGGAACTCACGTAAAAAATATAAATGAAATAGGTAGCTTTTTTATAACAAAAGAGAGTGGCGTAAGTGCTGGTGTTAGAAGGATAGAAGCTGTTTGTTCAAATGCTGCTACAAATTTTGCAAAAGAGATAAGAGCTGAGTTAGAAGAGATAAGAGCTGAGTTAAAAACAAATCAACCTATCGTTAATATTAAAAAATTAAAAGATGAGATAAGAAGTCTAAAAGACGAGCTTAAAAACTCAGGTAAATCAAAATCAATAAAGCTTGATGATGTAAATGGTGTTAAATTTGGTGTTGAGGTTGTAGAAAATGGCGATATCAAAAGCTTGATAGATGATATAAAAAATGCAAATTCTAGTGTTGCTGTTATGTTTATTCAACCAAAAGATGATAAAATTTTAATAGCAGCAGGTGTTAAAAATGCAAATATAAAAGCTGGAGAGTGGGTAAAACAAGTAGCCCAAACACTTGGTGGTAATGGTGGTGGTAGAGATGATTTTGCTACTGCTGGCGGTAAAGATATCTCAAAAATACCAGATGCTAAAAATGTTGCAGTTGAGTTTGCAAAAGAGAAATTGAAATAATGCAACCAGAAAATATCGCATTTGCAAGACTAGGTCAATTTTTACCATTTTTTCATATCGCATCTGTTATATTATTTATTGGTATGCAAATAGGATTTTGGTATGTTTTGAAATTTTTTCTAAAAGAAGAGTCGTCAAAAGAAACCTATAGTAATACATTAAACGCTTTAAAAATATTTTGGTATATGATTTTGATTGGCTTGTTTCTTATAGTGGTAACTGGCTCTTGTGTTCAAGTTACTGATGCGATGAAGTCAGCAGATCCAATGGCAAATGCGATACTTGGAACAAAATATACACTTTTTGGCTTTTTGACATTAAATGTTTTTTATATGTTTTATTGTTATCAAAAGTCAAAAAATGCATTTTTAGTTGATGAGATGATAGAGTGTTATGAAAATATAATTGTTATAATAAAATATTTTATACCTTTAAATATTATTATATCACTTGTTGCAACATATCTTGGCGTTGCATATAGAGGTTTTTGATGATTATACTTGCTTCAAGTTCGCAAACAAGGGCTAAAATTTTACAAGAATACAATATCAAATTTAAACAAATTTCATTTGATTTTGATGAAAGTATGATTAGTAGAGATTTAGAGCCACATACCTATGTTTTAAATGTTGTAAAAACCAAAAAAGAGCAATTTTTGTCAGCACATAAGGGGCTTAAAAATTTACTTTTTGCCGATAGTTGTGTTGTATGTAATGGTAGAATTTTAGGCAAGGCTACAGATGAGCACAATGCTATACAAATGCTTGAAATGCAAAGTGGAAATAGTGTTAGTGTTGTTACTGCTATGGCTTATGTGAGTGAGAAATTTGAACTTATATCTACTAGCGAAACTATATATAAATTCAAACAATTTGATCAACAAGATATGCTTGAATATATAAAAAGCAAAGAGTATATCGACAAAGCTGGAGCCATGATGGTGGATGGGTTTAATAAAAAATATATATTAACTCAAAATGGAACGACTGATAATGCTCGTGGTTTGAATGTAAGTATTTTAAAGGCTTTTTTATGAAATATATTTTGACTTTTTTGTTTTTGATGATAGTTGTGTTTTGTGCTGGATTTTTTTATGTTTATTCTGAGGTTAGATTTAATGCTTATAATATTATTGACTATAAGCCAAAACTTACAACACAAATTTTTGATGCAAACAATGAACTCATAGCAAATGTATTTGAAGAAAATAGACTTTATGTGTCTTATGAAGAGATACCAGCTAGAGTTATAGAGGCTTTGGTTGCGATAGAAGACACTAGCTATTTTGAACATGGCGGAGTGAATTTTGAAGCTATAGTAAGAGCTATAATAAAAGATATAAAAGTAGGCAGACTTGCAGAAGGTGCATCAACTCTTACTCAACAGCTTGTAAAAAACTTAGCTTTAACAAGCGAAAAAAAGATAGAGAGAAAAATAAAAGAGATGGTTCTTGCAATGAAGCTTGAAAATGAGCTTACGAAAGAACAAATAATAGAAAGATATCTAAATCATGTTTATTTTGGACATGGGTATTATGGTATAAAAACAGCCTCTCTTGGATACTTTAGAAAAGAGCTAAATGAACTTAGTCTAAAAGAAATCTCAATGCTTGTAGGGCTTCCAAAAGCACCTAGCTCCTATGATCCCACAAGACATCTTGACCTATCTCTTAGCCGTGCAAATAGGGTTCTTGAGCGTATGTATAATATAGGGTGGATAAATGAAGATGAGTATAGAAAAGGTTTGGTTGAAGAACCTGTTGTGTTTAACGATACACTTAGTAAAAATAAAGCACCTTATGTTGTTGATGAGATACTAAAAGAGCTAAATAAAAAATATGATGATATAAAAACTGGTGGTTATGAGATTCAAAGCACGATTGATCTTGAGGTTCAAAATATGGCAAAAGAGGCTTTAAAATTTGGATACAATGAAATACTAAGAAGAAATAAAAAAGCAGACCCTAATATCTTAAATGGTGCGATGGTTGTTACAAAACCTCAAACTGGAGATGTGCTTGCACTTGTTGGTGGAGTTGATTACTCAAAAAGTAGCTACAATAGAGCTACACAAAGTAGAAGACAGCCTGGTTCTAGCTTCAAGCCTTTTATATATCAAATAGCTTTAAATAGCGGTTATTCTACTATGTCGCCAGTTGCTGACATATCTCGTAGTTTTGATATGGGAAATGGAAAAGAGTGGACACCTAAAAATTATGGTGGAGACTTTAGTGGCTATATTAGCTTAAAACAAGCTTTAACAAAATCAAGAAACCTAGCTACTATAAATTTATTGAATGATTTGGGACTTAATTTTGTTAAAAAAGAGCTTATAAGGATGGGTTTTGGAGATATACCCGAAAATCTATCTATAGCACTTGGTAGCTTTGGTATATCTCCTATAAATTTTGCTAGTCTTTATTCTATGTTTCCAAATGATGGAGAGGTTGTAAAAACTACTCTTATTAAAAGCATAAAAAATAGATACAAAAATCTTATCAAATTTGAATCAGAAAGAATAAGAGTTAATTCTCCAGAACAGAGCTTTTTGATGACAACAATACTTACAAATGTTATTGAAAATGGAACTGGAAGAAACGCAAGAGTAAAAGGCATACAAATAGCTGGAAAAACAGGTACAACAAATAACAATATAGATGCTTGGTTTTGCGGCTTTACGCCAGATATAGAGGCTTTAGTTTGGTATGGAAATGATGACAATACCCCTATGAAAAAATTTGAAACAGGTGGTATCACGGCAGCTCCTGTATTTAAGAAATTTATACAAGCATATCTTAAGCAGTATCCAAATACCCAAAGAAGCTTTGTAAGACCAGATGGTGTTTATAGAGGTAAATATGAAGGGCATGATGAGTATTATACAAATCAATCTCCATTGCCCGATAACTCAGCTCAGCAAAATATTATGCAAGAAGTTGATGAAAGCGGATTGATATTTTAAGTATTTAATCTCACAAATTAATAAATATAAAGGCGGTTTAATGTATATAATCGCCTTTATATTGTTTTGATAATCTCAAAATCTTCAATCTCATAAAAATCAATCAAAGCATTCATAATAGCAAATCTTTTGGTATTCATAAGTCTATTTATAGATATATCTTCTTGCTTTAAAAATCCATTTTCTATAAGTCTAGCTCTGCATGTTCCTTTTAAAAGAGGTGTTTTTGGAGTTATCCAGCCATTATCAAATATAGCAATATTTGCTATACTGGTATCAGTAACAAAGCCATCTTTTACAATTATAATTTCTTCATAATTGCATTTTGCTTTATCTATAAGACTTCTATTTAGGAATTTCCTACTGTAGTCAACATTGGCACTAACTATATAAAAACTCTTAAAATTTCTAGCCTTATATGGATAAAATTCAGATCTTATAAACTCACCTTCTAAATTATATATAATCTTAGCTCTAGCAATACCAAGAGGAGCCTCGCTTGAAGTTTTTTCTAATATATCTTCAAAATCAAATTCCAATGTTTTATCTATAGAGTTTTTGGCTCTTGATATATGGTATTTTAAATTTTGTGGCTTATGGTCAACTAACTTTATAGTTTCAAAAAGGAAAATAGACTTTTTTGATGAGTTCATCATATTCCTTTTTGGGATCGCTTTGTTGTGTTACACCTCCGCCACTAAAGAAATATAACCCATCTTTGCTTTGTTTTACAAATCTTATCAGGACAAAACTTTTACATATGTTTCCATCAAAATAGACAAAAGCACCTGTATAAAATCCTCGTTTTGAAATCTCACACTCTTTTATTATTTCTATCGCTTTATCTCTTGGACTACCTGCTATTGAAGCTGCTGGGACAAGAGCTGAAAAAATATCTCCTAGGCTTAAATTAGCTTTGATTTTACCTTTTAGGTATGAACTTGTTTGATATAAATTTTTTACACGTTGTATGTATCGAAATTTTTCAACCTTGATATCTTCTGCTACCAAAGATAAGTCATCTTTCATAAATCCTACCATTTTATATTGTTCATCTATCTCTTTTTTGTTATTTAAAAGTGTTTCTTTGGCATTTGGTAATGTTGCGTCTATTGTTCCTTTCATTGGAAAGGTGTGAATACAGCCATTTTTTATAGTGATAAATGGTTCTGGAGAAAAGCATACAAAATCATTTTCTTTATATACCAATGCCTTTGCTGTTGAGTATTGATATATTTCTTCTAGGCTTAAATTTGTTTTGATTTTAGTTGGAAAACATAAATTTAAAAGTTCATTTTGCTTGCTTTTTTGGTATTTTGATAAAATATTAAAACGTTCTAGATATTTTTCAAACTCTATTGGCTCTTTTTCAAGAGTGTAGTTAATTTTATTATAATTTTTAGCATTTATTTTGAATTTTATTCCAAATTTTTCAGCATCTTCCGGGGCACAGATTATATTGTTTTCCGGCTCATCGTAGCTTAAAATAGCTATAAAAGGCTTGTTGTCATAAGAGTCTATTAGGTTTTTTACCATTGTTTTAATCCTTTGAAATTTTAAAAGCGAAATTATAGTATATATTTGGTTACTAATATTTAAATATTGATATTATTTAATGGATCAATGCAGAATTTGACTATTTTTATTAAACAATGCCAAAACTAATTAGTGGTAACATTTAATTTTTAAATGTTAAATTATTGGAGATATTCAAAAAGGAACTTTAATAACAAGTTTATGAAGAACACGAGAGTTGTGATGGTAAGCCTATTTTATGGTCGTGTTAGATTGAACTTAAAAGTACCGTTGAGATTAAAAAACCATAAAAATAATTCTAAAAAGAAAAAGCCAAAATTTTACTATATTTTTTTAATGGAAAATAGGATGATATGAGAAATAATATAGATAATATAGAATAATTTAAGGAATTATTTTAAATGAATGTTTTTTAGAGAATTTAGAAAATTTGATATCAGTTAAAAGATTAGAATCTTATAATAATATATACGAACATACTAAAATTTTAATCTTATATCAAAACTCACTAGAATTATTGCTATGATAAAAGTATCATGGCAAGGAATATTTTTGATTTTTATCTAATTAGATTAAAGGGCTATGGCTGGATTGTTGATTTCGAAGATACAAAAAATTATTGAAGAAAAGCAGGATAAATAAGAGATTTCATAATAATATTGTACATAACCAATGCCGATCAGATTTTAGTTTCGCAAGTCTAGATAATTTAAATATTAAAAACTTTAGTGACAGTAATAAATTTTTTATTTTTATGGCAACAATAAGAAATAGATTTTATCACTGAGAAAACATATTGAAACCTAGAAATAAATATCCCCGAATAACTTATAAATTACATGATATAAAGATTGTAATAATGCCCGAGTGTTTTTAATAAAAGGATTATTGTCAGAATAGATTATCTATCTACCCTGACTTTTTTTGAGTGTCGTTTCCACTCCTCGAAGTAGATTTAGTTATATTAAAACTTATATATAACTTATTATTTTTTTTAATTATGTATGAAATATAATTATAAAAGGCTTTGTTTGGTTATGAAAAAATACTTACAATAAATTATATAAAATTATATTTTTGGTGGCTTCTAAAAGGTTTTAAATAAGGTGGTGTCCCCAACAGGATTCGAACCTGTGGCCTCAAAATTAGGAATTTTGCGCTCTATCCAGCTGAGCTATGAGGACGTTATAAAATTGATATATAAATCTCTACTTTATTATTATCAATGTATTTTTCAAAATCAGTAGTATAAGTTCTTTTTATAGTGCTATTTTCAAAAAAATGCCAAATTTCTTGCCATAGTTCTATAACAATTTCTGGAATTCTACCCTCTTTTTTAAAAACTAGATATTTTCCTTTTTGTATCTCAATAGTATCCAAGGTTTCTTTTTCAAAATGTTTTGTTCCAACCAAGATATCATATTTTCCAAAATGTTTATTCTCGTAATTGAAATAAACTCCATATTTAACAGCACTTTTACTACATAAATCATTTTTAAAAAAATTATCCCATAATTTATCTATTTTAGAAGTTTTTAAATCAGATTCATCTTTATTGGTCGTGGTAGCTTTAAAGCCAGTTATTTTAAAAGATTCTTTTATAATAATTTCATTCATTCTTAAATCTTCAAAGTGCAGGGTTATTTTTACCCTGCACTATAAGTTAATTAACCATTTCTCTTTTTGATAATCTCATCGCTAACATTTTTAGGAACTTCTTCATAGTGATCAAATTCCATAGAGTATGTTGCACGACCTTGAGTTTGGCTTCTTAAGTCTGTTGAGTATCCAAACATAGCAGCTAGCGGGCAAAATGCAGTTACTATTTTGTTTCCACTTCTGTCGTCCATAGAGTTGATTTGTCCACGGCGCTTATTAAGGTCGCCTATGACATCACCCATGTACTCTTCCGGAGTCTCAACTTCAACTTTCATCATAGGTTCAAGTATTACAGCACCAGCTTTTCTGGCACCTTCTTTAAATCCCATAGATGCAGCTAGTTTAAATGCCATCTCAGAACTATCAACTTCATGGTAGCTTCCATCAAATAATGTAACTTTTACATCTTCGACAGGGTAACCAGCTAAAACACCGTTTTGTAAAGCTTCTTGACAACCTTTGTCTACTGCAGGTATGTATTCTTTAGGAACAACACCACCCTTGATATCATTAACAAATTCATATCCACTTCCTGGCTCTAAAGGCTCAAGACGTAAAAATACGTGTCCATACTGACCACGACCACCAGATTGTTTTGCATATTTGTATTCTTGCTCAACTGTTTTTCTTATGGTCTCTCTGTAAGCAACTTGTGGTTGTCCTACTTCAGCATCAACTTTAAATTCTCTAAGCATACGATCAACAATAATTTCAAGGTGAAGCTCGCCCATACCTGAAATAATAGTCTGTCCGCTTTCTTCATCTGTTCCAACTCTAAAGCTTGGATCTTCTTGTGCAAGTTTCTGTAAAGCAATGGCCATTTTTTCTTGGTCAGCTTTCGTTTTAGGTTCAACAGCAACACTAATAACTGGATCTGGGAAATCCATTCTTTCAAGGATAACATGATCTTTATCGCTTGATAGTGTATCACCTGTTAGTGTATCTTTTAGTCCAACTACAGCGCCTATTTCACCTGCATGTAAAACACTGATTTCTTCTCTTTTGTTTGAGTGCATTTTAAGTAAACGGCCAATTCTTTCTTTTTTACCTTTTACTGGGTTGTAAGCATAGCTTCCGCTCTCCAAACTACCACGATATACACGAACGAATGTAAGTTGTCCAACAAATGGATCTGTCATGATTTTGAATGCAAGACCTGCAAACTCGCCATCATCTGTAGAATCGACTACAACCTCTGTGCCATCTTCATACTCGCCTTTTATTGCAGCAACTTCATCAGGGGCAGGTAGATATTCAACAACAGCATCAAGTAGTGGTTGAACACCTTTGTTTTTAAATGCTGTTCCACAAAGCATAGGTATGATTGCCATAGAAAGACAACCAGCTTTTAAACCTTTTTTGATTTCATCTGTTGTTAGCTCTTCACCACCAAAGAATTTTTCCATTAAAGCATCATCTGTTTCAGCGATAGATTCTACCATTTTTGCTCTATACTCTTCTGCTTTTTCTTTTAGTTCCGCTGGAATTTCTTTTTCTACAAATGTAGTTGGTTTATTTTCATCTTCCCAAACAAGAGCTTTCATAGTAACTAAATCAACTACACCTTTGAAGTTATCTTCAGAACCTATAGGAATTTGTATAGGCACAGGATTAGCTTTTAATCTATCTTTTATTTGTTGCTCAACATTAAAAAAGTTAGCGCCAGTTCTATCCATTTTGTTTACAAAAACCATTCTTGGAACACGGTATTTGTTTGCTTGTCTCCAAACTGTTTCAGACTGAGGTTGAACCCCACCAACAGCACAAAAAACAGCAACAGCACCATCTAGAACACGCATAGAACGTTCAACTTCAATAGTGAAGTCAACGTGTCCCGGAGTGTCAATTAGGTTAATTTGATGCTCTTTCCAGAAACAAGTTGTAGCAGCTGAAGTAATTGTTATACCTCTTTCTTTTTCTTGCTCCATCCAATCCATTGTCGCAGCACCATCATGAACTTCACCTATTTTATGACTCATACCTGTAAAGTATAAAATTCTCTCACTAGTTGTTGTTTTACCAGCATCTATGTGTGCGGCAATACCAATGTTTCTAACCATATGTAATGGCGTTTTTCTATTTGACATAAAATTCCTCTCTTAATCTTACCAACGATAATGAGCAAATGCTTTGTTAGCTTCTGCCATTTTGTATGTATCTTCTTTTTTCTTAAATGAAGCACCTTTTGAATTTGCGGCATCAAATAGCTCATTAGCAAGTTTTTCTATCATAGTTCTTTCGCTTCTTTTTCTAGCAAAAGTTATTATCCAGCGAATAGCCAGTGCTTGTTGTCTTGCTGGACGAACTTCGATTGGCACTTGGTATGTAGCACCACCAACACGACGAGATTTAACTTCCATTATAGGTTTAACATTTTCGATAGCGTCATTAAATACATCTATACCTTTTAAATCAGCACCTTTTTTTTCTATAGCTTTTATAGCACCATACATTATTTCAGTAGCTACACTTTTTTTTCCATCATACATAAGCGAGTTGATAAATTTAGTAATTACTTTATTTGCATAAATCGGATCAGGTAAAACTTCCCTTACAGGGGCTTTTCTTCTTCTCATTTTATTCCTTCAAATTTAAAAATTTTACTCAAACTAGGCTAAAACTTGAGCTAGTCTGCATATATTATTATTTTACTTCTTAGCTTCTTTAGGGCGTTTAGCACCATATTTAGAGCGAGAAACTGTTCTTTTTGCTACACCAGCTGTGTCTAATGCACCACGAACGATGTGATACTTAACACCCGGTAAGTCTTTAACCCTACCACCACGAACTAGAACTATTGAGTGTTCTTGTAGGTTGTGGCCTTCTCCGCCTATATAGCTAATAACTTCAAAGCCACTAGTTAATCTAACTTTGGCAACTTTTCTAAGAGCTGAGTTTGGCTTTTTAGGAGTAGTTGTATAAACTCTCGTGCAAACTCCTCTTCTTTGAGGGCACTCTTTAAGTGCAGGTGATTTTGACTTGTAAGTCACCTTCTTACGTTCATTTCTGACCAATTGATTTATGGTTGGCACAGTAATTCCTTTCAACTAAATTTATAAAAAAGACCTAATTTTATTTAAAATTTCCTTAAATATAAGTAAAACACTATATAAAATAAAATTTTTCAAATTATTTTTGATAATTTTCATATTGTGGATTTGTATTAAAATTCTTATTATAAAACTATAATCTATAAATATATTTTTATGTCTATAAATTTCTGTTTTTATTTATTTCTTAAAAACAGAAAATACACATTAATAATCTTGCATTTTGATTGAAATTTGATTTATAATAATTTTAATTTTTTTGATTAATTTGTAGATTATATAAAATATACACCTAATAAAAATAGGTGTATATTATTTTATTTTTTATATGCTCCATATAAAAAAATTTCAACTATGTTTTTAGCCATCATCTCTTTTCTTTTTTTTGTAGGGCTTTTTATCTCTTTGTTTCCAAGCCAAAGTGTGTGTGTGTAAAAAGGATCTCTTATTAATGCACAAAACTTATAAGCAAGTGTTTCGCTCTCTGTATAAGGTTCTTTTTCTTCTGATACCGGAAGCTCTAGGTCTTTTAATTGTGATTTTATCTCTTCTCTTTCAAAGTATTGAATTAAAAGATTTACACTCTTTGATACAATACTTTCATATAAAATTCTCCCAAGTCCAGGATTTTTATATGTTTCGCTAATGACAATTCTAGAAAGTTCTATAACTTCTAGTCTATAGAAAATTTCTATGTAACTAATAGCGAATGTATATAAATATTCATCTAAATTATTAGTGTCTTTCAGTTTTACACTTTTTTCAAGATTTTCTTGGAAGTCACTAAATTTTTTTTCCAGTATAGCCTCAAAAAGACCTTCTTTGTTTGTAAAAAATTTATATATACTAGCAAGTGAACCACCACTTTTACGAACCAAGTCGTTTAAACTAGTTCTTTCATATCCGTTTTGTAAAAATAGTTCAAGCCCTACTTGTATGAAATTATCATACCTCTTCTGACCCTTGTTTGAAATGCCCATATTTTTATTGCACCTTCCTTAAAAATGTAAAATTATAATTTTACCGTATTTTTTTAGGATAAACAAATATTGTATCTCTCTCTACACTTATTAATTCTTTGCTATCATTTGCAAATGCCTTTATTTTTATCTTTGTAGGAATGTCTTTTGTTGAATTTTGATTTAAATTCTCTGACGCTAACGTAACAATAATCTTTTTCTTGTAACCAGCCTTTATGTCAAATGGTTTTTTTGGAGATAGAATTTTGATATTTGTGTTGTTTGTGTCAAAAAAATATGAATGATCTTTTTTGTCTGTATTTTGAAATAAAAATATATAGTAATTTTCTACGATATTATTGTCTACAATTTTATAAAGTTCGCTTGTCCTGTTTATATTTAAAAGCATGTTTTCTTTTTTTCCGCTCATTAAAAATAAAACAACACAAGCTATTGTTAAAACAACGCAGTAAGCGATGGTTCTAAAGCGAGCAAATTTTACTTTTGTATTATTTTGAGTCGCATTTTGACTTGTCCATGTTATTAAAGATGTTTTTCCTAGTTTTTGCATAACCAAAGAACAGGCATCTACACATTCTAAACAGTTTATACAATCAAGTTGCATACCTCTTCTTATGTCTATGTGTGTAGGACATATCTTTACGCAAGATTCACAACCAGTGCATTCATCAAGCTCGTTCGGAGGTTTTTTCCATAGTTTTACTGCTCCGTCAAATATCTTTCCGCCACGTTTTTCATTATATATAACTTGCATTGTATCGTTGTCAAACATGACAGATTGTATCCTTGCATAAGGACATATGTAAATACAAAATTTTTCAGCCAAGAAAGCGATGTCAAATACAAGCCATGATGTTATGATTGCTAAAATTCCAATTAAAACTTTATGTTCAGATGGATTTGATAAGTAATCAAGAAAATAGTCACTAGGTATAAAATACAACATAAAATTACAGGCTATGATAAATGAAACACAAGTCCAAATAACAATAGCTACAATGCTCTTGATTCCGTTTTGCGTATTCTGTTGCTTGTTTTTTACATTTTTTCTGATTTTTAGAAGTTTGGTCTGTAATAAATCTCTATAAAATGTTCTAAAAATTGTTTGTGGGCAACTCCAACCACACCATACTCTACCACCAAGTGTTGTCATAAAAAATATAAATAAAAATAGTATTATAAAAATAAAAGGCATTAAATATAGTTCTTGCATATCAAACTTGATAAAAAATAGATTAAGCTCTTTTTTATCAAAATTTAATAAAAATAAGTGGTTGTCGTTTACCTTTAAAAATGGTAAAAACATGGCTATACAGGTAATGATAAAAAAACTCAAATACCTTTTTTTTGCATACATTTTAGCCCCCTAATGTTAAAAATATTACTATTTAAGTTAAATAAATATATTGTGTAGATTATAACCCTGTGCTACTAAATTAATCTTTAAATTTGGAAAATTTAGCTTTTTAAGATATAATCATTGACTAATCTTATTTTGAAAGGTGGTGAGGAGAGTGCCAGGAATTAAGGTACATCCTAATGAGTCTTTTGACGAGGCTTACAGGAAATTTAAAAAACAAGTTGACCGTAACCTTGTAGTAACAGAAGTAAGAGCTAGACGTTTTTTTGAACCTATGACAGAAATTCGTAAAAAGCAAAAAATTGCTGCTCGCAAAAAGATGCTTAAGCGTCTTTATATGCTTAGACGTTACGAGTCAAAACTCTAACCAAAATATAGCTGATTGTTTTTTGATAATCAGCTATCATTTTTTATGCTTTCTTTTTTGGAGATATAATGCAAAAAATGCTAGTAAGCGAGGCTGCAGATTTTTTAAACATCACAAAAGAAGCAGTTTATAATAGAATACGAAGAGGCTCTTTACAATCAATTGAGGAAAATGGGCATAAATTTGTTTTATTTGACATAGACAATGATTTGGATTTAAATAAAAAAGAAGATAAAAAGACTACCAAGACCACCAAAAATACAAAAAAACAAAATGCAAAAGATAGTAATTTCGTAGAGTTTTTATTAAATGAGCTGGCAGAATTAAAAGAGAAAAATAACTTATTACAACAAGATAAAGAAGAGCTATTTAGACAAAAAGAGCAAATGCTTATAGATGGTAAAAAAGAGCTTATCTCTATATATAAAGATAGAGATGAAAAACTTATGCAGTTTTTAAATGCTATGCAAAAACCACTTTTAGAGCATAAACAAACTAATGATGATATAAGTGTAGATAAAGAAACTGTAATAGATGCGCAAGTAGATGAGATAAATGATCAAAAATATATAAGCTTGGATGATTATTTAGATCAATTAAATTTAAGTTCCGTAAAAATTAAAAAAATAGAAAAAAAGATTATAAAACAAATAAATAAGAGTAAATTTGTAAAGTTTAAAAATGGACTTGTTCTTGTTAAAAAAAATAAAACAATCAAACAGATATTAGGAGAAATATGAAACACATAAAAAAGATAGCAACTTATGCGGCGATTGGTGGTTTTGGAGCTTTGGTTATGGCTGGACTTAGTGGTTGTGGAAACGACAACAGCTTTGAACAATCAGCAAAGTCCCAAGTTCAAAATGGTGCTTTTGTGGTTATAGAAGAGACTGCTCCTGGAAAATATAAAGTAAGAGAAGAGTATCCTAGTAGCGAAACAAGGGTTGTTTTAAAATCTCTTGATGGTAGTGAAAGAGTCCTTACAAAAGAAGAGATGGATGAACTTATAGCAAAAGAAAATGCAAAAATTGATAATGGAACTTCAAATTTGACAAACCCAAATGCGCAGATTTCAAACGGCGGTGCAGGTCTTGGTGAGATATTGCTTAGTTCGGCAGCTGGTGCTATTATTGGTAGTTGGATAGGAAATAAGCTTTTTGGAAATCAAAATTTTCAAAACCAAAGACAAACAGCATATAAAACTCCTAGTGCTTATTCAAGAAGTGCTGATAGCTTTAAAAATGCAAAAACTACATCTTCAAAAGCTGGTAGTTCAAAGAGTGGATTTTTTGGTGGTGGAAGCAAATCAAGTAGCTCTAGACAGAGTTTTGGGGGCTGATATAAATGATAAAATTAAAAAAAATACAACCGCTAAATAATGAATTTTTAGAACAGATAGGCTTCACGTGGCATACAGATGAGGATAATACATCTTATGTAAGTGATGAAATTATTCAGGTTGAAAAATATGAAGCAGAAGCTTATTATCAAGCATCTAATGAGCTTTATGATATGTTTGTGAGTGCGGCTGAGTATATAATTGAAAATAATTTATTTCATGAGGTTGGTATCCCGTTTAATCTTGTTGAGCTTGTAAAACAAAGTTGGGAAAATGATGTTCATTGGCATTTATACGGTAGATTTGATTTAGCTGGTGGGCTTGATGGTAAGCCGATTAAGCTTATTGAGTTTAATGCAGATACTCCAACTGCTGTTTTTGAGACAGCCATTATCCAATGGGCTATGCTTAAGTTTAATAAAATGGATGAGGATTTACAATTTAATGATTTGTATGCCGGGTTGGTTGAAAACTTCAAAAGATTGGTTACTTTGAGCGAAGATACGAGCGAGTTTGATAAATTTTATGAGGGCTGGAAGATACTTTTTAGTAGTATAGCTGGAAGTATTGAAGATGAAAATACGACTAAGCTTCTTAAAAATGCAGCAACAGAGGCTGGCTTTCAGACAGAATTTGCCTATGTAGATGAGGTTGAGTTTAGTGATGAAGATGGTATTTTTAAAGATGATGAAAGTTATGAGTATTGGTTTAAATTAATTCCTTGGGAAGATATAGCCATACAAGAGGGTGAGCTTGCTTTGATACTAAAAAATATTTTACAAAATCAAAAAGCTATTGTTTTAAATCCGGCTTATACTTTATTATTTCAAAGCAAGGGAATACTTAAAATTTTATGGGATTTATATCCAAATCATCCTTTGTTGCTTCAGACAAGCGATAAGCCATTGGAAGGTAAAAAATGTGTAAAAAAACCTATCTTTGGTAGAGAAGGCGCTAATGTTTCTATCATAGAAGCAAATGGCGAGATAAGCAGTAAAAATGGTGGCGAATATGATGAAAGCAAAGCCATATACCAAGAATTTTATGAGTTTAATAAAGATGAAAAAGGTAACAACTATCAAGCTGGAGTATTTTTTGCCTATGAGGGTTGTGCTTTGGGATATAGAAAAGGTGGAGATATTTTAAATAATACCTCTAAGTTTGTAGGACATTTCATAAAGGATTAATCATGAAAATAGTTTGTCTTGATACACTTACTTTGGGTGATGTTGATTTAAGTGTATTTAATCGTTTTGGTGAGTTTGTAACTTATGAAAAAACCGATGCTTCTGAAACAATACAGAGATTGCAAGGAGCAGATGTTGTTATAACTAATAAGGTTTTAATAACAAAAGAGGTTATTGATGCTTGCGATTTAAAACTTATTTGTGTTAGTGCTACAGGCACAAATAACGTAGATATGGAGTATGCAAAGCAAAAGCAAATTCCTGTTAAAAATGTTGCTGGATATTCTACAAATAGCGTTGTTCAACAAACATTTGCTTCAATTTTATACGTATTAAACGAAGTAAGATATTATGATGATTATGTTAAAGATGGCAAGTGGGTAAAAAGTGATATTTTTACACATTTAGACAAAAGCATATTTGAATTAGCCGGTAAAAATTTTGGAATTATAGGTCTTGGAGAAATCGGTAGAAATGTTGCAAAGGTTGCTTCGGCTTTTTGTGCCAATGTGAGTTATTATTCAACAAGTGGTAAAAACTCAAATCAAGAATATACCAAGCTTAGCCTAGAAGAGCTTCTAAAAACTTGCGATATTGTAAGTATTCATGCTCCTTTGAATGAAAAAACAAAGGGTTTGATAGGTGAAAAAGAGCTTGAACTTATGAAAGATGGTGCTATCATAGCAAATTTTGGTAGAGGTGGTATCGTTGATGAGAGTGCTTTGGCAAAAGTTATAGATAGTAAAAACATAAAAGCTTGCATTGATGTTTTAGTAAATGAACCTATGGAATCAGGAAATAAGCTTTTAGAAGTAAAAAATAAATCAAATTTAATAATAACACCTCATGTGGCTTGGGCTAGTTTTGAAGCTAGAAAAAAACTAATAAGCTTGATGGTTAAAAATATAGAGGATTTTTTAGATGGCAAGTGAACATAGTTTTGATGTGAGTGCAGAAGTAAATTTAATGGAAGTAAAAAATGCTATTGAGATAGCTAAAAAAGAGCTTGCAAGCAGATATGATTTTAAAGGTATTACAGCAGAAATAGATCTAAATGAAAAAGATAAAATCATAACATTAACTTCTACAAGCGATAACAAGCTAGATGCTTTAAAAGATATAGTTGTTTCAAAACTTATAAAGCGAAACATACCACCGGTAGCTCTTAGTGAACAAAAAAGAGAGCCGGCAAGTGGTGCAAATATGAGAGCTTTGCTTAAATTAAACGATACCTTAGATGGTGATAATGCAAAAAAAATCACAAAAGCTATCAAGGAATTAAAGCTTAAAGTTAATGCAACAATTAGAGGAGAAGAGGTAAGGATAGTCGGAAAAAGTATAGATGATTTACAAGAGTGTATAAAGGCTATAAAGGCATTAAATTTAGAATTACCTATTAGCTTTAAAAATTTAAAATAATTTACTTTATTTTATTTTTTTTATTCCATTGTAAGTTTTATATTAGTTGTTTTTGGTTATCCTATCAAATTATTTTTATCAAAATTTAAAAAAGGTTTTATAAATGGGTCTTAAAAAAGTAGTTGAAAGCTTGGCCGTTCGTTATGCTCATAATTCTATACAAAAGTCTCTTTATAGCGAATTTAATATAAAAATATTGAATCAGGATAACCAATACAGCAAAAAACCACAAGAAGGCAAGAGCTATATGCTATATGCTCATGTGCCATTTTGCCATACATTCTGTCCATACTGTTCTTTTCATAAGTATCAATATGAAAAAGACTTAGCAAAAATATATTTTGAAAATTTACGTCTTGAGATGAGACAAATGAAAGATGTTGGATTTAATTTTAACTCTTTGTATGTTGGTGGCGGAACTACTTTAATAAACGAAGAAGAGCTAGAAAAAACACTTATTTTAGCCAAAGACCTTTTTGATATAGAAGATATTTCAGCTGAAAGCGACCCAAATCACATATCTCCTGAAAGCTTGACAAGGTTTAAAGGATTGATTGATAGATTAAGTGTTGGTGTTCAAAGCTTTGATGATGATATTTTAAAAAAAGTTGGAAGATATGAAAAATTTGGAAGCTCAAAAGATGTTCAGGAAAAATTAAAAAAAGCTTTGGGAATTTTCCCAGCTTTAAGTCTGGATCTGATTTTTAATCTTCCAAATCAAACAACCGAGCAATTATTAAATGACATAAATATAGCAAAGCAGATAGCTCCAGAGCAGATCACTCTTTACCCTCTTATGAAGTCAAACTTAACAAGAGATGCTATAGCTAAATCTCTTGGTGTTTCAGATATTGATAATGAACGTGAGTTTTATGATATTATATGTGAAAATTTCAAAGACTATCACCAAAGTAATGCTTGGGCATTTTCTAAAGAAAAGATGAATTTAAGAGATGAATATGTTGGTTCAAACGATGAATATGTCGGCATAGGAAGTGGTGCTTTTAGCTTTTTAAATGGCGAGCTAGTGATTAATGCGTTTAATTTGCTTGATTATGGAAGAAAAGTTAAAAACGGGGATAGTGCTGTTATAGCAAAGTGCGGATTTGATAAAAAAGAGACATTAAAATATAGATTTTTGATAAAACTTTTTGATGGCATGCTGGATATAAAATCTTACAACACTCAAAATAATGCAAATTTACATAAAGATTTGGCATTTGAGGTTAATATGCTAAAGCTTATAGGTGCTATACGAGAAGAAAACGGAGTTATTTATCCTAGTGATTTTGGAAGATATATATGTCTTACTCTTATGCGTGATTTTTATGCTGGAATGGATAGAGTTCGTGCTATCTTTAAAGATGATGCAAAGATTAAAAGCTCAAAAATGCTTAGAATTATGAGTAAAGAGCATGATGTTGTAAATCAAGATAATTAAAAGTTTTATTTAATTTATTTATTGTTTTATTTGTATAAAATTTATTTTTCTATTGACTTATTTCTTATTTTATTGTAAGATGTTGTCTTTAAAATTTTGGCGACATGGCCAAGCGGTAAGGCATGAGCCTGCAAAGCTTTGATCCCCGGTTCGAATCCGGGTGTCGCCTCCATAAAATTTTAAAAGGTTTTTATATGAAAAATGCTTTATTTGTATTCTTTGTTTCTTTGTTTTTTGTTGCATGTTCTAGTACATGGAATGGTGTTAAAGATGATGCCAAAGGTGCTAAAGAGTGGACAAAAGAGAAGGTAAATAAAGGCGCAACATATATTAAAGAAAAAACTGAATAAATTAGGAAAATTTAAGATTTTTCTGATATAATTCAATTTCTTTATTAGTCGGGAGATGGCTGAGCGGTCGAAAGCGGCGGTCTTGAAAACCGTTGAGGGTAACACCTCCTGGGGTTCGAATCCCTATCTCCCGGCCATTTTAATTTACTTTTTTATTTGTTATCTCTCAATTCTTATCTTTGTAATTAAATTATTTTTTTGGTAAAATGTTTAAAATTTATATAATTTTTTACTAATAAAGGATTTAAATGAAAAAGATTGTTTTGTCTAGTTTATTTCTTGTTGGCTTATTGCAAGCTCAAATGATTGAAATTTATAAATCTCCTAGTTGTGGTTGCTGCGGTAATTGGGGAAAAAATATGAATCAAAATGGTTTTGAAACAAAAGATATAAAAACAGATGAAATGATATCTATAAAATCTAAATACAAAGTTCCATTAGAATTATCATCTTGCCATACTGCTATTGTTGATGGTTATGTTGTTGAAGGACATGTTCCTGCTGATGAGATAAAATCTCTTTTAGCGAAAAAACCAAAAGATGTTATAGGAATTAGTGTTCCTGGTATGCCTCTTGAAAGTCCTGGAATGGAGCAAGGAAGCACACCTGAGTTGTATGATGTTGTTGCTTTTAAAACAGATGGCTCACAAGAAGTCATAGCTACATATATAGGAAGTAAAAAAATCAAATAAATTTTTATTCAGGGTGTGAGTGATTTATACCCTGAATTCTGACCTCTAGCGTAAATATACTTATATATTTTAATGCTTTTTAATTCCATAGTTTAAATTAATTGATTAATATCAAGGTATTTTAAATAAAAATTAAATATTATATTAAAATGGATTTTAGTCTTAAAGGAGAAAATATGAACAGAAGAGATTTTATAAAATCAGCTGCTGCTTCTGCTGCCTGTGCTAGTGCAGGCATAGCTGTGCCTAGTGGTTTATCGGCAAACGAGGGTGAAAAAGGTTGGCGATGGGACAAGGCTGCTTGTCGTTTTTGTGGAACCGGCTGTGGCATTATGGTTGCTACAAAAGGTGGTAAGATAGTTGCTGTTAAAGGTGATCCAGAAGCACCTGTTAATCGTGGTTTAAATTGTATTAAAGGTTATTTTAATGCAAAAATTATGTATGGCGAAGATCGTATAACTCATCCGCTTTTAAGAGTGAATGAAAAAGGTGAGTTTGATAAAAAAGGGAAGTTTAAACAAATTAGTTGGCAACAAGCTTTTGATGTTATGCAAACTCAGTTTAAAAAAGCATACGATGAGCTTGGACCTCACGGCATAGGTATATTTGGCTCAGGTCAATACACTATCCAAGAAGGATATGCTGCGGCTAAGCTTATGAAAGCTGGTTTTAGAAGCAATAACATAGATCCAAATGCACGTCACTGTATGGCTTCCGCTGTTGTGGCTTTTATGCAAGTTTTTGGTGTTGATGAGCCATCTGGCTGTTTTGATGATATAGAACTTACAGATACTATAGTTACTTGGGGAGCAAATATGGCAGAAATGCACCCTATACTTTGGTCTAGGGTTAGTGATAGAAAGCTTAGCGATCCTGAAAAAGTAAAGGTTGTAAACTTAACAACTTACTCTACAAGAACATCAAATTTAGCAGATATTGAGATAGTTTTCTCTCCATCTACCGACCTAGCTATTTGGAACTATATAGCAAGAGAGATAGTTTATAACCACCCTGAGATGATAGATATGGACTTTGTAAAAAAACACTGTGTATTTACAACAGGTCCTGCTGATATAGGTTATGGTTTAAGAGATGATATAAAACACAAAAAATACTCTGAAAGTGAACTAGATACAGCTTCAAAAGAAAAATCAAAAATCGTAAGTGAAGCAGAGGGTGTTACCCTATCTTATCTTGGTTTAAAAGCCGGAGATACACTTGAAAACAAAAATACTAAAAAAGCTGGTAGCCACTGGCATATAACATTTGATGAGTTTAAAAAGGCGCTCGAGCCTTATACACTTGATTTTGTAGCTAAGCTTGCAAAAGGAAATCCAAATGAAAGCATTGAAGAATTTAAAGAAAAACTAAAAACTTTAGCCGATTTGTATATAGAACAAAATCGCAAAGTTGTAAGCTTTTGGACTATGGGATTTAACCAACACCAAAGAGGAACTTGGGTAAATGAACAAGCATATATGGTGCATTTCTTACTTGGTAAACAAGCTCTTCCTGGCTCTGGAGCATTCTCTCTTACAGGCCAACCAAGTGCTTGTGGAACAGCTCGTGAGGTTGGAACCTTTGTTCATAGACTTCCTGCCGATATGGTCGTAGGAAATCCTAAGCATAGAGAGATCGCTGAGAAGATATGGAAACTTCCAAAAGGCACTATAAACGGTGTTGTTGGTTCTCACTATGTTAAATTAATGAGAGATTTAGAAGATAACAAGGTTAAGTTTGTGTGGGTTCAGGTAAACAACCCTTGGCAAAATACAGCAAATGCTAACCACTGGATAAAAGCAGCTAGAGAGATGGATAACTTTATCGTTGTTTCTGACCCTTATCCTGGTATATCTGCTAAGGTTGCTGACCTTATCTTACCTACTGCGATGATATATGAAAAATGGGGTGCTTACGGCAATGCTGAACGTAGAACACAGCATTGGAGACAGCAAGTGTTGCCTGTGGGTGAGGCTATGCCTGATATTTGGCAAATACTTGAGTTTTCAAAGAGATTTAAGATAAAAGATTTCTGGAAAGAGACAAAACTAAATGATAAAGTAACTTTACCTGATGTTTTAAATGAAGCAAAAAGTATGGGTTATAGCGAAGATGATACATTGTTTGATGTATTGTTTGCAAACGAAGAGGCAAAAAGCTTTAGTGCTGATGATGATATTATGCAAGGCTTTGATAATACAGAAGTATTTGGAGATAGTAGAAAAGTTATCGGTTCAGATGGTAAAGAATTCAAAGGCTATGGATTTTTCATTCAAAAATACCTTTGGGAAGAGTATAGAAAATTCGGCTTAGGCCACGGACACGACTTGGCTGATTTTGATACTTATCATAGGGTTAGAGGTCTTAGATGGCCTGTTGTTGATGGTAAAGAGACCCAATGGAGATTTAATACTAAATTTGACCCTTATGCTAAAAAAGCAGCCCCAGATGAAAAATTTGCATTTTATGGAAATAAAGCAGCCGCACTTCCTAGCGGAAATTTAACAGGTGTAACAGACAAAGAGAAAAAATCACTTGCAAACAAGGCTAAAATTTTCTTTAGACCTTATATGGAGCCTTGCGAAATGCCAAGCGAAGAGTATCCGTTCTGGCTATGTACCGGCCGTGTGCTAGAGCATTGGCATTCAGGTACTATGACTATGCGTGTTCCTGAGCTTTACCGTGCTGTTCCTGAGGCGCTTTGCTATATGAGCGAAGAAGATGCTAGCAAGCTTGGTGTAGAGAAAAATGATATAGTTTGGGTAGAATCAAGAAGAGGTAAGGTAAAAGCTAAGGTTGAGCTAAATGGTAGAAATAAGCCACCTATGGGGCTTGTTTATGTGCCTTGGTTTGATGAAAATGTATTTATAAATAAAGTTACATTAGATTCAACTTGTCCACTTTCAAAAGAAACTGATTATAAAAAATGTGCAGTTAAAATTTACAAGGCTTAATCTTGCTAGATAGACGAGAAGTTTTAAAATTTACAGCAAAAGGCATAGCGCTTGGTGTTGCTGGTGGATTTATATTTAAGCAAGTAGCTAGTGCCAAAAGCACTACTCTTCTTCGCCCACCAGGAGCAAAGCAAGAAAGCGAGTTTTTAAAAAGCTGTATTCGTTGTGGGCTTTGTGTTGTTGAATGCCCATTTGATACATTAAAACTAGCAGATGTAAAAGATGGCATTGCGGTAGGCACTCCATTTTTTGAACCAAGAAAGACACCTTGTTATATGTGTCCTTCTTTGCCTTGTGTTGCAGCCTGTCCTACAAGTGCCTTAGATACAAGCTTAGTTAGCACTAATGATAAATTAGATGCAAGTAAGTCAAGGATAGGCGTAGCTGTTGTTGATATGAAGCATTGTGTTGCTTACTGGGGTATTCAGTGTGATGCCTGTTATAGAGCCTGTCCGTATATAGATAAGGCCTTATATCTTGAATACAAAAGAAATGATAGAACTCAAAAACATGCATTTTTACTTCCTGTTGTTGATAGCGATATTTGCACTGGATGTGGGCTTTGTGAAAGGGTTTGTATCACACAAGACCCAGCTATCGTAGTAATGCCACGAGATAAAGTCGTTGGTAAAGTAGGCGATAATTATATAAAAGGTTGGGATAGCAAAGATGAAAATAGACTTAATGATACAAACACAGATATAAAACTTGACAGTAAAAAAGCAATTGATTATTTAAATGATGAGGAATTTTGATGAAAGTTTTATTTTTTAGAAGATTTATTCAAATTTCCTTACTTGTCTTGTTTATATCTAGCAACTACTATGGGCTAAGTCTTTTAAAAGGCGATTTTAGTTCATCTTTGATTTTAAACACAATACCTTTAAGCGATCCTTTTGCTGTTTTGCAGCTAAGTTTGGCTGGTTTTAGTGTAGGACTTAGTGCTATTTTTGGGGCTTTTATTGTATTTATATTTTATGCTTTGATAGCACCAAGGGCTTTTTGCTCGTGGGTTTGTCCTGTAAATTTATTTGTTGATATAGCTTTTAAACTTAGGCAAAAACTTGGCTTTGAAAAAGAAAAAAAGTTATTAAATTTAAGCAAAAAAACTAGATATTTTCTGCTTTTATTTACTCTTATCTTTTCTTTTATGCTATCTTTTGCTGCTTTTGAAAGTGTGAGTTATATAGGTTTATTAGCTAGAGCTATTATATTTTTAAACTCTTCTGTTTTTGGCATTATTTTATGCATTATTGTTTTTGAGATGTTTATAATGCAAAGAGGAATTTGTTCGCACTTATGCCCTCTTGGAGCATTTTATGCAATTATCTCTAGATTTTCTTTTATTCGTGTTGCTCATGACTTAGACCATTGCACAAAATGCAATAAATGCAAGATAGTATGTCCTGAAGTTCAGGTTTTAGATATGATAGGTAGACGTAGCGATTTTGTTAAAAACACAGAGTGTATAAGCTGTGGGCGTTGTATAGATGTTTGTGATGACAACGCTTTGAAATTTAGTATTAGAAATTTAAGGAGAAAAAATGAAAATTAAAATAATATCATCAGCTATTTTAGTTTTTTTGATGGCTGCTTGTGATATGCCTTCAAAAACTGTTAGCGATACAGAAATAGGCATTAGAAAGGTTGAGCTTTCTAATGAAAAAGATGTGGTATTAAAAGATATTAATTGGACGGCTGCTCCAGCTGGGGAATCAAAAAAGTTTGATCGTTCTTTTGAAAATGCACCACCTTTTATACCTCATGATACGGAGGGTTTAGTGCCTATTACAAAAGATATGAATATGTGTGTTACTTGTCATATGCCTGAGTTTGCAGCTGATAGCGGAGCTACAGCTATACCAGCTTCTCATCTTTATGATATAAGAAATAAAAAAGATTTACAGGGTGTGTTAGATGATGAGAGATTTGTTTGCACAACTTGCCATGTGCCACAAGCAAATACTGATACGCCTTTTAAAAATAATTTCAAAGCCGATTTTAGAAATCCAGACTCAAAAACAAAGTCAAACTTGCTTGAAATTTTAAATGATGGTGTTCGCTAAAAGTGCAACGTAGAGAGCTATTTGGTAAATTTTTGGGTGCAGATAAAAATGCACCCAAATTTATAACTCCACCTTATTTTAGTGGAGAGTTTGATTGTAAAGATTGTTTGGCGCCTTGCGTTGATAGCTGCGATAGAGAGCTTCTTAGCTTAAAAGAAGATAGGATTGTTTTTGAAGTTAAAGAGCTTGGTTGTAATTTTTGTAAAGATTGTGCCTTAGCTTGTGAGCAAAATCAAACAAGTGTATTAAATATAAACAATCCTTCAAAAATAATAGCAAAAACAAGTATAGATACAAGCACTTGCTTAGCTTGGAATGGAGTTATGTGTTATAATTGTCAAGATGTTTGTAGGTTTAATGCCATAAACTTTTTTGGTGTATTTAGACCTATGATAAATGATAAATGTGTAAATTGTGGCGAATGTTTTTATGTATGTTTTAAAAGTTCAATATCAATGAGGGCAGTATGAAGATTGTTTTTTGTATTTGTATATCTATGATTTTTGCTTTTTGTGATGTTTTGCAAGTTCCTTATAAAACCTTAGAGCTGAATGCAAATGTTTTAAATGTAGCTTTTGTAAATGATAATCTTTATATAGCTACAGATGATGGCTTGGTAATGGATTATGATATCAAAAATGATAAATTTACAAATATACTAACTTTAAAAAAGATAAAGAATTTTTTTAATGACAATAACAATCCCAAGGTCTTAAGCATAGATGAGCTTAATGGCAAAGTGATTGTTTTAGCAGAAGGTGATTTTGGCGACAGGATTATTTATCTTGTAAAAAATGGTATAGCTACTAAACAAAAACTTCAAAACCAGTCTATAAAAAAAGCCTATTTTTTAGATGATACAAGTGTGATTTTAGGCTCGCTTAGTAACGAGCTTTATTTTTTGAGCTTGAATGATAATAAAATTTATAAAAATACCAAACTATCCACAGCCTCTATGTCAGATATGAAATTAAGTATTGACAAAAAAATGCTTTGTGTTGCAACTGAGGGTGGTAAGGTTTATTTTTATGACATCTTAAAAGATAAGATTATAAATACACTAGATATTCATAAAGATAAAATATATAGTATTGATTTTAAAAACGATACTGTGATAAGCGGTAGTGTTGATAAGTTTGCGGGTGTTTATAAAGATGGAAAGATGGATAAAATAAAGACTGAATTTTTAGTTTATGCCGTTGGCTTAAGCCTTGATTCTAATATCGGTGCTTTTGTGAATGGAGAGTTAAACGATGTTGATATAATAAACACAAGAAATTTATCAAAAATAACCACTCTAAATACAAAGCAAGATGCTATAAATGATATTATTTTTATAAGCAACAACAAGCTTATAACTACCGCTTACGACAAAAAATTATTATTTTGGAGGATAGATTGAATATTTCAAGTGTGATTATATATATAGATAAGCCTAATTTGGTTGATGAGGTTTTGGCTAGAGTAAAAGAGGTAAAAGATTGTGAGATTATAACCTATGAAGGGATTAAAATAGTAGCCGTTATAACTGTAGATAGTGTAAATGAAGAGGTTAAGAAATTTAAAGAGTTAGAATCTATAAGCGGTGTTAGCTCTGTGGCTATGGCTTATACATATCAAGAAGATATTGAGTTTGATAAAGACAAGATAGATATAAGCGATATGCTTAAAAACGATGATATAAAAGCAGAAGATATAGTTTATAATGGAAGTGTAGGGTATAAGATAAAATAATTAATTTTATTAATCAATAATTTTTATTATTTAATTTATGATGTATTAAATATTTTGTGATATAATTTTAATAATTTATTAAAGATATAAAGGAGACAAAATGTCAAAAGTAATCGCTCAATTAAATCAAATACAAGCTGATACTCATGCTTTATATATAAAACTTCATGATTTGCATTGGAATGTAAAGGGAATTCAGTTTTATAGTATACATGAATATACAGAACAAGCTTATGAAGATATGCATGATATGTTTGATGATGTTGCTGAAAGAGCTATAATGCTAGGCGGCAAAGCTATAGTAAAAGGTGATGAATTATTAAAGATGTCTCATATAACACATACTCCAAAAGATAGCTATACTCCAACAGAAGTATTAGAGTTAGTATTAGCTGATTATAAGCACCTATTAGGTGAGTTTAAAAAATTAGATGAATTAGCTGATGGCGATACTACAACTCAAGCTTATGCTCAAGAAAAGATAGCTAACTATGAAAAAAGCATTTGGATGCTTGAAGCTAGTTTAAACAAATAATACAAACAAAACAAAAAAACTAAAGATAGAGAAAAACTCTCTATCTTTTAACTAATTACTCTTTTTATTTATAATTCTAAGAAATTTAATCGTATATAACACCAAATAATTCTATTTTAACTGTTTGTTTGGTTTTTTATCAAATTTAGGTATATTGATTTTTAGAATATATAAATAATTTAGTGTTAATATAAAAATACGACCATATCCTTTGTTTGTAAAAACAAGGAAAATTCCATTTTAAACTATATACTTGAATTAATGAGTTAAATTTTATGATATCAAATATAACAAATAATGAAAACATGATTATTGCCAAAAAGTGTGTTTGCAATTTTTTTTATACATTTAATTAACATGATTTTTATTTTTTGATATTATATCACTTTGGAAATTTTAAACTTACAAAATATGCTTTTTTATTTAATGTGCTTAAGTATAATTGTAAAATGAAATTTATAATAAAAATAGGAGATAAAATGCAATTAGATTGTAGGGGGCTTGTATGTCCTGAACCTGTTATAAGAACAAAACAACAACTAGAGCAGATAAAAGATGGCGATAAGCTTGAAATTTTAGTAAATGAAAAAGCGCCGTTTGAAAACATCTCTCGTTTTTTAAACTCTCTACAACAAGAATTTGTTGTGGAAAACTTAAATGGTGATGAGAAAAAGATAGTTTTAAATAAAAAAGCAAAAATTACAGATATAAATATATCTGATTATGATTGCAATTTATCTTTAAAAAATAAAAAAGTAATATATCTAAATGAAGATAAGGCTGGAAGCGGAGTTGTAGGCGAAGTGCTTTTATCAAAGCTACTTGGTGCTTTTTTGCAAGTAGATAACAAACCTTATGCTATTTTATGTGTAAACAATGCTGTTAAAATGACTACAAATAGAGCATCGGCTTCGTTTGAAGTTTTGAAAAAATTTGAAAGTATAGGTGTTGAAGTGCTTAGTTGCGGAAGTTGCTTAGAGGCTTATGGTTTGGTTGATAAGCTTGGAGTTGGTAAGATTAGTAATGCTTATGAGATAGCTGATTTGCTAAGTAATTACGAGATGATTAAATTATGATATACAACAATAAAAAACTAACAAAATTTGTTCGTTCTGCGGGCTGAGCTGCCAAGCTTGACCCGTCGGGTCTAAACAAAAGCATAGATAAGCTAAGCCTTGGAAATGAAAGATTATTAACAGGTATTAAAAACAACGAAGATGCAAGTGTATTTTTGATAAATGATGAACTTGCTTTGGTTCAAACCTTGGATTTTATAACACCAGTTGCAGACGATCCGTTTTTGTATGGTCAGATAGCAGCAGCAAATTCACTAAGTGATATTTTTGCTATGGGAGCTAGGGTTACAAATGCTCTTAATATAGTTGGCTTTGATAGTTGCAACTTTGATACAGGTGTGCTTGATGAGATAATGCAAGGCGGACTTGATAAGGTAAAAGAGTGCGGCGGTGTTATTGTCGGTGGGCATAGTGTTCAAACAACTGAGATGTATTATGGTCTTAGTGTTCTTGGAGTATGCCATCCTTTGAAATTTTGGGCTAACAATACCGCAAAAATTGGAGATGTTTTGATCCTTACAAAGCCACTTGGAACAGGGGTTTTAAGCACTTGTATAAAGGCAGATATGCTAAACGAATCTCAGATAAAAGAGGCTGTAGATGTTATGTCTAGGCTTAATTATTATGCAGTGGATGCTATGTGTGATATAAGTGTAAATGCTTGCACTGATGTTACTGGCTTTGGATTTTTAGGACATCTTAGCGAAATGGGAAGAGATGATATATCGTTTGAAATTTTTGAAAAAGAGGTTCCTGTAATTCAAAGTGCAAAAGATATGGCTGATATGGGTTTTGTTCCAGCTGGAAGCTATAAAAATAGAGATTTTTGTTCTAAGTTTGTAAACAAAGATGTTGATATTTTATTTTTTGATGCCCAAACATCAGGAGGACTTATCTTGGCTGTTAGCGAAAAAGATTGTAAAAAAGCTTTACAAAGACTTATTGATTGCGGTTACGAGGACTCTAGGATAATTGGGGTTGTAAAACAACGCAAGAATAGGCTTATTGATATAGTTTGATCTGTATTGTTAATTTAACCCAAATAATTTATTTACAATTTTTTGATATAATTGATACTTACACAAAAATTACAATTTATTGAAAGGCTTTAATTATGAAAAAGATTGCTTTAGCTTTAGTTTCTGCAAGTGCTATTTTTGCAGCTGACATGGCTTATAATTATGAGGTAACTCCTACAGTTGGTGGAGTTAGATCAGAGGGAAATTTAGATTTAACAAGAGATCAGTTTAATATCGGAATTACAGCGGCTAGAAATTTAGAAGATATGTTTTTTGATCAAATTCAAATAGGCATGAATTATACTCGTAATATAAAAGAAACTATAATGGATTCTAAAACAAAAAAAAATGTGACAAGAAAAGGTCACGTTACAAGATATCATGCTGATGTTGTTAAGAATTTAATTGATTTTAGCGATAATGTTGGTGCTTATGGTCTTGTTGGTGCTGGATATGAAGATATATCTAAAAAATTTATTGCAAATGAAAGAGGCGGTTTTGGTGAGTATGGTCTAGGACTTAGATTTCAAGTTACAGACAATTTTGCTTTAAAGGCAGAGGCTAAAGATGCTATCAAATTTGATCATGGTGATCACAACTGGTTTTACACACTTGGATTTGCAATCGGCTTAGATGCTAAAAACACTCCGGCACCTATGGTTAAGCCTGAACCTATCGTGGTTGAACAAACACCTATGGTTGAGTCTGTTTCTATGGATGATGACAACGATGGTGTTATAAATGAATTAGATAGATGTCCAAATACTCCAGCAGGTGTTGTTGTTGATGAAAATGGTTGTGAAAAAGTTATAATACTTAGAGATTTGGATGTAAACTTTGCATTTGATAGCTATAAAGTTAATGCATCTTATGCAGAAGAGATTAGAAAAGTAGCTGAGTTTATGTCTGAAAATCCAGCTTACAGAGTATTGCTAAAAGGTCATACTGATAGCGTTGGTGCAGAAGCTTATAATCAAAAACTATCTGAAAAAAGAGCAAATGCTGTGTCTCAAGCACTTCAATACTTTGGTGTAGATGCAAACAAAATCAAAACAGTTGGTTATGGTGAAACACGTCCAGTAGCTCCTAATAACACAAAAGAAGGACGCGCTGAAAACAGACGCGTTGAAGCTACTTTTAATAAGTAATTCTTAAGGTTGCTATTTAGCAACCTTTTTTAATCACATGAAAAAAACTATATTATTTGATTTAGATGGGACTTTAATAGACTCTACTCCGGCTATACTTGAAAGCTTTAAAGTTGCTTTTGATTTTTATGGCGAGATGAAGTTAGATGAAGAAAAAGCAAAGTCGCTTATAGGATATACCCTAGAAGACATATTTTTAGGCCTTGGTGTTAAGCAGGATATGGTGCAAAATTATTTTAATGTTTATAGAGATCATTATAAAAATGTCTATCTACCAAAGACAATACTTTTGCCTTATGCAAAACAAGCTGTGATGAAAGCATATGAATTTGCTGATTTGGGTGTGGTTACAACAAAAAGTTCTAAATTTTTATCACCTCTTTTGAATAATCTTGAGATAGGAAAATACTTTGCTGTATTTGTTGGCAGAAATGATGTAGTAAATCCTAAGCCAAGTGCAGAGCCTGTTGAGTTAGCACTTACAAAACTTAATAAAAATAGCCCTGAGTATAAAAAAATATCATTTATGGTAGGCGATACTCCTCTTGATACAGGTGCTGCCATTAATGCAGGTGTGATACCTTTAAGTCTTACTTGCGGTTATAGCACTTATGAAATTTTATCACAAACAAATGATAAAATATTTAACAATCCTCTTGAAGCTGTTTTATTTGCTGAGAAATTTTAATAATTAAAATTTTATTAAATTATGTTAATATGATTTAAATTCTTTAAAAGGTTGTTTTTATGAAAAAAATATTTATTTTGGCATTGTTTACTTGCTTGGCTTTTTCTAGCTCAAATTTAATAAAATTACAAACAAATTTAAGTGTTGATGAGACTACAAAAAAAGCTCTTGAAATTTTAAAAAGCAAAGAGTTAAAAGTTTTTGATGTTATACAACATTCAAAACTTGCAAAAGATGTTGGTCTTGATATGAGTGATACAACTGTTATAATTTTTGGATCGCCAAAGGTGGGAACACTGCTAATGCAATGTTCGAACGAGATAGCCTTAGAGTTACCACTTAAGTTTTTGATATATAAAAACCAAGATAAGACAATCTTGGCTTATGAAGATATCAAGCAAACAGCAAAGAGATATAATGCTCAAGACTGCAACATAGTATCAAAGATAAGTGAAGTTCAAGACAAACTCTCTCACACCATAACAAAATAAATTAATAAATGGCATAAAATTATATTTTTATGCCATAAAACTCACAATACCAATCTATAAAATTTCTAACCCCATCATTTATACTAGTGTCTGGTTTGTATTCAAAGTCATCAACCAAATCTTTCACATCAGCAAATGTAGCAGGAACATCTCCAGCTTGTAAAGGTAAAAAGTTTTTCTTGATCTCTTTATCTAGTCTTATCTCTATAGCTTTGATATACTCCATAAGTTCTACTGGATTATTGTTGCCTATATTATATATTTTAAATGGTGCACTTGATGTTGCTGGGTCTGGATTGTTACTATTCCAAGATGGATTTGGCTTTGCTGGATTGTCTACACACTTTACTATGCCTTTTACTATATCATCTACATATGTAAAATCCCTTTTCATTTTTCCGTGATTAAAGACATCTATAGCCTTTCCTTCAATGGCTGATTTTACAAACATAAAAAGAGCCATATCAGGTCTTCCCCAAGGACCATAAACTGTAAAAAACCTAAGGCCGGTTGTAGGTAACCCAAACAAATGACTATAAGTATGTGCCATCATTTCATTGCTTTTTTTACTTGCAGCATATAAGCTTATAGGATGATTTACAGCTTCGTGTGTAGAAAAAGGCATATTTGTATTTAGCCCATATACAGAGCTAGAGCTCGCATATACCAAGTTTTTAACTTCATTGTGTCTGCAACACTCTAAAATATTTACAAATCCCGTTATATTGCTATCTATATATGCCTTTGGATTTATAAGCGAATACCTAACTCCAGCCTGTGCTGCTAGGTTTACAACACAATCAAATTTTTCTTTTTCAAATAGATTTTTTAAAGTATCAAAATCACACAAATCAGCTTTTATAAATTTTAAATTTTGTTTTGTTTTTGATGTTATTAGCTTGTTTTCTTCTATCTCATCTGTATCAAAACCAGCATTTTTTAGCCTTGCTAGTTTTAAGTTTACATCATAATAGTCATTTATGTTATCAATCCCAAATACTTCATCTCCCCTTGAAGATAGGAAGTTTGCTAGATGAAATCCTATAAAACCAGCTGTTCCTGTTATTAAAATTTTCATTATTATTGCCTTGTTTTTTATTTTTAAAATTTTATCAAATATAGGGTTAAATATATATAATTTTAAAATTTTATTTGCATTTGAATTATCTTTATTTGGCGATTTTAAAAAATATTTAATTTTTGCTACTAAAATTCATATAAAAGCTAATAAAAGAGGAAAAAATGAAAAAATTATTTAAAATCATAATAGCTTGTATATTATTATCAGCCATTGGCTTTTGGGTATATAAAAACTACTTTCAAAAAGATGAAAAAATCATCTATATAACTCAAAAAGCAGAGCTAGGAACACTTACAAAAAAAGTTGAAGCCAGTGGAGAGATATTTGCAACAGAGCTTATTGATGTAGGCGCGCAAGTTGGCGGGCAGATAAAAAAGCTATATGTAAAGCTTGGCGATAATGTAAAAAAAGGCGATTTGATAGCTGAGATAGACAGCTCAACCCAGCAAAATATGGTGGATAATAGAAAAGCCCAGCTTTTTATATATGAAGCCCAGCTAAATAGCGCAAAGGTAGAAAAACAAACGGTAGGGTATAAGCTAAATCGTATAAAATCACTCTTTGCAAAAGGTGCTAGTAGCAAGCAAAACTTAGAAGATATACAATCAGCCTATGCTTCTATAAAGGCAAAAGTATCCGAGCTTGAAGCTCAGATAAAACAAGCCAAAATAGCCCTAAATACAGCCCAAATAGACCTAGGTTATACAAAGATAGTAGCACCAAAAGATGGAACTATAGTTTTTGTTGCGGTAGAGGAGGGGCAGACATTAAATAGTGTCCAATCAGCACCAACTATCGTAAATATAGCCGATTTAAGTCGCGTAAAAATGAAAATTCAAATAGCAGAGGGCGATATAACAAAAATAAAAGTTGGCGCAAATGTAAGCTATACCATACTAAGCGAACCAAATAAAACTTTTAGTGCAAAAATAAGCTCTATAGACCCAGCTCTAACCACACTTAGCAACGGTAGATACTCAACAAATGGATCAAGTTTGGAAAATGCCGTTTATTACTATGCTCAAAGCATAGTTGATAATCCATCAGGACTTCTCAGGATAGGTATGAGTACTCAAAATAGCATAGATGTAGCACAGGTAAAAGATGCTGTGATAGTCCCAGCTTTTGCTATAAAGCAAAAAGGCGATAAGAAATTTATAAGCATTTTAAAGCAGGGCGATGTGGTGGAAGAAAGGGAAGTCAAAGTAGGCATAAGTAACAACCTAAGTACTCAGATAATAAGTGGCATAGATGTAGGCGATAACGTTATAACAAGCTCAGGCTCAGAGTCTGAAATAAACTCTATGGTTCAAGATATAAAAAGGTAATCACTTGATAAAACTAGAAAATATACACAAAAGCTTTAAAATAGGTGATAATGAGTTCGAAGCCTTAAAAGGTGTAAGTGTTGAGATAAAACGAGGCGAGATGGTTGCTATCATAGGTCAGTCAGGTAGCGGTAAATCAACACTTATGAATATCCTAGGTTGTCTTGATAGCCCAACAAGCGGTGTTTACAAGCTTGATAATGCTGATATTTCTAGTTTTAGTAAAGATGAATTAGCACGATTAAGAAGAAAGAAGTTTGGCTTTATCTTCCAACAGTATAATCTCCTTGGAAGTTTAAATGTGCTTGAAAATGTAGCACTTCCTAGCATATATGCAGGAGAGAGTAAGCAAAGCAGAGAAGAAAGAGCGCTAAAAAATTTACAAACACTAGGACTTAGTGAAAAATCTCAAAATGCTATAAATAAGCTATCAGGCGGACAGCAACAACGAGTTAGTATAGCAAGGGCTTTGCAAAATGGTGGCGAGATCATACTCGCAGATGAGCCAACAGGGGCTTTAGATAGCAAAAGCGGACTGGTAGTTATGGATATACTTACTAAGCTACACGAGCAAGGCCATACGATAATAATAGTAACCCACGACCCCAAAATAGCACAATATGCAAGTCGTGTTATTGAGATAAAAGACGGACTTATCATATCAGATAGTACAAAAGATGAAAAAATATCTGAGTATAAAAAACAAGATATAAAATCAAAACCATCTCTTTTAGCCTTCAAAGATAGGGTGGTTGAGAGTTTTAAGATGTCAGTGTCTGCAATGCTTGCAAACAAAATGCGAAGTATCTTAACTATGCTTGGTATCATCATAGGCATAACAGCTGTCATAAGTGTGGTAGCACTTGGACAAGGCTCTCAAGAAGAGATACTTGCTGGAATTCGCAAAATAGGCACTAATACGATAGATATATACCCGGGCAGGGGTTTTGGAGATCTGCGCTCAAACCGAGTTAGAAGTCTAACTATAAGCGATGTTGAGGTGCTAAAGCAACAAGCTTTTTTAGATGCCGTTACCCCAAACACATACACAAGCGGAGTTGTAACCTATGGTTCGGTTTCGCTTACTGCTAGTTTAAGCGGTGGTGGAGAGCAAGGACTCGAAGTAAATGGGCTAAAGCTAAAAAGAGGAAGAGCCTTTACACCAGAAGAGGTAAAAGAATCAGCCTCAGTTATAGTCATAGATCAAAATAGTGTAAAAGAGCTTTTTAAAGGTAAAGACCCGATAGGACAAAAGGTGCTTTTTAACAGACAACCCTTTGTCGTTATAGGTGTGTTGGATGAAGATGATGGCTATAGAGATAATAGTATTTTGCGAATTTATGCCCCTTATACAAGTGTTATAAATCGCCTAACAGGAAGTAGATATATAAACTCAATAACAGTTCGTGTAAAAGATGATGTAAATGCTCAAATAGCGGAAAAAAACATCATAGCATTGCTTAGTGCAAAGCACGGCAAAAAAAACTTTTTTACAAGAAATAGTGACACCATAAAAAAAGCCGTAGAAGAGACTATCCAAACAATGCAAATCCTAATCTCAGGCATAGCACTTATAAGCCTTATCGTTGGTGGTATAGGTGTTATGAATATTATGCTAGTTTCGGTTACTGAAAGGACAAAAGAGATAGGTATAAAAATGGCGATAGGGGCTTATGCAAGAGATATACTCCAACAGTTTTTGATAGAGGCTGTGCTTTTATGTATAGTTGGAGGAAGTATAGGTATAGGCTTTTCTTATTTTGTAGGATATGTTGCTGATGATTTGCTGGGATATAAGATGATATTTTCAAATACATCTATAATAGTAGCACTTGTTACATCTACCGCTATCGGTGTGATTTTTGGTTATATGCCAGCTAAAAATGCCTCAAAGCTAAATCCAATAGATGCTTTAAATAGGACATAAGCCTGATTGTATTAAGAGCAATGACTAGGAGTTTTATTTATTATGAATTGTTAACAATGAAATCACAAGATCCATAGAAGCAAATAGACAAATAGGACAGCGCTTTAAAATTTGATAAATTCTAATAATTTTCGTTTTAAGTAAGACAGATGATATAGATGTGTTTTTAAACACAAATACATTGATAATTTTTAATAGGAAGTGATAATTCAATGCTATAGCTATTCAAAAAACATTTTGGATACAACTAAGCAAAGAGAGACTTTATGCATAAATCATTAAGTGATAATGAAATCTTGTATATACATGTAGATAGACTAAAACTCTACCAAATTTTTAAAACTATAAAATATAAACCACTTTGTTTATTTGGGTTTTTTGTAAATACAGCATTTATAAGGTCTCCTATAGCTATGTCATATTTTCTATTTTATTGATATCAAAAGTATAAATATGTATCCTGGTTTTAGAGCTATTTTATAAAATATTTTTTGTGTTTTATCTATCACGCAAAAGGCATTTAAGTAAGCAAAGATATGTAATATAATATTTAAAATTAATAATATTTTAATAATTCATTAGTATAATTCGCCAAATGCTTTATATAAATGTATATAAGGTATTGCATATTTTTACAAAAGGAGAAACCATGAAAAAAGGTTTTACTATGATCGAATTGATCTTCGTGATCGTTATATTAGGTATCTTAGCAGCTGTTGCTGTGCCAAGACTAACAGCTACAAGAGATGATGCTGAAGTAGCAAAAGCAGCCACAAACTTAACTACACTTGTAAGTGACATTACATCTTACTATACATCACAAGGTGAATTAGCCAGTAAAATAAAAGATATGACAAATGTTCAAGTAGATGAAAAAACTAATTTAACCGCTGAGTTAATTTCAGCAGGAAAAAAATGTATAAAAGTGGTTGGAACAAAAGCAACAGATGCAACAGCAACACCAGCAACAGGAGCAACGTTGACTATATCAAAAGGAACTGATTTAGCGGCAGCTATATGTTCTAAACTTTATAAGATGAGAAGTATAGCCGAGCTTCTAGGTGGTACTGTTGGCGAGAATGGCAATATAACTTACGCCACCAACAATAATGGCAAAACAATAGAACTTGGTGGAAGTGGAATAGTTTACTAATAAATATTTTATAACCTAGTTTTTAACTAGGTTATAAAACTCACTCAATGTGCTGTGCTTAATACTTTTTATATCTTAATATGAATCCGCTCAATTAAATCTTGATCAAACTTTTGAATATCAAAATTTATATCATTTTTACATAAATTATGCTAAGATAAAAGATTATATAAACATAATTTTACTAAGCTAAGGGATTTATGAAAAAAGCTTTTACGATGATAGAACTTGTATTTGTTATAGTGATACTTGGCATACTAGCAGCTATCTCTATACCAAAACTTATGGCTACAAGAGATGATGCTGAGATAGTAAAGACTTTAACAAATGTAAACACCATCATAAGTGATATCGGTATGTATTATATTACTAGATCAGATATAGCACCAAATCTCAAAGATATGACAAATGTCCGTGTCTTATATGGATATGGCTGGGAAAACAACAGCATACTTTCAGCCGGTAAAAAATGTATGAAGATAACTCTTGTCAAAGAGAGTGGCGAAAAACCTATACACCTAAAACTAGAAGATGGAGAAGAGGCGTCTGATAGTTTTTGTCAAAAGATATTAAAATCTCAAAGTATAGTGGAACTAAAAAGCAGGAAATTTAGCTTTTATGATAATACAAAGAAAGAA
The DNA here is from genome assembly GCF_002021925.1 of Campylobacter pinnipediorum subsp. pinnipediorum. Taxonomy (NCBI): domain Bacteria; kingdom Pseudomonadati; phylum Campylobacterota; class Epsilonproteobacteria; order Campylobacterales; family Campylobacteraceae; genus Campylobacter; species Campylobacter pinnipediorum. The sequence goes on from NZ_CP012546.1 coordinate 359,265, forward strand.
AGCTCTCTTAGTGGTGCTGGTGAATTTTCACTTGGTACTGGAAGCGGTGCGAAATTTTAAAAACTAAGCATAATTTTGGATAGATGAGGTTTGAAGATGAAAAAAGCTTTTACTATGATAGAACTTGTATTTGTTATAGTTATACTTGGTGTATTATCGGCAATAGCTGTTCCTAAATTTCTAGCAACAAGAGATGATGCGGAGATAGTAAATACAGCCAAAAACCTAAGCACCTTTGTAAGCGATATAGGTATGCACTATACATCCCGAGTAAGTTTATCTGATAACTTAGAAGATATGACAAACGTTCGTGCTATAAGGAAAAATGAATATAATGGCAACTACTATCTTATGACTAATGGCAAAGAGTGTATAAAGATACGACTTATACCAGAAGATAAGATAAATAGCACACCTTCATATCTAGAGATAACACAAAACGAAGCGACTAAGCGCGATCCTTTATGCCAAAAGATAATACAATACAAAAGCATTCAAAATATAATGAGTACGCAGTTTAAATACATACAAAAAACAAATAAAATAGTCGGTCAAGATAGAAGTTCGGCAACTCCTGTTCTTATCACAGAATACACACCTGAAGTCATAACAGGCATACCTCTTGGTATGTCAAGCATTAAGTGGTGATACCTGCCCTAAACATAGCTAGACAAAACTATGTTTAGGCTATATGTTAGAATAAATTTTATAAGAGATTTAAAAGACATTTAAAAGAATCAAATATAATAAATTTAAAAATTTTTAAAAAGGAAAAAAATGAAAAAAGTTTTGATGACAAGTTTGGTCGCGGCTAGTTTTGCATTTGGTGCTAATGACACACAAATAATTGAGTTTTATGGTAATGTTTTACCAGAAAACCTTAAAGCTACTGTGCAAGAAAGAAAAGCGCTAGATAGTTCATCGGGTATAGAAAGTGTTATTGTAAATATAAGCGATGGTAAGGTTACTCAAAGCGATGTGATTTTTACAAAAGGGGATTATGTATTTCCTGATGTGATAGATGTCAAAAAAGGTATGAGCTATAAGGCATCTTTTGGCGAGCAAATGCTAGAAAAAAATCTTGCAAAAGTCTATAAAGAAGAGGATAAAAAATACATAATATCACTAGGAAAAGATAATAAAAATCCTACAAAAGTTATGTTTAGTGATCCTGAATGCCCTTATTGTAGAGCTGAATTAAAAGAGATAGAAAAAACACTAAAAGATACAAACCTAAAGATCATCATAACACCAGTGCATGATAAAAGCTCTCTTCAAAAAGCACATCTTATATACAAAGATATAGCAAAAGCAAAATCAGATAGCGATAAGGTCAAGATACTAAGAAAATACTTTGATGAAAAATACGAAGTTAAAGATGGCTCAGTCAGCGATAAAGAGGTTGAAAGTATCGATAAACTTAGACAAAAATACTTCGCTACAGGTGTAAGAAGTGTGCCTAAGTTTGTAGATGAGGCTAAGTTGTTAAAATAATTCAAATAAAGTTAGGATTTTTCCTAACTTTTAAAATATCCATAAAATACGATTTGTATTTGACATTAAAAACCATAAATTTTTAAGCCAGCATATGCAAAAACTCTTTTTATAATTATAATATTAACAATGCAAAAACCACTCAATAATTTTAAGCTATGATACCATATCCGCAAACATCTACAAACTTCTTTCTAAATTTTATTTTTATAAATTGTTTAAATATACTATATAAACATTAAGTGTTTTAGTGCTAAAAAATATTTGGCGATTTGCTTTATTGGATAAAATCTTAGTAAATTTCATACTAAGATATAATAAATTTGAATTTATGTTTTATGTGATTGACAGATAAAAACTTATTTTTATAGTGTTGATTTAGATATCTTAAAAGTATAAGTAAAAATACTACCCTCATTTAGCTTTGAAACTACATTGTATTTTATGTCGTATTTTAAGCAGATTTCTCGGACTATATTTAGTCCAAGACCAAACCCGCCCTGAACTAAATCCTCTCTTTCATATCTTTTAAACACACGATTTATATCTTTTATGCCGTATCCAAAATCTTGTATCTTAAATGTAGCAAAGCCATTGTCTTTTATCAGACTAACTACCACTTTTGAGTTTTTTGGACTGTATTTTATGGCATTTATGATATTGTTATCTATAATTCTTTGTAAGGCTAATTTACTCATCAAAACAGATATATCACTATCTATCTCTTTATGAATGACAATTTCCTTTGTGTCAGCAATGGAGAGCAAAAACAAAACTCTACGCTCTAAGTACTCACTAAAATTTATACTCTCTATTGGAAATTTAATATGCCCTTTTTTTATATAATATTCAACATCTTCGTAAGCTATCTGCATTTGTTTTAAGGCATTTTGTATACGTTTTGTGTGTTTGTTTGTAATTCCTATCATTTCTAAGTTTATACTAGCCACGCTAAGCGGTGTTTTTAGCTCGTGCATAGCATCATTAAAAAAGTTATTCATATATTTTTGTGCTTGCTTGTATGGTCTAACACTTGCTATATAAAATGTATAAAATATAAAAACAACCAAGACAAGAGTAAAAACCAGCATTATAAGAAATATAAATAGATTGTGCTTGTTTGAAATTTCTTGAGATATAACTATAAAATAAGGAACTTTGTCTTTAAAAAAGAAATTCTTATAAAAAAGATAACCATCTTCTTGCATTGTAACAAATTTAAAATCACTTGGTTGTTTTGATAAGTTTGAAAATACAGGCTTTAAGCTTGTATCATAAATAGCATAGTTGTATATAACTGAATTTGGTAATGTCTTATCTGAGATAAAATTGTAAGTTACCTTTTCTTCAAAACGCATAATTGAAAAGATATTTTTTAAAATTTCATCTTGGTTGATTATACTTAAGGTGTTAAAACCCTTAAATACAAACAAAAGCATTATTAGTAAAGATGCAAGTATTGGTATCTTAAGCTTTTTTAGCATCTATTTTATATCCTATACGCCTTTTTGATGATATAAAACTACTAGATGTTTTATTTCTTATCTTTAATATATGCATACGGATATCTGCTTCTTCTATGTTTTTGTTTTCCCATACATTTTCTATCAAGTCCGCAATGCTAACATAAACATTTAAGTGCGATATAAGATACTCTACAAGTTGTAACTCTTTTGCGCTTAAATCTATCGCGTTGTTGTTCTTATCAAATAGAGTTCTTTTATGTATATTAAAACTAAAATCCTCGTTTAGATAGACAATATTTCTATCATCAACATTGTAATATTTTCTTAAAAGCTCTGCGACTCTAAGTTTAAGCTCTGCTAACTCAAATGGTTTTTTAAGATATTCGTTACAGCCTAACTCATAGCAAATAGCCATATCGTTTATATCAACAAGAGAGGTCATAATCATAATAGGGGTTTGGATATCTAGGTTTTTTATATATTTCATAACTTCAAAGCCATTTATATTTGGAACTTTGATATCAAGTATAAAAAGATGGTAAAAGCCATTTGCTATCTTATCACAAGCTAAAGCTCCATCAGCAACCGAATCAACCTCATATCCAAGAGAGTGTAAGTATTCACTTACACTCTCGCTAAGTTCTATATCATCTTCTAACAGTAAAATTCTCATTAAATTCCTGTAAAAATTTGTCCGGCATAAACTATATAGCATCTAAGTAAAACGACACCAACTAAAACTAAAAAAGTGTTAAAAACTATAACACCTTGTTTATAAGTATGCCCTTTTAATGCTGTTAAGTCTATTAAAATAGGCATTAATAATCCAAGTCCTACAGCACCTATCCAAAATATTGCAGATATGCCTCCTGTTGTTAAAGCATTTTTTACAAATAATGCTGCATTTTCGCTGGTAGAAAATACAAACATAAACAATACCACTATCAAGGCTATTTCAAAAAATATGGCAAATAAATCAAGCTTTAAAAGTGTGGCGATAGATGATTTGTCTATATCGTTTTTAAATGATAAAATTCCAAAAAATATACTTGCTGCAATACCAGAACTAAAGCCTGAAACCAAAAATAGTATAGGAAGTATATAGTTGTTCCAAAGAACTATCTTGCTAACGGCACTTAGTAAAAATCCGGTATAAACACCAACACCAATAGCTAAAATAAAAAGGAGTAGTTCAAGTAAATTTAGAAGTCTTGTTTTCGCGATGGTGTTTATAATGCTTTTAAAAGGAGCTAAAAACTTAACATCTCTAAATGCATAGATAGCATACACAAAAGCCAAAGGTGTATAAAATAAAAGTAAAGCAACACCGATAGACATAACAGATTTAAAGTTGTATTTTAATAAAATCCAATAAAAATCGAAAGGCTTACCAAGGTCAAAAACCAAAAGTGCAAGACCTATGCTTATGCTAAGCGGTGCGAGCAAAGAGGCTGATTTAAAACACGCGTCATTTTTATCACGCCATCTTTGAATGATAGCTACCATCATAGCGCCAGCGCTAAGACCAGCCAAAAATAGATAAATGGCGATAGGCCACGGCCAATAAATTTCATTATACTGCAACATACTTCCCCACATATTATTCATGGCTTTCTCCTTTAGTGTTTGCAACCATAGCAAGTCTTGGTCGTGTGTTTAAATGCTCTTTTGGATAATAAACTTTTTTCTCTTTTAGTTTTTTAGAAATTTCTGAGTTTTCATCGTTTGCGTCGCCAAATACAAGAGCATCAGTAGGACATACACTAACACAAGCTGGATCTTCGCCTTTACCAAGTCTACTCTCATAGCAAAATGTGCATTTTCCTATCTCGCCATCAGGTAAAACAAATCTAGCGTCATAAGGACAGGCTAAAATGCAGTATTTGCAAGAAACACAAATTTTGTGATTTAAGAGTGTTACGCCATCTTCTGTCTTAAAACTAGCGCCTGTAGGACAAACATCAACACAAGGTGCATCTTCACACATAACACAGCTATGTCGTAAAAAATCCATCTTTAAATTCGGAAAAGTTCCAATCATCTTGGTATGAACTTGCAAGCGATATAATCCTCTAGGAACTGAGTTTTCACTTCTACAAGCAACCGAACAAGCTTGACAACCTATGCATAAATTTTCATCGTGTAACATTAAATATTTTTTCATATCATCATCCCCTAAGCTTTTACTATATCAACACCGACATTTGTAACCATAGTTCCTGCAACCAAACCCTCGGCCGGATTAAGCAACTTGCTATCATTTGTTCCAATACCGTTAGTTCTAGTCATCCCTGGAGTAATATGCCCAAATCCGTGATATACAAACAAAGTATCTTCTCTAATACCCTCTGTTATAAATACTTTTCCTTTTTCTTTGCCGTGTTTGTTTTGTAAAAATACATCATCACCATCTTTTAGACCTTTTTTTGCGGCTGTTCTTGGGTTTATCCAGATAGGTGCGCTTTTCATCATATCATTTAAAAATGGAATATTTTGAGTATGACCGTTTGTATGAATAGGAGTTTTACCATTTGTTAGACAAAGTTCATGTCCTTCGAATACATCTATATCATTTGTATTTAAGCAACCATAACCAGGAAATTGTTTTTCTACATCTTCGCTAAATAGCTCTATCTTTCCACTTTTTGTTTTTAATTTTGCCATTGTATCCATAAGCCCATTTTCGCCTACAAATTTACTAGCATACGGAAATGTTTTTACAAACTTATCAACCGAATCTTTTTCTCTATATAAGATACCAGGCACTTTCCAAGTGATATATCCATCTTTTTCAAGAGTTGCGAGAAGATCTACATTTCCTTTAACTTGTTGCATACGCCAATCTCTTATAGTATCCCAAGTATAGTTTTGGTCTATTTTCATTTTTCTAGCTAACTCTCTAAATATACTAGCCCCATCTTTTGTGTCTCCGATAGGCTCTACTATCTTATTTCTTATCATATAAGCTGGTTTTTGACTTGACTTGTCTTGTATGCCCTCATCTCTTTCAAGATATGTGCTTTCAGGCAAGATAACATCAGCAAAAGTAGCCATATCGTTTAGGTAAATATCACTAACTACTATAAAATCTAATTTTTTAAGTGCCTCTATGCTCTTATCCGTGCCAGCGACATTTATAAGGTGGTTAAATCTTATATTAAACCAGCCTTTTACTGGATATGGTTTTTCACTTAAAATACTATCTGCTATATCCATCAAAACACCGTGATTTTTACCTACAAATTTATGCTTTCCATCCTCTCCTGCAAAGTCTATACGCTTGATCTTTGGTGCTTTGAAATTTTTATCAGGGTTTGTTATCTCTGGAAAATCGCTTGTTCCGGTAAGCTTGTTAAATGTTTTTGCTTTTTTGCCACCAAAAAGACCACCTTTAACCTCCCAGTTACCCATCATAGCATTTGCAACCATAATAGCTCTAGTTCTCATATACTCAGCTCTAGTTGTGGTAGTTTTGTGACCAAAATCTATAATAACTCTAGGTGCGGCTTTGTAAATTTCAGTAGCTATACGTTCAACAGTTTCAGCTGGTATGCCTGTGATTTTTTCTTGCCACTGCGGAGTTGTGTCTTTTGTAGCTTCAATAACCTTATCAAAACCTATCGTAAAATCTTGTATGAATTTTTTATCATAAGTATCTCTTTTGATCCAAGTATGTATCAAAGCCATAACAAAGGCTATATCTGTTCCTGGTTTTACAGGTAGCCACTCATCAGCCTTAGATGCGATTACACTAAATCTAGGCTCTAAAACTAAAAGTTTTGTATCTTTTTTATCAGCAAATTTTGCAAGTTTTTTTGCATCAGATATAACGATACCCTCAAATAAATTATGTCCGAAATTTACTATATATTTTGCATTGCCATAGTCTCTTTTTAGTTTTGCTTCTCCATACATATGAGAGCATACCATTTGATATGTGATAGGACAGCAAGAAAGGTGAGAAAATACATTTGGCGAACCATAAGAGTGTGCGAAATTTGTCATAAGTTTATGTGTGTCTGAACTTTTGCAGGTAAAAACAAAACTTTCTGGGCCATATTTTTGTTTTATCTCATTCATTTTTGTAGCGACCAAATCAAGAGCCTCTTCCCAGCTAGCCTCTCTCCATTTACCCTCTCCACGCTCTCCAGCACGAATAAGAGGCTTTACTATACGTTCTGGATCATAAAGCTGATTATGTCCTGAGCCTCCCCTTGCACAAATAGAAGTTTTTGTTCCGCTTGCTTTGCTGTTTCCTTGTATAAAAACATTTTTACCGTCAATAACACGACCCTCTATAGGACAACGAGTAGAACACATCTCGCAAAAGCTTCTGGTAAAATTCTCGCTACCTTTTAAAGCACCAGCCCCTACACTAGCCAATGAGCCAGGTGTAATACAGGCTGCAGCAGCACCAGCTGTTGCGGTGGATTTTAAAAAATTTCTTCTTGAAAAATCCATATCTTCTCCTTTAAAAAATATTTTATTTTTGTTGATTTTATAACTTTTACGTAAATTTATAGTAAAATTAAACTTAAATCTAAAATATAATTTTTAATTTTTATTATTTATGCAAAACATTATCAAAAAACTTAATTTTCATCAATGATTTTTCTAATTTTTTATAATAATATAATAAAAAAAAGGAGAAAAAAATGGAAAAATTAATCTGGAATGTTGAAAATTTCAACAACATAGAAGTAACAAAAATGCTTGAAACAAAAGATACAAAAGAGATAAGAATTTGTATGCAAAATGGAGCTATAATGAAAGAACATCAAGCACCAGCCCCTATAAGCATACAAGTTTTAAAAGGCAAAATAACATTAGGTGTAGAGAGTGAAAAATTTGAACTATCAGAGCTTGAAATGATAGCTTTAAATGCAAATATAAAACACTCACTAATAGCTTTACAAGATAGTATAATAAGACTAAGTTTGAGTAAAAATGATGATGTTAGTAGAGTTTTTAAGGTTTTAAATAAGTAAATTTGCTTTAGTCTAAAAAGTAATTTTTAAAGTAAAGTTTGTTTAGTGTTTTTATCTAATATAAGAACTTGTATGCAAAATGGCTTACGATACAAGAAAATCAAGCCCCTATAAGCATACAAGTTTCAAAGTGCAAAAGAGGGAGTGACAAATTTGAGCTAAATAAACTGAAATGATAGCTTTAAATGCAAATACAAAACACTCACTAACAGCTTTACAAGATAGCATAATAAGGCTAGGTTTGAGTAAAAATGACGATGTTGGCTGAGTTTTTGATGTAAATTTAAATCAAATATCAAAATTTACATCAAAACAGTGCTTTACAAAGCCCTTAAAAAATATCTTGTTATTTTTAAACTCAAGGCCTAACTTTTCGCCACTTTTTGGATACACATTTATCTTTTTAGAAAGGTTGAAATTTAAAATCCCTCCATAAAAACAAGCAGCCATTCCAGTTCCACAAGCAAGTGTTTCACCCTCAACACCACGCTCGTAAGTTCTTACAAAAAGCTCATCATTAAAAATCTTTGCATAGTTTACATTTGCATTATATTTGTGTCTTAGTTGTTTGCAAATTTCAATATCAAACTTATCCAAATCATCCACATAACAAACCAAATGTGGCACACCAGTATCATAAAAATACCATTTAAATCCAAACTCATCTATAACATCATCACTAAGTATCTTAGGGCTTGTAAGCTCGACCTCGACATCAAAAGATACATTTGCACCAACATCTCCGCTACCTGTTTTTATAAAAAAACTCCGATACGCCAAACCATTATCAAAGGCATATCTTGCAGCAGCTCTTGAGCCGTTGCCACACATATTTGCGATACTTCCATCGCTATTGTAAAACTCCCATTCAATATGATCTTTATCAATCCCAGGTTTTAATACAATAAGCCCATCAGCACCAACTCCGTTTTGTCTATCGCAAATTTTTTTAGCTAGTTCGCTTCTATCTTTGGTTAAAAATGTATGAAATATAACAAAATCATTTCCACTTGCATTGTATTTTGATACTATCACTGCATATCCTTGTTTATCTGATTTAAAAATATCTTGGCTTGTTCTTTTAGGCTATCAAAATCCTTGCTATTATCTATCACATAATCAGCCATTTTTCTTTTGGTTTGCATATCAATTTGTTTATCAAGTCTAGCTTGTATCTGCTCTTTTGTAAGGTTGTTTCTTTTTGATATACGATCAAGTAAAATCTCATCAGGTGCATAAACCACAACTACATTTTTAAATCTCTTATCGCCACATTTTTCAAAAAATACAGAAATTTCAACAAAATATGGCTTATTTTTTAACTCATTTTTTTCACATTCAAGATAAACTCTGCCCATTATCTTTGGATGTATGAAATTTTCTAATTTTTCAATCTCATTTTTGTTATTAAAAACAAGTTCGCCAAGCTTTGCTCTATCAACCTTGTCATCTTTGATAAACTCTTTTCCAAATATCTGTGATATATCTTTTGTGCTTTCATCTAAGATCAAATGTCCTATCTTATCAGCATCAATAACATCATATCCAAGTTCTTTTACTATCTTGCAAAAGCTTGACTTTCCACTACCGATAGTTCCTGTTACCACGTATGCTTTGTTAAATTTATTCACAACTATGCCTTGAGTTTTAATCCGATTTTAGCAAATTTTAGATAAAATCAAGCAAATTTATAAGGAGTTTTGATGATAACATATAAAGATGCTGGGGTTGATATAGATGCTGGAAATGATTTTGTAAATGCGATAAAACCACATGTAAAATCAACTTTTACGCCACTTGTTCTTGGGGGGATTGGTTCATTTTCTGGAGCTATTAAGCTTCCTACTGGATACAAAAATCCAGCTATTTTAGGTGCTACTGATGGAGTTGGAACAAAATTAAGACTTGCTATTGATACAAATCGCCTTGAAAATGTTGGACAAGACTTGGTTGCTATGTGTGTTAATGACTTAATTTGCAATTTTGCAACACCTTTGTTCTTTTTGGATTATTATGCTACTTCAAAACTTGATATAAAAAGCGCACAAATAGTAGTTGAGGGTATAGCAAAAGGATGTAGACTCGCACAATGTGCATTAATAGGCGGAGAAACTGCTGAAATGCCATCCATGTATAAAAAAGATGATTTTGATCTAGCTGGTTTTGCTGTTGGAATGGCTGAAATAGATGAGATAGACAGAAGTAAATTTGTAAAAGAGGGTGATGTATTGATAGCATTGCCATCTAGTGGACTTCATTCAAATGGTTACTCTTTGGCTAGAAAAGTGCTAGATGTAGCAAAGCTTAATTTAGATGACAAGATAGATGGAAAAAGTATAGCCGATATGCTTTTAGAACCTACTAGAATTTATGTAAAAGAATTTTTAGAATCAAAAGACAAAATAAATGCACTAGCACATATAACAGGCGGTGGATTGGTAGAAAACTTACCAAGAGTATTTCCTTATGGTATAGGCGCTAAGATAGATAAAAGCCTTATTAAAACACCTAAAGTATATGATATATTTAAAGGTCATGTTGATGATAGCGAACTATTTAGAACATTTAATATGGGTGTTGGTATGGTTATAGTTGCATCAAAACAAAATGCAGATGAAATTTTACAAAAAACAGATGGCTACTTCATAGGAGAAATTATAAAAGGAAGCGGAGTTAGCTTTAGCTAATTTATAGCTTTTACAATGTAAGGCATTGTTAATATGTCTTACCACTTTTTCTTTAGAACAATATATTATTGTTGATTTTTAAAATTTTATTTACTAGCGAGTAAAATATATGATGATATATTTTATAAGCAACTTTTATGGTTTGTCTAATGTTTGCACTACAACAACCGCTATAGCAAAACCACCATCGTGGCTTATACTAAGGGCTGAGTTTTTTATGCCAAAGCTTTTTTTGACTTTATCGCTAAAGTCTATAATGGGTGCGTTTTTTTTATCTTTTGTGATGATGATATCAAAAAAGCTACACTCAGTACCTATGCCTACACCCAAGGCTTTACTTGCTGCTTCTTTTGCTGCCCAAAGACCAGCTATACTTGCATCATTTTTTGCTATAGATATCTCGTGTTCGCTTAAAAAGCGTCTTAGAAAATTATCTTTAAAACGCTCGTTAAGCTTTGAAATTCTATCTATAGATATGATATCTACACCTATCATTGCACCACAAAATCAGTAAAATATATGTTTTTGATATAGCCATCACTTAAAACTTCATTTATCTTACCTACTATCTCATCTTTTAGTTTGTCTTTGCCTTTTGCTGTGCTTACTTCTTCAAATGTCTTTGATGATAGAGTTCGTATGATGATATCTCTTAAAAGTGCTTTTTTCTTGTCTAATTCTGCCATAAGTGATTCATTGCTTTGCTCTAAGTCTATTTTTGTTTTTAAAAATCTTGAGCCGTTCTCACTTAGTAAATTCACTATGAATTGATCAAGTGGATAAATAGGTCCCATATTCATATAGTCGCTACTTCTTTTGCCTGGCATTCTTGATTTTGGTGCTGTTTGAGAGACTTGTTGCTGCATTTGTGTGTTTTCATCATCTCCTGATAATAAAAATATTATAACACCACCTATAGCTAGTAATAAAACAATAACTACACCTATAATTGCTATAATAAGCCCTTTACCACTTTTTTTGGTTTCTTCTTTTACTTCTTTTTCTTCATCTGCCATCTATACTCCTTAGCTTTTTTGAATTATATCTAAATTAAATTTGATTGCCCATAATTTCAGCTTGTTTTAATATCTCTTTTGCACCTTTTTTTATAAATTCATTTGCCAGTATAGTGCCTATATCTTTATACTCGCTCTTGCTTACTTTTATACTGTCTTTTATGTATTTACTTGCATCAGGCATACCAACTATAGCTCTTATATCTATCGTGTCATTTTGTAATAAGGCGTTTATGCCTATAGGGACTTGGCATCCACCTTGAAGTGTCGCTACAAAATCACGCTCTATTTTTGTTTCTATGATGGTTTTTTCATCATTTAAAAAATCAATCTTTTGTATTATCTCTTTTTTGTTTACAGCCTCTATGCCTAATGCGCCTTGTCCCATAGATGGTATCATCTCATCTAATTCAAAAGGCGTTATATATCTAACATCGTTTTGTAAGTTTAGTCTATTTGCCCCTGCTTTTGCTAAGATGATAGCGTCAAATTCACCATCTTTTAGCTTTTTAAGTCTTGTTTGGACATTTCCGCGAAGAGAAAATATCTTTAAATCAGGTCTTAGCAGTAAAAGTTGCATTCTTCTTCTTAGGCTTGTTGTGCCTATTTTTGCGCCTATTGGAAGTTCGCTTATATGTTTGTATTTTTCAGATATAAGAGCATCTCTTACATCTTCGCGGGAGCAAGTGGCTGCCAACACAAGTCCATCAGGAAACTCAACTGGAACATCTTTTAGACTATGAACTGCTATGTGTGTATCTCCGTTTAGCATACTAATCTCAAGCTCTTTTGTAAAAAGTCCTTTTCCTCCTATTTTTGCAAGAGGGGTATCTAAGATAACATCGCCTTTGGTTGTCATGCCTACAAGCTCAACATCTAAATCTTTATGCTGTGTTATAAGTTTTTGCTTGATGTGTTCGCTTTGCCACATCGCCAGTATGCTTTTTCTAGTAGCAATTTTGATCGTTTTCATGTATAGCATCCCTTTTGAAATTTCGTAAGTTTATACTCATCTTTTCGCCTAAAAGTTTGTTTCTTAGACTTATTTTTGTTTTTGTATCAAAAATTTCTGTCACGATTAGATCGTTGTTTACAAATATAATATCTTTTTTTGATATTTTTCTGTTTAATGGTTTGAAATTTATATCAAGTGTAACAAAATATGCGTCAAAGCCATTTTGTAGCTTTTGAATTTTGTTTGTTTTTATGTTTCCAACTTTTAGTTTCTCGTTTTTTTCATAATTTCTTTTTAAAAAATTATAAAAATTCACATCAGCAAGGCAAATACTAGCGAATGTGATGAGTGTCATCAATAACTTCAACATCTATAATCTCTTCTTCGTTATCATATCTATCATATCTAAAATCACGTTCATTTTGTTTATAGTCAGGTTTTTTTACTAGCTTGTAAATAAGACTTATTGTTATAACTATAATTCCAAAAGTATCGCTTATAAGCCCCGGTAAAAATAGCAAAAATCCACCTATGCCTATACCAATAGAGCTAAAAATATCGCTTGGTTTTATCATATTTATCTTAGATGTTAGGTTGAAAAAGCCTATGTTAAATATAAATAAAAAACCAATTATAGCACTTAAAAATACTTCGCCAACTAATGATAAAAAACCATAATTGCTTATATAAATAACCGTAAATACTGTTTCTGCGATTATATATGGTATAAAAAGTGAGCTTTTAAGTCTAATTAGCATAGTCTATTTTTTAGCTCATCTAACGCTTGGCTTGCTTTGATTTTTGTCTTTATAAGCCCATCTCTTTGGATAAGCTCTACTTCATCATCTGCTAGTGATTTTCCAACTATGATAGCATAAGGAAAACCTAGTAGCTCATAATCATTCATCTTTACGCCAAATCGCTCGTTTCTGTCATCAAGCATTACATTTATTCCGATATTTTTTGCTTGCTCATAAAGCTTTGTTGCATAATTTACACAGTTTTCATCTTTTAGATTTGATATAACTATCATACCATCAAAAGGAGCGCACTCTTTTTTCCAGATACATCCTTTATCATCGTGGCTTGCCTCTATCATAACTGCTATAAGTCTACTTACACCTATGCCATAACAACCCATTATAAATGGCTTTGCTTTGCCATTTTCATCTAAGAATGTAGCATTCATAGCACTTGAGTATTTATCGCCTAGTTGGAAAATATGTCCTACTTCTATGCCTTTGCTTATTTTTAGCTTACCACCGCATTTTGGACATCTGTCGCCTTCATTTACTTGACTTAAGTCTTTAAATCTATCTTCGTTGAAATTTGTTATATTTACACCAACAAAATGATAGTCTTTTTCATTGGCTCCGCATATCATTTGTTTGCTATCTTTTAGCTCGTTATCTATAAAAAACTCAACTTTATTTAACCCAACTGGACCACAAAAACCGGCTATAAGACCAGCTTGCGATATCTCTTCTTCTGTTGCGTCTGTTAGCTCCAAGGCTTTTGCTGCATTTTGTGCTTTTGTCTCTTGAAGCTCATCATTGCCACGGATAAAAAATACAACTATTTTTGACTCTTTTTCAAATATGGCTTTTTTTATAACGGCTTTTATTGTGTAGTATTCATCTATCTTGAAAAACTCGGCTACATCTTTTATTGTTTTTGTATCTGGCGTGAAAAACTTAGAAGCATCTGCTTCTGGTTGTGGCTTATCTGTCGTTTTTGCAGCTCTTGTTGCTACTTCTATATTTGCCGCATAATCACAATGCTCACAATAAACTATGTCATCTTCGCCGTTTTGTGTAAGCACCATAAACTCTTTACTACCACTCCCACCTATGGCTCCACTATCTGCTTGAACTGCTCTAAAATTTAGACCAAGTTTTGTAAAGATATTGGAGTAAGTTTGTTCCATTAGGTCAAATTCTCTTTTTAAATCATCTGTGTTTGAATGAAAGCTGTAAGCATCTTTCATCACAAACTCACGACCTCTTAAAATTCCAAATCTAGGTCTTGCTTCATCTCTGAATTTTGTATTTATTTGATATATATTTAGCGGTAGTTGCTTGTAACTTGTAACTTTACCACGAACCATGCAAACAGCACTTTCTTCATTTGTAGGGCTTATAACAAAGTCATTTTCTTTTCTATCTTTAAATCTTAAAAGCTCTTTTCCAAAAACATCAAAACGACCACTTTGTTTCCAAAGTTCTGATGATGTTACAACACTAAAATCAACCTGCAAAGCACCGCTTTTATCCATCTCTTCTTTTACTACACTTTTTATCTTTTCAAGCATAATTTTTCCAAGCGGTAAGAAGTTGTAAAGACCAGATCCGTTTTGTTCTACAAATCCACCCCTTACTAAAAATATATGGCTTGGCAGTGTTGCGTCTTTTGGTGCTTCTTTTGTTGTTGGTGCATAAAATTTAGAAAATCTCATTGTTATTTATCCTCTTTGATGTCAAAAATATATTTCATTGATTTTGTTATATCAAGTGCATTCTTTGTTTCGCCTATTTGTTTTAAATTCGTAGTCATAGGGTGTAAAAAAGAGTTTAGGACTTGATTTATTAGTTTGTATGCCTCTTCTTTGTCTGAGTTTTTTAGATAGCCTTTTTTTATGGCTTTTTGTAACTCTTTTTCGGCACACTCCTTTGCTTGTTGTCTTATAGCCTTTATGATCGGTGTGCTAAGGCTTGTTTTTTGAGCTTTTAAAAACTCAGATGTGCTGTTTCCTACGATAGAGTAGGCTAGCTCGGCTTGTTCTTCTCGTAGTGCTAGGTTTTGTTTTACTATCTCTTCAAGGTCATCAACTGAGTATATATCTATAAGCTCACTTTTGTTTTTTATATCTATATCTCTTGGAACAGCGATATCAAAAAAGTATCTGTGAAATGTTGTTGGTTGTATTATTTCATCTGTTATTATAGGGTTTGGTGCCGAAGTTCCTGAAAAGATAAGGTCAAATTTATTTACATACTCTTTTAGCTTTAAAATCGTATCCCAATCAGCCATCTCTCCTAAGCTTTGCACTAATGTTTCTACTCTTTCTGAGCTTCTGTTTAGGATAATGACTTTTGCTCCATTTGATATCAGGTGTTTAGCAGCTAGCTCACACATCTCCCCAGCACCGATGATAAGAGCTGTTTTGCTTTGTAGAGTTGTAAAAATCTCTTTTGCTTTATTTACAGCTACACTTGATACAGAGATCGGATTTTTTGAAATTTGAGTATCGTTTCTTACCTTTGCGGCGCATATTTTTGCATAATCAATAGCCTTGTTTATATTTTCGCCACAAAACTCATTTTCAAGAGCAAATTTAAAATCATTTTTTATCTGCCCCATTATCTGTGTTTCGCCAACCACTAGGCTATCAAGAGAGCTGGCGACAGAAAAAAGATGGTGTAAGGCACCGCTATCTTCAAAGACATCAGCCCTTTCAAAAAGCTCATCTTCAAATACACCAGATGCTATCGCCATACATTTTATTATATGAGATGATGATGTTTTTGGCTCATTGCTAAATGACAAAACTTCCACCCTATTACAGGTGCTTATAACCATAGCTTCATTTATATCTTTGTCTGTTTTTATTAGTTTTAAAATTTGCAATTTTTTTTCTGGTGTATTAAATGCTAACTTTTCACGAACAGAAATATCTGTATTTTTATGTGTAAAACTAATACTTAAATAATGCATTAGTAATCCCTGTCGATCATACTTTTTATAATGCTTTCAAGCTCTTGGTTTGAATGATTTTTAATCGCTTTTATAGCCTCAATTCCAAGTTCTTTTGCTTCGTTTATAGTTTTTTGTATTATATTGTATTTCTCAAATCTATCTTTTATCCATTTTATTTTGCTTTCATCTAACTCTTTTGCATGAAAACTTTTTAAAATTTCTTTCTCTTTTTCATCTAAACTTTCATAAAGATATATATAAGGAAGAGTTGTTTTTCCCTCTTTATAATCGCTCAAATTCGGTTTTCCTAAGGTTTTGCTATCTTGTGTAATATCTAAAACATCGTCTATTATTTGAAATGCAAGACCTAGGTTTTTACCATAAATTTCAAACTCATTTTGTGAAA
The DNA here is from genome assembly GCF_002021925.1 of Campylobacter pinnipediorum subsp. pinnipediorum. Taxonomy (NCBI): domain Bacteria; kingdom Pseudomonadati; phylum Campylobacterota; class Epsilonproteobacteria; order Campylobacterales; family Campylobacteraceae; genus Campylobacter; species Campylobacter pinnipediorum. Next base: position 375,973 of record NZ_CP012546.1, read on the forward strand.
GCCCAGCCAGTATAGCACCACAGCAAGCCGTGGCTTGTATAAGTATAGCTGTTTTGTAATATATCATTTTATTATAAGCTTCTTTGTCACAGTTAAACTCTTTGCTTAAATTGACATCCATAAGTTCGCCTATGCTTAGTTTACAAACAGCGTCTGATATGATAGATGATATCTCTTTTCCAAATTTGCTAAGCTCGTGAAAACCTTTTGAATATAAAATATCTCCAAGCATTACTGAGTTTTGTGTGCCAAATAGATAGTTTATGCTCGGCTTGCCTCTTCTTGTATCAGCCTTATCTATCACATCATCATGTAATAAACTAGCTAGATGGATAAGCTCTATTATCGCACACAATCTATATGTATTTTCATTTTCTCCAGCTATTTTTAGCAGTAGTTTTGAGCGAAGTTTTTTACCTGAGCTGATATTTTCGAACATATCGGTGGCAAGTTTATAATCAAGCTCCTTTATATAATCAAGCATTATCTTATCTATCATATCCATAACTTATCTCCTAGTTTTTGGTCTTATAAACTCAACATCAACAAGTTTTTGTCCATCTAAAATATCAATTTGAAAACTGCCTAAGTTGTTTTTAAAATCAATAAAAGTTATATATAATTTCACTCCATCATCTGGTGGGTTTTTCATGCTTGGCAAGATATCTTGTTTGTATCTATCTCTGCCGTGTTGCAAACCCATAACCATATGTCTTGGAAATCTTCTAAAAAAACTTTGAACTGTTATGTTTGTCGTGTCAGACAAAGTCCATCTAAAATCAAAATACTCTTTTTCGTTTGTCTGTTTTTGTATTATAGCAACTCTTCCCCACTCATCTTTTGGTAACTCAAAAACATAGGAGTGATCAAAATCTGGTGCCGTTGCACAACAAAAAACAAAGCAACAAAAAAATATTATGATTTTATTCATCTAATTTTTCTTAAAAATATAAAATTTATTAACAAAATTTTTTAGACCACATTATACTTAAAAAATTAAATTTTTTCTATTAGCTGCCAAGCTTGGTCTGTGGTATCTGCACTATATTTGCTTTCTATAACTACTCCAAAGCCCCAATTTACCTGTATATAATCTATCTTTGCATTATCAGCAGCCATTTTATCTTTTAAGCTATCTCCAACAAATACAGCCTTTGTCGCACCTGTTTTATCTATAGCAAGATTTAGCATAGTTGGATCTGGCTTTTCTGGCACATCTTTACTTGCTCCTATTACTTCATCAAAAAAATGTAGTATTTCGTTTTTTTCAAGAATTTTGCTTAGTGTTTTTTCTGGTGCATTTGAAGCTAGGACTATTTTATAATCATTATCTTTACACTTTTGTAAAAGCTCTTTTACGCCATTATATGTCGTTGCATATAAGTCATAGTTTTTTTCAAACTCAGCTTCAAAACCCTTTTTTAAAGATGTGCTTGGTGTTTGTATACCATAAAGATCAAATGCCAAATTTCTACCAGGTTCATTTATAACTTTTGTTATATAAGTTTTTGCAAGTTCATCTAGCCCCATATCTTTTCTTATGCCATTTATGGTTTTTTCTATCGCTGTTGAGCTGTCTATGACAGTTCCATCCATATCAAAAATAACAACTTTCATTAATTTTCCTTAAATTTGTTTTTATGTTTATCTTTTTTATATGTTTTTGAATTTTTTAATTTATCAAGATGATTTGCCTTTTTTAAAAGCTCTTGCGGATCTTGTTTTGCAATAACAAAATTTACAAAGTTTTCAAGCTCTTTTGTGTATGGGCTATCAAGATAAACGGCCTCTGCTTTTTCTAGCATTTTCATATTTTTGTCAATTCTTATGTAAAATTCATCTTTATTAAAATCATCTCTTTTAAGCCCGCTTATGGCTGATTTTGCAAATTTTTCTAATGCTCGTATGTATTTTACTCTTTTTGCTTTTTCGTCTATTTGTTTCATCTTTTTACTTAAAATTTTAAAATGTGTATCATATCTAAAAAGTATAAATTTAATGAAAATATTTTTTGAGATTATAATAACTAGCCAAAAACTGACTAGTTATTATCTTTTCATTTGTATTGCGGTTTGTATCATTTGATCGCTTGTTGTTATGCTTTTTGAACTAGCATCGTAAGCTTTTTGCATAACTATCATTTCTGTTAGCGCTTGACCTAGATCTACATTGCTTATTTCAAGTGTGTTTGATGCGATATTTGTTCCAAGTATTGTTGCTCCATTTTTACTCTTATAGAAAAATGGCTCTCCTGAGTTTGATGTTTTTGTATATATGTTATCACCCATTTTTGCTAGACCTTGGTCGTTTTGAAAGTGATAAAGTGCAACTTTTGCTATAGGAAACATTTGGCCGTTGTTGAAATTTGCCATTATTGTGCCGTTGTTTACAACCTCATAGCTTTTTAACAACCCTTCCGCAAATCCATCTTTTTTTATCTCTGTTACAGCTTTGCTATGGAGTGTGGTTAAGCCTTTGTAGATAGCTTGCTGTTTATCTTTGTCATCTTTTGTATTATTATTCGTATTGTTTTTATCATTTTGTGGCTCTTGTTGTGCGAAATTTATATTTACTCCACCAATTTCTGTTATGGTTGTTTCTACTAATGTTCCTCTTGGTCCAAATGTAAGCATCCCTTTTTTTGTTTCAACTATATTATTTTTTTCATCTGTTATTGTAGCTTCTACATCCCACACTGTTTTATCATTTTGTTGAGGGATTTGTTTTGTGTATCTTAGTGATAAAAGGCTTTTTGTTCCATCATCGTTAAATATATCTGCACTCATTTTTTGAACATTTGCAACTTCTTGGTTTGTTAAAAGTTGTGCTGAAACCTCAGCATTTTTTAAATCCATATAATTTAATTTATAATCCTTTAATTCCCAGCTTCCATCTTCATTTACCTGTGTTGATAGTTCGCTAAGCTTATCCCCATCTTTTATTTTTATAATTATACTATCGCCTTTTTTGTATTTATTTACACTTGGGCTGTTGTTTATGTTTCCACTTATGCTTAATGTTTTTTCATCTGCTTTTATTTCATGTTTGTATGAATCTTGTTTCAAATCAACTTTGACATTTTCAAATTTTCTTGTAGCATCTAAATTACCTTTGATGTCTACATTTTTTGTTGCTTTTGCTGGTTGATATAAAAAATGTGGAAGCTTTATATTTGTTTGAGTGTTTTCATTTTCAAGCTCTAAGACTTCTTTTTCATCTATACTAAATGCTTTATTTATATCTTTTGTTGAATCATATTGTTTTAGTGCATTTTTGCTTGGTGTTGCTGTTTTTAAGTTTGCCATAGTTCCTTGCACAAACTTACCCATAGGATCAACTAAATTTCCATCAACATCAACATCAAAGTTCCCCGCACGAGTATAATACACATCGCCGTGTCTATCTCTTACACCAAAAAAACCATCCCCGTGAATAGCCATATCAAATTTGTTTTCTGTGTTTTTAAAGCTACCCATACTCATATCAAGTGCTGTTGTTTGTTTTGTAGCTCCAAGTCCTACTTGATCTGTTGTAGGCTTATTTCCAGCCGATACCATGCTTTGATAAAATATACTTTTAAACTCAGGTAAAGATGCTTTAAAGCCTACATTATTTATATTTGATATATTGTTTGCCCAAACATCTATACCAAAACTTTGTGTTTTGATTCCAGCAACTCCGTTATAAAATCCTCTTATCATCTCTTAACTTTCAAAAAAATTCAGATACTTCTTCTACTGACTTATACTCGCCACCAATTCTTACATTTGCTTTACCATCTATAAACTTAACAGCTTCTACTGGATATGTTCCATAAAGGGCTGTATGAGCTTCATCTTTTGGATCTTTGTAGGTGGCTTTTGCTTGATAGCTTCCCGGTTTTGCAACACCTCCTGTGTCGGTTGATAAATCCCATTTTATTTTATGTGTTCCAGCTGGCATTTTCTCTAAACTAAATTTTCTTATTACATTTGAGTTTGAGTCAAGTATTTCAATTACACCAGATTTTACCTCATCTTTAAAATAAATAGGTATATCTAGGGTTTGTGTTTCTTCTTTTACTAAAACTCTATCTGTGCCTAGGTTTGCCATCTTTCCAAGTGCAGAAAGTGCATACATACTTGAGTTTGATTTAAGTTGTGATACAAGCTCTTTCATAGCTGAGTTTGTATTTTCTTGCATTTCAAGTGTTGCTAACTGACTTGTTTGTGTTAGCATTTTTTCTGTATCCATAGGCGATGTTGGATCTTGATATTTGAGTTCTGTTAAAAGTAGTTTCATAAATGCATCTTTATCAAGGTGTGCTGATGGATTTGTTCCATCAGCTTTTTGATTTTTTGCATCTTGAAGTTTTTTTGTTCTTTTATCTGCTGTAAATTCTAAATTTGTATCTGTTATACTTGCCATAATTTCCCCTTGTTTATATATATATAGGCATTACAAGTTCTAATAATACTTGTTCGTTTGTTGCTTCATCGCTTTCGCCTTGAGCCATTTGCTTATATTTTTTTTGTCCTTGTTCTTGTTTGCTTTGTTGGTCTGAAAAATTCATTTCAAGTTCTGTAAAGCCCATGTTTACAAGGCTGTTTTTAAACTCTGCTTGATTTTGTAAAAATATATTCATCGTGTTTGTGTTTGAGTTAAAATTGATATGCAGGTTATTTCCCCTATTTACCATTGTAACTTCAACTTCCCCTAAATTTAAAGGGTTTAGAGTTATGTTAAATTTAGTAAAAGGTGCTTTATAGTTTTGTATCTGATCTGCTAAATTTTGTGAAAAATTACTAAAAGTCTCTTTTACTGCTAGTTTGTGATTTATCTGATTGTTTGCTGTTTTTACTATATCTTTTACTATCGCATTAAGCTCACTTTGATCATCTTTTTGTGTGGTTTGGATGATACTATCTTCTTGGCTTGATTGCTGTTCTTTTTCAGGATAGAGCAGTGTTTGTAAATTTATCTTTTGATTTTTTGTATCTTTTGAGATCATTTCATTTGTTTTTGGAGTTAGATTTATCTCCTCTTTATCATCATCAGATATGGTTTTTAATACACTCTCATTGTTTTTACTATCTTGTGCTATTTGTTTTGGTGTTTCTGTTTTTACAGCTTCATTGATAGGCTTTGAGATTTCTTTTAGCACTTCATTTAAACCGATAGGATTTTGTGTGTTTTTTGTAACTTGCTGTATGGTTTGTTCTACTTGATTTTTTATATCCGGAGTTATTTTTGTTTGTAATGGCATTACTGGTTTGAAAAAGTCTTTTTTGCCTAAGTTTTCAAACATATTTTTTAGCTCATCAACATTTCCTTGTGTGATTTTTATCTTATCAAGTCCAAGGTCAAATTTGTTTGCAAGTTCTATAAGTTCATTAACACTTTTTACATTGCTTAGCTCTTCAACATTTGCTATTTTATTTAAAAAATTTGCTATTTTATCTGTGAAATTTGGAAATTTACTAACTTTTTCCCCGCCATTTAAAATTTCTAAAACTTGTAAAAGTTGCATAAAATTTGCATTTTCATACAACTCATTTTTTGTATCATCATCAAGTTTGCTTTCTAAATCTTGTGAAATTTTTATATTATTTTCTTTTTTTATTTGTTTGTCAGTCTCATTTTTCATACTTACTGATTTTGCTATATCTTTTACATCTTTTTCACTTAGTTTTTCGCCTTTGTCTGCTTTTTTGGATGCAGCGCTTAAAACCATATTTAAAAATTCATTATTATCGCTTTTATTTTTTTTTGGGCTATTTGAGCTTTTTTTGTTCGTATTTGTAAAAAGATCAATCTGATTTTTTGTGTTAAATGTTTGCATTTTTAACCTCTTATATTAAACTGAAAATATATCAAGCAAAATATGTTCCAAAATTTTCATTAAATTTATATAAGAAAATTTTAGGTATAATCTCCCCCTTATTTAAAAAACTTGGAGATAGATTTTGGAAAATTTACGAAATATAGCAGTAATAGCTCACGTTGACCACGGTAAAACAACTATGGTTGATGAATTGCTTAAGCAATCTGGAACATTTAACGAACATCAAAGTGTTGGTGAGCGTGTTATGGATAACAATGACATAGAAAAAGAACGTGGTATAACGATACTTTCTAAAAATACAGCGATAAAATACAAAGATACTAAGATAAATATCATAGACACCCCGGGGCACGCCGATTTTGGTGGTGAGGTCGAGCGTGTGCTAAAGATGGTTGATGGTGTATTGCTTTTGGTTGATGCACAAGAGGGTGTTATGCCTCAGACAAAATTTGTTGTTAAAAAGGCACTTAGTTTGGGTCTCAGACCTATAGTTGTTGTAAACAAGATAGACAAGCCAGCAGCTGATCCTGAACGTGTCATAAATGAAATTTTTGACCTTTTTGTTGCACTTGATGCAAATGATGAGCAGCTTGAGTTTCCTGTGGTTTATGCTGCTGCAAAAAATGGATTTGCCAAACATAACTTAGATGATCCGGATGTAAATATGGAACCTCTTTTTGAGGCTATACTTGCACATGTTCCAGCTCCAAGTGGAAAAGATGACAATCCTTTACAACTTCAAGTATTTACTCTTGATTATGATAACTATGTTGGAAAAATTGGTATTGCTAGAATTTTTAACGGTAAAATTTCTAAAAATCAAAATGTTACTTTGGCAAAGGCTGATGGAACAAAAACAAATGGTAGAATTTCAAAACTTATCGGATTTTTAGGTCTTGAAAGACAAGATATAAACGAAGCCAGCACCGGTGATATAGTTGCTATTGCTGGTTTTGAAGCACTTGATGTTGGCGATAGTATAGTTGATCCAAATAATCCTATCCCGCTTGATCCTTTGCATATAGAAGAGCCTACACTAAGTGTTGTATTTAGTGTAAATGATGGTCCTTTGGCTGGAACAGAGGGTAAGCACGTTACATCAAATAAGATAGATGAACGTTTGCAAAGTGAAATGAAAACAAATATCGCAATGAGATATGAAAATATAGGCGAAGGTAAATTTAAGGTTAGCGGTCGTGGAGAACTTCAAATAACAATACTGGCTGAAAATATGCGTAGAGAGGGTTATGAGTTTTTGCTTGGTCGTCCTGAGGTTATCATAAAAGAGATAGATGGTGTTAAGTGTGAACCATTTGAACTTTTAGTTATAGATGCACCTGATGACTGCACCGGAACGGTTATAGAAAAGCTTGGTAAGAGAAAAGCTGAGATGATAAGCATGAATCCAACAGGCGATGGACAAACAAGAATAGAGTTTGAAATACCGGCTAGAGGACTTATAGGATTTAGAAGTCAGTTTTTGACAGATACAAAGGGCGAGGGTGTTATGAACCATAGCTTTTTAGAGTTTCGTCCGTTTAGTGGAAGTGTTGAGCATAGAACAAATGGTTCTTTGGTTTCTATGGAAAATGGAGTATCTCTTGCTTATTCATTATTTAACTTACAAGACCGTGGAGTTTTATTTATTGAGCCACAAGCAAAGGTTTATATAGGTATGGTTATAGGTGAGCATAGTAGACCTAATGACCTTGATGTAAACCCTATAAAAGGTAAAAACCTAACAAACGTTCGTGCTAGTGGTTCTGATGATGCTATAAAACTAGTTCCACCAAGAAAACTTAGCCTTGAGCGCGCACTTGAGTGGATAGAGGATGATGAGCTTGTTGAGGTTACTCCTCAAAACATAAGGGTAAGAAAGCGTTATCTTGATCCAACAGAGAGAAAAAGAAAAGCAAAACAATCTAACTAATAAATTTAAAGCAGTTTTTATAACTGCTTTAACTCTCTTAGCGTTTAATGCAATAAATTATATTTAAAAGTTTTTTGAAATTTTTAAATATATTATTCACAATTTCCTATATTGTTTTTGTCTTCTATGCATGTGTATCCACTTTCTTTAAAAACAAGTATGTTTAATACATCACCATTGCCTTGTAATGATATTTTTGCATTTTTGTGAAGTAACTTTTCGTATGGACTTTTTGAGTTTTGCAATGCAGAATACGGGCGACCTAATGTATCAAATGCTAATGTTTGATTTCTTGAATTAAACTTTACTTTTGTGATACCATATGTTTTCGTTAAGTTTAGTTTTTTATCTAAAATTTGATTTGGGTATTTTTGCCTAGCGTATCCACTAGTTAGTTTTTTACTTAAATCTCTTGAGTTGTTCGCTATTTGATCTATTGAATTTGGATTTCCACTATATGAACCACTATCACTAAAAACTGTATATCTCCATATTTTCTTACTTTTTTGCGTATCATAATGAAAGAGTATTCTCCAGTATGCTTTATACCAATCATTTTCCGGAGTGCCATCTGATTGTAGTGTAAATTTATTATCTTGCATTGCTAAGTGTTGAGTGTATCTTATATCTGCCATTATCTGATTTGCTGCTTCTCTTAGTGGATTTTTATTTGATCTTGGTATAGCTAAAGCTGATAATATTGCAACTATTGCTATAACAAATACTAGTTCTAATATCGTAAAAGCTTTTTTTGTCATTTTATTTCCTCTGTTTTTATATAAAATACTAAAACTATATAGATTTTATTTTATGTTTTTATAAAATTAAAAAATAAAATGACAAAATAGTAATTAATTTTTTATCTTATTGTTTTATTCGCACTCATCAATTTTATTTGTACTTTTTTTTCTTTCATCTATTACTTTTTGATTAGCTTTTATACATGTATATCCAGTTTGTGGATATAATACAATTGTTAAAATATTTCCATTCCTTGCCAAGTCTATATTTATTTTATCATTCATTAAATTTTCATAAGCACTTGTATTTGATACTTTTTTATACGGTCTGCCTATATTATCAAAGCTAATAGTGCCATCATAGTCTTGACTGTCATTTGATGCATTGTCGGTATGTATAATAATATTAGTAATGCCAAATTTTTTACTTAAATCATAATCATTGTTTGTTAATCCAGATAGTTTTTTATCTAATTGATTTGGACTTGATATTATCTCATCATTTTTTGGATCGTTATCATATGTAGGACTATCACTAAAAACGCTATAAATCCATTTTGCTTTTCCTGAATTTTTCGCATTTTGAAATTTGATCCTCCAGTATGCCTTATACCAATCTTTGGTCGGAGTGCTATCTGATTGTAGTGTAAATTTATTATCTTGCATTGCTAAGTGTTGAGTATATCTTATATCTGCCATTATCTGATTTGCTGCTTCTCTTAACGGATCTTTATTTGATCTTGGTATAGCTAAAGCTGATAATATTCCAACTATTGCTATAACAAATACTAGTTCCAACATTGTAAATGCTCTTTTTATCATCATAACCTCAAATTATTTATTTATAATTTATGTATTATTTTATCAAATTTTTTAACAAAAAAATCATTATTATTTTCTATAAGAGCTAAATTACCACCATTGGATATACCATAAAATTGTAACCTAAGAGCTAATTTATAATTTTGTGTATTTATCTCATATATATTTAGCTTTGACAGCTCTTTTGACAGCTCTTTTGCTACATGAAATTTATATGCAAAATGTTTTTTTGGATTGTCTATAAAATTATATAATACAGGGTTGAAAATAATAATTAACCAATTAGAAAATAAAAATACAAATACAAATACTAATGCTATTTTATGTTTTTTTCTAAACTCGGGTAGCCTTACTCTGTATGAGCTAAAAAATATTCTAATCATAAGAGGCGTTGCTATAATGCAAAAAGGTAAGAATTCTTCCAATTGAACCTTTTGTCTTATAGATAATACTATACTAATACAAAACGAAACTACCGACAAAAACCACAATATATCTTTTTTTTCTTTTATCCAAATTCTATATATGGCATATATAAAAAATATAAATATAAATGGCGAAAAAACAGCAGCAAATATACCAAAGGTATCTATAAAGTGGCTACTTGGTTTACCTTGTGTATCAAATCCAAAAAAGTATAGACTTATTGTAAAAAAAATAGCACTAAGCCAAGCTAGTGTAGCATTTTTTGTATATACACCATAAGCAAAAAATGCTAAAAATAGTATCATAAATGAGCTATCTACAAAAATAGAACTAGCCATTAAGATATAAGTTATATAGATATTGTTTTTGTGAAAAAAATATAAAATAAAAAGGGTTATCATAAGGCACAAGCCAGCATTGTTTACTATTAAAGCGCTTGCTACAGTGCCTGGTAAAAATACAAAAAGTAGTATTGCAATAATTCTATCTTGATGAAATTTAATATAAAACTTACTTATTTTATATAGCAAAATAACACTAATAATATGAAAAAAAATCATAGGTATTCGTAATGCAAAATCGTTTTGTCCAAAGAGTTTGCAACTAGCGGTTATTATTTTATGTAAGATAGAATCTTGTTCTTTAAAAAATACAAGTGCTTCATAGTAGCTTATGCTTAAAGTGCTTGTGCAATATATCAAAAGAGCTAAATCAAGAGCGCAGATTATGGTTAAAACAAATATATCATTGTTTTTAATGCTATAAGGTTTTAAACCATAATCTTTCATTTAAAGTGTTATATCCCAAAAAAATTCAATCCACTCAGTTGCCTCTTTTGCTTTATAATCAGGCATTAAAAGAGCGGTTTTTTTATAAAATATAGTTGCTATTTTTATATCTAAATGAGGATATAGCTTTAATAATGTCTTTTTTATCTCAGCCATACTTTCCCCGCTATCAACTATATCATCTACAACTAAAATTTTATTTACATTTGATAAATCAGGTATATTAAATATGTTTATTGTGTCAAGTTTGCTTTGCTCATTGTAGTGTATAGAGTTTAGACTAAATAAATTACGATTTTGTAAAGCAATTGCCATAAAATGTCCTATCGTCATTCCACCTCTTGCGATAGCTAGTATAGCATCAGGACTAAAATCATTCTTTATCTCTCTTGCCATAGCCTTTATATCTTTTTCAAATTCATCATAAGAATAAAAAAACATAATCAACCAACCTTTCTTAATGAACTAAGAATATTACAAAGCTAATAATAGACAATACAATAATCCCTAAATTTATATGCTCCCACTCTTTTCTTAACACTCTTACTATAAAGTAAGATAAAAATCCAAATGCTAGACCATTTGTTATAGAGTATGTTAATGGCATTAAAATAACTATAAAAAAAGTTGCTACACATATAGCCGGGTCTTTGAAATTTACATTTGTAAGCTCTGTAAACATCAAAACACCAACCATTACTAATATAGGATAGATCGCATTTGCTGGGATTGCTTTAAAAAATGGAAGTAAAAATAGTGTTAAGATAAATAATAATCCACAAAATACAGCGGTAAGTCCAGTCCTTCCGCCAGCGGCTACTCCACTTGCACTTTCTACAAATGTTGTAGTTGTGCTAACGCCTATTAGTGACCCGCCTACTGTAGCTAACGCGTCAGCCTCTAATGTCTTTTCTAGTCTTTTTGAATCATTTTGATCCTCTCCTGTAAATAAGCCAGCCTTGCTTCCAACACCGGTTAAAGTGCCGATAGAGTCAAATAAATCTGTTACAAAAAATATTATAATTACTGGAAGAAGGGCAAGTGTAAAAACACCACTTGCATCAAACAATACACTTTTTACATCAAATTGTAAAAATATAGGCTCTATTGAAGCCGGAGTTGATAAAAACTCAGTTGGAACCGGAGACATTCCAAAAACCCAAGCTATGATAGAAGTTGTGATTACCGCTAACATAAATGCGCCTTTTATCTTCCAAGACCAAAATGCCATTACTATTAGTAGTCCTATAATTCCAAGTAAAACATTTGAATTTTTGATATCGCCTAATGAAACTAATACGGCATCGTTGTTTGCTATGATTCCTATTTGTTGTAACCCTATAAAGCTTATAAAACATCCAATACCAGCGCTTATAGCTCTTCTTAAATCAATAGGTATAGATTTTACTACCCATATCCTAAAGTTGGTAAAAGACAAGGCTACAAACAATATACCAGATAAAAATACTATACCCAAAGCTGTTTGCCAAGGTATATTCATACCTATAACAAGACCAAATGTAAAATAAGCATTAAGACCCATTCCAACGCTCATTGCAACCGGAGTGTTTGCCCAAAGACCATTTAAAACTGTTGCTAAGATAGTTGCAAGAGCTGTTGCTGTTATAAGCGCATCTATTGGCATACCTGTTTTACTCATTATGATAGCATTTGTGGGCACGATATACATCATCGCCAAAAATGTCGTAAATCCAGCAGTAAATTCTTGTTTTATGCTGGTGTTGTTTTCCTTAAGCTTGAAAAAATCCAACTCATTCTCCTTTAATAATTTTTTATTTCATTATACAAACTGTCTCTTTCAACAGGCAAAAATCCAGAGCTTTTTATAAGCTCACAAAATGTCTTTAAATTTGTTCCGTTAGCACTACTTGCGCCAGCAGCACTTTGTATACTTTCTTTTTCTATCGTTCCATCAAGATCATCAGCTCCAAATTCTTGAGCTATCATTGCTAGATTAAGTGTAGATGTGGCCCAATAAGCTTTAATGTGTGCTACATTATCTAAAAGAAGTCTTGCTATGGCTATCGTTTTTAGTATCTCGCTTGAACCTAGAAATTTTATATCTTTTAAGTAGTTGTTTTGTGTTTGATAAACTAGAGGAATGAATGCATTAAAGCCATTTGTTTTATCTTGCAAGTCGCGAATTCTAAGCATATGGTCTATCCTATGCTCTCTTGATTCTATATGACCAAATAACATTGTGGCGTTACTTTGGCGACCATGTTCGTGCCAAATTTGATGAATCTTTAGCCAATTTTCAGAGCTTACTTTTCCGTTGCAAATTCTTTTGCGTATATCCTCATCAAATATCTCAGCCCCACCACCAGGCATACTATCCACTCCGTATTCTATCATTTTATCTATAACTTCTTCGTAGCTAAAACCACAACTTCTTGATAAAAAATCAATCTCAGCAGCAGTAAGTGCTTTTATATGTATTTGTGGATATTGTTCTTTGATTTTTTTGAAAATTTCAAGATACCACTCCCAACCACTTTGGACATTGTGAGCTGATACTATATGCACCTCTTTGGCGCCATTTTTTACACTATTTCCTACTATTTGTAGAATTTCTTCGTGCGACATTTTGTAAGGATTTGGATTTTTTCTATGTGCTGAAAATGCACAAAATTTACATATATCAGCACATATATTTGTAGGATTTATGTGTCTATTTATGTTAAAAAAAACTTTTTTTCCAAATCTTTTAACTCTTTGCTTAAATGCAAACTTTCCTAGTGTGAAAAGGTCAAGTTCATACAAGCTATATGCCTCGTGCTTGTCTATTCTTTCGCCATTTTCAAGTTTTTTAATAATATTCATTTGAGTAAATTTTTGCTTTCTAATTATTTTAATATTTTAGGATTATAATTAAAAAAAGCTTTATTTTTGCAAATTTTTAGTATCATCTTGTTAAAAAATAAAAAAAGTTAGGGTAGTTTGTAGTTTGAAAGATGTAAATAAATTTTATAAATTTTTTAATAAAAATAGTAGAAATTTTATAAATTTTTTAATAAAAGAGCGTGATGATACATTTAAAAATATCTTTTCGGAAACACTAGCTCAATTTTTTGGTGATTTTTGTCCCGATATAGATAAGCTTCCAATAAGTATAATAGCTACCAATAAATATGCTCAAAATCTTATCTCTATAAATTCAAAACTAGATATTATGATAGTTTATAAGGATATACAAGGCTATAATACAAAGCATTTATTAAGATCCTTGGATGAAAGATTTCAAGAGTTTGATATAAATATTAAGATTGTAGAGTTATCAAGTTTGTATGATAAATTTAAAGATGATATAAAATCAAAAAGCAAACTTTGTTTGATAAGATATATATGCGGGTCAAAAACTCTTTATAAAAATGCAAGAGATGAAATAACAAGGTTGAAAGAGTATAACAAAGATACTTTTTTATCGTATCATATTAAAAAGCTTTTACCTTTTGATAATGTTCCTTTTTTGGAACAAGAGCCGAATTTAAAAACAAGCTTTGGAGGCGTTGATGATATATACTCTTTAAATTGTATATTAAGCACCATAAGTGGCGAAAATAGCGCAAGAATGCCATCTATGCTTTTGCTTGATGAGAAGCAAACAAGCCAGTTTAATATATGTGTGGATTTTTTACTATCATTAAAATCAACTTTGAATTTAGTAAATAATGAAGATATTTTTAGTGAAAAAAATATAGATGAAATAACAACATTAATGCAGACAAAATCTAAAAAATCACAAGATACAAATATTAGAATTAGTCAAAAAATTCTAAGTTGTATGAAAAATATAGGCTTATTTACCCGTTTTGTTGCCTCATCAATTACAAGTTATAATTTTTCAAACTTCTCATTTTTACAAAAGAAACTATCTAAGACAAAAGGTGGTTTTTATAATCTAAACTCAACACTTTTTGTCCATAGGCATAAAAAAATAGTTGGTTTAAAAGATCTTTTAAATGATTTTATCTTGGTTGATGATATTGATTATAAGATTGATATGAGTATTATTTTTTATATAAAAAAGGTTGTTAGTGCCGATGATGGAACACAAAATATAAATACACAAATCAAAAAATTATTAGCTAAAAATAACTCACATTGCATACTAAAAGCATTTCTTGATGCTGGTGTGCTTAATGTCCTTATAAAGCCTATGGAAAATATAGCATTACTTCCAAAATATGATGGTTATCATAAATTTAGTGTTGATGAACATAGTATGTTTACTTTGTATTTTTTGGAAAATATAAAAGATAAATTTATAAATTCTCTTTATGGTGATATATGCTTACAAGGTAAAATTATGCTTAAATTAGTAGCTTTAATGCACGATGTCGGTAAGGGAAGCGAAGGTGAGCATGAGTTGGTCGGTGCAAATATATTTAGAGCATATGCTAATAAGCTAGAGCTTAGTGCTGAGGCTGTAAATATGGGTGTTTTACTTATAAAATATCATACTTTGATGAATGTGGTTGCAAATACGGAGGATATATATTCTCAAAGAGTTGTTTTTGGTTTTATATCAAAACTTTCTGATAAAAAAAGTTTACAACTACTTTATATTTTAACTTATTGTATTCTTAATGCAACAGATGATAGTCTTTATACACCGTATTTATCAAAGCTTTTAAGAAAACTTTATGACTTGTCTTTTGAGAGTTTTGATGATGAGAATTTGCTTGATGAGGCTACTAGAAGGGTAAAAAAAGAACATAGTATAAAAAGACACGATGAGTTTGCTGTGCTAGATGAAGAAGTTCAAAATAAAATTTTTGAAATTTCTTCAAATTTATTATTTGCAAAACATAGTGTTTTAGATATTATAGATATAACTAAAAAGGCATTTTTATGTGATGATATATACTTTGATTTACAAAATACTCAAGGCTTAAGAGTTAAAATCATATCTAATAGATTTTTAAATTTATCAGCTTTGCTTGCTGTTTTTGCTGATTTTGATCTTGCTTATATGGAAATTTTTGAGCTTTTTGATGAAAAGTTTTTTATAAGACTTGAGTTTAATAAAAATATAAAAAATAGTGATCTTTTAAATTTTAAAGCAAAGGCATTAAATGCTTTAAATAGCAATGAAAAGCTTGTTTTAACAGCACCTATTATATATAAAGATGAGATAAGTTTTGATCTTAACCACTCTGATGAGTATGCTAAATTAAATATAAATGCAAAAGATCAAAGAGGTCTTATGGCTTATGTGATGAGTGTTTTTTATGATATGAATTTTAAAATAACAAGTGCAAAAGTTCAAACTATCAAAAATAAAACTAGGAATTTGTTTTTGATAAGTAAAGATGATGGACTAAATGCAAATTATGAAAAAATATTAAATTTATTAATAAGTGAGTGAAAAATGTGCGGAATAGTTGGATATATAGGCGAAAGTGAAAAGAAAAATATAATTTTAAGTGGATTAAAAGAGCTTGAATATAGGGGTTATGATAGTGCTGGAATGGCTGTAATGAGTGATGATGATATACAGTATTTTAAGGCTGTCGGAAAGCTTGAAAACTTAGCTGATAAGACAAAAGATTTTAGTTTAAGCGGTATGGGTGTGGCTATAGGTCATACTAGATGGGCTACTCACGGCAAACCAACAGAGATAAATGCTCATCCTCATTTGGGGGAACATTCTTTTGTGGTTCATAATGGAATTATTGAAAACTATAAAGAGCTAAAAGATGAGCTAGAGGCAAAAGGTGTTAAGTTTATCAGTCAAACAGATACAGAAGTAATCGTTCATTTGTTTGAAGAAAATGTTAAACATACTGATGATGTGTTTAAGGCATATGAGATGAGTATAGCAAGGCTAAAAGGTGCTTATGCTACCTTGCTTATAACAAAACTAGCTCCAAATAAGATATTTTTTGCAAAAGATGCCGCTCCTCTTGCGATAGCTAAAAATGACAAAGATCTATTTTTTGCTTCTTCTGATGCAGCGGTTATAGGTGTTGCTAATGAAGTTGCTTACCTTGATGATAAAAGTTATGGATTTATTAGCGATACAGATATTTGGGTCTATAAGGATTCAAAGCCTATAAAACCTATGTTTATACCACTTCCAAAAGATAAAACTTATGCACAAAAAGAGGGGTATAGGTTTTTTATGGAAAAAGAGATATATGAACAAAGTAGTGTTGTGAGTGATTGTCTTATGGGTCGGGTTAAAAAGCAAAAAATCAGCTTAGAAGGTGTTGATGATGAGTTTTTAAAAGGCATAGATGATGTTGTTTTATGTGCTTGTGGGACAAGTTATCACGCTGCACTTACTGCTAGTTATTTGTTTGAAAGATTGGCTGGTGTTAGGGCTAAGGTTGAGATAGCTAGCGAGTTTAGGTATAGACAAGCAAGACTTCATAAAAATACACTTTTTATTGTTATTAGTCAAAGTGGCGAGACTGCTGATACATTAGAGGCTTTAAAGATTGCAAAAGAGCAAGGGTTAAAAACTTTAGCTATTTGTAATGTTGATAATTCATCTATAGTTAGACTTGCTGATATTACACTTTTAACTAGGGCTGGTATTGAAAAAGGTGTTGCTAGCACGAAGGCTTTTGCTACTCAGGTTGTTTTGCTTTGGATGTTTGTTTTGCAGATGGCTGAAGCCAAAAATAGCATAGAACCTAACGAACTTGAAAAAGAGATTCAAGCCTTGCTTCATGTCCCAACTGTTTTAAATATTGATTCAAAATTGCAAGAAAAAATTTATAGACTTTCTAAACATTATTTGCATGGACATGGATTTTTCTTTATAGGTAGGGATATATTTTATCCACTTGCATTAGAGGGTGCTTTAAAACTAAAAGAGATATCTTATCTACATGCAGAGGGTTATCCATCTGGCGAGATGAAGCATGGACCGATAGCCTTGGCTGATGAGAGATTATTTACTATAGCCCTTATGCCAAAAAATACGCTTTATGAAAAGACAAAAAGTAATGTTGAAGAGCTTGCGGCAAGGGATTCTTATATACTTGCTATTAGCCCATTTGAATTTGAGCTAAGTGATGATTTTATCAAAATAAAAGAGCATGAGCATGCTATGTCTGAGTTTTTTGAGATGATGGTTGTGCTTCAAATTTTAGCGCTTGAAATTTCTATAAGACTTGGTAATAATGTAGATATGCCAAGAAATTTAGCAAAGAGTGTAACAGTAGAATAGGGGTGTTTTATGAATGAAATAAAAGAAGAGATATATATAGCTGGCGGTTGTTTTTGGGGTATGCAAGGATATTTTGATCAACTTTTAGGGGTTTTGCAAACAGATGTTGGTTATGCAAATGGAGATAGTGATATAACAAGCTATTATGATATAGCAAAAACTCATCATGCTGAAACTTTGCGTGTTGTTTTTGATAGTTCAAAGATATCTTTAGCTGAATTATTGGCTCATTTTTTAAGGGTTATTGATCCAACATCTTTAAACAAACAAGGAAATGATGTAGGCGAACAGTATAGAAGTGGTATTTACTATACTAATGAAAAACAGGTAGATATGATAAATGCAAGTTTAAAGCAAGAGCAAAATAACTATGATAAGCCTTTTGTTGTTGAGGTTGAGCCTATAAAAAACTATGTTTTGGCTGAAGAATATCATCAAAAATATCTTGATAAAAATACAAATGGGTATTGTCATGTCGATCTTTCTTTGGCTAAAAAGCCACTTGATGATACTAGATTTAATAAGCCAAGCAAAGATGAATTAAAAAAAATACTATCTGATGTTGCATTTGCTGTTACTCAAGAAAATGCAACAGAAAGACCATTTTCTAGCGAATATGATAAGTTTGGAGAAAAAGGCATTTATGTTGATATTGTTAGTAAAAAGCCACTTTTTAGCTCATCTGATAAATATGATGCTGGTTGTGGTTGGCCTAGTTTTACAAAACCTATAACAACTGATTCTATCTATTATAAAAATGATGATAGTCATGGCATGAAGAGGGTTGAAGTTCGTTCAAAGGTAGCTGATGGACACCTTGGACATGTTTTTGGAGATGGTATAAAAGAGAAAGGTGGACTTAGGTATTGTATCAATGGTGCTGCTTTGGAGTTTATTCCACTTGAAAAGATGAAACAAATGGGGTATGAAAAATTTATTCCTTTTGTTAGATAATATTTTTTAATGTAAGTTATTTTTTTGCATGACTTACATTATCCCCAACCCCCCCCCTGTTTTTACATGTTTTATTAAATATGATTTATATATTAAAATAATAACTTAATTTAATATTATAATAAATTACTCAAGTTGATATATAAATTCAACCATCCTATTAAGTTATATAATAATTATTTGTATATAAAAAATTAATTTTTATATTAAGATGCATATTTTTTAGATTAAATTATATATGCTATATTATTTTAAATATAATATTGAAATTATTTTATTACTTTTAAAACATCTAAAAAAATCACTATTTATTGGCTTCAAAACAATAATTATTATAATTTTTAATATATCTAAATAAAATATTATATAAATATTAAATTATATAATTAATTATAAATTTAATAAAACTATTGACAAATTGATTGTAGTTATTATATAATCACGATAATATAAAAATCATGATTATTATTTAATCATGATTAATATTTAAGGAGCAATTATGAATATAATAGTAGGATGCAAGGTTGTTCTAGAAGAACAAGATATATCTATAAATAGTGATAGGACTCTGGATTTTAGTAAAGCTAATCCAAAAATAAATCCATTTGATTTAAATGCAATACAAACAGCCGTTGATATTAAATCAATGGTTTTGGATGAAGTAAATATCAAAGTTCTTAGTATAGGTGGAAAAAATCTTGAAAATACAAAAGTAAAAAAAGATATTTTATCAAGAGGTGCTGATGAATTAAATATTGTTATTGATGATAAATTTGATAACTTATTAGCTCATGATACCGCTGAGATATTCAAACAAGCATCTGAAAAAATTGGTTTTGATTTGATAGTGTGCGCAGATGGTTCTGCTGATTTGTTTGCTAGCCAAGTTGGTCTTAGGGCCGGTGCTTTGCTTGATATTCCTGTTATAAATAGTGTTAGTAAAATTTTATCTATTGATATAAGCAGTTCAAAGATTATGGTTCAAAGAAAGCTTGAAAATGAAATAGAAGAGCTAGAACTTTCATTGCCAGCATTAATATGTGTTTCTACTGATATTAATGAGCCTTCAATTCCTGGAATGAAAGCCATATTAGCTGCCGCAAAAAAACCAGTTAATATTTTATCCTTTGATTATTCGATGAGCAATATTGTAGAGCTAGTAAATGTTAATGCTCCTAAGAAAAAAGATAGATTAGGAGTTGTTTTACAAGATGATAGTGAAGAATGTGTGGTTGATTTTATATCTAACTTCAAAAAAGTGTTAAATTAAGAGGATTTTAATATGAGTAAAGTTTCTAATATATGGGTATTAGGTGATACATTAGGCAAAATAGAAGAAATTATGGGTGGTGCTAAAAATCTTGGTGAAAAAGTCACATGCTTTGTTTTTGGAAGCAAAAAAGATGAAGCAAAAAAGATGTTTTCTTTTGGTGCTGATGAAGTTTTTTGTAGTGAAGAAGATGATATTTTTGAAAATTTTAGTTCTACTGTAATAGCTAATATTGAAAACCAAAGTGGCGTTATTCTTATGCCAAATACAAAGCGTTGCAAGGTAATGGCTGGTATTTTGGGTGCAAAGCTAAATGCTGGTGTTAGCACAGAAGTTAATGATATAAAAATTGTTGAAAACTCTGTAGAAAGCATGAAGATAATGTACGGAGGTTTGGCTATAGCTACAGAAAAAATCAATTCAAAAATAGCCATAGTTCTTGTTAATTCTGGTACTTTTGAACAAGCTAATGGCAACTTTTCAAACGATGGTGAAGTAAAAGAATTGCAGTTTGTAAAATCAAGCACAAGTATCAAATGTATAAATAAGCTTCCTAAAACAGCAAGTAGTGTTGATTTGGGTAAAGCTAAAAAAATTATAGCTGTTGGTAGAGGTGTAGCAAAAGAAGAAGATCTAAAAATGATAAAAGAGCTATGCACTGCAATAGGTGCAGAACTTGGTTGTTCTCGCCCTATAGCAGAAGGAGAAAAATGGATGGAGCATGAGAGATATATAGGTATATCAAGTGTTATGGCGAAACCCGATGTTTATATATCTATAGGAATTTCTGGACAGGTTCAACATATGGTTGGAGTTAAAGATGCAGATAAAATTATAGTTATCAATAAAGATAAAAATGCTCCAATATTTGATTATGCTGATTATGGAATAGTTGGTGATTTGTACAAAGTAGTGCCTGCACTTATAAATTCTTTAAAATAGGGGGTGTTATATGAGAGATTATTTTGGCTCAAATGAAGTTATTAGTGAGCTTAGGGATGATGGTATTTTGGTTTTAACCATAAATAGACCAGAAAAAAGAAATGCCTTAAATGGTGTAACTTCTGCGAAGATGGAAGAGATTATTAATAAGGCCGAAAAAGATAGTGATGTTAGGGTTATCATTATAACAGGTGCTGGTGAAAAAAGCTTTTGCGCAGGAGAAGATTTAAGCGAACTAAGTAGCACTGGTGAGTGTCAAACTGTAATGGAGCATGGTTTTGGAGGTCTTACTAATAGACTTTGCCCTAAGCCTATAATTTGTGCTGTTAATGGAACAGCTGTTGGCGGAGGTATGGAAATAGCTGTATCTTGCGACATAATAGTTGCTGTAAAAGGCGCTAGATTTGGTCTTCCTGAAGTTAAAGTTGGACTTATAGCATCAACAGGTGGAATAGTAAGAATGGCTAGAGAATTGCCTAGAAAAATTGCTATGGAATTATGCTTAACAGGAAAATTAATATATGCCGATGAAGCTAAAGAAATAGGTATTGTTAATTATGTTGTAGAGTCTGAAGAATTAATGAATAAGGCGATAGAAATTGCTGAGCAAATAGCAGCAAATGCTCCTTTATCTCTAAAAATAACAAAAGAGATTATGCATGTAGCTCCTTCTATGTCTGTAGATGATGCTATGAGATATTCAGATGTAGCTTATCGTTTTATAGAAAAAACGCAAGATGGCATAGAGGGACCTTTGGCATTTATGGAAAAAAGAAAGCCTAATTGGAAAGGAAAATAATTTTTTTTTGAGATTCTTTTTAAAGAATCTCAGTATTGTTCTTATTGGTATTTTTGAAATTTTATAAGAATAATGCTGTAAGGAGTTATACATGGGAGAAGTTATCTTTTCTATTTTTGTTGGCTTATGTCTAGTTTTTACAGGTGGTATTTTAAATAAGAGTTTAAGTTCTGAAGATATAAAAAACGAAGAAAGAGACTAAAGATGAATATTTATATAGCTGGTGTTTTAGTCGGTATTTGTATTTATCTCGTTATAGGTTTTTATGCCGGTAAAAAAGTTAAAAATTTAGAAGACTATTATGTTAATGGTAGAAAATCAACAACTCTTTTTGTAACAGGTACTATGTTTGCATCAATGCTTAGCACAAATGGTTTTATGGGCGATACAGCTTATGCTTATAATGGAAATATAACAACTATTTTTTTGATAAATATACTTTGTGCATGTGGATATGTTTTAGGACCGCTTTATTTTGGTCGCTTTATAAGAAGAGCAAAAGTAAATACCATGCCAAGTTATTTTTCTTTGAGATTCAATAGTGATAGAATACAAAGATTTGCAGGCATTATAACTGTTGTCTCTCTTAGTGCTTATTTGCTTAGCGTTATGTCTGGAACAACTATATTAATGGAAGTTCTAAGTGGTTTTGATAGAACAACTTGTCTTTTTATATCTTGGATTTGTATACTACTTTTTACTGTTTATTCTGGTTCAAAAGGTGTTGTTCTTATAGATACTATCATGTGTTTATGCTTTTTATCTTCAACCATTTTTCTTGGTTATTTTGTTTTTAATGAGTCAGGAGGTATATCAAATTTAATACAAAATTTGATTTCAAATCCAAACTCACCAAAAGATCTTTTTAGTTATCATGGAAATACCGGCAATGGAAGTGCTTTTGATATAGTAATTTATGCTATAACTCTTGGTATAGTTTGGATGATAACTGTTGCTGTTAGTCCTTGGCAAGCTGGACGCAATCTAATGGCTAAAAATGAACATGTTGTTTTTCGTTCAGGTGTATTATCAGCGCTTCTTACAACATTTTTCTTATTGTATCTTTATATAATAGCAATCAGTGTTATACAGTTAAATCCAAATATGGAAAAACCAGAACAAGTTATTATTTGGACTGCCCATGAGGTAGTTCCGAAATTTTTGGGTGTATTTTTGTTAACTGGAATTTTATCAGCTGGTCTTAGTTCCGCAACTACATTTTTATCAGTAGTTAGTTTTAGTCTTGCGAATGACATTTTTAGGATAAATTTTAAAAATGAAAAATCACAGATAGGTTTTACAAGAAAAGTAGTTTTTGTTGTAAGCTTTATAGCTTTGATATTAGCATATTTTGATTTAGCTAGTATAAGAATCATAGCCTGGTTTGCTAGTACTATTATAGCTTCTTCTTGGGGATTTTTGGCATTTGCAAGTGTTTGGAGCAAAAAAATAACAGAAAGAGGCGCTTATCTGTCAATGTTGGGTGGATTTTTTGGATATTTGATAAGTAAGTGTTTGGTTGAATTTGCTGGATTTGATTTAAAAAATTTATTTGATCCGTTTTTTATAGGTTTATTTTTAAGTGTATGCTTAGCCACTATTGGTTCTTTTGGTCAAAAAAGAACACCAAAAGAGGTTGAATTTTTAAATAAACTTCATGAAATTCCTATAAGTGAACAAAATTCTAGTGATTATAAAATAGACAGATTTTATGCATATTTAATGATTGCTTCAGGAATTATATTAACTATATTATTAATAATTTATTGGGCTTTACCATACAATGATTTAAAGGATATTCTATGAATATTATTAACAAAATTAATGTACTAAATAAAATTTCAGAAGAGATGAAGTTGGTTGTTAAACATCAACAAGATAATGCCTCTAGTGAGCCTGCAACTGATAATAATCAGATGAGGCTTAATTATGAGCTAGAAAGAGAGTATTGGAACGAAGGCGGAGCTGTTATGTTTGACATGCATGATGTTTTTATTGATTTTGGGCAAGTAAAGATAAAAACTAGGATTTATTATCCACAAGATCAAGATCAATATAAAACTATATTTTTTATACATGGAGGAGGATGGGTAGTAGGAAGTATAAAAACTCATGATAGAATGATGAGAAATTTGGCTAGCTTAAGTAAATGCGCGGTTATTGGTATAGATTACTCTCTTGCACCAGATAAGAAATTTCCGTTTCAAATTCAAGAGTGTAATGCAACTATAGAATATTTTATCAAAAATAGTAAAAAGTATAAGCTATCACCTGATGAATTTTCTTATGCTGGAGATAGTGCTGGCGCTAATATGTGCATGGGAACTTTTTTATATCAAAAAGATAAAAAAATAATCGATACAAGTTTAATTAAATCAATGGCGTTGTTTTACGGTGTTTATGGACTTAAAGATTCAGTATCAAGAACTTTATATGGCAATGATATAGATTGGTTAAGAGAAGAGGATATGCAATATTATTACAATGAGTATTTAAAAAAAGATACCGATATAAACTCTAAATTTGTAAATATTTTCAATGCTGATTTGACAGATAATATTCCTAATTGTTTTATAGCTTCTTGTGAATTTGATCCATTAAAAGATGATAGTGTTGCTTTGTATGAAATACTAAAACAAACAAATGATAGTGAATACAAGGAATATAAAGGTGTAATGCATGCATTTTTGCACTATACAAGGATGATGAAAATAGCCAATGAAGCTATACAAGATGGTGCGGATTTTATTACTAAAAATTTCAATTTTAATCAAAGGAGTTAAAATGAAGGTTAAAAAAGTTGGGATAGAACCAAAAGTATTCTTTCCCTCGCTAATCGCTGTTGCGATTTTAAGTTGGTTAGTTGTTAGGGATTTGGATGCAGCAAACAAAGTAATAAATGCAACTTTTGCCTATGTAACTAATTCTTGGGGTTGGGCTTTTGAGTGGTATATGGTTATTATGGTGTTTGGATGGTTTTGGCTAATTTTTGGTCCTATGAAAGATAAAAAATTAGGCGATCCTGAAGATAAACCAGAGTTTAGTACAGTTAGCTGGATTTTTATGATGTTTGCATCATGCACGTCAGCCGCTGTTTTGTATTGGGGTAGTTTGGAAATTTACTATTATGTAACTTATCCACCTTTTGGTCTTGAGCCTATGAGCACACAAGCTAAAGAGTTGGGTCTTGCTTATAGTTTATTTCACTGGGGACCTTTGCCTTGGGCTACATACAGTTTATTGTCTGTTGCTTTTGGTTATTTCTTGTTTGTTAAAAAAATTAATGTTGTCCGTCCTAGTGGAACAATTGAGGCAGCTGTTGGTGAAAAATTAGCAAAAGGTTGGCTTGGTGTAATTATAGACAATGTCTATATCGTTGCTTTAATACTTGCTATGGGAACAAGTTTGGGTCTTGCTACCCCACTTGTTACTGAGTGTATGCAGTGGCTTTTTGGCATTGAAAGAACACTGGAGTTAGATACTATGATTATATCTTGCTGGGTTTTATTTAATGCTATTTGTGTTGCTTTTGGCCTTAATAGAGGTATAAAGATAGCTAGTGATGTTAGAAGTTATCTAATGATAATTATGCTTGGCTGGGTTGTAATAGTTGGAGCTTCAACTTTTACAATTAACTATTTTACAGATAGTGTTGGTGTTATGCTTAGTTATCTTGGCAGGATGTTATTTTACACCGATCCTATCGCTAAAGGCGGATTTCCTCAAGGCTGGACAGTATTTTATTGGGCTTGGTGGGTAGTTTATGGTATACAAATGTGCATATTCTTGGCAAGAATTTCAAGAGGTAGAACAGTTAGAGAGCTTTGTATTGGTATGGTTGCTGGTCTTACCGCTACAACTTGGATTTTATGGACTATACTTGGAAGTAACACAATTCACACTATGATTACTGGTGTTGTTAATATGTCAGAAATTGTAAAAACAGCTGGTATGGCAAGAGCTATTATTGAAACTTGGGCTGCTTTACCTATGTCCACACTTACCATTTGGGGATTTTTTATATTGGCTTTCATAGCAACTATAACACTGATTAATGCATGCTCATATACTTTAGCAATGAGTACTTGCAAAGAGGCAACAGGATATGATGAGCCACCTTTGTGGGTTAGAATAGGTTGGTCTGTTTTAGTTGGTATTATAGGTGTGACTTTGCTTGCGTTGGGCGGATTAAAACCTATTCAGACAGCTATCATAGCAGGTGGTTGCCCATTATTTTTTGTAAATATTTTGATATTGGTATCTTTCTTTAAAGATGCTAAAAAGAATAATTGGTATTAATTATTAAAAGGAGAACAATATGGTTGATTTTAGTTTAACAGATGAGCAACAATTATTTGTTGCTGGAATTAAAGAGCTTATGGAAAGAGAAAATTGGGAAGTGTATTTTGCAAAATGTGATGAAAATCACGAATATCCTATAAAATGGGTCAAAGAGCTTGCTGAACTGGGTGTTGATACTATGCTTTTACCAGAAGAGCATGGTGGCATGAGTGCTGATTGGATAACACTAACAGCTATTTGGGAAGAACTTGGCAGATGCGGTGCCCCAACATATGTGTTATATCAACTTCCTGGATTTAGTACTATTTTAAAATATGGAACAAAGGAGCAAATAGATAAAATTTTTGCTTATCGCGGAACCGGTAAACAAATGTTGAACTCAGCCATAACAGAGCCTGGTGCTGGTTCTGATGTAGGTAGTTTAAAAACTACTTATACAAGAAAAAATGGAAAAGTGTATTTAAATGGTCAAAAATGCTTTATAACATCAAGTGCTCATACTCCTTACTTGGTTGTTATGGCAAGAGATAGTGAAAGTGAAAAGCCAGTCTTTACAGAATGGTTTGTTGATATGAGTAAACCAGGTATTAAATTAACTCAACTGGACAAACTAGGTCTTAGAATGGATAGTTGTTGTGAGATAGTTTTTGACAATGTAGAACTTGAAGAAAAAGATATGTTTGGTGAAGATGGCAATGGCTTTAATAGAGTAAAAGAAGAATTTGACGCTGAAAGATTTTTGGTAGCTTGCACAAATTACGGTATAGCTTATTGTGCTTTTGAAGATGCTGCCAAATATGCAAATGAACGTGTTCAATTTGGTGAAACTATAGGCAGAACTCAGCTTATTCAAGAAAAATTTGCTCATATGGCAATGAAGCTAAACGCTATGAAAAATATGGTTTATGAAACAGCTTGGAAAATGGATCAAGGCTTAAATGTTACTGGTGAAAGCGCCATGTGTAAATATTATTGTGCAAATAAAGCATTTGAAGTTGTTGATGATGCTGTTCAAGTTCTTGGTGGAATCGGTGTTACAGGTCATAGAGTTGGCAGATTTTGGAGAGATTTAAGAGTTGATAGATTGTCTGGTGGTTCTGATGAAATGCAAATTTTAACTCTTGGTAGAGCTATTTTGAAAAAATATAGATAAAAGGATGTAATATGAAATTTAACACTCCAAAATTTGGTCCATTAAGCGGTGTAAAAGTGGTTTTTTCAGCTATGGAAATAGCTGGACCATTTTCGGCTCAAATATTAGCTGAGTGGGGAGCAGAAGTTATTTGGATAGAAAATTCAAAATATCCAGACACTATAAGAGTTCAAGAAAATTATAAAGAGTTGAGTCGCAGAAACTTATATGCGTTATCATTAAATTTATTTAGCGAAGAGGGTAAAGAAGTTTTTTATAAACTTATAAAAGAATGTGATATATTCATAGAAGCTAGTAAAGGCCCTGCATTTGCTAAAAAAGGTATAACAGATGAGGTTTTATGGTCACACAATAAAAAACTAGTTATAGCTCATCTTTCTGGATTTGGACAATACGGCGATCCTGAATATACAAATTTAGCTGCATATAACACAATAGCTCAAGCGTTTAGTGGTTATTTGATACAAAATGGTGATCAAAATCAACCTATGCCAGCTTTTCCTTATACAGCTGATTATCTTTGCGGTCTAACCGTTACTAGTTCTGTTTTGGCGGCATTGCATAATGCACAAAAAACAGGTGTCGGTGAGAGTATAGATGTTGCTATGTATGAAACTATGCTCAGAATGGGGCAGTATTATATGATGGATTATCTTAATGGTGGTGAGATGTGTCCTAGGATGATAAAAGGTAAAGATCCATTATATGCTGGTTGCGGTCTTTATTCTTGTAAAGACGGCTATATAGTTTTTGAAATTGTTGGTGTAAATCAAGTTAAAGAGATGTTTAATTTAATAGGTATATCTAAGTATTATGGTACTGATGATGTTCCAGAAGGCACTCAACTAATAAGTAGAAAAATGAAAGTCAATGATGAATTTGAAGCTGCTTTGGATAGGTTCTTTAAAGAAAGAAGCATAGAAGAGTCTTTAAAAGTTCTTTCTGATTTAAAAGTTGCTGGAGCAAAAGTTTTGGAAGTTAGTGAGCTTCAAAATAATCCTCAATATATAGCTAGAGATAGTTTTACTACTTGGAAAAACTCAGCTGGTAAAGATTATACTGGTCCAAATATTATGCCTAAGTTTAAAAACAACCCTGGCAAAATTTGGCGCGCTATGCCTGATTATGGAGAAGATACTGCTGATATAATGTCTCATCTTGGCTACAGTGAAGTTGAAATAACAAAACTAAATGATGAGAAGATAATTAAAGTGAGAAAATAATCATGGATATGATAGGTAAAAAAAATCTTGGTGGTTATTTTGAAGAGTTAGCATTAACACATAAAAATAAAACCGCTATCATTTGTGAAGATGTAGAGTGTAGAACTACTAGCCTATCATATGTACAATTAAACGAGCAAATTAACCAAACGGCTAATTTGCTCACACATATGGGATTAAAAAAAGGCGATAAGGTAATAATTCATCTTTGTAATAGTATAGAATATATAGTAAATTTTATAGCTATAGCAAAAATAGGTGCAATAAGTGTTCCTGTCAATGCAAATTATGTTTATGCTGATACTTTATTTATGGTGGAAAAAACAAAACCTACTCTTGTTATAACAAATTCAAAATTTGTGCATATTTACGATGATATGATAGAAAATAATTTTACTTTTAAAAATGGTATTATGCTTGTTGACAATTGTTCCTGTAAGCACACTCAATATCAAAAAGAGTTTGTAAAATATAGTGTAAATTTTGAAAATAATGATATAGATAATCTGGATACAGCTGAAATTGTTTTTACATCTGGAACATCTTCTTTTCCAAAAGGTGTTGAGATAACTCATTATAATTTAATATTTGCTGGTTTTTATACTTCTTGGCAAGGTAATTTTAATAATAATGATATATGTTTAACAGCAATGCCACTTTGGCATATAGATGCTCAATGCACAATGATGATGCCAGCATTTTCTCGTGGCGCTACATTTGTTTTGATTGAAAAATATTCAGCTCATAAATTTTGGGATCAGGTTTTATTTTACAAAGCAACCATAACAGAATGTATACCAAAAATGATATGCACGCTCATGGCTCAACCTATAAAAGATAATGAAAAAAAACATAATCTAAGAGAAATGTTTTTTTATTTAAATATAAATAATAAAGACATGACGGAATTTTTAGATCGTTTTAATATTCCAAGTTGTTTGAATTCATATGGTATGACTGAAACTATTGTTGGTTTGATAGGAGATAGACCTGATGAAAAAAGAAGATTTCCTTCTATAGGAAAGCTCGGATTTTGTTATGAGGCTAAAATTTTGGATAGTGAAGGTAATGAGTTGTTATCAAACAAATCAGGTGAAATTTGTATAAAAGGTGAAATAGGAAAAACTATTTTTAAAGGCTATTTTGATAACAAGGATGCTACAAATAAAGTTTTAAGTAAAGATGGGTGGCTTAAAACAGGAGATATTGGATATTTTGATGATGATGAATACTTTTATTTTGTTGATAGAAATATCAATCTTATAAAGGTTGCTGGAGAAAATGTTTCTAGCGTTGAGGTTGAAACATTTATAAGCTCTCATGATAAAATTTTTGAAGTTGCTGTTATAGGTATACCAGATAAGTTTAATAATGAGCTTATAAAAGCTTGTGTTGTTTTAAAAGATAAAGAAGAAATGACTAAGGATGATGTTGTACAGTATTGTTTAAGTGGGTTAGCGAAATTTAAAGTCCCTGGCATTGTTCAGTTTTATTCATATTTGCCAAAAACTTGTACTGGAAAAGTAAGAAAAAATATACTTAGAAGTGATCATTTAAAAGAAAATTTAAAATAAGGATGTTTTGATGGCTGAAGAAAAATTTAATGTGATTATAGTTGGTGGAGGAATAGCTGGGTGTATTGCTGGTTATTTATTAGCAAAAGATGGTCTTGAGGTATTGATAATAGAAAGAGGCAATACTATTGGGGCTAAAAATACAAGTGGAGGTAGGATTTATGCACATAGTATAGAACCCATATTTCCAGATTTTGGTAATATAGCTCCTATTGAAAGATTGATTACTCATGAAAAATTGTCTTTTATGAGTGAAGATGAAAATTTAACAATGGATTATACTTTAAAACCAACAGAAAATAAAATGGAACTTTCATATTCTGTATTAAGGGTAAAATTTGATGCATGGTTGGGAGAACAAGCTGAAAATGCAGGAGCAAGTATAATAACTGGTATCAGGGTAGATGATTTAATTCAAAGAGATAATAAAATTTGCGGTGTTATTGCTGGAGGCGAAGAGATGGAGGCCGATGTTGTAATTCTAGCAGATGGCGCAAACTCAACACTTTGCTCTAAATATGGGTTGGGATATGAGTTAAATCCGCATACATGTGCCGTTGGGGTAAAAGAAATTATAGAACTAGGAAAAGATAGAATTGAAGATATTTTTAATGTAAATGAAAATGAGGGCGCTGCTTGGTTATTTGCTGGAAGTCCTTCTGCTGGACATATGGGAGGTGGTTTTTTATATACGAATAAAACTTCTATATCTTTGGGTGTTGTTTTTGGGTTGCATAATTCTCATAATTCAAATGTAACCGTTCCTGAAATGCTTGAAAATTTTAAAAATCATCCATCTGTAAAACCTTTGATTAAAAACGGCAAAACGACAGAATATTCAGCTCACATAGTCCCAGAGGGAGGTTTGGGTGCTATTAAAAAAATATCAGATAATGGTGTTTTGGTTGTTGGTGATTGTGCCGGACTTTGTTTGAATGTTGGATACTCAGTGCGCGGTATGGATTTGGCTGTTGAAAGTGCAGTTTGTGCTGCCAAAGCTATTGTGAAAGCAAAACAGAATAATGATTTTAGTATCGCTTCTTTATCTGAGTATAAGAAAAAACTCAATGATAGTTTTGTTATGAATGATTTAGCACTGTATAAAAATTTACCAAATGTTTTAAATAATAATAGAATATTTAATGAATATCCAAAAATGGTTAATGGGATAATGAGAGATTTGTTTGTTGTAAACGGAGACAGTAAGCCGTTAAGGAATAAAATTTTACCTAGATTAAAAGAAGTTGGTTATTTGAATATAGTGAAAGATATGATTAATGGAGTAAAATCGATATGAAAAATGTAGATTTAAATGTAGATGCAAAATTAAGTATTAATAAGTTTTTTGTAGATGAGTCAAATGCCCATATAGAATTGATAAGAGATATCAGCGAAGAAGAATTTACAAAGCTTGAAGTTGCTTGTCCTGCAGCTTTGTATAAAAGAGATGAGAATGGAGCGTTTCATTTTGATTATGCTGGGTGTTTGGAGTGTGGAACATGTAGAGTTTTGTGCGGGTCTACTATTTTGAAAAAATGGGAATATCCTAATGGTACTTTTGGTGTTGAATATAGATTTGGATAAAAATTATTTTTTAAGGAGAAAAAAATGAAAAAAAGTTTGATTGCAATGTTTGCACTTTCATCTTTTGCTGTAGCTGATAGTTCTTCACTTGAAGAGGCTTTTAAAAATGGTAAAACAAGTGGCGATGTTTCTGTTTATTATGAGAGTCGTCATATTGACAAAGGTGAAAAGAGCACATATTATCAAAATACTGCTTGGGCGGTTGGAAGTATAGGCATAAACTATGAAACAGATTATTATAAAAACTTTAAATTTGTAGCAGGATTTAGGGCTGCTCTCCCGGTTTATGAAAAGGATAAAAATACAAAAACATTTCATGGTATTGGTGATTCTACTGAGAGGGTTTCTGAGAATTATAGATATAATCTATCAAATTTATATCTTGAATATAATGCAAACGATACAGTTATAAAGATAGGTCGCCAAAACATATACTCTGATTGGGTTACTCAAATAAACGATGGGGTTACAATAGTAAATAACTCTATAAAAAATCTGACATTAGATGCATTATGGACACGCGCAAGAGGTAAAGTTAAAATAAATGAAATGACTCAAGTGGAAAAATTTAATGATACTAGAGGCCTTTTTGGTGCCGGTGCAACATATAGCTTTGAAAATGGTTTATCATTTAGGGCTTATGGAGAACATGCTGATAACGTTCTTTCTGTATTTGGTGGAAAAATTATGTATGATGGCAAGCTAAATGAAAATGTTGGATTTGGTGGTAAACTTCATTATGCTAAAATGGATGAAAAAATTAAAGATATTAAAGATGGTGAAGTGTTCGAAAGTGTAGCCTATGTAAGCTATAATGACACTAAACTTACATTAGGATATGTGGCAGCCGGCAAGGATAACGGTTGGGGTTCAAGCTTTAAAGGTGGAATGTATGTAGGTGATACTATTGTTCAGTTTGAAGAGGGTGATGTGATGTATACAAATGATGCCAAGACTATTTACGCAATGCTATCAACTAATATACAAAAATTATCTGTCTCTGGTATAATAGGAACAACTAATTATGTTGCTGGTAAAGACAACAAAAAATATAAGCAAAGTGAATTTAGTGCTTGGTTGAGCTATCCTTTGACAGAAAGCTTATCTGCTTCTTTGAAATTTGATAAAACATTTGGTGATTATCAAGACACTCCTACTTATGCGCAAACTAGCGCTGGATTGACTTATAAATTTTAATATATAATTTGTAAAACCAAATCTAAAGTAGATTTGGTTTTACTTTAAAATGTATCTTGTTAAAATTTATTAAGAAAAATTTTAATACAATTTCTATTTTTATATAAAAATTTTTAAAGCGGAGGTGTAATTCTTAGTGACTACAAAAAAAAGAAGTGAAATAAAAAGAAATAGAATGATGCATTATTTCATAAATGCTGCCAATCAAATTATACAAAAAGATGGTATAAATTCTGTAAATATAAGAAATACTGCACATTTGGCTGGATACTCTAGTGCAACACTATATAATTATTTTGATAATTTAACACATTTAGTTTTTTTGGCTACATTTAATCAATTAGAAGAATATAATCAAGCTATGTATCATTGTATACTTAATTCTAAAAATTCAATTGAAGTTTATATGAATGTTTGTAAGTGTTTTTGTGAGTACTCTTATGAAAAACCTGAAATTTATGAAATGTTGTTTTTTTCACATAACGATGATAAATTTAATAATTACATAAAAGAATACTATACTTTATTTCCAGATAAAAACAAAAATAAAATACCAGATTTTTTAAATAGAATGCTTAATTCAAACAATTTGCATAGTAGAAGCTTATCAATGCTAGAAAATTGCATAAAAGATGGTTTTATAAATAAAGAAGAAGTGAGTGATTTTAATGATATTTGCTTGAGATTTAACAAAACAATACTGCAAGATGTTAAAGAAAAGATATTGTCAAAAAAAGAAGCTACAAATATAACATTAAGATATTATTATAAGTTATTTCGTTTTTATATAAAACAAGAGTATGCTCATCTTTTGGATGAATGCTATTATAATATAAATTTATAAGTTTGTATGTATGAAAACAAAGCAAATTGGAGCATTGTAAAATAAAATATTGCAATTAAAATGCAATATTAAAAAGTTACTTATGTAAAAATAATTTTATTTATTGGATAATTATTTATAGTTTTTTGTATTACTTTTTATTAAAACATAGTTTAATTTATATATATAGATATGTTTTTAAAATTTATAATTTCTTAAATTTGCTTGACAAAAAAGTAACAATTATTATACAATTTTAACGACTAAAATTATTTAATAATAATTTACTTTTAGTTATATAAAAATTAAAAATATATTTGAATATTTTAAAGGAGAAAAAATGAAAAAAAGTTTGATTGCTATGCTTGCACTTTCATCTTTTGCTATAGCTGAGAGTTCTTCAATTGAAGAGGCTTTTAAAAATGGTAAAATGAGCGGTGATGTTTCTGTTTATTATGAAAGTCGACATGCTAATAAAGTTGAAAAGCGTAAATATTACCAAAATACCGCTTGGGCAGTTGGGAACATAGGCATAAATTACGAAACAGATTATTATAAAAACTTTAAATTGGTAGGTGGTTTGAGAGCTTCGCTTCCTGCTTATGAGAAAGATAAAAATATAAAAACCGATCATGGGACAGGTGACTCTACTGAGAGATTTTATGAAGATTATAAATACAATCTATCAAAATTATATCTTGAATACAATGCAAATGATACTGTCATTAAATTAGGTCGTCAAGATATATACTCTGACTGGATTACAAAAGTAATGGACGGAGCTACTATAGTAAATAACTCTATAGAAAATCTAACATTAGATGCACTATGGGCTCGTGCAAGAGGTAGTGTTAGGATCAACGAAATGACTAAGATCAAAAGAGTTAATGGTGGTAGAGGCCTTTTTGGTGTCGGTGCAACTTATAGCTTTGAAAATGGTTTGGCATTCAGGGCTTATGAAAATTATATGGATAATGCTCTTTCTGTATTTGGTGGAAAAATTATGTATGATGGCAAGCTAAATGAAAATGTTGGATTTGGTGGTAAGCTTCACTATGCCAAAATAGATGAAAAAGGTAGATATTTAGATCAAGACAAAAGAGTTGGTGTTTACAAAGATGGCGATGGCGATGTATTTGAAGGTATTGCATATGTAAGCTATAATGATACTAAGTTTACTTTAGGATATGTTGCAGCTGATAAACAAAGTGGTTGGGGAACTCTAAAAGGTCAAAATTATGTAGGCGATACCATCGTCCAATTTGAAGAGGGTGATGCAATGTATACGAATGATGCTAAAACAGTTTATGCAATGCTATCAACAAATATACAAAAACTATCTGTTGCAGGTATAATAGGAACAACTAATTATGTTGCTATGAAAGATAATAAAAATAAAAAATACAAACAAAGCGAATTTAGTGCTTGGTTAGGCTATCCTTTAACAGAAAGCTTATCAGCTTCTTTGAAATTTGATAAAACATTTGGTGATTATGAAAATATACCTACTATGACACAAGTTAGTGCCGGATTAACTTATAAATTTTAATTTATAAAACACAAGACTGATTTTATTTTATAATAATTTCAGTCTTTTTTCTTTTTTAAAATTGTGATTTTTTTATATGAATGCTATAATAATGTTATTTAATTATTAAATAAATTTGGAGGCATTTGTGATATACGAAGATGAATATATAATAATAGAGCAAGAACAAAACAAACTCCCTTGGATAAAGATATTTTCTAAAAAGAAGTATAAAGAGCTTAGTGAATGTGATGAAGAGACTAGAAAAAGGCTTTTTGATGTTATGCTTATAGTAGAAAAAGCAATGCTTGATTTTTATAAACCAGAAAAAATCAATATAGCTAGTTTTGGAAATATCTATCCATTTGTTCATATACATGTTATTGCTAGATTTAAAGAAGATGATTATTTTCCTGAGAGCATGTGGGGCCAAAAACAAAGAGAGAGTGAATTAAAACTTCCTAGTTTTGATGAATTTTGTAAAAAACTAATAAAATTATTATGATAAAAAATTCAATTTTTATTAAAATCTTAGTATTATTTTTTGTTGTTATTTTTATATCTGTTATATTTTTTTATAACTCATACATCAAAGAAAGAGAGCTTAATTCTGCTAAAATTTTCTTTGATTATCAAATCAAACAACTTCATAAAAATGTAGAAGATCAAAAGCTGTCATCACTTGCTCTTTCTGTTATATTAAGTCAAAATAATAAAATTCAAGAGTGCTTTTTAGATTTAAATCGCTCACTTTGCATATCAAATATGAATGATATAATATCTAATTTAAGTTCTGTTTTAATGTATAAAAATATCAAAATTCATCTTCATACAAAGGATCTAAAAAGTTATTTGCGAAGCTGGAGTCCAAATAACTTTGGAGATAATCTATCTTCTTTTAGAAATTTATTACTTGAAGCAAATAAAAATAAAAAATCTGTATCTGGAGTAGAGATTGGTGTTGGTGGTGTTTTTACTAGAGCTGTTTCAAATATAGTATATCAAAAACAAAAACTTGGAACTATAGAAATTATGCTTGATTTTGATCATATTAGTAATTTTTTTAAGGATCAAGGTGTGGATCTTTTTGTGCTTGTAGATAAAGATAAAATGCTTATTGATAGTGATTATCGCACAGACGAGCTTTTGAAAGATTATTATATAGCAAATTTAAATAGTGCTAATTTAAATGTCGTAGAGATATTAAAAGATATTGATCTAACTAAAAAAACATTCTTTATATATAAAACTCATTATTTTTCACTATCTCCAATACTAGATGCAAGTGAAAAAAGAATAGGTTTTTTTGTTCTTCATATTAATAAAAACATAAAAGAACAAAATATATTGCAAGATTATATGTTACTTAATTCTTTGCTTTAAAAATCTAAATCTATTGGCAGATTATATAAATATATAAATATATAAAAATGCCAATAATACTTTATTTTCTTATTATCTTTACTTTTGTTTTTGCTTTTAGTTTTTCAAAATACTCATAAGCAGCTCTTTCTTGCTCTGAAGAGTAAAGCATTGAAGCAACTTGTTCTTTCATGCTTTCGTAGTCCGGCGTTTGAATACCATTTTTTTCTAATACATAAAACATATCAAAGGTTTTTTCACCTTTTAAAATTTGTGTAAAAGAATTGTTGTTCGTATTAGCAAGCAATGAGGCCAGTCTTGGATTTATATTTTTATAATCAAAGCTCAAAGTTTGGACTGACACACCATCTATAGCTTTTGTTCCAGCATTCATTTGTTTTTTTAGTTTATCTTCACTGTTTGATTTAAAAATCATAACTTTTATATTTTTAAAAACACTAAAATTTTGTTTATTTGCTTCAAAATATGCTTTTACATTATCTTCTGTTATATTTTTACCAATATCTGCAAATATGCTTTTGTAAAGTTTTTCTTGCAAAATCGTCTTTTGTATGTTATTTTTAAAATCATTATAATTTATATTTTGCTTATGTTCTATCTCATTTCTAAATTGGGCCATAGTAAATCCATTTTGTTTTGCGATAGATTCTATTTTCTGATTTATTTCAAATGGCGATGCCACTATACCTAATGCTTTTATTTGAACTTGCTCTAGTCTATCTCTTATAAGTATATCAAGTGCTTTTTTGTCATCTACTTTTAATTGTTCTTTTACTGACTCGACTTCAAATGTTGTAATTGGTTCATTTTCTACTGTGGCTGCTATGCCATTTATCATCTGTGAAGCTAATCCTAAACTACACACCAAAGATGCCAAAAAAATCTTCTTTATCATCATAAAACCTTTATTTAAGTAATTTGTAAATATAATTTGATTTATTATAACATAATTTTTAAGGTTGAAAAATGTTAACTACAAGATTTGCGCCTTCTCCTACTGGATATTTACATATTGGTGGGCTTAGAACGGCACTATATAGCTATTTATATGCAAGAGCAAATAAAGGTAAATTTGTTCTTCGTATAGAAGATACTGATTTAAAGAGAAACTCAGAAGAAGCGACTGTTGCTATTAGAGAAGCTTTTGAGTGGTGCGGGCTTGATTATGATGGAGAGGTTACTTATCAGTCAAAAAGATTTGATGTGTATGCTGAGTATGTAAAAAAACTTCTTGATGAAGGCAAAGCGTATAAATGCTATATGACAAAAGAAGAACTTGATGAACTTAGAGCTACACAAGAAGCCAATAAGCAAAGACCTAAATATGATGGAAGATATCGTGATTTTACAGGTACACCACCAGAAGGAATAGACCCTGTAATTAGAATAAAAGCACCTTTAAGTGGTGAGATAAGATTTAAAGATGGTATAAAAGGCGATGTTAAATTTAATGTAGAAGATATTCTTGATGATTTTATAATAGCAAGAAGTGACGGCACACCTACTTATAACTTTACTGTTGTTGTAGATGATGCTTTGATGGGGATAACTCATGTCATAAGAGGTGATGATCATTTATCAAATACCCCAAAACAGATAGTTTTGTATGATGCTCTTGGGTTTAGTGTGCCTGAGTTTTTCCATGTTGCTATGATAAACGGCGAAGACGGTAAAAAACTTAGCAAAAGACATGGTGCTACTGATGTGATGGAATATAAAAAAATGGGTTATTTGC
Organism: Campylobacter pinnipediorum subsp. pinnipediorum; assembly: GCF_002021925.1. Taxonomy (NCBI): domain Bacteria; kingdom Pseudomonadati; phylum Campylobacterota; class Epsilonproteobacteria; order Campylobacterales; family Campylobacteraceae; genus Campylobacter; species Campylobacter pinnipediorum. Next base: position 414,174 of record NZ_CP012546.1, read on the forward strand.
CAGAAGCACTTTTGAATTTCCTTGTTCGTCTTGGCTGGAGTCACGGAGATGATGAAATTTTTAGCATGGAAGATATGCTTAAATTTTTTGATCCACATGATATAAATAAATCTTCAAGCACATATAATGCTCAAAAACTAGACTGGTTGAATGCTCACTATATAAAAACTTTTCCTTATGAAAGACTTGCTAAGGAGATGAAATTTTTTGGCGTTGATTTTGATTCTTTGAAAAAAGGCGAACTATTATTAGATATTTTAAGAGAGCGTTCAAAAACACTTGTTGATATGGCAAATGGAGCTTTATCCATAATAAATGTACCAACGGATTATGATCAAAAGGCTTATGATAAATTTATAACACCCCAAAGCTTGGAAATTTTATCTAAATTTAAAGATATATTGACACTTAATTTAGATGCTAGTGGATATGAGACTATCACAAAAGAATTTTTAGAACAAAATGGCTTGAAACTAAAAGATTTGGCTCAGGCTTTGCGTGTTAGCTTAACTGGAAATAGTGTAAGCCCTAGTATATTTGAAGTTTTGGAAGTTATAGGAAGTGAAGAGATAAAAAAACGTATAGATGCGATTTTAAATAAAAAATAATAAAAGGCAACACATGGGTAAGGTAACAAAAGAAGAGGCTTTAGAATATCATTTGGGCGGCAAAATAAGCACAAATATAAAAGTGGTTTGTGAAACAGCTCATGATCTTTCTTTGGCATATTCTCCTGGTGTGGCTGAGCCGTGCAAAGAGATATCAAGAGATAGAGAGCTTGCATTTAAATACACAAATAAATCAAACTTAGTTGCTGTTATTACAGACAGCACTGCTGTTTTGGGACTTGGTGATATAGGTGCTGTTGCTGGCAAGCCTGTAATGGAAGGCAAGGCTGTTTTGTTTAAAAAATTTGCGGATATTGATGCCTTTGATATAGAACTTGATGAGAAAAACCCTGAAAAAATAGTAGAAATTTGTAAAGCTTTATCTCCGACATTTGGTGGAATAAATCTTGAAGACATTAAGGCGCCAAAGTGTTTTTATATAGAGCAAGAGCTTCAAAAAGCAGTAGATATACCTGTAATGCATGATGACCAGCACGGAACAGCTATCATAACTACCGCTGGACTTATAAATGCTTGTGAGATATCAAAAAAAGATATAAAAGATATAAAGATAGTTGTAAGTGGTGCTGGTGCTGCCGGTATAGCTTGCGCTAATATGTATAAAAGTATGGGTGTAAAAAATATCGTTATGGTTGATAGTAGGGGTGTTGTTAGCAAGGATAGAAATGACTTGACGCCTGAAAAAATTCCATTTGCTGTACAAACAAATGAAAAAACATTGGCTGATGCTATGAATGGTGCTGATATGTTTTTAGGACTTTCAAGACCAGGGGTATTGACAAAGGATATGATAGCTTCTATGAATGAGTTTCCTATTATTTTTGCACTTGCAAATCCTATTCCTGAAATTTCGCCAGAAGAGGTCCTTGAAGTAAGGCAAGATGCTATTATTGGAACAGGAAGAAGTGATTATCCAAATCAGGTAAATAATGTCTTAGGATTTCCATTTATTTTCCGTGGAGCATTGGATGTTAGGGCTAAAAAGATAACTGAAAATATGAAAAAAGCAGCTTCAAGGGCTATTGCTGATCTGACAAAAGAGCCTGTATGTAAAGAGGTTTTAGAAGCTTATGAAATTTCTGAGCTTAAGTTTGGAAAAGAGTATATAATACCAAAACCATTTGACCCTCGTGCTTATATTTGGGTTAGTATGGCTGTTGCTAAGGCGGCAGTTGAAGATGGCGTTGCAAGAGTTAAAAATTTTGACTCAGAAGCATATAAAGAACAATTGTTGAAAAGGAAAAAATAATACTATGAAAAATGTAAAACTCATAAATCATCCACTTATAGAGCATAAATTAGCGATTTTAAGGGATATAAAAACCGAACCATTTCAATTTAGAATGCTTATAGATGAGATAAGTTATTTAATGATGTTTGAAGCTACTAGGGATTTAGCGCTTAGAGAAGTGGATGTAATAACCCCAGTTACAAAGACAAAAGCTAAAAAACTATCCACAAAGCTTATGATTTGTCCTATATTAAGAGCTGCTCTTGGTATGCTAGATAGCGTATTTAAGCTGATTCCAGATGCTAGTGTTGGGTTTTTGGGTTTTCAAAGAAATGAAAAAACAGCAAAGGCTGAGTTTTTTTATGCCAAATTACCATCGGATCATAAAAATAGAACAGCTATAATAATAGATCCTATGTTTGCAACTGGCGGCACAGCCATAGATGCTGTTAAGTTTTTAAGAGACAATGGTGTAAAAGATATAAAGTTTATATCTATAATAGCAGCACCGGAAGGTCTTAAACGTTTTAGTGAAATTTATCCAGATGTTGATGTTTATACAGCTAGTATAGATGAAAAATTAAACGAACAAAACTATATAGTTCCGGGTCTTGGTGATGCTGGAGATAGGGTTTTTAATACTATATGATTTTTAGTTAGCTAACTTTATTTTTTACAAAGTTAGCTGATTTTTCTTGTTGAATATGCTATGTTTTATACTTACTTATTTTTAAATTTCAACTCTATTTTTGTTAGTTTTTAAAATTTGTTTTTAAAATTTGATATAATCTTAAAAAATTCAAAAGGTATTTTATGTTTGTAGATAGTGTTAAATTAACTCTTAGTTCTGGGCACGGTGGTGCAGGGGCTGTGAGTTTTAGGCGTGAAAAGCATGTTTTGCTTGGTGGTCCTGATGGTGGCGATGGTGGCGATGGTGGCGATGTTTATTTTGTTGTAGATAATAACTCTCACACTCTTGCTGCTTATAAAGGCAAAAGAGCTTTAAAGGCAGCTAATGGGGATCCTGGTATGGGCAAGAGAATGACAGGTAAAAAAGGCGAGAGTTTGGAGCTGATAGTCCCACCAGGAACCGTTGTATATGACGCTCAGACAAATGAGGTTTTGCTTGACCTTACACAGCAGGGCGATAGGCAAATGCTTTTAAAAGGTGGAAAAGGTGGTCTTGGAAATGTGCATTTTAAAAGCTCAACAAATCAAGCGCCAGAGTATGCTCAAAAAGGCACTCCTGAAGAGGTTCGCGAGGTTAGGCTTGAACTAAAACTAATAGCAGATGTAGGACTTGTTGGTTTTCCAAACGTTGGCAAATCCACACTTATATCAACTATATCAAATGCAAAGCCACAAGTGGCAAATTATGAGTTTACAACACTCACTCCAAAATTAGGACTTGTTGAAGTTGATGAGTATAGCGGTTTTGTTATGGCTGATATACCGGGTATCATAGAAGGTGCAAGTGATGGTAGAGGACTTGGAATACAGTTTTTAAAGCACATAGAAAGAACTAAAATTTTACTTTATATGATAGATTTGGCTAATTATAGAAGTTTAAAAGAGCAGTTTGAAACATTAAAAGAAGAAGTTTTGAAATTTTCAAACGAGCTTTCGCAAAGAAGTTATGCTATTGCACTTACTAGAATGGATGCTTGTGAAGATATCACGATAATATCACAATTTATAAGCGATCTCGGGCTTGGAGATGGCTTGCTTGAGTTTAAACAAGATATTTATGATTATGATATCACAAAGCCTTTTTTTATACTTCCTATATCATCCGCAAGTGGAGAGCATATAAATGAACTTAAGTTTAATTTACTTGAACTTATAAAACAAGATTGATTTTTTAAGCTTTTGTGATTTTTTCACAAAAGTCTTTTTTGGGATTAATTTTTTATAATAAACCCAAATTACCACCATATATCTCTACTACACTTTTATATTTATACTTCCCAAGCCACTACTATCTAAACAACAAACATATATTTATCTAGTTTATTCAATCTATATAAATAAAACTATAATTTTATTTTTTAATAATTAACTTTCTAAGATTTATAATAAATAACAAAACATCATATAATCACTAAAACTAATTATTGGTATTTATAGTCATTGCAGGTATATAAAACAAAGTATTATTTATATAAATTTATATCTATATAATTGTTATATTATATATTCTTGTAGTACCATGTATCCATGAATTTAAAAACCTAATTAAATATCTAAAAAACAATATTACAACATAAACTCACCATTAAGCTATATTTTTTGGTTTATCTTCTACTTGTGTAGAGATATATGGAAATAGTACAGAGATATAATATTATCCGCAAACACTCACGCCAATAAATTATATAAAACTACCCAATAACTTTTATAAAATCTCTTTATTCTTAAACCATACTTTTACTAACTTGTTTAAATCATATAAAATAAACTATATAAAACAAGGATAATTTACTGTTAAATAACCTGTATGATTTTCTTTCTAAATAACTTAAATATACTATCTCTCTTGTTCTTTGTTAAAATCTTAGCAAGCTTTTACAATAAAAATATCTAAAATCATATGCTATATTACTCGCAAGCTTAACTTTAAGCTACATTATTTGTTTAATTTTATACTTATTGGATATATGTTTTTGTAGTATTGTTCTAGTTATTGTTTTGATTGGTATTGAATAATATATTAATATGGCTATTGAAGCTATATAGCTATAAATATATGATTTTATAAATGCCATAAATCATACAAATAAATATTAGTTGCGCCTAGCTATGATTATAAAATATATCTTATAACTAGTGTGAAAATATTTCTATTTTCACATAATACCAAATAATCACCCCCCCCCTCACACAACAATCATCAACCTATATATACCCATAGAAACATAATCATAATTTCTATTATTTTCCATACTTTTACATAAAACCAACCCAAACTCACCCAAATTCAAATTATTTAAAATATTATTTTATATTTAAGTAGCATTTAAGCATTACTCTTATATAATTCCAGCTCACGATTTGAGAAACCACCTTTAACTTTTAGTTAATAAAGCTTTTCTTTTTAAATATCGTTGTTCTGTTAAATTATAAATGTTAAACTATTAGTCAATCTTTGAAATCTAAACAAGTGATCGATTGAGCCAGTCTATATTGTTTATAGACTTAAAACTGATTAACAAAAAAATTAAAGTTTTTTAGATTAAAAACTTCATATAAATTATATGGAGAGTTTGATCCTGGCTCAGAGTGAACGCTGGCGGCGTGCCTAATACATGCAAGTCGAACGGAGATTAATTAAGCTTGCTTTTTTAATCTTAGTGGCGCACGGGTGAGTAATGTATAGCTAATCTGCCCCTTACAAGAGGACAACAGTTAGAAATGACTGCTAATACTCTATACTCCTTCCAAACATAAGTTTGGTCGGGAAAGTTTTTCGGTAAGGGATGAGGCTATATTGTATCAGCTAGTTGGTAAGGTAATGGCTTACCAAGGCTATGACGCATAACTGGTCTGAGAGGATGATCAGTCACACTGGAACTGAGACACGGTCCAGACTCCTACGGGAGGCAGCAGTAGGGAATATTGCTCAATGGGGGAAACCCTGAAGCAGCAACGCCGCGTGGAGGATGACACTTTTCGGAGCGTAAACTCCTTTTGTTAGGGAAGAACCATGACGGTACCTAACGAATAAGCACCGGCTAACTCCGTGCCAGCAGCCGCGGTAATACGGGGGGTGCAAGCGTTACTCGGAATCACTGGGCGTAAAGGACGCGTAGGCGGATTATCAAGTCTTTTGTGAAATCCTATGGCTTAACCATAGAACTGCTTGGGAAACTGATAATCTAGAGTGAGGGAGAGGCAGATGGAATTGGTGGTGTAGGGGTAAAATCCGTAGAGATCACCAGGAATACCCATTGCGAAGGCGATCTGCTGGAACTCAACTGACGCTAAGGCGTGAAAGCGTGGGGAGCAAACAGGATTAGATACCCTGGTAGTCCACGCCCTAAACGATGTATACTAGTTGTTGCTTTGCTAGTCAAGGCAGTAATGCACCTAACGGATTAAGTATACCGCCTGGGGAGTACGGTCGCAAGATTAAAACTCAAAGGAATAGACGGGGACCCGCACAAGCGGTGGAGCATGTGGTTTAATTCGAAGATACGCGAAGAACCTTACCCGGACTTGATATCTAACAAATCATCCAGAGATGGAAGAGTGTCTGCTTGCAGAAATGTTAAGACAGGTGCTGCACGGCTGTCGTCAGCTCGTGTCGTGAGATGTTGGGTTAAGTCCCGCAACGAGCGCAACCCACGTCATTAGTTGCTAACGCTTAGGGCGAGCACTCTAATGAGACTGCCTTCGTAAGGAGGAGGAAGGTGTGGACGACGTCAAGTCATCATGGCCCTTATGTCCGGGGCGACACACGTGCTACAATGGCATATACAATGAGAAGCAATATCGCGAGATGGAGCAAATCTATAAAATATGTCCCAGTTCGGATTGGAGTCTGCAACTCGACTCCATGAAGCCGGAATCGCTAGTAATCGTAGATCAGCCATGCTACGGTGAATACGTTCCCGGGTCTTGTACTCACCGCCCGTCACACCATGGGAGTTGATTTCACTCGAAGTCGGAATGCTAAACTAGCTACCGCCCACAGTGGAATCAGCGACTGGGGTGAAGTCGTAACAAGGTAACCGTAGGAGAACCTGCGGTTGGATCACCTCCTTTCTAGAGTACAATGTATATTCTCTCACAAGATATACATCAAAGGAAAATATATCAATTGATCCTTGTTTAGTTTTGAAAGATTGACAGCTAATAATTAAATATATTTTATTTCTATTAGTATTTAGAAATTAATATTGGGGAATTAGCTCAGCTGGGAGAGCGCCTGCTTTGCACGCAGGAGGTCAGCGGTTCGATCCCGCTATTCTCCACCATTTAAGGGCCTATAGCTCAGCTGGTTAGAGTGCACCCCTGATAAGGGTGAGGTCACAAGTTCAAGTCTTGTTAGGCCCACCATTAATATAGTTTAACAATATACTCTTTTTAACTATTCCATATTTTTTTATCATTGTTTATTTTATTTATATCTAATATATTATAACTATTAATTTACTTTTTTCTTTTTTTGTTTTTATTACTTTTTCTTTTTTAACTTTTATATATTTTTTTTATTTTATTTCTTAATTTATAAATATAAAACTATATTAGATTAGTTTTTAAATTCTTTATTTTTTTTATTTCTTATTGTTTGATTTTTATAATAGTTCTTTGCTTAGATTATTTTATTTAAATTCTTATATATTTTAATTTAATGTTTTTTATTTTTTTATCTTATTTGGTTGTTTGTTGTTTTTTAGATATGATTGTGTAATGTCAATTTAATAAAAAATATTAAAAATCATAAAGGATATTGGTGGATAAAATTTTAAAGTTAATTGTTATTGTCTTTATATGTATTCAAAGTATTTATGCTATTGAATTAATGAAGCTTGGCACATATAAAGATCAGAATATAAGTGGATGGTATGCTAGTGAGAAGCTTGATGGCATAAGAGCTTATTGGGATGGTAAAAATTTACTAAGTAGACAAGGTAAGATTATAAATGCACCTTCTTATTTTTTAAAAGCACTTCCAGACTTTGCATTAGATGGAGAACTGTATACTAAAACAGATGAATTTGAAAAAATACAAAGTATAGTTATGGATCAAATACCAAATGAAAAAGAGTGGGAAAATATAACATACAATGTATTTGATGTGCCTAATACAAATGGTGGATTGATTGAACGTTTAAAAGTACTCAATGATTATATAGATAAAAACAATAACAATAATAATATACAAAGATATATAAAACTTATACCACAAAGACTTATAAAAGATAAAAAAGAGTTAGATAGCTTTTTAGATGAGATTATAAGTAGTGGCGGAGAGGGTGTTGTAATTCGTGAGCCAAACTCTAAATACATAAAATCAAGAAGTAATTTAAATTTAAAGTATAAACGATTTATTGATGAAGAGTGTAAGGTAGTGTCTATAAATAAAGGCAAAGGTAAGTATAAAGATATGATGGGATCAATAACTTGTGAGTTAGCAAATAATATTAGATTTAAAATAGGATCCGGCTTTAGTGATGATAATCGTAAAAATCCACCAAAGATAGGAAGTGTTGTTACTTTTAAATATCAAAATTTAACAAAAAACGGCATACCACGCTTTGCTACTTTTTTAAGGGTTAGAAAAGATTAAGTTTCTAACCCTCTGCTTTTATCTAAGTAACGTAAAACCTATGCCTATTTTATTTGTGCTGTGGTTATAATCTATTAAACTTTCAGCGTATCCATTAAAGTATTGTAAGTATCCCAAAATTCCACCAAATAGTGGAAATACAAGACTTGCTTGAACCGCTCCTTTATTGTCTTTTAAATGAAAGTTGTTGCGCAATAGTAGTTCAAGTGATATATTTTTTGTAGTATACTTTGCTTTTATGTCACCATAACCCAAATAACGATAAATGTCTTTATTGTCGCTCAAGTCTCCTATATGATACCAAACTCTAGGAGTTATGGATAGATTTCTAAAATTTAATTTAGAGCTAGCATATACCCTGTTCCAGCTTCTGCTTTTATCTTTACCTAGTCCATTTGATTCGTGTAAAACACCTATATCAAAGCTATTTATCCGTTCATTGTTTGTATATAGACGCATAAAAACTTCTGGCCTATAATTTGTTTCTCTAAAAGGCGAACTATGCTTTCCTGTTTGCCACCATGATGTTTGAGAGTATGCCATATAAAGATTGGCCCATTTCGGCAATAGTGAAATTTCTATCGGTTTTTTAATACTTATGTTAAATTTGGTTTCAAATTTTTGTCTATCGTTATTAGGGACACTAGAAGCATATGTACCTAAGAGCAAATAGTTTAATTCATGAAAACTTATACTACTTCCAGCAAAAAGTTCCCTAAAAAGTGCTTCATCTTTTGCTTTTGAATTGTTTATAATATCTGATTTAATGTGTTCTTCTGAACTTGAATCTTTTTCTATGTTCTTAGAGGCTAAGCTTTTATAGATATTCATTGCACCTTTTATATCGCCTGCTTCTTCTAGCTCATTCGCAAGGTTAAATTTATCAGCATCATTTGCAAATAAATAAAAAGAAAAAATAAATAATATAAATAATGATTTATTCATAACTTAAAGCCTTTTTTAAATCATCAGGATTATTTAGGTTTATCCCTTCATTATCACCAGAAAGTTCAACCCTAACTACATCACAAATTTTTAAAAGCTCTTTTATTTTATGCTTTCCATCCTTAGCTAATTTTTTTGCTTTATCTGCTACGCTAGGAGAAAAATAACCACAAAGTACATGATCTCTTTCTGCTTCACAAGCTATTACGATTTCAAAATCATCTTTTAGCTTAGACATATCTTTGATGCTCTCGGGTTTTAAAAAAGGCATGTCAACAGGTTGTATAAAAACTGGTTCATTAAAATGATGAAGTATACTAGCAAGTGCAATCATTGGAGAACTTTCATCGCTTTCATCGGCTATAAATTTAATGCTTTGATTAAGTTTAGCATTGTTAAATTTATTATTTTTTGCACTTATATAAACCTCTTTAAAAATAGATGATAGCTTATCTGTTACATATGCAGATAGACTTGCCTTGTCTTTAAAAGGCATTAATGCTTTATCTATTCCCATCCTACTACTTTTGCCACCAGCTAATACCACACAAGATTGCTGTTGTTTCATTAATAAAAACCCATCACAACCATTATCTTTGCAACTATGTTCCATTTTAATCCTTGTTGATTTTTTATTTTTATTTTATCTATTATTGACTTTTTGTCGCCTTATGATATCTTAAAATATAAAAAAATTAAATACACAATGCTAAAATTATTGTAGCAATTAAAATTAATTATTAACTATGATTTATAGATAACGTATTTTTATTTAATATCACCCACTAAAATATTTTTATTTTTTTTATAACATTAAGCACATATTAAGCATTACTCTTATATAATTCCAGCTCACGATTTGAGAAACGGAGTTTATCTCCTTTAAAATATTAAGTCAATATTTTATTTTTAAACAAATCGTTGTTCTTTTAATTACAATTGTTAAGAGTCACAAGCAAGTTTTAATAAAAACAATTTTACAGGACTTGTTAAAGATTTAAATATCTAATCTCTTGTATATAAATACAGAAGTTTAACATCACAAGATATTATAGGATTAAAACTTATCTATATTATCTGTTAATGCTTTCCGTCTTGGGGATTATGTGTTTAGATTTAGTAACTACATAGTAAAAGTATAATTATTATATTTTATTTATTATGTATAACAGTTACCTTTAACAAGGAAGTGATGCGAATTAGAATATAACAAAAAATATACTAACAACTTATTATGTATTAATAGGTAAAAAAGGTAAGCTACTAAGAGTAAATGGTGGATGCCTTGGCTAGTAGAGGCGATGAAGGACGTGCCAGGCTGCGATAAGACTCGGGGAGCCGTCAAGGGGCTTTGATCCGGGTATTTCCGAATGGGGCAACCCAACTGATAGCGATGTCAGTTACCATATAATGGAGCAAACGTTGGGAATTGAAACATCTTAGTACCAACAGGAAGAGAAATCAAAAGAGATTACGCTAGTAGCGGCGAGCGAACGCGTAAGAGGGCAAACCACTAGTTTACTAGTGGGGTTGTAGGACTGCAACATAGACTAAACAAAGCTAATAGAATAACCTGGAAAGGTTAAGCGTAGAGGGTGATACTCCCGTATATGAAAGCGATGTTTTACTTAGCAGTATCCTGAGTAGGGCGGAACACGTGATATTCTGTCTGAAGCTGGGTAGACCACTATCCAACCCTAAATACTACTACTAGACCGATAGCGAACAAGTACCGTGAGGGAAAGGTGAAAAGAACTGAGGTGATCAGAGTGAAATAGAACCTGAAACCATTTACTTACAATCATTCAGAGCCCTATGATTTATCAGGGTGATGGACTGCCTTTTGCATAATGAGCCTGCGAGTTGTGATGTCTGGCGAGGTTAAGGAAACCCGGAGCCGTAGCGAAAGCAAGTCTTAATAGGGCGATTAGTCAGATGTTGCAGACCCGAAACGATGTGATCTATCCATGAGCAGGTTGAAACTGGTGTAAGAGCCAGTGGAGGACCGAACCCGCTAGCGTTGAAAAGCTATGGGATGACTTGTGGATAGGGGTGAAAGGCCAATCAAACATCGTGATAGCTGGTTCTCTCCGAAATATATTTAGGTATAGCGTTGTGTCGTAACACTAGGGGGTAGAGCACTGAATGGGCTAGGGCATACACCAATGTACCAAACCCTATCAAACTCCGAATACCTAGTGTGTAATCACAGCAGTCAGGCGGCGAGTGATAAAATCCGTCGTCGAGAGGGGAACAACCCAGACTAACAGCTAAGGTCCCTAAATCTCATTTAAGTGGAAAACGATGTGAAGTTACTGTAACAACCAGGAGGTTGGCTTAGAAGCAGCCATCCTTTAAAGAAAGCGTAATAGCTCACTGGTCTAGTGATTTTGCGCGGAAAATATAACGGGGCTAAAATGAGTACCGAAGCTTTAGACTTAGTTTTACTAAGTGGTAGGAGAGCGTTCTATTCAGCGTTGAAGGTGTACCGGTAAGGAGCGCTGGAGCGGATAGAAGTGAGCATGCAGGCATGAGTAGCGATAATTGGGGTGAGAATCCCCAACGCCGTAAACCCAAGGTTTCCTACGCGATGCTCGTCATCGTAGGGTTAGCCGGGTCCTAAGCAAAGTCCGAAAGGGGTATGCGATGGAAAATTGGTTAATATTCCAATGCCAACATTATTGTGCGATGGAAGGACGCTTAGAGTTAAAGGAGCCAGCGGATGGAAGTGCTGGTCGAAAGGTGTAGGTTAAGAATCAGGCAAATCCGGTTCTTTTTAAGCCGAGACCCCACAGGCAGACAACATTCTTCGGAATCGAGTCTGAATCCTTGATACTGTCGAGCCAAGAAAAGTTTCTAAGTTTAGATAATGTTGCCCGTACCGTAAACCGACACAGGTGGGTGGGATGAGTATTCTAAGGCGCGTGGAAGAACTCTCTTCAAGGAACTCTGCAAAATAGCACCGTATCTTCGGTATAAGGTGTGCCTAACTTTGTTAAGGATTTACTCCGTAAGCATTGAAGGTTACAACAAAGAGTCCCTCCCGACTGTTTACCAAAAACACAGCACTCTGCTAACTCGTAAGAGGATGTATAGGGTGTGACGCCTGCCCGGTGCTCGAAGGTTAATTGATGATGTTAGCTCTGCGAAGCATTTGATCGAAGCCCGAGTAAACGGCGGCCGTAACTATAACGGTCCTAAGGTAGCGAAATTCCTTGTCGGTTAAATACCGACCTGCATGAATGGCGTAACGAGATGGGAGCTGTCTCGAAGAGGGATCCAGTGAAATTGTAGTGGAGGTGAAAATTCCTCCTACCCGCGGCAAGACGGAAAGACCCCGTGGACCTTTACTACAGCTTGACACTGCTATTGGGATAAAGATGTGCAGGATAGGTGGGAGGCTTTGAGTATATGACGCCAGTTGTATATGAGCCATTGTTGAGATACCACTCTTCTTTATTCTGATAGCTAACTGGCATGAGTTATCCTCATGCAGGACAATGTCTGGTGGGTAGTTTGACTGGGGCGGTCGCCTCCCAAAATGTAACGGAGGCTTACAAAGGTTGGCTCAGAACGGTTGGAAATCGTTCGTAGAGTATAAAGGTATAAGCCAGCTTAACTGCAAGACGTACATGTCAAGCAGGGACGAAAGTCGGTCTTAGTGATCCGGTGGTTCTGTGTGGAAGGGCCATCGCTCAAAGGATAAAAGGTACCCCGGGGATAACAGGCTGATCTCCCCCAAGAGCTCACATCGACGGGGAGGTTTGGCACCTCGATGTCGGCTCATCGCATCCTGGGGCTGGAGCAGGTCCCAAGGGTATGGCTGTTCGCCATTTAAAGCGGTACGCGAGCTGGGTTCAGAACGTCGTGAGACAGTTCGGTCCCTATCTGCCGTGGGCGTAAGAAGATTGAGGAGAGTTGACCCTAGTACGAGAGGACCGGGTTGAACGAACCACTGGTGTACGAGTTGTCCTGCCAAGGGCATCGCTCGGTAGCTACGTTCGGATGTGATAAGAGCTGAAAGCATCTAAGCTCGAAGCCAACTCCAAGATGAATCTTCTTTTAAGAGCTCTAGTAGACTACTAGTTTGATAGGCTGGGTGTGTAATTGATGAAAGTCATTTAGCTGACCAGTACTAATAGCTCGTTTGCTTATCTTTTTAAGCATCACTTCCTTGTTAAGGGTAAAACCTTATACAAGAAAAGATTGTTTGATAAAACAAGCTTTACTCTTAACGATATAATTTAACACAAACAGTGTTAAATAAGAGATTATATTTAAATCTTTTATTTAACACTGCTCGTGGCTATACAGACGAGGAAACGCCTTGCTCCATCTCGAACCAAGAAGCTAAGCTCGTCCTGGCTGATGATACTCTCTCTTACTGGGATGTCGGGAAAGTAAGTCGCTGCGAGCTTTGTTTATTCTTTCTTTTTATAAATCCAATTAGTTTCTCTTTATTCATATATCTTTATTTATTGTATATCTTTATTTCTTATTCTTTCTTATGTTTTTTTATTTAATAAATTTAAATTCTTTTTATTCTTTTATTTTATTGTGTTTTACTTGGTTATGTGTAAAGTATTGTTAGAAAATAAAGTGGGGAGAATTTAGCGATAATGCCTATAATATGGGTGTTTGGGGGTTGTTTTGTTAAAATCAAAGTGAGAAAAATTACTTTACATTACTTTACATAAGCTTTACATTTTTTTACAAATGCTTTTAAAAGCCCTTTAAAAGGCGTTTAAATGACACATCTTAATACTTTTCCTACTATTATTACTTCTGTTTGGCTGTCTTCGTTTATCTCGTAGCTTTGATAGTCTTTGTTTACGCTATTTATATGTAATATACCATTTGGTGCTTTTTGTAAAAGCTTTACCATAAAGTTGCCACAGTAGTTAATAATATAAAGTCCATCGCCTGTAAATTTTTTAGTAATGTCTGCTATAACCCAGCTATCAGGATATAGCATAGGTATCATAGAATAGCCATCTACACGCATACAACGCAGTCTTTCTTCGTCTGGGTTTAGTTTAAATAGCATTCTTGAAAAAGGTATCAAAACATCTGTGTCGTAAATCTCTAAGCCATCAATATCTACACTCTCTCCTGCTCCAACGCTTGAGCTTAGTTGTCTTATATATATTTGGTCGTTTTGAATTTGTTCTATTTGTGATTTTTTAAGTTTATTAGCATTGGGGGACAAAAAATCAACATTGCGGGACATTATTTTATTTTTTTCAGGGACATTTTGCGGGACATTATTTTTACTATTTTCTTCTTTAAGATTAGAATTACTAACGAACGACTTACGAACTAAATCCTGATCATACTTACGAACTACTAACGAACTTTTTTCTTTTATAAAGAAATCAGTATCAACATTAAGAGCTTTTGAAATATCTGATAATTTTTTAACTGGGATTTCAACCTTATCTGCTTCATATAATTGAATACTTGCTCTTGATATTCCACTTAAATTTGCTAGCTCTATTTGAGTTAATCCTCTTTCTTCTCTTAAGTTTTTAATTCTTAAGCCTAATTTCATATGCACTACCTTGACATAGCATAATATCTTATGCTATAATTTCTAAATTAATTAAGAAATAATAGCATAAAAAAGGCAAAAAAATCTTAATTAGGTTCTTTTATATTTTATTGTTAAATTTTTCTATAAGGAGTAAATATGCATATAAATAATGAGCGTATTGAGGAAATTTTAGGAGCTATAGGGTTTATAGCTAGTTGTGATGATTTTTTTGGCAAAGATACTGCGATTAGCCTTATGCTTAATACAGTATCTGATCACATGCAATCACAGTGCCTAAATAATAATTCAACTTCTTCAAAACATCGTGAGAAGAGATCGAAAGTAGATCATAAACAACTTTTGAGGCAAATGTCTTGTAGGGAACACTAGTATTGTAAAACAAAAAGTCCGTGCTTTTTGAGTGGATAAGATAAGTTTTTGTTAGAGAATAAACAACAGGAAATAATATAGCAATTTGTTCTTGTGGGTTTGCACTTTTAAGCATTAACTCTCTTTGCTTTTTAGTCTTTTTAATGTAAGAAGCTATTTGTTTAATAGTTTCTTCATTAAAAGGTTCTATTAGTAGGTTTTCATCTTGTAAAAGTTCGTTTATGTAGTCTTGTAAGAGATATAAGGTATCTTTTGATACTTGAAGCAATATTTCGCTTACTATGTCTTTAAAATACTCATAATATAGGATAGCTTTACGCATAATATAGCCTTTTTTTACAAATTATATAATAAAAATTTAACAATAAAATAAACAAGAATAAAAGGAGTAATGATGGGAATTATGACAAAACCGATAACAAAAGCGGTAAAGAAAAAGACTAAATATGACCTTAAAGATTATTGTCAAATGCGTGGGCTTAGTCTTGCTAGTCTTTACAAAGGATATGTAAGTAAAAGGGCTAGAAGAATACTTGAAAAAGATGGTATAAAGGTAGCATAATGTGGGTAAATTCTAAGCAGGCAGCTGACATTTTAGGTGTAAGCGATAGGGCTTTGCAAAAATCTGCCAAGCTGTCATTAAAAAAATGTAAAAAATTTTGCTCTGTAAAGCATAACATCTTAGGCTTTAATTATGCCGATGGCAAAGGTAGGGGTGGAAAAGTCTTACAAATATGGATAGATGATGAGATGATTAATAAAAATAATATAGAAAGGATAGATAATGATGGGGTTAGAGAAAACACAGGCGGCTGGGATAGTAAAGATGATGAGGGAGCAAGAGATAAAAAAGCAATCAGAGATTTTACACTTTGTGGCACAGATGAAAAAGCTAGGATTTGTGATAATGATAATGGACAAAGGGGTGATTGGGAAAAGAATGAAGAGTATGCTGGAGTAGATGATTGCTTGGTAGTTCAAAAGGCTAGCTGGGCTTTAAACAAAGGCTCTTTAAGCGAAGGTCATTTAAACGAAGTGGATAAAAAAGCCAAGGGTTATGTAAATGGAGCCGGCAGGTTTGCAAGTGCAAGCGAAGCTAAAAAAGAGCTTGCACTCACTAAAAAGCTAATAGTAAATGAGTGGGAAAAGGCTAAGGGCAAGATAAAAGAAGCTGATTTTATAGAGTATATAAATGCTAAGAAAATATACTGCATAAAATTAACTGCTAATAAGCTTTATGCTTGGCAAAGAGCTTATAAAAGTGCTGGGATTGATGGTTTGGTAGATGAAAGAACAAACAATAAAGAGAGCGAACTTGAAAGGATTGGACTTAGTGAGCTTGCTGTAAAGCTTATACACGCACAAAAAGGCAGGGTAAATTCAAAAAATATACACAAAGTGCTTAATTATCACGCCATAAATGAGAATAAGCTTAGCCATATGGACTTTTTGGCTAAAAAAGATGAAATCGTTAGTTATGAAGTGGTGAATAGGTTTGTAAATAAATACTTAAAAGCTAATCCTATGCTAAAAACTCTAATAGAAAAAGGCGAAGATGGTGTTATAAGCAAGCATTTTGCTGGTCTTGGTGTTAGCAACTGGGCTGTTAGTAGCATAAATGAAATAGTAGAGATCGATGCTAGTCCTTTTGATGTGATATGTAATGCTAGTGATTTGTGCGAGAAGATAGGCTTTGGGGCTGTAAATAATGTATTTGAAAGCAAGGATGAGTTTGAAAGCTTTGTAAAAGAGTGGCAAAAGAGATATACGCTTATAGGTCTTATAGATACTTATAGCGGTGTTGCTAGTTTTTATATAAGTGAAAGTGAAAATAGCACAGCAATAGCAAGAGCCACAGCAAAATACATAAGCCGTTATGGAAAGATGAAGGTAATTAAGGGTGATAACGGAAAAGCATTTAAATCAAAGGCTAACTTTAGCTTTTTGTCGGCCATAGGGGTTAAGTATGAAGCGGTTAGAGCTTATAGTGGTTGGCTTAAGCCTTATGTAGAAAAGAACTTTGGGGCTTTGCAAAATGGTCTTAGTGAGTGGCTAAGGGGCTACATAGGGCATAGTATCACACAAAGACAGGCTATTGAGTTTTTTATGTCTAAAAAAGAGAGAAGACTTAAAAAAGGCTACAAGACTAATCTAAGAAATTTAAAGAGCTTGGATGAAGTTTCTTGCCTTATAGATGAATACACTGAGAAGTTTTTAAACAATCGTTATTTAGAAAGACTTGGCAAGAGTGCTAGGGAAGCTTATGATGAAAAGATAGATGATGCTGTAGGGATGAATGAGTTTGAGCTTAGCTTATATCTAGCACAGAGAAATAGCAAGAGTGTATGCAAAAAAGGTGTTAGCTGCGATGGTGTTTGGTTTAGCAATGTGGATATGTTTAATCATTCTAATGTCTATGTAAGGGCTAATTTAAACAACATAAACGAGCAATTTGTGTTTGATAGCAATGATAAGTTTATAGGTGTTGCAACTCCGCTTGATTTAGAACACGGTGAGAGTGTGGAAAATGCAAAAGCGGCTCAAAAAATCATAACACAAAGGGTTAAAAGGCTAAAAGATAGGGTTGTAAAAGATAGAGAAGAGATTGAAGAATTTATGGTTAATTATGTCAAAGAAGTTAATGCAAGTAAGGCATTAAGACCTAAGCAAGAAGCTGTAAATGAGTATGAGCAAAAGGCGGTAATAGATAGAAATAATAGAACAAATGCACAGTTTGATAAAGAGTATATGAAGCAAGAAAGGGCTAGTAAAAAGAGCGAGATAAAAGGCTTTGAAGATATGGCAAAGGCTAGGAAAAAAGTGAGCTAGTAAAAATTGTTTTTAAAAGCGATTTAAACGGGTTTTAAAAAGTTTTTAAAAGCAATTTAAAAGGAGTAAAAAAATGCAAGATGTTATAAAAAAACTTGAATGTTTTTTAAGCGATAACGAGATAAGTGCAAGTGCACTAGCTCGTGCACTTGGTTTAAGTCCTGCTACGATAAGTCAATTTCGCAAAGCAGAATATAAAGGCGACATCGCAACTGTCGCTAAAAAGATTGAAAATTATATAGACAATTATAGCCAAAAAAAGCAAAAAGTGGTAGCTTTGAGCGAAGAAGTGTATCAAAGTGATGACTTTGTAACGGCAAATTTTGTCATAGATGAGGCTGTGGCTGAAAAAGAGATAGCTTTGATATATGGAGAGGCTGGTTCTGGTAAGACTACTGTGCTAAAAGAGTTTTGCAAAAAGCACTCAAATGCTGTGCTGATAGAGGCAACTTGCCATACAAGTGCAAAGGCAATACTTGAAGATTTGTGCGAGGCTTTGAAGATTGATGCACCAAATGGGCTAAATGCAAGGCTTAAAGCTGTGGCTAGGTTTTTAAAACAAAGTGACAAGATTTTGGTGGTTGATGAGGCGGAGCATTTGCCACTTAGGGCTTTGGAAGATTTAAGAAGGATACACGATTTTTCAAGAACGCCTTTGATACTTTGCGGGACTGAGATATTGCTTAAAAACCTAATGGGTAAGAACAAGGAGCTAAAACAACTATATAGCAGGATATGTGGCAAGTGGCTTATGCGTGGACTTAGCAAACAAGAGTGTAACGATTTTTTTGGTTCTTTTATATATGAGTGGAGCAAGGGTAATTTTAGAAGCTCATCAAAGCTTTATAAAAAGGCAAAGAGACTTGCTGAGTTTAATAAAACTAGCATAAATGCTGAAATAGTTGCACGTGCTAGCTCAATGGTTGTTCTAGGCTAAAAAATGACTTATGAGCAAATAGCACAGATTTTATCGCTTAGCAAAGAACGTGTAAGACAGATAGAAAAAACAGCTATAGCAAAATTGTCACATCCTAGAAATACAAGAAAATGGGAGCAAATAAAACAAAGCATAGATGAGATAGAGCAAGAAAAAGCAAAAAGAGTAAATTTAAAAAAGGATGTAGGATGTATAAACATACCCAAGCTGCAAGATTAGAAGAGCTTATGAGCATAGAGGATTTTATAAGCTTGCAAGAAGAGAAAGGTTTTAAGCTTTGGAAGACAAAAAGGGGCTATTACGGTGTAAAAAGTAGCAAGATTTTGGGCTTAATGGCATCTTACAATAGGGCTTATTATGAAGTTGTGGATAATTGCTTTATAGCAAGAAAAAGTGATGGTCGGATAGTAGACACTATAAGAAAATAAATATTTAACAAGATCGCCTTTGGCGGTCTGATTAAGTATTTAAGAGCTCAAAAATGCTTTAGGCATGAGGTGGAGAAATCCTAACAAAATATAAAAAAAGGTAAATAAAATGAATCAGACAGTAGTAAATAACGATATAGACATTCTAATAGAAGCCTTAAGAAGTTTAGGCGGTGGGTCGCTTTTGGCTCAAACTGCAAATAATCTAAAAGATGCTATCAGTGCTGTGCAAAGTACTAAAAAAACAGCAAGTGTTAATATCAAAATAACAGTAAAAACTGATCCAAACTCTGAAAATGAGATTGTTGTTTTTGGGACAACTGGAGTAACTCTTCCAAAAGAGCCAATAAAAACAAGATTTTATGTATCTAGAGAGTTTTTGCCAACAAGAACTGCCCCAGATCAATTAGTTATGACATTTTAAAGGATAAAAAAATGCAAGAAGTAAAAATACTTAATGAAATAATACCAAGTGTCGAAATAGACAAAGATAAAAGAGCTATATTAGTTCATAAAGAATATGAACTAAATAGGAGCTTACTAAAAGAGCCACTAAGAAATCAATACACAATAGATGCTCTTAATGTGGATAGCTTTGTAAATTTAGTCAATGAATACAAAGAGCCTAGTTCAAAGCTATTTTACAATGATAGAAAAATATCTTGCGTGATAGATTTTAACACAAAAGAAAAAGCCGAGTTTTGCGACAAACTCATAAACCTTGAACTTAGATATACACCTTTTTACGGTCTTTTTAGCAAAAACATATCTCAGCCGCTATCTCAAAGAGAATTTGTGTTTTTCTTAAAGTCTATTTTTATGTTTATAAGCAAAATTGATGATGTTAAAAATGACAATATGGATGTAATAGAACTTGCTGAAAGCTTACAAGCTGTAAAGAAATTTGACAGTGTGCAAAAGAATGCTAGCTCTAAAATGTCGCTTGATGTTGAAATTAAATCAGGCACAAAAGAAAGTCTATCAATACCAAAGAAACTAACTTTTGAGTTGCCTATTTATGAGGCGAATACAGCAATTACTGGAACATTTGAAACAGAACTTTTTGTGGAAATAAGTGATGATAATAAATTTAGTCTAAGGCTTGTTTGTTTTACAGAAGAGAATGTTAGAAGAGATGTGTTAGCAAGATTAACCAATGATATTAGTGAGCGTTGCGATGGTGTAAAAGCATTTAATGCAACTGTTTAATTTTACAAAGGGCAAGCTGTTTGCCCTTGATAAAGTTAAATTTTAATTTGAAAGGAGAAAGATGAAAGGTAAGTTTGTATATGTTGCTACGCCTTATGCTGCACTTGGGCTTGATAAAAATAGCACATCTATAGTTGCAACTAGGCTAGCAAAAGATACTTGTAGGATAATAAAAGATGCCGGTTATACACCAATAAGCCCTGTTCTTTGCTTTGATGGTATATACGATGAAGCAAAAGATAGAGAAAAAGTAATGAAAAATTGCTTAGATCTTATGGAGCTTTGTAATTATGTTTATTTTAGTCAGCATCCAGCATCAAGAAATAGTGCTGAAATGAAGATAGAAAAAGAACAGGCTAGCAAAATTGGACTAACTGAGCTTAGTTTTGATGTTAATTTACAATTAACACCTAGTCTTGGACTATGATAAGAGTAGTTAAAAAGGCAAACAAGAAGCAAAACAAGCACAAGATAAACCACGCTGTTTGTTTTGCTTATGGCTTTGTTTGTAAGCATAGATTTGCAAGGAGATTTAATTTTTTTAAGGAGGAAGAATGAGTTTACATAAAAAACTAGCCAAAAAGATACAAAAGAAAAACAAAAAACAAAAAAGGAGTAAAAAATGATAGTAAAAATAGGCAAAAAAGAGACAAATTTAACAGATAAAAAGCTTGGTAGAAGCATTGAGGATTTTTGCGAGTTAAAAGCACAAATAGACGTTCTAAATGAAAAGCTAAAAGATACAAAAGAATACATAGCGTTTAGGGCTAATGAGCTATTAAGCGATAGTGATGCAAACACTATAAGCCTAATAGTAGATAATGATAATGGTGTAAAGGTTAGCTTAGGACAAGACATTGTTATAAAAGATGATGAGCTTTTAAGGGAGCTTTTGGGAGACAAGTTTGATATGCTTGTAAAAACCGAAGTAGTTTATAAACCTGAGAGAAAATTAAAAGAATTAGCTCTTGAAGATAATGGACTAAAAGAGTGCTTAAGCATAAAACAAAAAGCAGCAGCAGTTTCAATGCTAAAGGGGTAAAAACCCCTTGCTTTTAAAGCCTTTTAATAAGTCTTTAAACGGGGTTTAAAGGCTTTTTAAAGAGTTTAGAAAAGGTGGCAAATGGACACTAAAAGATTAAAGATAATAGCTGATTTATTTGGTGATAGTAAGGGCTTTTTGCCACAAGCAAAGCTAATTAAATTTGATAAAAAGCTAAGTAGCATAAAGACTGATGAACTTATAAACTTTGCTATCTTTGCTGATAGATTTAGAGGTAATTTTGTAAATAATGATCTTGTTATCCATAAGGCTTTGATGTTTTGGCATAAAAAAAGACTAGAAGAACAAGCAAGACCTGGTGTGAAATATTTTAAAAATATAGAAGATATGATAGCTTATTGTAAAGAAGTATATAAAAATGAAGAGCTTTGCAGTGGAAAGCCTGGTGAAGGTGGCAATGGCTTTTTGGAGTTTGTGATAATCAAAATGGATAGCGAGGGAGTGCTTAGAAACTCTTTTGTGGTTACAGATAACGGAGTATATCAAAGACTTGATGCAAATGAGACTAGCATAGTATATAGATACTTATTTGATAATCAACATATGATAGGCAAGATAAATAGAATAAGCGAAGAATGGTATACAAGGCTTAATCATAAAGCCAAAACACAAGAAGTAGAGCAAGAAGAAGTAAGACAAATAAGCCCTACTACTAAAAAATTACTAGCAAATTTACTAGCCACAAAGGTGATAAAATGACAAAAGCACAAGAGATTTATAGAAAGCAATTACTTGCAAAAATTCATACACATAATAGTTATAAATTAATAAAAAATAATGATGCTTGGAGTGATTGGCTTAAGGTTAGGTTTGATGTAAGTAGCTCAAAAGATCTAAGCATAGATGAGCTAAATAGAGTGCTTGATATTTTCAATCTTAATTGTAATGATGAAATCAACCTAAAGCCGGATTATAAAGGAAGAAATCTAAACAAATCAAGTAAGATAAGTGTATCTCAAATCAATAAGATAATTGCTTTGCAAAATGAGCTTTGCTGGGATGATACACAATTACTTAGATTTTGTGCTAGGACAGCAAAGGTTTATTTTTTGTATGTTAGGTTTTTATATAAACTAGACAAAAAAGATGCAACAAAAATAATAACAGGAATGGGCAAAATTTTAAAAAAGTGCTAGAATAAAACAAAAAAAGGAGTTTTGTTTGTTTTGTCCGTATTGTGGTAATGAAAAGACAAGAGTGGTAACTACTATAAAAAGCCTACAGAATAAACGATACAGAATATGCAATAAATGCAATAAGAGCTTTCCAACAATAGAGGCTGTATATTTTGATGATTATTGGAAGTCTTATGCACAAGATACATCAAAAAAAGGCGAATTAAAGAGGATGTATGATAGATAATAATTTATTATTAAAAGGGATTTTAAAATCAAAAGCACAACAAAACAAAAGCTTAGATGAGATAATAGATGAGTTTACAAACGAGAACTCAAAGCTGGTTAAAAATGACTTAGAAAAAGCTATTGTAAATTTGATAGTTTTTGTAAATGAGAACCACGATATACCACTAGATACATTAAAAGATATGATAAGCTCTAAGATATCAGCAATGGGGCTAAGTATAAATCCGCTAAATTTGGAAGAGATATATAAAAAACTTGCTACTAGTGTTAAAGATCCTTTGGGTTTTAGTTTTGATAGGGTTGATATAAAAGCTATAGAAGGTATGAGAAATAGCTTTGTCTGGGCTAAGGATAAGTTTAATGCAGACTTTCAAAACAAGCTAAAAGATGTAACACAAAGGGTATTTGATGGTAAGATACCAAAAAGCGAACTAGCTGGGGCTTTGAAGGAAGAGCTAAAGGATAGCATAGATGGTAGTGTGAATTATTTTAAGGGTGTGGGCGATCATATAATAAGCCAAACAAATAATATAGCTAGGGTAAATCAAGCAAGAAAAAGAGATGTGCAGTATTATGAAGTTTTAGCTATAATAGATGCTAAGACTAGTGCAATATGTAGGTCAATGAATGGAAGAATTATACCTGCAAATCATATAAACGCACAAGCTGATAAGATAATGAACGCTAAAAGCATAAAAGACAAAAAGGCTGCTGCCGCTTGGGCTAGCAAGCCGTTTTTAGGCAAAAAACTACCATCAAACTTTGGCTTGCCTCCATATCATATGCATTGTAGAACTGAGCTAATACCTGTATATATAGAAGAAGAAGAAGAGATAGATGGTGTCAAGATGAAGCATACTGGTAGAAAAGATGATGAGCTAATAAGGCATATAGATAAAACCGGGGTGCTTAGGAGTCTTAGGAAGGGGAATTATTATGATGGTAAGCATTCTGAATTATTGTATACAAGAGCAAAAATATCTGATGTAGTAAAGGCTTTAAACTCTATAAATGTTATGGCACCAAACAATAAAAGACCACAAAGATTTAATGCTTATTCGGATAATGGCTTTTTTATGGTCTTTGATGGTAATGATATAGTAACTTTTTTTAAACCAAAAGATGGGAAGAAGCACTTTAATAAGCATAGTACAACTCTAGATCAAGAAATAATCAAAAGGTGGTTTATATGAGAAAATTAGAAATAGAGTTAAACTCTTATGCTGTATGGTTTATAGTTGCTAATAATTATGAATATAATGAAAAAGATAATAGTTTGGCATTTGCAAATAAATACTATACAGGGCTTAATTGTATAAAAGATGGCAAAATTATGTATCTAATGAATTGTGATTTTTATTTGGAAAACATAGAAATAGGTAAAAAAGACCCTATGATGTTAGAAGTATGTGAATTTGAAGATGCAGACAAGGATATTAGGTTTATAGGTAATTTTATAGATGCCTTTGCTTATATAGCCAAAAGAACATTTGAAATAGAAGGCTACGGGGTATTAACAGATGAGAAAGAGATCTTAGCTTGGCTTAGAAAAGATGGATATTTGGAGAAGTAAAAAAAGGATTAGCTATGAATTATGAAGCATTAGGTAGATATACAAAGGCAAAGGTTTAGGAGCTATTAGGTGAATGAAAAAGATATAAAGCCACATCTAAAAAACTTTGTTTATCGTGTGGGGGCTGGTGCTTTAAGAAAGGCTAAGTTTAAAGCACCTATAAAGACGGGTGATCTTAAAAGAGATATACAAATTTATGATGATAAGCTAGATAGTCTTTTGGTATCCATAGGTAATAGTGCTGGGGTAAAATATGCTAAGTTTGTCCACGAAGGTACAAAGCCACATATGATAAAAGTTAAAAAGATGAAAAGCTTGGCGAATAAAGAAAAAGGGCAGTTTTTTGGCAAACAAGTAAGACACCCAGGAACAAAGGCAAACCCTTATCTAAAAAATGCAGTTAGTGAGTTTTTAAAATCAAGTGATTATCAAAGGGCTACAAATGCCTTAGGAAACAAGATAGGCGAAGAGTATATAAAGGACATTAAAAAGGCTTTAAAAGTAAAGTAATAAAAGCAAGTTTATATTATCATAGCTCCGCCACCACTTCGTTTTGTTACGGCTGCTATTTTCTTACAAGCCAAAGCTAAAGCCCAAAATCTATCTGCGTGTCCGTATTCGTTTCTTTTTGCATCGTATTTAAAGCTTTTAGCCCCTACGCTTCTTTTTATGGCGTGAAGGTCGCTTATTAGCATAGCATCGTTTGGTATCTTTATCTTTTTATCTTCAAATAGCTTTTTTAAATTTAGTGCCATTTGCTCTTTTATAGAGTTTGTAAAATACACGCCGTGAACCCTACTTTTAAACTTAGAGTGCATAGTCTCTGTTAAATTTAGTCCGATACCTGTTTTATCCATTTCAAGTGTGGCTAGTGGGTAGCTTCTTAGGTGTGAGCTTAGTATGTCTTCTTGTTCTTTAAAGCTAGCCTTTGCAAACACGCCTAGACTTGCAAGAACAAAGTTATCTTTTATGCTTACTACACTGGCTAAGGTTGAGCGGTCATTTACTCTGCCTATATCATAACCACAAAGCAAGGGGGTATCACTTGCTGGGGTGTAGTAATTATAGCTTTCATCTATGCAAGATTTTATAAGGCTAATGGAGAGTAAAGAGCTTTCATCATCTATAAACACACACTCATAAGCACTAGCCCAGGTGTCAGCATCAAATAGCGCTTTCATAGTCTCAAGGTCAAACTCAAGTCCATCTTTAATAGCTGTGTATATATCTACCCTAAATCGTTCAAACATCTTATATTTTGCTTCATCGCTATAAAGTTCGTGAAATAAGCTCTTTTCTTCAAAAGGTGTTGAAAGTATAGTTAAACGACCTTTGATAGCTCCAATGCTTGGCACAAAGGCGTGCCAAATTTTCTTAGGATTTGCATACCAGGCAAACTCATCCATCCATATATCGCCAGTAAAGCCCTGAACTGTTCTAAAGTTGTGTGCTAGTGCTTTTATGATAGCACCATTTTCAAGGGTGATTTCTGTTTCGCTATCTTTATCAAGCACTATGCCAAAACGCTCTGCCCAGCCCCTTAAGTATCTCATTAATATAAGGGCTTGTTCTTCACTAGCACTTAAAAATAGTTGGTTACGACCACCAATAGCACCTATTAGTGCATCAGCTGCTGCTACATAAGAAAAGCCTATTTGCCTTGATTTTAGCACTATTCTAAACTGAGCCTCGCAAGCTAAAAAGTTTTTTTGATACTCAAATAAGCCGCCTTTACTTAGTATCTCATCTCTTAATATTTTTGCTGTTTTGTCCAAATTTATAGGTGGTTTTACATAAGAACTTAGCTCTTTTTTCTTTTTATCTTCACCCTTTAGTTTATTTAGTGCAATGATTAGCTCACTAAGCAAGATAGCATCATCACTGCGTAGGTCTTTTTTATTGCTTAGTATGTTTATCTTTTTTTCTAGTGATTGTATGGCATTTTGGATATTTACACTATCTTGTTTGGCTTGTTTTATCCATTTAGTAAGTGTTGGTCTTGATACATTCATTTGCTTTGAAACAAGCACAGAGTTTACACCACTTGCTATAAGGTTTAAGCACTCATTTTTAAAATCTTCATTATAAGCCATTTTAAGCCCCTTTTTTTACCTATATGTATGTTTGTATTATTTAAAGGCATTTAAACGATTTTAAACACCTTTTAAAAAGCTTATGATATATATTTAAATGTTTTTTTGCCATCCTAAAATACTTCTGGCTTCATCTATACTAAGTATACCACGACTAACAAGTTCAGTAACGATAGCTCCATCATCTTTAAAGTTAGTAACATCAACTGCCTTTAGGCTTAGTTTTATACCTATCCTACTAAAAAAGCCCTCAATTAGCTCTATTTTTGGTTTTATCTCTATCTCGTTAAATTGTTGAAGCTGTCCTATAAGTTCACCACCGCCACCAAGTCCGCCAGCTTCCATAATGCCAAGTAACCTTGGCGGTATGCCGTGGGCTGCGGCTATTTCATTTCTGCTAACCTTTTTGAGATTTTCAAAGCTAAGATCATCAACGCCACCTAATTTTTCAAAACGAATATCTGCATCACGATCACCTGTCGCAGAGTTTGCATAAGTAAGTAGTGTTTTGTGTGCATTTAGTGAGCCTTTAAAATTATCACTAAAAAATTCTTTATAGGTGCTAATTTGTTCTTCGCTTGGCTCTGAGTTTTTATGAATGATGGCTAGATCTGGTCTTGCTCCATTTTTAAAAAAGGCATAATTATAATTATCTGCTTCTTGATTTGTTAAGATAGCTAACATAACTGGCAAATAATCAGGTTCACCATAAAACCTTGAACTTGGTGAGTGGTATTTTAAATAATAGCCTTCAAGCTGTGTTTTTGTGCCATTTTTGTCTAGCTGAAAAATCTCACGATTTTTATTTGTTCGCCATTCAACTGCTGGTATATTGTATAAACAATAGTTATTTGTGGTTCCTGCCTTTTCAATTGGAGCATTGCCGTAAAGCTCTAAGTTATACACAAACTCATATAAGAAAGACTTTGGGCTAGCTTCAATTGGTAAAAACTTTCGTATATCACTATCTTCTAATTCTACTTGTGAAAGCATTCCAGCTTTTATTTTAATAGCACGCCTATGATATACATTTGCATAGTGCATAGCAAGTAATGTATCAAAGTCTACAAATGGTTCTAAAATGCCATTTGCTTCTTCATCTCTTGGTGTTTGTAAGCTTTGTGTATCTGATTTAAAAATGTATTTGTTCATAAGTGCATCCTTTTTTGACAATTTTATACAAAAGATTTTTTATAAAAATACTATATATAGTAGTTTAGTAATTCATTTTTTTAAAAATTACATAAAATGAGCATAAAACATTACAGGAGTAGTTAATGAAAAACAGACTTAAAGATCTAAACATTACTCATATATCGCTTGTAAAAGCTGGTGCTAATGGTAAAAGCATCATATATAAAAGTAGTGATGTAAAAACAAACTATGAAAAAACCATAAACATAGCAAAAAGCGACACTGAAAAGGGTGTTGTTTATGGGATAGTTTATGCACCAGATGAGGTAGATACTCAGGGCGACTTAGCAAGTGCGGCAGAGATAGAAAAGGCGGCTTATGCCTTTATGAAAGGGCTAAATGGTGCTAATGTAGATAGAGATCATAACTTTAAGCCAGATGGTGCTTATGTGGCTGAAAGCTGGATAGTTAGAGAAAATGATGCACTTTTTAAAAGTGAAAAAGTTGGAAGCTGGGCTGTGGCTATAAAGCTTGAAAGTGAAGAGTTAAAACAAGCTGTCAAAAAAGGCGAGATAGCAGGCATTTCTATGGCTGGAACTGGTGAGCGTGAAGCGCTTAATAAATCAGATAGTGGAATAGCTGAAGCCATAGCAAAAGGTTTTAGTGTGTTGTTTGAAAAATTTAGTAAAGGAGAAAAGGTGGAGCAAAACCAAAACAAAGATAATGAAAGCATACAAAAAGCTATAAGTGATGGCTTTGGCAAGCTTGGAGAGAGCATAGAAAAGCTTAATGCCAGAGTTGATGAGCTTGAAAAAAATGCAAAAAATAGCAAGCAAAGCGACAATGTAAATAAAAGCGATGAACTTGAGGGGGTATTATGAGAGATATACTAAATGTGATAAAAACAAAAGGTGTTATAAGCCCAACAGATATGACCGCAAATAACACTTTAAGTGTTGATAAATCAAGGAAGGTTATCAATACTATAGTTGACAGTAGTGATTTTTTAAAAAAGATAAATGTATATCAGACTAAAAAGTTACAAACTAGTATTGACACCTGGAATCTTGCTAAGGGTATTTTAGTAAGGGTTGCACCAGGTAATTCACCAACAGATGAGCAAAGACAAAAATTAGGTGTTGGGTCTGTAACACTTGATAATAAGCCGGTTCAGTTGTTTGCAAAGATCACACAAGACACACTTGAAGATAATGCGGATAATCCTAAATTTGAGTCTGAAACATTTGAAAGTTTTGCTAGGGCTTTTGCTACTGATTTGCAAAACTTAGGGATGATAGGCGAAAAGGATGATTATAGTTCAAATGAGTTTAAAAACCTAAACAAAGGCTGGTTTACACTAGCAAAAGAGGTAAGTGGAGTTAAAAAAATAGAACATAAAAAAGCCTCAAAGATGGTTGATAAGTTAGCCGCATTGGTGAAAGCACACAATGAAGAGGTGCTAAAAGATAGTGTTATTCTTATCTCACAAGCTGATTATTTAGCCTTTCAAACAGAGGTAGGGTCTAAAAATGGTGGTTTAGGCGTGCTTTTGAATGCTAATGCTAAAAGCATACTTGATGTGCCTTTAGAAGTTGCTGCTTTTGTACCAAAAGGTAAGTTTTTAATGACACCTCTTAAAAATTTAGTGATGAGCTTAGGACTTGCTGTAAGAAGAGTGAGATGGTATGACAATGAAGAAAGCTCACTTAAATACAAATTTGAAGTGTATAACGACTATCAAATAGCTGTGCCTGAGTGGGTAACACTTTCAGAAGAAAATGAGAGCGATACAGATGGTGACGGAATTTAGAGAATTGTTTCTCAAAAGGGCACAGAGTGTCCTTTTAAACCCAGATGAAATAACAGATGATGCTTTGGATGTAGCGGTTGGCGAAACCTTGGAAGAGTGTCAAGGAAAGAGTGTAAAGAGCTGGGTTATGATGGATTTTGCAATGATTAGACTTAAAGTGTATCTAAAAATAGCACTAAGCGAAGAAGATATAGTAATGCTAAAAAATGCAAGAGCTGAGATAGGTAAATCTGTTTTAGAGGGCGAGACAAAAACAGATGCTTATTTTAATATGCAGGCGGTTTAGGATGAGAGAAATAATTGATATTTTTAAAAAGCTAAAAGAAATTTATCCAGAAGCAAAGACTGTATACAAGGAAGGTGTTCAAACTGGTGTATATCTGGCATTTAACGGGATAAACAACAAAGAGTGGAAAAAAGATATTGCTAGTTTTACACTTTATGTTGGTGCTAGGAGTTTAGATGCTGATAAAAATAGTGTAATTGCTTTACTTGATGAACTAAGAGCTAGAACAATATCAAAGGCAAATTTTGTTTTTGGTGAAGAGATTTTTAAAAATATTGAATTTGTTAGCTTTGAAAGTAGTCTTTATGTTTATAGTATAGGTTTAGAGATACCACTATATAGAGAAAATGATGATGATTATTTAGGGGATGAGATATGAAAAAACTATACATAAAACGCTTTAAAAATATAGATGATGGCACACTTGGTGAGTTTGTTTTAGCAAGTGATGATAAGCCTATTTTAAAAGGCTACACCTTAGAACCAGCTGGAGCTGACAGCATAAAAGCAAATCAAGATAAAAGAGTACCGGCTGGAGAGTATGGGGCTACTTGGTCTTATTCGCCTAAGTTTAAAAAGGTATTGCCACTTTTATATAACGAGCTGGTATCTAAAGATAGGCGGATACTAATACACTCCGGCAATTATCCAAAGGATACATTAGGGTGTATTTTGGTGGGTAGTAGCTATGATGATAATGGTGTATATCACAGCAAAGAAACACTAAATAAGCTCATAGATCTTGCAAAAGATAATGATTTTATAGTTGTTATATCAAATAACAAGGGTGTGTGATGGGTTTTTTGTTTAAATTTATTAGCTCAAAGATATTTAATATGCCTATGCTTTGTGCTGTTGTCCTTATGATCGTAACTCTTTATCAGAGCATAAAAATTACAAGACTAGAAAATGAGATTCAAATTTTTAAAAATCAAACAAAGAGCTTAATAAGTGAGTTAAATATATCGGCAAATAGCCTAAGTGCTTGCAATGCACTTATATATATACAAAACAAAGCAATAAAAGAAAATGAGATAAAACAAGAAAACAAGATAAGCAAAAACGAGCAAAGAGTGCAAAAAATCTATATAAAAGATGATAGTTGCAAGGCTGAATTAAAAGCTTATAAGGAGCTATTTAATGAATAAATTAATGCTTATATGTTTTTTACTTGTGCTTATTTTAAGTGGTTGTGCAAACGATGTAAAAAACATAGAGCCAAGATATATATACAAAGATGTTTATGTGCCTATCAAATGTCAAGCTAGTATGCCACAAAAACCAAAAAACGATAGAAGCTTTGAGTCGCACAAGCAAATAATGCTTTATCTTTTAGAGTGTGAAAGGCTTTTAAAAGAGTGTTTGGGAGTTAGTAAATGAAAAAGGCATTTATTTTATTTGCTGGAGCAATTGCAGTATTTGCATTAAGTATCTTTTCATATACATTTTATGAGTGGTTATTTTATAACAAAGATATAGCTATGACTGCTTGGGCTTTGACAATTGGGGTTTTTAATGGGTTTTTTAGCCCTGCAAGACTTTTAAGCATTTTTAGGTTTTAGTATGGAGCTTAGCTATCTTTTTTATATCGTGATGGTTGGCTTGATGGGTTCTAGTGTGAGTTTTTTACATACCCCAAATAAAAGTTTTAGGGGTTTTTTAAATAGGGTTTTTGAAGGTTGTTTTGTGGCATATATCGTTTATGAAATAAGTTTTTTTAATTTTCATAACACTAGGCTAAGCCTTAGCCTTTGTGGTTTTGGGGCTTGGATGGGTAGTGATGGGCTTATCTTTATAAGAGATATAGTTACTGATTTTTTTAGGAAGAAGGTGTAGGAAGTGGATTTTATAGAAGTAGGCATGATTAGCGAAGTAAAGGGTGATAGAGTGCGAGTAAGCATTGGCTCTATGGTGACTGATTTTTTACCGGTAGTTCAAATGGCAAATGAATTTGCTTGCGGATTTGTGCCAACAAGGGTTGGAGAACAAGTTGTGGTTTTGCCTGTAAGAGGGAGTTTAAATGCTGGTGTTGTGCTTAGATCTATTTATCAAACAGCTCACGAAGCACCTGGTGTAGACACAAAAGAACAGCTTTTTGTGTTTGAAGATGGTATAAAGATGAGCTATAACACAGCCTCAAGCACACTTACTATAAGTTCGCCAAAGCAGATAAATATAAAATGTGCTAATGTAGATCTTAATGCAAAAAACATTAATGCAACAGCACAAAATACTACTTTAAAAAGTCCTAGCATAAGTTTTACAGGCGATATGAGACTTAATGGTAATTTAAATGTATCTGGGAATATAACAGATATAAAAGGTGATCTTACAGGTCATAGCCATAGCGATAGTGATGGTGGAAAGAGCTTACCAAGATGAAACATTTAGCAAGTATAGAAGAAAGCATAAAAGATATTTTACTAACTCCACTTGGTTCAAGGGTTATGCTGCCTGATTATGGAAGCAGGATTTTTGAACTTGTGGATAAAAAAGTAGATGATGAGTTTAGGGCTAATCTTGCTTGCTATGTAATAGAAGCTATCCAAAAATGGGAAAAACGAGTAAAGATAGATGAAGTTAGGCTAGTTAGTGCAAAAGATCACAAGCTTAGCTTTAAGATAGTGCTTATTGATGGCGATGAAATAGGAGTCAATATATGAACTTTTTAAAAGAGAGTGCAAAGCACAAGAAAAATACGGCGTTGCCGAAAGCAACGGTGTGCTTTAGGTGGGTCAAGGGAGCTTTAGCTCCTTGTCGTAAAGATGGGCTTTGCTCGGCTGCGAAGTTAGGATAATAATATATGAACTTTTTAAAAAATTTACCAGCACCAAAGATGATAGAAGAGCTTGATTTTAATAGTGTTTTAAACGATGTTAAAAGGCTTTTTAAAAGCTATTTAAAAGATGATGAGATAGAACTTTTAGAGAGTGATAGATTTTCTGCTATGCTTGAAGCTTTTGCTTATAGGGAGATATTGCTTAGAGCTAGGATAAATGAAGCTGTTAAGTCAATGCTGCTTGCTTTTGCAAAAGGAAGTGATTTAGATAATGTGGTAGCCATTTATGGGATAGAAAGATTAAAAGGAGAAAAGCCATGGGCTAGTGTTAAGTTTATATTATCAAGCATAAAAGAAAGTGATACTTTAATACCAAAAGGCACAATACTTACAAGTGATAATGCAAAAACAGCAAGACTAAAAGATGATGTGATTATCACAAAAGGTGGGTTAGAATCCGAAGGCAAGGTAATACTTGATGAGTTTGTAAAACAAAGCAACGCTAAGTGTGAGTATATACAAACACCTTTTCCATTTGTGCTAAAAGCAAAGCAATTAAGTGCTTTTGATGGCGGGGAGGATGTGGAAGATGATGAGAGATTAAGAGAGCGGGCGATACTTTCACTTGAAAGGTTTAGCACAGCAGGAGCTAAAAAGGCATACATATATCAAGCCATGAGTGCCACTCCAAAACTAAAAGAAGTAAGCGTTAGCAATGGCGGGGCCGGCGTTGTAAATGTCTTTTTAAAAACAAGTGATATGAGCGAAGAGACAAGAGCCTTGGTACAAGAGTATCTAAACGAAGATAAAAGGCGACCCTTGACTGATAAGGTCGTTGTAAAAAATGCAAATATAAATGAGATAAGCATAAGAGCTGAGCTTGAGCTAAATGATATGTTTATGCAAGATGAGATAGATAACAGCATAAAGCAAAACAGACAAAGCCTATCTTTGGGGGAAGATTTAAACCTTAGCTATGTTTATAAAATTTTGCATACAAATGGGGTTTATAGGGTAAATTTAAGCGAGCCAAGTGCTGATATAAAAGTAAGTGATGATAGCTTTGTTAGGATAAATTACGAGCTAAGCTACACAAAGGCTAAGCTATGAGCATACTACCAAAACATAAGCAAAACATAGATAAAAGGCTTGATGAACTTTTTGGATTAAGACTTGATGAGCTAGATATAAACACTATAAATACCTTAGCTAAAAGTTGTGATGAGAGATTATTAAAACATTTAGCTAATGCTTTTGATGTAGATATAGATGGACTTTTGCCTGATGAGGCTAGAGAGCTTATACAAAATGCTTTTGAAATTCATCTTTATTCAGGGACTTTTTATAGCTTAGATAAAGCACTTAAGGCATCTTATGCTGGGACAAAGCTTATTGAGTGGTATAAATATGATGGAGAACCATATCATTTTAAACTAGAGATAGACACTGGTAAATCCGGTGTTAATTTTGATGAGCTTGCAAAAGTAGACAAGATAGCAAACGCATATAAAAACGTGCGTTCTGTGTATGATGGTGCAACAATAAAAGTAGGCATAAGTACAAATATAAACACAGCTTCTTTTACATCAACTCACGAGAATATAACTATACATCCAACATCAATTAAGAATATAAGTACAAAAGACAACTACTTTATAGGGGCTTATGCAAAACTAGCTGAGATCATAAATATACAAATAATAAATTTAAAAGGAGAGCTTGAATGAGTGGCACAATGATAACTAATGTTGGGCTTAGTAAGCTAATACAAGCAACATCAAATAACAACACTATACAGCTTACACATATGGCAGTAGGAGACGGACAAGGCGAGATAAACCAAGATATGACATCTTTGCAAAACGAGAAACATAGATTTAGCATAAATGCGATAACCATAAACGCACAAGATAATCATATCCTTGATGTAGAGGGTGTTATAAATGCTAGTGTTGGAGGCTTTTATATAAGAGAAGCTGGTATATTTTGTGATGATGGTAGTTTATTTGCCATAGCAAAGGTAGCTGAAAGCTATAAGCCTTTACTTAATGAAGGCAGCGCAAAAGATATAACCATAAGCTTTAAAATTCAAGTATCAAACACAAACTTAATAAATCTAGTAGTTGATAATAATGTAGTTTTGGCCACTAGAAAATGGGTAAAAGATGAGCACTATACAAAAATAAAAACAGATGAGTTATTTTTAAAAACGGAAACAGCAGAGCAAACATATCTTAAAAAGACAGATACAATAGATGCTTACACAAAACAAGAAGCAAATAATAATTTTGTTTTTAAAAGCGAGATTAGTAGTAGTTTAGATACATTTAATAATGAAAAATCAAATTTCTTGCTTAAAAGCGCTGTAACAAACTCACTTACATCATCAAGCACAGCTAATGCGCTATCTGCAAACAAGGGTAAAGAGCTAAAAGAGCTAATAGATAATCTAACATCTAATCTAAATAACAAAGCTGACACAAGTAGAAGTTATAGCAAAAGTGAGAGTGATAGTAGGTATCTTACTTCATCAAAAGCTAGTAACACTTATGCAACAAAGAGCGAGTTAAATAACAAAGCAGATACAAGTAGAAGCTATACTAAAAGCGAGAGTGATGAAAAATACTTGCTTTCAACACAAAGTGCTTCTATGGCATCCAAACTTAAAACAAGAAGGAAAATACGCATAGCTGATACACAAGCAAACCGCGAGGGATTTGCATATTTTGATGGCTCTGAGGATATTTATATTACCATGGGTTGTAATGGTTGTAGTGGTAGCTGCTCTGGAAGTTGTAGTAGTGGATGCACTGCTTGTTCTGGTTGTAGTGGTGGCTGCTCAGGAAAATCTGATGGTTGTGGTTGCAGACATTCTTAATAAGGGGTTAAAATGAAAGAGTTTAAACAATTTATATTAAATTATCCAAAAATAGCATACTATGTAAATAATATAGATGAATATAAGAATTTAAAAAATGTTAAAGCAATTATTGGTGATAACTTACCGAGTAATTATGATATTGAGAAAAATGCTGATAGCTACGAAATTTACAATGAAACACTTTTGGCATCAAAAAATAAAGATGATATTGATACATTTAAATTTTTGTTATCACAAACATTAGAAAACAAGATAGTATTAGTAGAACTTCTTGGATATTGTGATGTTTTACCATTAAATTTAGGATGCTATTTAATCATAGAACAATCAGAATTTGCAAGTATGCAAAAACACAAAGATGGCTATTTTTTAATAGATGATGAAAGATATTATTTAGTTGAAACAAGTGATGAAAAAGAACTTAATGATTTGTATAAAAATAATTTTAAATATAGTTATCATTTTAATACAAAAACATATACAAAGATACCTGATGAATATGCTTATATTAAATTTTTTAAAGGAAGAATAAGAAATAGAATCTCTAATTTATTAGGTGATTTGAATGATTTATTGGCTGATAATACCAGATTGCTTTATGTCTTGTTTAATATTGTAAAAGAACAGATGAATAAACAACAAAGAGAACAATTTAAATTTATTATAGATAAGTATCCATCAGAACAAGAAATTAATAATATTTTACAAAGATTAAAAAATATTGATGAAATAGTATGGTCTTTAAAGACAAATAATTTTTAAAAAGGTAAATAATGAAAATAACGGAAAAAATAAATAAAATAAAAGATGAGAGATGTTATCAAATTTTTACAAATTTATCTTGTAACTTAGATTGTTCGTATTGCTATGAAAAGTCTAAATTTAATAAAGTAAATAAATTTGAATATATAAAAGAGTTTTTAGATATTTGTATGAAGCAAGATAAAAACAAATTTAAAATTATGGCACTTGATTTTATTGGTGGAGAGCCTTTTTTGGTGGTTGATTTGTTGGAAAAAATAACAGATTATTGTTTGAGTAAATATAAAGAATTTGGATTTAAATATTTTAGATTATATTTTTCATCAAATACAACTTTAATGAAAAATAAAAAAGTTCAAGAATATATATTAAAACACAAAGACTATATCTTTATAGGAGTGAGTATTGATGGTGTAAAAGAAACACACAATAAAAACAGAGTATATCTAAAAAGCAGGAAAGGCTCATTTGATGATGTTATTGAAGGACTTGAATGGTTGCTTGAAAACATAGGACATGAACATGTAAATGTCAAACAAACTTTTACAAAAGAAACTGCTGATAAATATGCAGAAGGAGTTGATTTTATCTTTAAAAAAGGAGTAACTGCAATAAATGCTAATTTTATATTTGAAGATACCTATGATTTAAAATGGTCAGAGACACAGACTTTAGAAATGTTTGATTTAATGGATAAAGCAGTAGAAGCTGGCTATGATGAAAAAGTAATATTTAATTTTGTATTTAATAAAGGAAAATCAAATGTTAATATTGGAAATTTTACAAGATTAAAACATAAGATAGTTTCTACTGAAAATGCTTGCGGATCTTGCAAACATATGTCTTGTATAGGTTTTGATAAAAAGGTTTATGGCTGTTCAAGATTTATGACTATGCTTAAAGATGGTGTTGAATTGGGCGTTTTAAAAGATGGCAAGATAACTCCTGCTAACAACAGAGATGATTTTGCAAATGAAATATTAAATCAATACAAGCAAAGACCAAAAGAGTGTCAAATTTGCCCAGTGCAATTAGCTTGTTCTACTTGTGTAGCAATCCCATATGAGTACAATAAAATAGATATTAAATCATATTTAGATCAGAAAAAACAGTGTGGTTTTACTTGGGCAAGAGTTGTTTCAAGTTTGTATTATAAATTATTAAAAGAGAAGCAAAACATAATCAAAGAAAAGAAAAAAAAGAGGGGATTTTAATGCTAAATTTAAATATAAGAATGACTAATGATTGTAATATGAATTGTAGCTTTTGTCATTTAAAAGAAGATATGAAAAATAAAAAGAAAATAGATATAGTGTCTTTTGCGGATTATTATATTCAAGAGAAGTTAAACAATGGGATTGAATTTAGTAGTTTCACAATATCCGGTGGAGAGCCGTTATTGCATATTAAAGAACTTGAAAATTTATTAAATGTACTCTTAAAATATGATAATGATGGAGAAAAGTCTATTCAAATTATGACTAATGGTACTTTTATAGACAATGCATTTGTAAAAACTTTCAATGAGTTTGAGAACATAAGCTTTGTAATCTCTTTTGATAATACTGACAATAAAGATATATATAATTTATGCAATATGTCACCTTTTGGGCTATCGGTTTTAAACAGTATTTCAAATCTTAAAAACAAAAAAATAAGAATTGTTATAGATAATTTTAGAGATGATTTATTTGAACTAAAAACATATCAGCTATACACAGCCTTACAAAAACCAAGAGTGCAAATAGCACTAAATTATGAAAAAGTAAAAGACTTAACAATTGAAGATGCGTATTATTTAGTAAGAAGTATAGAGAGATTTAAGCAGTTAGATATGTATTATATGGTTGATTTTACTCATCTTTTTCACCATAATTGCAATTGTTCAAATAGCAAAATTATTACACCGC
Organism: Campylobacter pinnipediorum subsp. pinnipediorum; assembly: GCF_002021925.1. Taxonomy (NCBI): domain Bacteria; kingdom Pseudomonadati; phylum Campylobacterota; class Epsilonproteobacteria; order Campylobacterales; family Campylobacteraceae; genus Campylobacter; species Campylobacter pinnipediorum. The sequence continues at coordinate 452,252 of NZ_CP012546.1, forward strand.
AAGGAGAAACATTACAAACTGCTGACAAATATGGCAGCCCTTTTGAAACTTATGGCTGTTCTAATCTCATAAATCGTGGGATGAGCTTAGAATTATATAAAGTGTTTGCAAGGCTTATAGATGCTAGCAAAATACCATCCGAATTTATAGAAGACTAAGGATAGTTATATGATGAAACATAGAGTTAATGTTAAGCCTTTTAGTAAAGATAAGTTTGAACTTGTAGAAGATTTTATCTTTGATGGTGTAAAGATACCAAAAGGTTATAAAACAAATGGGGCAAACATACCTAGAATTTTATGGTGTTTCTTTCCTCCAAATAGTCCTGAGTATTTATCGGCTATTGTCGTACATGATTATTTATGTGATGTAGCTGATAGCACTATCAAAGATGACACACTCAAAAATGTGAGCTTTAAATATGCTGATGATATGTTTTTAAAGGCTCTTTTAGAGTTAAAAGTGAATAAATTTAAGTCTAAGCTATTTTATTATAGTTGTAGATTTTATCACAAATTTAAATATGAAATTTAATAAAAGGAGTGAATTATGGCAGCAAAATATGGTGTAAATGTAACCATAAGTGCCGAGGCGGCAAGACCTATAGCAGTAGAAAGTACTACACCTATAGGCATAGCAGGATATGAGGAAGTGCTAGAAGATGGGATACATTTTTATATGACAACCAAAAAGGCACTTGAGGCACTTGATGAAAAGTACGAGCAGAAAAAATCAAGCTCTGAGACCTTTAAAAAAGGCAGCATCTATAAGGCTTTAAAGGCTATAGATGATCAAGCTGTAAACACTCAAATCATCTTATCTGTATTTAGCAAAGATAATGACGAAGAGACAAATGATGAAGTTACGGCTTGCAAACAAGCTATAAACAACTTTAAGAATGCAAAGGCAAAAACAGCTTATAGACCAAATATCATAATAGCACCTGGATTTAGCCACGAAGATGCAATAAAGGTTGAGATAGAAAGCACGGCTAAAAAGCTAAAAGCTACTGGTATAGTAGATATAAAAGCAAGTAGTGCAAGTGAAGCTATAGGTAAAATGGGTGCTTTTGGAACAAGAAGGCTAATAGCTGCTTATCCAAATGTAAAGACATGGGATGAGGAAAATAACGAGTATGAATACACTCCACAATCAGCTCGCATTGCTGGAATGATAGCTTATGTTGATGGGCAAAGTGAGTTTGGATATAGTGATAGCTACTCAAACAGAGTTATGGGCGGTGTGTTTGGCACTGAGGTTGATATAGACTTTGAACTAGGTGAAACTTGCACGGCTGATGAGCTTCGTGGGGCAAAAATTTCAACTGTGATAAGAGAGCAAGGATTTCGTGCTTGGGGCGGTGAGACAAGTGATATAGACAGTATATGGCAAGATCTAGCAAGAGTTAGAATATTTGATCGTATAAGCGAAGCAACTCAAAAAGGTGTGCTTTTTGCGATAGATAGAAAGGCAAGTGAGCTATATCACGCTAAAAGAAGCGTGGAAGAACTTTTAAGATCATTAGTGGGTGCTAAGGTCTTGCTTGGATTTGAGCTATCTTGGAGTGAGAAAAATACAGATGCAACAGTAACTGCTGGTAAGTTTTATCTTGATGTTAGAATGCAAAATAATCCTATAGTGAAACAATTAACACTAGATTTTATCTATGTAGATAGCTATTCAAAATTGTTATTAGAAGATTTGAAATAGCTTTAAAGAATGAGTAAAAAGGCTAAAACCTTACTTGGTGTGATTAAGGCTTACGATTAGTAAGGCGTATCACGGTAACTTTAGGGGTTTTGAAAGGGCTTTAGCCCTTCATCGTAAAGCTAGGCTTTGCCTAGCTGCGAAGTAAAAGTAAAAATAAGGAGTAAATGATGGCAAGAAGACAAATACCACAAATAGTGCAAGAAGCTAATGTTTATGTTGATGGACAAGGTTACCTAGGGGTAACCAAAAAGCTAAAGCTTCCTACAATAGAGTTTGAAACACTAGAAACTAAAGGTGCTTTGAGTGCTGAGTATTCAATGGGTGTATTAAAGGCAACAGAGATTGAGTTTACTATAAATAAAATAGATAAAAACGAGTTTAATGCACTTGGGGTTAATGTGTTTAAAAACAGAGTGCCTTTGCTTTTTAAAGCTTCTATATATGAAAGCGGAAAAGAGAAGAAAGCACCACTATCTTTAGCAATTACAGGTGATTTTAAAAGCTATGAGATAACAGAGCTTGAGAGCGGAAAAGAACTTGAAATAACAGCAAAGATGTCAGCTCATTTTATAGATCTAAAAATAGACAATACACAACTAATACTAAAAGATGTAGAAAATATGATATGTGTTGTTGGTGGGGTTGATTATATGGCTGATGTAAGAGCAAATTTAGGAGAATAGTATGAGAAAAACAACAGTTAAATTAGAAGTAAAAGGCGAAGAGATAGAAGTTTATGCTCCAACAGTAAGAGCTGTAAGAATGGCAAGTAGTGGTTCTAAAAGTGAAATAGAACAGTCTATTAAAATATGTGCTGTGTGTGCAAATATGACAGAAAAAGAGATTGATGAGCTTGATATGCAAGATTTTAATGCTATACAAAAAGTGGTGCAGGATTTTTTAGGCGTGGCAGGGGTTGTAGCTTAGAAGCTATAGCCCTTGTGGCTTATACACTTCACTTTGGTTATGAAGAGATAAATAATATGTCTTATGATGAATTTAGTGAGTTTGTAAAGATTTGCGAAGAGATTAATGAGAAGCGGTAAAAAAACGACAACTGCTTGTCGTTTTTAGCTTCGCAAGGCAAGGCGATGCGGATTTATCCGCCGCCGAAGCATGAGCCGTAGTTTGCAAGGCAAGGCGATGTTGCAAAGCAACCGCCGAAGTAATAAGTCGTAAAGATGAGCTTGGCTCATCTGCGAAGTAAAGATAAGCAAGCTATATGTCTTTGTATATATAGTCTTGCTTTGCTTTGTTTTTACTAAATAGTTTTTTGCATGAAAAGCATAGTATAGGCAAGATAATTTCTTTAAAAGTTGCAAACGAAAATATAAGTATTGGGGATAAAAATATATATATTAAAACAGACCAAAAAAATGTAGCTATAAATTTAGCAAAAAGTTCATCTTCTGGTTCAAAAGGAACATTGATAAATAATGCTATAAATATTGCAACAAAGCTTATAGCTATATATAAATTTACCTGTGTTAAATCATCTAATTTTTTCATAGGCATATTATAGTAAAAAAGGAATTAAAATGCAAAATGCTCTAATTGGTATATCTATAGGCTTGGCTCTTAAAGGTATTAGCTCTGTAAAGCTTGGTGAAAATAGCTTTAATAAGCTACAAAAAGCAATAGAAAATACAGGGACAAAAGCACAAAAACTAAATAGCATTTTAAGCAAAATAAAGCTAAGTAATATGAAGATAGATGGCTTAGAAAGCAAGATGTCTAACTTTAAATCAAAAATAGGCGAGAAGTTAGCACTTGGAGCTTCTGTTGTTATGCCTATAAAGCTAGGAGCCCAGTTTGAAAGCGACATGGCTAGAGTTAAAGCCTTATCCGGAGCAAATACTGATGAGTTTGAAAAGCTAAAACAAACAGCTAAAGATCTTGGTGCTTTTACTACCTTTTCAGCTTCGCAAGCCGCACAAGGTATGCAGTTTTTATCTATGGCTGGTTTTAAAGCTAATGAAACCGTGGAAGCTATGCCTGGTCTTTTAGCACTTGCAAGTGCAGGAGCTACCGATCTAGCTACTACATCTGATATAGCCTCAAACATATTAACAGGCTTTGGTCTTAAAGCTAGCGAGATGGGTCGTGTGGCTGATGTAATGTCAAAGGCTATGAGTAGTGCAAATGTTGATACTACTATGCTTGGTGATACTATGAAATATGTAGCTCCGGTCGCTAGTGGTCTTGGGGCATCAATTGAAGAAGTTGCAGCACTTAGTGCAAAGCTTGGAGATGTTGGTATCCAAGGCTCTATGGCAGGAACAACATTAAGAAGTATGTATGCTAGAATGGCAGCACCGCCTAGTGAGGCTAGAAAAATGCTTGAAGAGCTTGGTGTGTCAACTACTACGACTGATGGAAAAATGAAAGATATGATAACTATCATAGGTGAGTTAAATAGTAGAATGTCTTTAATGAGTGAGAGTGAAAAAGCAGAAGCTATAAAAAATCTTTTTGGAATGGAAGCTATTGGTGGGGCAACCGCACTTTTAAAACAAGGGTCTAAAAACCTAAGAGATTATGAAGCTAGCTTAAAAAACTCACAAGGTGCAGCTAAAAAGATAGCAAAAGACCAAAACGATACAGCTATGGGTGACTTTAAGGCTCTTGGATCTGTTTTTAGTGGTATAGCTATAAATATAAGCGAGCTTTTATTGCCAGCTATAAGATCATTAACACAAGGGCTTACAAAAGTAGGTGTTTGGATAAATAGCTTTATTGAAAAACATAAGACACTTGCAAAGGTTATATCGTTTGTAGTTGTTGGTTTTATAAGCTTTAGTGTAATACTTCCTACGATTGGTTTTTTGATGATGGGTGTTAGTGTAGCTAGTCTTAGAGCGATGAATACTTTTAGGATGTTAAGAATAGCCTCATCTCTTTTATTTAGCGGACTTGGTAAGCTTGTAATAGCTATTAGATCACAAAATATAGCGATGATGCTTGCCGGACTTAGACTAAAAGCTGCCATAGTTTTAACAAGTGCTTATAATGTAGCTAATAAGGCTTTGGCGGCTGGGTTTGCTATGCTTCGTAGTGCTATGGTCGCTGGTGCTGGTGCTATGAAAATACTTAGGCTCGCTCTTATTTCAACTGGCATTGGGGCTATAATAGTAGGTATAGGTATAGCGGCTGCTTTTTTGATAGCTAACTGGGATAAAGTTAAGATATACTTTAATAAATTTGTATCCTGGGCGAAAAACACCTTTGGTGGATTGATTAATGGGGTTAAGACATTGTTTGGCGGTACTGTAAGCTTTATAGCATCTGTATTTAGTCCTATAACAAATGTAATTAGTGGCTTATTTGGTGGTGTGGCTGGTTTATTTAGTGCTATGTTTGATGATATAAAAGGCGCTTTTAGCTCTGTTGCTTCTTGGTTTGAAGGTGTGTTTGGTGGTTTGTTTGATTGGTTTAGTGATAAGTTTAACTGGGTTAGTGATACTTTAAAAACAGTAACTGATAATATAGGTAGTGTTTGGAGTAGTGCTAAGAGCTTTTTTGGATTTGGAGATGATGAAAAAGATACAGATAAAAACGAGCAAAATACCAAACTTACACAAAACAAAGAGATAAACACAAAAGAAAGCTATGAAAGTAATACTATCTTTAAAAGCCAAGAAAATTTACAAGAAAACACGATAAAAAACAAGCAAATAACAGAGCAAGAGAGCTTAGTAAATAAGGGCAAAGAGACTAAGCCCTGGTATCAAAAAGAGCAAACAAAGCCTAAGGGCAAAACCCTTGCAAATAAGGCTATGAATGCAGTAAATCAAGCTATAAACATAAGCTTTAATGGCGGTATAAATATAGCTACAAGTGATGGTAAGTTTGATATGGCTGAGTTTGAAAAAGCTGTTTTAATAAGTGTTAAAAGGGCTTTAAAAACTGAAGCTATGAATGAAAAAAATACAAGCATAGTGGTAAAAAAATGGTATTAAGTCTTGGAGATTTTAAATTTAACTGGGATCAGACAAATAGCATTGCTTTGCAAAGTGAGTTTGGCATAAGCAAAAATGAAAGGATAAATAATAATCCTGCCTTGTTTAGACAAAGCTTGCAAAGTCAAAGTATAACAATAGAGGGTAAAACCTTGCCCTATAAAAGAGATAAGCAAAGCGGGCTTAAAAAGCTTTATGAGCTAGCAAACAGTGGTAAGAGCCATATACTTGTAACTGGATATGGTAAGTATCTTGGTAAGTTTGCGATTATGAGTATAAATGAAAATCAGTCTATCTTTACTGACAATGGATTGTTTTTTACACAAAGCTTTAGCTTAGAGCTTGTAAGGGATTATGAATGAAGATATATATAGCAAAAGATGGAGATAGGCTTGATAGTGTGGTACAGGCTTATTATGGGCATCTTAGGTTTTTTGAAATGGTGCTTGAACTAAATACAAAGCTAAAATATGTGCTAAGTGCTGGGGATAAGGTGCTTTTGCCAGAAATAAAAGAAGAAACAAAGCAAACGGAGAGTGCCTTGTGGTAAATGTTGGTGATTTTAAGCTACTTGCTAATGGAGCTGATGTAACTGCAAAGATAAGGGCTAATCTAATAAATCTAAGCTATGATGACAAAGAAGGTGATAAAAGCGATGAGATAAGCTTTGTTGTGAATGGACTTTATAAAAAGCCATTTTTTGGGGATAATTTAGAGCTTTGGCTTGGTTATGTAGACAGGCTTTATCATTGTGGTAAATTTAGTGTTCAAACAGTAACAAAGAACTATAAAGCAAATACAACAGAAGTAAGAGCTACTGCTGTAAATTTTGCTAGTAAGCAAAAAGAGGCTAAAAGAAGGACTTGGGAAAATACCACACTTTTTGGTATAGCAAACAAAATAGCAGATGAAAATAAGCTTAGTTTTAAAGGTGTGGGTGATGATATACCAGTGTTATCAAAACTTCAAAACAATGTATCTGATATAGAGTTTTTATATACTCTTTGCTTTGAGCTTGGATACTTAATGGGAGTTAAGAATAACACCATAACAATAACAACCAAAGAAGGTAAAGCCAAGGCTCTTAACGGTGCTGGTGTGAGTGCAAAAAATGAGAGTTTGCCTAGATTTGTAGTGTCTTTGAGTGAGTGTGTGAGTCTAAGCATAACAGAGGCAAACAGGCATAGCTATGATAGTGTAGTGGTAGGCTGGCACGACAATAAGAGCGGTAAAGACAATGAAGTAAAAGTAGGCAAAGGTAAACAAGTATATAAAATGCAAATACCGGAACCAAAGGCTGACAGCGAGGCTTTAAAGATGGGAGAGTCAAAGCTAAATGAGTTACAGCGTGGCGGGCTTAGCGGGAGTTGTTCTTTGCTTGGAAAAGAGTTAAGAGCTGGTGGCAAGATAAGCTTTAAAGATGTTGGCGGTGTTGAGAATATAGAGTTTAGCATAAAGAGTGTTAGACACAATCTAAGTAGTAGCGGGTATTTTATAGATGTTGAGTTTGAGGGTTAAGGAGCATAAAAGCCCCTTCTTATAAACAAGCAGAGTAATATTAGCAAAACTTCTTATAAACAAGCAAAAATATTTTATTTTATAAGGAGTTTGTATGCAAACAACAAAAGCAGCGTTTGGCTGGGTAGGTGGCAAAAGTAAGCTAGCAAAAGACATAATAGCTTTAATGCCTAAGCACGATAAGTATGTAGAGGTGTTTGGCGGGGCTTTATCTGTCTTTTATCAAAAAGAACCGTCAAAATGCGAGATACTAAATGATATAAATGGCGAACTTATAAATTTACATAGAATAATAAAAACAAGACCACAAAGCCTAAACATAGAGCTTAATAATATACTAAGAAGTAGAGAGATTTTTTATCTTATAAAAGATAAAAAGCTAAAACCAAGAAACAACATACAAAGAGCAGCTTTTTACTTTTATCTTATAAGTCTTAGCTTTGGATCTAAGGGTAATAATTTTGCTATGGCTAAGGGCAGAAACCCTAAAAATATTTACCGGGATTTTACACTGCAATCAAGAAGACTTAAGCGTGCTATTATAGAGAATATGAGCTATGAAAGATTAATAAAAGAGTATGATAGCAAAGATACACTATTTTATCTAGACCCACCGTATGTGGGTACTGAAAGCTATTATAAAACCCTAAAAGATTTTAACCTAGCAGATCATAAAAATCTATCTTATATATTAAGCAATATCAATGCTAATTTTATACTTTCTTATAATGATTGCGACTTAGTAAGAGAGCTTTATAGTGATTTTACAATCAAAGAGCTAAGCATAAGATACACACTCAATGCTAAAACAAATAAGATTAACAAAGAATTACTTATTATGAATTTTTAGTATCATTACAAATTGTAATATTTTTTAGATATTATTTGAAAATATGTTTAAATTCATTATAAAATTTAAAGGTATTACAATGAATATGAATGAGATAAACGAAAGGCTTAAAGACATACTAGCCACGGAAGGTAGGAAGAATATAAAAGATGCTGATGTGGCTAGAGAGCTTGGTATAAGTCCAAACTCTTATGCTCAAATGAAGTTTAGGAATACAATCCCCTATAAGGAGATAATGGACTTCTTATCAAAGCGGAATATATCTATAAATTTATTCTTTTACAATCAAGATGGAAATAGTCTTAGTAAATCAGAAAAAAGATATAAGATACTAAAGATGTTTAATGTAAAAGCTAGTCTTGGTGGAGGTGGATATAATGATGATGAAGAGTTTGAAGAGGTAGTAATCGATAAAAAGATATTAAAGCACTTTGGTAGAGGTAATTGTGGTGATATGTATGAGGTGGATATAATATCAGCTATTGGTGATAGTATGCAACCACATATATGTGATGGTGATTTATGTGTTATAGGTAAAGCAATGCCTTTTAAAGATGGTAATATCTATGCTGTAAATACTGATGATGGCTTAGTTATAAAAGAGTGTTACAAACAAAAAGATGAACTAATGCTTGTATCTTATAATCCAAGTTATACCCCTATAAGGCTTAAAGAATATGAATATAAAATAGTAGGTATGTTTGTTGGACTTATGCGAAATTTAATACCTATAAAGTGATTTTAAAAAGCTTTTAAAAGGTGTTTAAAATGATAAAATTTGTGCTAGAAATCAAAGTATAAAAATACTCACTTTGATTTTAAGCGTAAACCCACTTTGATTTGAAAAGCGGTTTTACATTATGATTAATATACAAGTGGTATATTTTATTTGATTGTGGATAATTGTTTTTTATTCTTTTTAAATCATTTAAATTCTTTTTGCTTAATAGCTAGATGGTAGGTTTGTTGTTTATAGGAGGAATTTTAATAGCTCAATTAGCGCAGAATTTAATCTAAAAGGTTATGATTATAATCCATATAGAAATAATTAGGAGCAAATTTATTAGAATATAATAATTATAAAATGTGCTAGCAAAATAAAAGAGTGAGCAGATAAATCAAATTTACAAAGATATAAAAAACAAAACTACTTAAATAAACAAACTCTTCCTTAATGGACATATAAACAAAATAGAAATTTTACAATCACTAATCAACTCATTAAACAAATCATATTATAAAGTTACAAGCAAATAATATAAAAACAACTGTAATTGTGTGATACTCCTACAGTATTTATATATAAGTTCTTTTATTTAAATAATATAAAAAAGATTAATTAGCTGTAAGTATACGAAGTACTTATGTACTGAAAGGTAAATTAGCGATTATTCCTGTTTCGTTCTTTATTAAAAATCTTAGTAAGTTTATCAATACTTTACTCATATAATACTGCTATATTTATAGATAAGTATAATTGAATGCTTTATAAAAGTGTTATTTGATAATGTAGAATCTTTATAAGTATTATAAAAAATTTATAGTGAATTGATTCATGTTCTTTTTTTGTTGATAAATTTATTTATCTATTTGTTTAAATGTTATAAATATGTATATTCACTAAAGATAATTTATTTAACTTTTATGAAGAAAAAGATTGATATGGTATTTTCTATGCTTATTCTTTTAATTTAATATATTAGTTTTTTAATTTTCTTTAGAGTCTTGTTGATTATTACTTAAAGATTTTTTTGAATGCATATTTTATTGACCACAATAAATAATATAAATTTTATTTAAAATGCTTATAAATAATTAATTTTTAATATAATATTTAGTTACTTAGTTTGAATATTTGGGTTTAAAATGATATATATAAGTATTCGAGTGAATAACAAAAGATAAAGTTAGAATGATTTTAAAAGTACTTGTGGCTAGTTCTATAGCTTGTATAAAAGTAATGTAAAGTTAAAACCTAATTTGAAACAAACATTCAAACATAAAATCAAATATATACTAAAATTTATGCTTTGGATAAAGATAAACATAATTGTTTTATGAGATATCTCATAAATAAAAGTTGGAGGTGGTAATGATATTATTATAAATTTAAAAATTATAATAGATGAAAATTCTAAAAATGAGATTTATACTGATAATAATGATGGTAAAGATGGTGTTAATGACACTATCTATGTAATTACTATAAAAAGACACTATTTATGGTAGCAAAAGTGATTAAATACTATGTTGGATATAAAGATATCATAGAAGATAGTGATGACAAAGAAAGTGTTATATTTGATAGTAATATATTAACCAGTTGAATGCATAATAAAGGCAAAAGTGGATATATAAGCGTGAGAATATACAAATGTAGAGCATAGCTTAGTGGGAAATATATTAAAAGTGTTTATAAATGGTAAAATATTAACTATAAATAACTTTGATAAATACAAAGATGAGATAGATCTAAACATAGGAAATAAAACTTCCAAAGAAGGAGATAGCGATGGCTAAAATTATATTTAGTGTAAGTATAAACAAGAGTTTAAAACAAGATCAGTATTTAATAGTAAATACAAATAGACAAATACTACTTTTTGGAACACTACTAAAATTCTCTTATAGATACTTTTATTCTATAACCAAATATAAGTAAGATAGTTATGCTGTTGAAAATGAAGATATTAAATTTAAATTTACAGGTGGTGTCGAGGCAATGTCTAAAAATCTAAAGTAACTAAAATCTAAAATGAACTATTATAGATAATCATAGTTATGATGATCTAGATCCAGAAGATTATTGCGCCTATGATATTTTATATAAATAAAATATCAAATTCATATCTTTTTATTATGTTTTTGTTTGTAATTTTGGAATTTTACTTAAACTTTATAATATTTTTCATACCGAAATTTAAGATGATCAAAAGTTTTTAAACTTAAATAATCTTTATTAAAGGTATTAGCTAAAATCATATAAGAAATATAGAATTCAAATAAAATATATTATTGCACTTTATTATTTTTATTGATTTAAGCAGCTTTTAGATAAAATTATAAACATAATATCAATATAAGGTTTTTTAAATGAGAGGTTATAAAGTTTTTTCAGGGACTGCAAATTTAGATTTTTCAAAAAAAGTTTCTCAATATCTATCTTTGCCGTTAAGTGAAGCTATAATAAAGCGTTTTAGCGATGGTGAGATAAGTGTTCAAATAGGTGAAAGTGTAAGGGGTAAAGATGTCTTTGTCGTTCAGCCAACCTGTGCACCGGCAAATATAAATTTAATGGAGCTTTTAGTTCTTACAGATGCTTTAAAACGTAGTTCTGCTAGTTCTATTACTGCTGTTGTTCCTTATTTTGGATATGCAAGACAAGATAGAAAAGCCGCACCACGTGTTCCTATCACAGCAAAGCTCGTTGCAAATATGATGCAAGTAGCCGGAATTGATAGGGTTGTTACTATGGATCTTCACGCTGGACAAATACAAGGTTTTTTTGATATTCCTGTTGACAATTTATATGGTAGTATTATTTTTACTGATTATGTTCGCTCTAAAAATTTAAAGAACCCTATTGTTGCTAGCCCTGATGTTGGAGGTGTTGCAAGAGCTAGAGCACTAGCTAAAAATTTAGGTCTTGATATGGTTATAGTTGATAAACGTCGTGAAAAAGCAAATGAAAGTGAAGTTATGAATGTCATAGGCGATGTCAATGGCAAAGATGTTATTTTGGTTGATGATATGATAGATACGGCTGGAACCATAGTAAAAGCATCTAAAGTTTTTAAAGATAAAGGCGCTACAAGTGTTATTGCGTTTTGTACACATCCGGTTTTGAGCGGAGCTGCTTATGAAAATCTATCAAAAGGCTATCTTGATGAACTTGTTGTAACTGATACCATACCTTTAAAACAAGAATTACCTTCCATAAAAGTTTTAAGTGTTGCACCTCTTTTTGGAGAGACCATAAGAAGAATTTATCACAATGAAAGTGTAAATTCTCTATTTTGATACTCTACAAAGCACCTACTAAATTTTTCAAGTAGGTGCTTTATTTTTTAAATCTTTAACAAGGAAAGATATTGAGTTTGGTATTTGGACCAATACACTCTCGTAGATTTGGTATGTCTTTGGGGATAGATTTATCTCCTTTTGCAAAATCATGTAATTTTGATTGTGTTTATTGTGAGATAGGTAAAGGTAAAATAACCCAAGATATAGAAATTCAGCCTGATATTGATGATATCATAGATGAATTAAAACTTGCAATATCAAAACACAAAAATATAGATGTTATAACAGTTAGCGCAAGCGGAGAGACAACTCTTTATAAAAATCTTAAAAACTTAGTAAGTAAAATAAAAGATATTAAAAAAGATAAAAAATTGCTTATATTGAGTAATGCAACAGGGCTTTTAAATCAAAACACATTTGAGTCTTTGCTTGAGTTTGATATAGCTAAGTTTAGCTTAGATAGTGTTATAAAATCCAGCTTTAAAAAACTAGCCAGAATTAAAGATATAAATTTAGAAAAGCTCATTAACAATATGAAGTTGTTTAAGGAGCAATTTGATGGCCAAATGGTTATAGAAACTCTTGTTGTTAAAAATATAAATGATAGCGATGATGAGTTTGCGAAATTAAATGATGTATTAAATTTCATAAAACCAGATAGGGTTGATATAGGTAGTATAGATAGACCACCTGCGTATAAAGTTACTGGCGTTGGCGAAGAAATTTTAGAAAAATTAGCATCAAATATAAAAAATATTCCAGTAAATATCATAAAATCAAAAACAAACACAACTAGATATGATTTTACAAAAGATGAAATAATACAACTTTTATTAAGGCGACCACAAACTATATCAAATATAAACGATAATTTTTCAGATTTATCAAAAAATAATTTAAATGAACTTATAAGTTTGGGTAAAATATATAAAATTGATGTTGCCGGTGTTTGTTTTTATAAAGTAAAGGAAAAAATATGAAAAGAATTTTAACTATTCAAGATATATCTTGTGTTGGCAAATGTTCGCTTGGTGTAGCACTTCCAATAATTAGCTCAATGGGTATTGAAGCTTGTGTTTTGCCAACAGCATTATTGTCAACTCATACAGGATTTAGTAACTTTACTTTTTTGGATTTAACAGATGAGATGGATAAGATAGTTGAAGTCTGGGAAAAGGAAAATATAAGTTTTGATGGAATTTATACAGGCTTTTTGGGAAATATAAAACAACTTACCAAAATAGAAGGCATTATAAATAAGTTTAAAAACAATAATGAGCTTATCCTTATAGACCCTTGTATGGCAGATAATGGGAAGTTTTATTCTTGCTTTGATGAAAGCTTTGCAAAAGCGATGAAAAACTTTTGTAAAAATGCAGATATAATTACACCAAACATTACAGAAGCTTGTTTTTTAACAGATACTAAATATCCAAAAAATGGGTATGATGATAAATTTATAGATGAATTGATGGATAAACTTAAAGAGCTTAAAACTAAATTTATCGTTTTAAAGGGTGTTAGTTATGATGAAAAAAGTTGCGGTGTTTTAAGCTATGATAAAAAAGAAAATGAAACAAAAAGTTATTTTCATGAGTTAATAGATGCTAGATTTAGCGGAACCGGAGATATATTTGCTTCTATCGTTTTTTCAAAAATTATTTTAGGCGATAGTTTGTATAATGCAACAAAAATAGCAGCTGATTTCGTTGTGGATTCTATAAATTCAACTCTAAAAGACAAAACACCCAACCACTATGGAGTTGATTTTGAAGAAAATTTACCAAATTTAATAAAAAAATTGTAATTTTGTAAAAATTTAAATTTATTTTTATTGACAAAAAAAGATTTTTTTCATATAATCACAGTTCATTTTTATTTATTCCGGATTAGCTCAGCGGTAGAGTAGGTGACTGTTAATCACTTGGTCGCTGGTTCGAATCCAGCATCCGGAGCCACTTATGTTTAAAAATCCATTCCAAATTTCCATTTTGCCAATATTTCAGAAAGATTAAGTTTTTAGTCAATCTTGCTTTTCCATATTATTTCAAATAAATTTGAATTTGTTTTGCGGATTATAATATATTATTGTAATGTTTTATGTGTTACAAAATACGACAAATAGATTAAAAAATATATCTATTTTAACAGTTTTAATTGTTTTTTAAGCTGTAATTAGATTTACTAAAGGTTCAGATACTCTTTTATTGGGTATTTGGTAAAATATTTTTCACACGAGTGTTTTCATAACTAAAAACCTTTATTTTTAGAAATTAGGTTTTTGTAGCAGAAATTTAGTTTTTACATACACTTTTTTATATAAACTCCTATTTTAAAAAAAGTTATTTATTTCTGCTACATTTTTTTAAAACATTCTGTACTTTTATACACGGTTTTAAGAGCAGCTGTTTTTATTATCTTGTTGAAAATAACCACTTTTTAATTATTGTTTAAACAGCTACTTATAAAAATATTTTGTATCTTGACAGAAAAAAGATTTGTATCAAAAGGTCAAAATCTTTTTGAATCATAAAACCATCAAATCCTAAACTCGCCATGTTATAAAATAAAATATAATTCGGAATAATTTAATATACGTTTTAAAAAATAAAATATAGCGATTTGTTTTAAAAATATAAACAAGCATTCAATAAAATTTAATTACAATTATGCAATCAATTTTAATCAAATTTGGAAAAAATAATGGAAAAAAATAAAACGAATGCAATGAGAATTTTAGATAAGCATAAAATAGCTTATGAGTCATTTTTTTATGAGTCAGATGGGGCTATTGATGGTGTTTATGTGGCAAATAAAATCGGATTTGCAGTTGAAAGTGTATACAAAACACTTGTTCTTATAGGAAATGACAATAACTATTATGTTGCTGTCATTCCGGTAGCCAAAGAGCTTGATTTAAAAAAACTAGCCAAAGCTTGTGGTGTTAAAAAGGTTGAGTTAATTCCAGTGGCTAAAATAAACTCAGTTACTGGATATATAAGGGGTGGTTGTTCGCCTATTGGTATGAAAAAAGACTATCCTTTACAGATAGACCAAAGCGCGCAAGTGTTAGATGAAATTATAGTTAGCGGTGGAAAGATAGGCGTTCAAATTAAAATAAAAGTTGAAGATATAACTAAGATAAGAAAAGCTAGTTTTTCGGATTTATTAAAAGAATAAGAGGCCAACTTATATAAAATTTAACAATATAAAAAATTATTTTTTTATATTGTTATCTTCTTGATTATCTATTTTATGGTTTATTAGAAAACCTATAGCATGAATAATAAAAATAATAGGCGTTAAAAATACTGCATAAATATACATTCAAAAAATATAATTTTAACTTTTTTGATAATGCTTTCCATTTCTCTACATAATACTTTTCCATAATAAAATTTTAAGAATAAGCAATGAATCAAAATTATTTTTTTGATAAACTAATTTTAATGTATTTATATAAAAAGGAGTCAATAAGTACATTAGATATTGAAAATGAGTTTGGAGGTATACTTGATAAACAAAATGTTAACAATATTATATCAAACAGAAAAAATACAACATCATACATATATAAAGGATTTATCGATTATGACCAAAATAAACAAACTCTAACCATTACCGAAGAAGGCAAAAATTTGATAGAACAAGAGTTTAGTGAAAGTAGAAGTTAAATTTATAATTATTAGTTCTTCTTTTTATTGGTTTATATTTTTTGATATTATTTGCTTTTTGTAAAAAATACTATTTAATCTAATATATTTTCTAGCCCTTTTTCGGGCTAGTTTAAGACTAAAATAGATTATAAAGTTGTGCTAAAGGTAAGTTGTTGGTCGGTTCGCATTTTGCTATTTCGCCATCTATTTTTACCTCATATGTCTCTGGGTTAACCTCTAACTTTGGCATACTATCATTAAACTTCATATCTTTTTTACCTATGTTTCGGCAATCTTTCACAGGCAATACTATCCTGCCAAGTCCTAACTTGTCTTTTACGTTGTCTTTATAAGCTGCATTTGAAACAAAACTTATGCAAGTTTGCGCTATGCCTTTTCCCAAAAATGCAAACATATTTCTATGTATAACTGGCTGTGGGGTTGGTATAGAAGCACTTGGGTCTCCTATTTGTGCTGTCATTATAAAGCCATTTTTTATAACTGTTTTTGGTCTTATTCCAAAAAACTTAGGCTCCCACACAACCAAATCTGCATACTTCCCGACCTCAACACTGCCTATATAATCGCCAATTCCTTGTGCTATGGCTGGATTTATAGTATATTTTGAGACATATCTTTTTGCTCTAAAATTATCATTATTATTTGCTTTATCTTCTTTCAAAGCACCAAATTGATCTTTCATCTTTGAAGCTGTTTGCCAAGTTCTTATAATAACTTCTCCAACTCTACCCATAGCTTGAGAGTCCGAACTCATAATAGAAAAAACACCCTTATCGTGAAGTATATCCTCAGCAGCTATTGTTTCTGGTCGTATCCTAGAATCAGCAAACGCAACATCTTCTTTTATATTTTTATCCAAATGATGGCACACCATAACCATATCCAAATGCTCATCTTCTGTGTTTATAGTATACGGCATGGTTGGGTTTGTTGAAGCTGGCAAGACATTTGGCATACTTGCTGCTACTATCTGGTCAGGAGCGTGTCCGCCACCAGCGCCTTCTGTATGAAAAAAGTGTATAGTTCTGCCTTTTATTGAAGATAGGGTATCTTCTATATTTCCCGCTTCATTAAGAGTGTCTGAGTGTATAGCAACTCCTACATCATACTCATCAGCAACGCTTAAACAATTATCTATAACAGCCTGAGTTGAGCCCCAATCCTCGTGAATTTTTAGCCCACCTGCACCTGCTTTTATCTGCTCTATAAGTGGTTCTTTTGTAGAACAATTACCCTTTGCAAGAAGCAAAATATTTACAGGAAAGCCTTCAAAAGATTTAAGCATATTTGATATATTTGACACACCAGGGGTGCAAGTTGTCGCATTTGTTCCTTCAGCTGGTCCTGTTCCACCACCAACCATAGTAGTAACGCCAGAACTAAGCGCTGTATCAACTTGTTGAGGCGTTATAAAATGTATATGGGTGTCAATGGCTCCAGCTGTTATTATCTTACCTTCCCCTGCAATTATCTCCGTTGCCGCACCTATAACTATATCAACTTTATTATTTATATCAGGATTTCCACTTTTACCTATGCCTGAAATTTTGCCATTAGTTATACTTATATCAGCTTTATAAATTCCCGTATAATCAAGTATGATAGCGTTTGTTATAACAAGATCAGCAGCTCCTGTTAGTTGTGTTGCTGTTGCTGATTGATTCATTCCGTCTCTTACAGATTTTCCACCACCAAATTGTGATTCATCTCCATAAACAGCAAAATCTTTTTCAACCTCTATGATTATATTTGTATCTCCGAGTCTGATTTTATCGCCTGTTGTTGGCCCATACATAGAGCCATATTTTTTTCTTGAAATTGTTAAACTCATTTACCAGACTCCTTATCTTGCTTATTTGCAAATCCCAATTTAATCATTTTTTCTAAAATTTCATCTACATTTTGATCGCTAACATCGCCATTTACAAGGCCATTAAAACCCATAACCTTGCATTTTCCGCCAAGCTGGGTCAAGTTTATTTTATGACTTTGCCCCGGTTCAAACCTTATGGCATTTCCAGCTGGTATATCAAGCTTGTATCCAAACGCCTTTTTACGGTCAAATTCCAAACATTTATTTACTTCAAAAAAGTGAAAATGACTTCCTATTTGAACGGCTCTATCGCCTATATTTGTCACAACTAATTGTATTGTTCTTTTATCTTTATTTAAAACAATCTCTTCATCTTTATAAAATATCTCTCCGGGTATCACTTACACTCCTTAAACTATTGGATGAGAGACGGTAACAAGCTTTGTTCCATCTGTAAAAGTAGCCTCTATTTGTACATCTTCTATCATTTCAGCAACACCTTCCATCACATCATCACGCGTTAGAATTTTTCTTCCATCTCTCATAAGCTCAGCTACCGTTTTTCCATCTCTTGCCATCTCATAAAGTTCTGCGCTTATGAGAGCAACTGATTCTGCGTAGTTTAGTTTAAGTCCTCTTGCTTTTCTTTTTCTGGCTACTTCACCAGCTGTAAATATCATAAGTCTTTCTATGTCTTTTGGTACTAAATGCACTATTTTTCTCCTTAATTTTTATAAAATTTCAATCATTAACTCAATAGCTTGCATTAAATTTTGACCCATTTTTGCAAGTATTCTGACCTGAGTATCGCCTCTATATGTGCTTGAAACACCGAAGCGAATATCTAAAATATCTTCTTGTTCTTTTAGTGTGTCGTGAATTTTTTGATTTAAGTTTTCTATATGCCTAAAATTAAATATACAAACACTAGCAAAATGATCAAATCCTTCAAAAAACCCTATCTCATTATATGCGATTTGTGTCGGTTCGATCTTGCTATTTTCAAAATAAATAAGCTCATCATCTATCTTAGCCTCTATCGAGCTTTTAAATTCTCTAAACAAAAAGCTCTCATTTTTTCCAAGTCTGCCCGCCACAAAAGACTCAGCAAACACAAGCTTTGAGCTATCATCTTCAAGTTTTATTTTTGTATTACTTAAAAATCTTGAATCCTTAAACATAATGGTTGGCAAAAAGCTGCATATTAAGGTTGAGTTTTTCCCAACACTTATTTTTGTATCTCTTTTTGCGCTCTCATTTTCGTTCATAGGATGAATTTTTTCATAAGATTGAGATATTATTTTTACATTTGTGTTGTCTTTAGCATTAAAATCATACTTTTGGCTATCTCCTTCAAGCAAACCTGGAGATGAACTCATTATCATAACTTCTGTAAAGCCATCTTCAAAAAATGGTCGCATAACCCTTAAAGGCGGAGTCATATACATATTTTTTATATCACTTACACCATTGATATTTTCAAACTCCAAGCTTAGCTCGCTAAATCTTTTAGCCATAATTCTTACTTATCATCCTCAAACAAAACATCTTTTCTTATCCAAGCAAAAAGCTCATTCAGTCCTTGTTTGCTCTTTAAATTTGTCATAGCAAAAGGTAGATTTTTTCTTTGCGCTATTGTGTCAGTTCTCATTTTTTGTAAATCAACTTCAACATAAGGTGCTAAATCTATCTTGTTTATAACAAGCATATCAGACCTTGTAATGCCAGGTCCGCCTTTTCTTGGTATATCTCCACCTTCTGCCACATCTATAACAAAAATAGTAGCGTCAGCAAGATCTGGTGAAAATGTAGCCGATAGGTTATCTCCACCACTTTCTATAAATACTATTTGCAAATCAGGATAAGCGTTTGCAAGTTCTTCAACAGCTTCTAAATTCATAGAAACATCATCTCTGATAGCTGTATGAGGACAACCACCTGTCTCAACGCCTCTAATTCTCTTTCCGTCAATAACGCCTGAGTTCTTTAAGAAATTTGCGTCTTCTTTTGTGTAGATATCATTTGTAACAACGCCAACGCTATAATCTTTTGAAAATTCCCCAACAAGTTGTTCTATAAGGTGAGTTTTACCACAGCCAACAGGACCTGCAACACCTATTTTTATATATTTCATATATCTCCTTTATGACATATAAAGTCTTGAATAAAGATACTCGTGTCTCATTGATGATATCTCAACACCAGCAAATGAGACACCAAAATCATCTTTATCCAGTGTCTTTACATCATCAACTATATCTTTAATCAAATTTTTTATATCAAATAGTATTCTTTGCCCAGCCATTTGGCTAATAGGCACGGTTTTTACAGCATTTATAGCTATCGTTGATGCCGTGCTAAAGCAAAAACTACTCAAAGCATAATCCCTATCAACCCCAGCCAAAGCACATATAACACCATAAGCAACACTATGACAAATTGGAATTTGTTTTTTGCTCAAACTCTCATTTAGCTCTTTAAAAAATCTAACATCAAAGTTTAAATCAATTTGTATTAAGGTTTTAACTAGTCTTGAACCAAGCTTTTCAGAAGCCTCTCTTAGCTCTTTTTGACTTTTTATAGCTCTTAATTTCAGGCACAAATCCCAAATCCCCTGATAATCCAGCTCCAAAGCAAACTCAAACGCCAAATAAGCAGAAAAAAGCTCGGTGTATAAAAATGACCCTTTTAGATAATTAGCCAAATATCGCTTTGTGTCTTCTTCATTTTTTATAAAACCCTCTTGAATATATGTCTCAAGTCCATAAGAGTGAGAGTATCCGCCTATTGGGAATTGGCTATCGTTTATCTGATGTAAAAAGAGCACACTATCTATGAAATTTTTAATGCCAAATCCTTTTAATGGCTATGATGGTGTGTATCTTGTGAGTTTGGCAAGATATTCATAAGTGATTTTTCGGGCGCTAGCACTCTGTGTTCTTTGCTGAGTTCTATATTCAAAACCACACTAAGCATATCTTCGATAGTCTTTTCATAAGGCGTTAAAAACTCATTTTCACTTTCTCCAAAGTATAATTTTGCATGCCTATTTCCTATCACATATCCTATACTTGCACTATTGGCAGGTGTTTTTGTTTTGATGACTAGACATAAAATTTCTGATATTTTTATAGCATATAAAGTCTGTTTTTCTTTATCTACAAAAAACACATCGCCATCGTTTAGTCCGCGAACCCTAACACTTTCATCTAATCTAAATCTAAACTCCACACCATCATCCGCGACTAATGTCTGAATTTTTTTATGTGTATGGTCGTATGATATAGTTGTATATACAAGCTTGTATTTTAAAAATTTATCTTCAAACACGCTGCCTAAAATATCAGTAATTATCATAAAACTAACCCTTATCATTGTATTTTAATATTTTAGTATTTTATTTATTATTATATCAAAAATCAATCAATGAAGATATATAAAATTTAATATTATATTTTTGTTGGCAAGAAAATAATAGTGAAAATAAATTTTGTATT
This sequence comes from Campylobacter pinnipediorum subsp. pinnipediorum, assembly GCF_002021925.1. NCBI lineage: Bacteria > Pseudomonadati > Campylobacterota > Epsilonproteobacteria > Campylobacterales > Campylobacteraceae > Campylobacter > Campylobacter pinnipediorum. The sequence continues at coordinate 473,299 of NZ_CP012546.1, forward strand.
TTAAAGTCAGTGTATATTAAAAATACACTGACAAATATTTAATTATTTAAAACGCATAAGAAGCACTTACTCTAAATCCGTTTTCTGCTTTCTTATCTCTTGCTTTGTATAAATTATAATCTACTCCTAAGTTAAATTTACCAAATTGTTTAGATATGCCGGTTGATAGTATATGAGTATCTCTTCTTTTTTCTCTATCATTAAATGTAAGCTTAGCACTATCCAAGGCTCTACCAACAAGGGCTTTGTTTTTGTTAAGCTGTTTTTTGTATAAGTAGCCAAGATTAAAGCTTATATCTCTTATATCAAATGGATTGGTTAGTTGATAATTTAATCCTAGCAATAAATTTGTATTATTGAGGTTTTGCTTAGGTAAGTTATATAAATCACCATTTATGTCTTTTATGGTTTTTCTTAAAAGCTCTACTCCAAAAAGTCCGCTAATGTTACTGCTTCCAAAGCTTATGCTATCTTTTGCATAAATAGCTGTTTGATAAGTGTTTTGCTTAAGCTTGTTACCATTTGTTGTATTGTCACCATAGATTTTTTCATTCGTAGCACTATATCCCAAACCAAAACCTACTTTAAAATCAGAGTTGTAGTAGTTTAGATTCATACCATTTTGTTTAAAGTCATTATCTGTAGTATAGTTAATCTTTGCTGAAAACTCATGTGATTGTTTTTTAGAACCATAACTAACTATATTTATATTATCTTTTTCATTTTTGATAAATTCATAACCAAAACCATCTTGTTTATTATTTAAGGTATTAAAGCTATTTATATCATCTATCTTATTTGATCTTTTTATGCTAGTTAGATACTCACTACCATCTAGTTTTTTAGCTAATTTTATAGCTGTTGAGCTATCACTTTGAGCTTCGGCTAATAGCTGCATAACAGAAGTATTTGTTTGTTCTAGTTTTAAAACTTCATTATTTGCAACAACTGCTGTTTCGACTTTATCTAAGTTAGGCTCTTTTTCTTTTGCTTTATCAACAGCTTTTTCTATTTTAGTTTCAACTGCGTTGTTTAATGTTACAAGATTTGTGATTGCACTTGTTCTGATAGGCGTAGAGCTTGGATTATGCCCAGCATAATCACTAAATATTGACACAGTGTATATTTCTAAACCATCTTGATTGTGCAGTGAATTATAATAAGCTTCTGGATTTGATAAATATCCAGGAACACTTATCTTATCAAACTTACCAGTAATTCCACTCTTGCTTGCTAGAACATCTTCAAAAATCTTACCATATTTAGATACATAGCCGGTTTTAACTCCATTTACTACTAAATTTCCTTCTATATCTGCATACCCTTCCACCAGAAGCGGTTGGCCTAAATAAACATATAAGCTTGCTCCACTAGTTTGTCTGTAATTGCCCTTAATAAGCATACCAAGCCCATTAAATCGACTATTTCTATTAGTAACAGTATCATAAGAGTAGTTATGTACAAAACCATTATTTAATACATTTCCAACAACTCCAGATCCATAAAGATGCGAATTATTATCTATATGAATTTTTGATTTCACAATTCCATCGACATTAAGGATTGCTCCATCTTTTAACCTAGTCCTTCCATTGTATGTATTTTTACCACTTAAAGACAAGACATTATTTGTATTTCCACCTTTAATAACAAGTCCACTATCTCCATCTATATCATTGCTAAAATTAAAAACTTGTCTGTTGCTTAAGAATTTTTCATTATGACCAAAATCAACTACAAAATCTTTTTTATAAAATTTCATAGGACCTTCTATCGCTATTTGTGGTTGAACTAAGCCCCAGCCATAAACATCATCTATACCATGTTTGCCCAAGTCTTTTGCTGTTGTTAGCAAAGTTTGTTTTATATTGTCATTTGTCATAAAAGGAAAAACTGATTTAACTAAGCCAGCAGCAGATGCAACGTATGGGGCAGCATAAGATGTTCCTTCTGCCTTAAGATATGTGTTATTGTTGTTATTGTATTGGCTTTGATATGATAATGTTCCGCTTGCTACTAAACAAAATTCCTTAAAATCTCCACAGTTGTTTGAATATTTAGCTTTGAAACCTGTGTCAGGATCAATAGCGCCGACCATTAAAAGGCTATTGTAGAGATATTTAACCTCTTCTTTATTTTTGTTTAAATATACATAATACGGTATAAATGTTGTTTTTTCGTTGTTATCATTTCCAGTAGCTTTTATAAATAGTATATCATCTGTTTTAACAAAGTCGTTTAATTTTTTAATAACTATATCAGTATTTGACCTAACAATTGAATTATCGCCAAGTTTTTTTCTTTGAACAAATTCTAACCAAGTTTCATTATCTCTTTTTGCTTCTCCAAGATCCTCAAAACCAGTTGTCCATGTTACATCTTCCCCTTTGGTTCTAAAGTTTTTTTCAACAGGATATGCCCAAGATGCATTAATTATATTATATCCATCTTTAATAGCTTTGCTAAATTGAGTCGAATTTACCATGCTACTAAAATCTAAATTTGACTCAAATGCATAAACCTTTCCATTATCAATAAACATACCAGGTGTTCTATTATTTATACGATCTTGTTTTCCAGCGATAGTAACAATCATCTCTTCTAAGTGAGAAGTTCCTTTTGTGCTACTAGGTTTATTATTATTGTCTGAAATTTTTTTATTTATAGTTAGTCTTTCTCGATCTTTTATAATCGACCCAGCCTCAAACCTTTTTTCCCTTTTTAATCTATCAATTGTTGAAACATTATTGGGATGCAGATAGTTGTCCGTAACTAAAATTTTACTTATGCCATTATTGATTAAACTTGATAATTTTTTAACATCATTAGCATTATCGATCAGGCTTTGATTATTAATTGCAACTTTAGCACCATTTCTTATTCTATTTAGTCTATTCCAGCTAAAAGCTTGTTCTATTTTTTGTCGGCTATTCCATTTATGAGATGTATCTAAATAACCGGTATTAAACCTAAGTTGCTCATTATCATTATGGGACGAAGCCAATGTCACTGGACTTGAAAAATTCGCACTTCTAAAAAAAGAATTAGAACGAAAAGCGCTTACAGTAGAATTAGGTCTAGTTTCTTTGTCTGTAATGGTATTAATAAACCTATCGGTTATTTCAGTATGTCCCACTCTGTGATCATTTAGCTTAGTCAAGGGCTGATTTGATTTTGAGTTACTATAGTGCTCAGGCCTATCTAGTACATTTTTGATCATAGCTCTAAAAGCCTGAATTGTTGTTCTTTCCAAAACAACAGGTCCAGAGATTAGTGGATAAGCTACTCCAACCATTTCTCCAGAGTTAGAAACACTTAAAGAAGAGATAGTATTAGATGAAGTATCGTTTGTGGACCTAGAGCTAGAAGGTGTTGAACCAATACTGCTAGACGGAGCATAATAATTAGTAGAAGTACTACTTCCTCCGCCACCGCCACCGCCACCACAACCAGCCAGCAGTATAGTTACAACGCTTGTTGCAAGTAATGTTGTTTTTGTTGTTTTCATAAATAATTTTCCCATATTTGTTTAAAATGATTGTGGATTATAATTACTATATTTTAATATATCAATATTTTTGTATTTAAATAATATTAAAAAATTCATTACACAAAATCTAATTATTTCTTCATATCTTCTTCTATCTTTTTACTCCTTTGACATTTTTTACTTGAAGCATTTGTATCATCAAGTATTTTGCCATTATCTTTTACATACTCAAGCCCCCATTTATACATTTCATCTAATGTTAGTTGCAGTTTTTGACCTATAGGAGTTAGGCTGTATTCTACCTTTGGTGGTACTTGTGCATAGACAGTTCTTGTTATTATATTTTTTTCTTCAAGTTCTTTTAGTTTTACTGTTAATGTCTTTTGTGTAATTTCACCAATATTATTGTGTAGTTCTTTAAATCTTTTTTTGCCATCTAGCAAATACCAAATAATAGCTAGTTTCCATCTATCGTTAAACACATCAAGTGTTATAGAAACCGGGCATTTGTACTCTTTTTCATTTACTGTATACATAATTAAAATCCTTTTAATGTAATTATTATACCATAAAATAATATTTTCTATTACTTACCTAAAGTATCGTAAAAGATATTTAAGTAATAAATGGATACTATGTTAAAAATAATTCATAAAAAAGGCAAAAGATTGAATTTTACTTATAAGAACCCAACTTTGATAGAGTTTGGTAAAGGAAAAATTGCAAATTTAAAAACTCTTATTCCAAAAGATAGGACTATTTTATTTTTGTATGGCGGCGGTAGTATTAAAAGAAACGGCATTTACGAACAAGTTATAAATGCATTACAAAATCACAATTTTGTTGAATTTGGTGGAGTTGAGCCAAATCCTACAAAAGAGACACTTGATAAAGCGGTGTTGTTTGCAAGGGAAAACAATGCGGACTTTATCCTAGCTGTTGGTGGCGGTTCTGTGATTGATGGAAGTAAATATATAGCTAGTGCATTTTACTATGATGGTGATGGTTGGGATATCTTAGAAAATAAATATATACCAACAAAAGCTCTTGGTATAGGAGCTGTGCTAACACTAGCTGCTACTGGAAGTGAGTCTAATAGTGGTGCTGTTATCACAAAAAAACAGACAAAAGAAAAAAGATTTTTCGGCTCACCTTTTACTTATCCTAGCTTTGCCGTGCTTGACCCAGATGTCTTAAAAAGTCTAGATGACAGACAAATCGTTAATGGTTTAATTGACTCTTTTGTGCATGTTTGCGAGCAGTATCTTACAATAAATCATGGATGTTTGGTTCAAGATAGATATAGTGAGGCGCTTTTGCTTTCTATACTTGAATTAATGCAGACATTTGACAAAAAAGATGACTTGTGGTATGTAAATTTAATGTGGAGTGCAAATCAAGCACTAAACGGGCTAATAGGCACTGGCGTGCCTCAAGACTGGGCTACTCATTATATCGGTCATGAGTTAAGCGGTCTTTATGGTATAGATCACGCTAGAACACTTGCTATTATTCAGCCAAATTTGTTTAGAGAGCTGCTTGATGAAAAAAGCCAAAAGCTTTTACAAATGGGTAAAAATGTTTTTGCTATGCAAACAGATGACGCAAATAAAGTTATAGACAAGATAGAAAGCTTATATCTATCTTTAGGTGTAAATTTAAAACTTTCAAGCTATACAGATGATAAGGATGTGGCACAAAAAGTCACAGAACTTTTGCATAAACATGGTTTTGATAGATTTGGCATAAATGGGTCTATCAACAAAGATGTGGTAGAAAAAATTATAAAAAGGTCTTTGTAAGTGAATAAAATCAAACTTATCTTAGGGCAAGGGCTTAGGTTTTTGTTTGCTGTTTTTATGATTTATGCAGGATGTGGACATTTTTCAAATCCTGATTTTTACATACCATTTGTGCCTAGCTTTTTGCCTTATAAGGATTTTTTCATACTTCTTTCAGGGGTTTTTGAAGTATTGTTTGGGGTAATGCTTTTATTAAAACCAGCTATTTCAAAATACTCAGCTTTGGGAATATTTTTTATGATGATAGTGTTTTTACCTATTCATATAAATGATTTCTTGGTCGATAATCCAGCCATAGGGAGTTACAAAGCAGCTTTAATTCGCCTACCATTTCAGTTTTTATTTATAGGTTGGGCATTTTTTATGTATAAATTTTTAAAAACTAGACAAAACATTAATATAAAGGAAAAATAATGCAAAACACATTTGAACAAGCAATGGATTTTAGACATGCATGCAAGGTATTTGATGAGTCAAAAAAGATAAATGACGATGATATATGTTATATACTTGAAGCTGGTAGAAAATCACCATCTTCTTTTGGTATGGAGCTTTGGAAGTTTTTAGTTATCACAAATGAAGAGCTAAAAGCCAAAATAAGACCATTTTGCTGGGATCAGCCACAAATAACCACTTGTTCGCATTTAGTTATCTTATTGTGTGATATACAAAATGCAAGAGTAGAATCAGGCATTCCAGCACAAAGATTTGCAAGAAGTAAGAAAGATAAGCAAAAGCAAGAACTATATCTTGGTATATATGCAAACCATTTAAAAGAAACTTTAAGTACAGATGAAAAAACATATGCTTGGACTTCAAAGCAAGCTTATCTAGCCGCAGCAAATATGATGACAGCTGCTGCTGTAAAGGGTATAGATTCTTGTCCTATTGAAGGTTTTAGTAAAGAAGAAGTTGAAAAAGTTTTAGGACTTGATACTAAAAAGCAACAACTTGCTCTGGTATTGCCTTTTGGTTATAGAATAAAACCACAATCAGAACAATTAAGAAAAAAATTTGATGATGTAGTTGAGTTTATTAAATAAATTTTTAATTTATGTTTTAAGTAAATTTTATTGAAATTTATTTTTGCTTGATAAAATTTCAATATACAAAATTTCTTAACAAAGGAGAATGTTATGATAGGTATTATTTATGGAACTGGAAAAGGAAGCACAGAAGCTGTTGCTAAACTTATAGCTGAAAAATTAGGTCTACCAAGTGAAGTGTTTAATATAAAAGATATAGGTGCAGATAAGATAAATAGCTATGACAAGCTTATCTTTGGAAGCTCTACAAAAGGAAAAGGCGAGCTACATGTAGATTGGGCTAAATTTGATTTTAGCAAATTAAAGCTTGATGGCAAAACAGTTGCTTGTTTTGGTCTTGGAAATGCGGTAGGGCATGCTGAAACATTTTGTGATGCATTGGCAAAATTATATGATGCGGCAAAAGAAGCTGGTGCAAATATGATAGATGCTAGTGTAAGCACAGATGGATATAACTACAAAGATACCATTTCTGTAAGAGATGGAAAATTTATAGGACTTGCTATTGATTCTGTAAATCAAGCTGATTTAACACCTTCAAGAGTTGATGCTTGGGTAGAAAAAATAAAACCAAGCTTTGAATAATCTTAAAATATCTCGTTTTTTAACGAGATATTTTTATAGGCTTTTAGTTGTTTTAATGGCACTGTTTTAAAAAGTCAAATCCTCGTTTTCTTAACTCTTTAATATCATCCGAAATATCTTCGCCTTTAGCTGTAAGATAATCACCTAAAACAATAGCGGCAACACCGTAATCAAATATATCATATTGTCTTTCTTTTAGTATTTTCTCTCTACCACCAGCTAGCATTATCCTTGTTTCTGGAAGATCAGACACACTTTGTTTTATTATCTCAAATGCTTCATCTACACTAAGTTCAGGAACATCTATATCCAAACCATCGGCTTTCATAAAAAAGTTTATAGGGCTTGAGAATGGATTTAATTCTTTTAGGCTTTTTCTAAAACTTATTCTATCATCTTCGCTTTCTCCAAGCCCGTAAATTCCACCACAGCAAAGCTCAAGTCCAATCTCTTTTGCATTAAGATTTGTTAAAAACCTATCTTCCCATGTGTGGGTAGAACATATATTTTTGAAAAAATTCTGACTTGTTTCCAAGTTGTGGTTGTAGCTAAACACGCCAGCATTTTTTAACTCTTTTAATTGCTCTTTTGTTGCTATTCCATTACAAGCTATAAGCATCAAATCAGGAACTTCTTTTTTTACAGCTCTTGCTATACTTGCTACTTTTTCTGTTTTTTCATCATCAAGCCCAGCTCCACTTGTTACCAAACAAAATCCAAGAGCGTGGTTTGCCCTTGCTATTTTTGCTTCACTAACAACTTGGCTTTCATCTTTTATTTTATATCTTTGAATTTTTGTTTTTGATTTTATATTTTGTGTGCAATACGCGCAATCTTCATCACACATACCACAGCTAAGAGAATTTATGGCGCATAACATTATTTGTTTGTTCATTAATAAACCTTATATAAATTATTTTATTAAATTTTAGTATAGCAAGTTATATTTAATTTGCTTTAAATTTTTTAAATTTAAATTTTAAAAATGGCGCTTTGTAACACAAATTATAAATTTATACAAAATATTTATCTTAAATTTTTGATTATTTCCTTGACAATTAATATTTTTTTTGATACTATAACGCTTTTTATGAGGTAGTGGCAGATAACTCATCACAACAATACGGGGTGTAGCGCAGTCTGGTTAGCGCATCTGGTTTGGGACCAGAGGGCCGAAGGTTCGAATCCTTTCACCCCGACCATGTTTTTGTATGGTGAGTGTAGCTCAGTCGGTTAGAGCATCAGATTGTGGTCCTGAGGGTCGTGGGTTCGATTCCCATCACTCACCCCATTTTGGGCGCTCGTAGCTCAATTGGATAGAGCGACAGACTTCGGATCTGTAGGTTATGGGTTCGACTCCTATCGGGCGCGCCACTTGTTCATGTTTATATGCGCTCATAGCTCAGCTGGATAGAGCAACAGCCTTCTAAGCCGTAGGTCTCAGGTTCGAATCCTGATGGGCGTACCATTCTTATTGTTGCGGATGTGGTGAAATTGGCAGACACGCCAGACTTAGGATCTGGTGCTTCACAGCGTGGAGGTTCAAGTCCTCTCATCCGCACCACTTTTTAATATTGTATTTCACCTTTTCTTCTTTTTTGTCTTTATTTATAATTTTAAACAAATGTATATATTTTTTATTGATCAATAAAAAATAATAACTATAAATGTATTTATTATTTTTTATTAAGTATTATCAAGGTAACATGCTTTAATATAATCTTTAATAAATTTAGTAATAATAAAAATAGGGGGTTGATATGGATGTTCGTACTGTTAAAACTTTTCCACCTTTTGAGGGAGCTAGAGGAGGAGATGCTGAATTTGAAGGCACCTATAGAAAAGGTGAACTTAGAGGCATTATTCAAATAAACCCTGATGGATGTGTGGCCTGTGGTATGTGTCGTAAAGTATGCCCAACCAATGCCATAGAGGGTGCGCCAAAAGTTGTTCATAAAATAGATCAAGATTTGTGTGTAGCCTGTGGTCAGTGTTTGATAAAATGTCCATTTGATGTTATAGAACAGATGAGTTTTGTTGATGAGGTTATAGCTAAGCTAGATGAAAAAAGAATGTTTATGGTTGCTCATCCAGCACCTTCCGTAAGGGTTGCTTTGGCTGAGGAGTTTGGTGGTGAACCAGGAGAACTTACTACAAATAAAATGTATAATGCATTGGAACAAGTTGGCTTTAATCTTTATGATGTAAACTTTGCTGCAGATCATACTATACTTGAAGAGGGAACAGAGCTTGTTAAAAAGATTAAGTATTGGATTTTAGGTGAAAGAGATGAGGATTTAAATCATATGGCTTCTCATCCATTTCCGCACTTTACAAGTTGCTGTCCTTCTTGGGTAAGAAATGCTGAAATTTTTCATCCTGAGTTAATTCCTCATATTTCAGGAGCAAAATCTCCGATTCAGATGGGTGGCCCTATGGCAAAGACTTGGGCAGCTAAGTTTATATGGGAACAAGATCCAAGAGATATTTATATGGTTTCTATCACTCCTTGCACATCAAAGATATATGAAGCTAGTAGACCGGAGTTTAATTCAGCTTATAAATATCTAAAAGAAACAGGAGAAATTCCAGCAGATAGTGCTAGCTTTCCTGATATAGATGCCGTTTTAACATCAAGGGATTTAGCTGAGCTTTTTAGAAGAAAAGGGATAAATCCACTTGAAATGTCATCCGAATACCCAGAAAAGCCTACAAATGTTTATTCTGGCGGTGGAACAATATTTGGAAATAGTGGTGGTGTTATGGAGTCAGCTTTAAGAACTGCTTATTATATTCTATCAGGAGAAAATCTAGAAAATCCAGATATTGCATTAGTTAGAGGTCATAGTAATGACTTGGTTGAAGCTGTTATACCTATACCTTTAAAAGATTATGATGGAAAAATATTTGAGCTAAAAGTTGGGGTTGTAAACGGTGCTTCAAAAAATATAGACACTATACTAAAACATATTTCAGAAGACAATAACAGATATCATTTTATAGAGGTTATGAACTGTCCTGGTGGATGTGTAAATGGCGGTGGTCAACCCGTTCAGCCTAAGAAAAATAAAACATATGTAACTATGAGACAAGAAGGTCTTTATAAAGATGATAAGTTATGCCAAGATAAAAAAATAGCTGGCTCTCATCAAAATCCAAGCTGCGCCAAATCTTATGCTGATTTAAACACTGAACCTATGGGGGAAGTTGCAGAAAAACTACTTCACACAAACGCTTACTTTAATAGAAAAAACTTTAACTAAGATCAAACCCACTATAATTAAAATACTTATAGTGGGTATTTTAATTTTTTAAACTCTTGATGTCTTATCTCCAACTATGTTATTTATAGTATGTAAAAAAAAATAAATATTTTTCAAAATGTAACAAAGTTGCATAAAATAACATTTTATTATAGATTTTTAATTCTGTATAAAGCCTTATAGTATTAAGATTATAATCTAATTATATTATTTAAGGATACTATATGAAAAAATCTATGGCAAGTATGCTTTTGATAGCTTGCTTTGCAAATGCCCAGCAAGGTTATTTAAGCAAACATGTTGAAATTTCAAAAGATGGTAATGTTATAGGTGTTGCCACAACTCTTACTCCTGTTGAAATTATTAGCGATAATAACGGGGTAGCGAATGTAAAAATAACAGGTTTTGTTAATGAAAACTATCAAGAAAAAATAGTTCTTGATCCAGTTAAATACGAAGAATATGCTATTTTTAGCAAAGATGGAGAAAATGCAACTTACGAGGGGGATATAAATCCATATATAAAAAATAATGGAAAAATAGAGGATGATTATGGTGAAATATGGCTAAAGGCTGAAATTTCATTTGACGTTCCAAAAGATTCTGTGGTATATGATCCAAACCCGCTTTATGCAAAAGCTAAAGGCTTGTACGAACAAACTTGTTCTGCATGTCATCATTTGCATGACACTACTGAATTCACCGTTGGTCAGTGGCCAGCAGCTATTGAAAGTATGGAGAGCGCTGGCTATATTGTTTTAGAGTCTAGTCAGCGTGATTTGATTACTAAATTTCTTCAGCATAATGCTAAAGATGTAAAATAAGAACAACTCATAAAAGGAGAAAATATGAAAAGGCGAGATTTTTTAAAATTTAGTGCAGTTACTGCTACTGTGGCACAAGCAAATCGTATAGATGGTATTACTGAAACTATTTTTGATAGCAAAAGAGTATTGGGGATTAATCGTTTTGGACCTTTTTATGCAAATTTAAATAGCGATCAAATCGTAAGTGTGGATAGCTTTGAGGGAGATGCTTTTCCAAATACTATGAATAACTCATTACCTGATCGTATCCAAAACGAAAGCCGTGTAATGTATCCTTATGTAAGAAAAAGCTACTTAGAGAAGAAAGGTCCAAACAAATCTGAACTTCGTGGACAAGATGAGTTTGTAAGGGTTAGCTGGGATGTGGCACTTGATTTGGCAGCTAAAGCTTTAAAAGAAAATTTTGATAAATATGGTCCTGAGGCTATTTATGGCGAATGCTATTGGTGGGGCGGTAGCGGTAAGGTTAGTTGGGGAAGAACAGTTGCACATAGAATGCTAAATATCTTAGGTGGATATGTAGAAGAAACTGATGATTATTCAACAGGTGCTGGTATAGCTATAATGCCTTATGTTTTTGGTTCTACTACTGTTTATGACGCTCCTACACGCTGGGAAGCCATAGTAAAAGAGTGCAAAAATGTTGTATTTTGGGGAACAGATCCGGTTCTTACAAACCAAATAGCAACAGGAGTTCCTACACACAACAACTATGAGTACTTTACTAAAATCAAAGAGCTTAAAAAAGCAGGCAAGATGACAATTACAAGCATTGATACTTATCGTAATAACACAGCGCGTTATTTAGAAAGTGATTATGTGCCTGTTCGCCCAAATACAGATACTGCTATGATGATAGGAATGTGCCATTATCTATATGAAAATAAGCTTTATGATGAAAAATTTATAAAAAAATACACAGTTGGATTTAATAAATTTAAAGATTATTTTTTAGGTAAAAACGATGGTGTGGTTAAAGACTTAAAATGGGCTAGTGCTATATGTAATGTCCCTGTTGAAAAATTAGAACAACTATGTAAAATGCTTGCAAAGGACAACTCTATACTTATAGCTGGTCGTGCATTACAAAGACAAGACCACGGAGAGCAGACATTTTGGATGATAGCAACATTATCAGCTATGCTAGGACATATAGGTAAAGTTGGTGGTGGATTTGAGTTTAGCTTGGGTTATAATGGTGGTGGTCCTAAGAGTATGATAGCGCCGGGATTAAAAGGAATGTCAGCTCTACCAAGTGAAAAATATACAACACCTGATAGCCCGTGGGTAAAAAACAAAAACTATACTATACCAACAAGTAGAAGCATTCAATCCTTAGAAACTCCTGGTGTAGAGATAGACTTTAAAGGTCGTAAGATAAAACTACCTCATATGAGAGTAGCATACAATGCAAGTGGTTCTATGTTTACACGCCACCAAGATGTGAATCGTGCTGTTAAGGCATGGAAAAAACTTGATACCGTTATCACAGCAGAGCCTTTTTGGACAAGTTGTGCGAAATTTAGCGATATAGTATTACCGGTTGCAATAGAAGGAGAAAGAACAGATATAAATAGTTCAAACTCAACAAATGAATATATATTTGCAATGAAGCCTATTATCAAGCCTATGGGAGAGAGCAAGAGCGATTTTGAAATTTGCCGTGAAATTTGTAAGCGTTGGGGCATGGAAGAGACATTTACAGAGGGCAAAGATGAGTTAGCTTGGGTTAAAGAGTTTTTTGCTGATGCTATGGAGCAAGCAAAAGGTTTAGGTTATCAAAATCTACCTAGTTTTGATGAGTTTTGGGAAAAAGGCTATGTAAGATTTGATAAAGAAGATGAGAGCAAAAAGTATTATACAAGACTTCAAGCATATAGAGAAAATCCAAATAAAAATAGACTAGGAACACCATCAGGAAAGATTGAAATTTATTCACCTGCGATCGCTAAGATGAATTATAAAGATTGTTTCGGACATCCTGCTTGGTTTGAGCCATTTGAGTGGCTGGGCGATAAGAAACAAGCTAAAAAATATCCACTAGCTATATCTAGTCCACACAGCCGTTTCCGCTTGCACTCTCAACTTAACAACTCTATCATAAGAGAGTATGCAGAGGTATCTGCTAGAGAGCCTATGATAATAAGCCCTAAGGCTGCCCAGCAAAGAGACATAAAAACAGGTGATATTGTTAGAGTGTTTAACGACAGGGGTGAAATTCTTTGTGGTGCGATAGTAAGCGATATAGCTCAAGATGATGTTGGAATCATTTGCGAAGGTGCTTGGTATGACCCAGAAGTTTGGGGTAAAAAAAGCTTATGTCAGCACGGAAATATAAATGTCTTAACAAACGACAAAGGTTCAAGTAGCTTAGGGCAAAGCAATTGTGCTCATACATTACTAGTTCAAGTTGAAAAATACAAAGGAGTAGTAAGAGAGATTAGAGCATTTGGTAAGCCAAAAATTTTAAATAAATAAAAAAATATTAAGAGGGGTAGCTTTATCTCTCTTAATATTATTTGTAAATTTTGATTAGTATTATAAGAATTCAAAAATTAACTCTTTACACACTATAGTTTATTTAAAACAATTATTTTTATAGTTTTTATTATCTTTTAAGGACAGTGTATATAATATTAAAAATATAATATTTTATTTAAATTTAAAGATTTGGTAAAATAGATTCTTAAAATAGCCTAGGGGGAGGTTTATTATGGGTGTTTATACTGTAAAGACTTTTCCACCTTCCGTAAATTCAAGAGGTGGTGATGCTGAGTTTGAAGGTACTTACAGAAAAGGTGAACTTAGGGGAATTATCCAAATCAATCAAGATGATTGTGTTGGATGCGATACCTGTAGCAAGTTCTGTCCTACTGATGCCATAGATGGTTCGCTTGGAGTGGCACATAAGATAGATCAAAACTTATGTGTAGCTTGTGGTCAGTGTTTGATAAATTGTCCATTTGGTGTTATAGAGCAGATGAGTTTTGTTGATGAGGTTATAAAAAAACTAGAGGATAAAAAAACCTTCGTAGTTGCTCATCCAGCACCTTCTGTGAGAGTGGCTTTGGCTGAGGAGTTTGGTGGTGAACCAGGAGATCTAACGATAAATAAAATGTATAATGCGTTAGAAAAAGCAGGCTTTAATATGTATGATGTAAACTTTGCAGCAGATCATACTATCCTTGAAGAGGGAACAGAACTTATCAAAAAGATAAAATACTGGGTTTTGGGAGAAAGAAGTGATGATTTAAATCATATGGCAGAACACCCTTTCCCACATTTTACAAGTTGCTGTCCTGCATGGGTAAGAAATGCTGAAATTTTTCATCCTGAGTTAATACCACATATTTCAGGAGCAAAATCTCCGATTCAAATGGGCGGTCCTTTGGCAAAAACATGGGCTGCTAAATTTGTATGGAATAAAGACCCAAGAGATATTTTTATGGTTTCTATTACACCATGTACTGCAAAAATATTTGAAGCGAGTAGACCTGAGTTTGACTCAGCATATAGATATTTAAAACAAACAGGTGAGATTCCAGAAGACACTGCTAGCTTTCCTGATATAGATGCAGTTTTAACAGCTAGGGATTTAGCAAATTTATTTAGAAAAAAAGGTATAAATCCACTTGAAATGTCAGCTGAATATCCTGAAAAAATTATGAATGTTTATTCTGGCGGCGGAACTATATTTGGTAATAGCGGCGGTGTTATGGAGGCTGCTTTAAGAACAGCTTATTACCTTCTTTCAGGTCAAAATTTAAAAGATCCAGAGCTTACACCTGTTAGGGGTTATGATAAAGACTTAACACAAGCTGTTGTTCCTATACCTTTAAAGGATTATGATGGTAAAATTCTTGAGCTAAAAATTGCTGTTGTAAACGGGGCTTCAAGAAATCTTAATACAATTATAAAACATATAACAAAAGAGAGTAATAAATATCACTTTATAGAGGTTATGAATTGTCCTGGCGGATGTGTAAATGGTGGCGGTCAGCCTGTTCAAGCTATGGGTACTTCGTGGTTACATCCACTTTTACCACTTCCTTTAAGAGCATAGTAAAAGGATAGAAAATGAGATATCAATATATAGAAAAACCGGTTGGAAAAATATTTTCAAGAAGAGATTTTTTAAAAGTTGGTGGTGTTTGCACAGCTGTTGTAGCAATGAGCGGATATGCTATAACAGATATTATTAAAAAGAGAAAAGCCTATATAACAATGAGACAAAATGGCCTTTATAGGGATGATAAAAGATGTCAACAAATGAATATCACAAGTTCTCATCAAAATCCAAGTTGTGCTAAATCTTATGCTGATTTAAAAACAGAACCGATGGGTGAAATAGCAGAAAAGTTACTTCACACAAATGCTTATTTTGATCGTAAAAATTTGCTTTTAAAAGGAGCAAGTCATGCTTAGTAATCAAAGAGTTTTAAAATTCCCGTTGTCAGAAAAAGTTTTCCATAACCTAAATTTAGTAACATGGACAGGTCTTGCTGTTACTGGAGTATTGATTTATTTTAAGTTAGTTGATGAAAAAATGTCTGAAATACTTATGGATTGGCATATAGGTATAGCTATTGTATTTACTATGAATTTCTTTGGTTTTATGTTTTTGAATTTTGATAGATTTTCGTTAATGCTAAGAAATTTATTTATATGGGATAAAGATACTTTTGCCTGGTTTAAAAACTTTGGCGGTTACCCAAGAAGACTTTTTGGTATAAAATTTGGGCCAGAAGAAGTCGCTCCTCAAGGTAGGTTTAATGCCGGACAAAAGGCAACTTATATTATATTTATGTTTATGATATTTGCTCTTATCGTTACAGGTTGGCTACTTTATGCTTATCCAACAGCAATTGGTAAAGTTGTTACTAAATGGATGTTTGTATTTCATGTTTGGGCCTCAATTTTAACAACTTTAATAGCTTTTTGTGCTCATATGCCACTAGCTTTAATAAATATTGAAGACTTTAAAGCTATGTTTAGATTTGGACCAGGAGATGTGCCTTTAGAAGATGCATATCATCACGCCCCAAAATGGGTAAAGGAGGATTTAATATCTATTGATGGCAATCTAAAAACAATAAAATAATAAGGAGAAAATATATGTCATGGACAAGTGAGAGATATCAAAAAATAGTTGAATGGGTTAATAAACACGAATATGAAAATTTCATAGATGAAGATGAGATACATAGTATTTTAGAAAAAACAAAGAATGCTAGCAAAGAAGAAGTAAGAGCTATAATAGCAAAAGCTAAACAAAATGCATCTAATGGGGCTATGCTTAGTCCTTATGAAACAGCTATTTTATTGAATAACTCTCACGATGAGCTTTGGGAAGAAATTTTTGATGCAGCAACATGGGTAAAAACAGAGGTTTACGGCGATAGAATGGTTTTATTCTCCCCTCTTTATATATCAAGCCCATGTGTAAACAACTGCAAATATTGTGGTTTTGCAGAGTCAAATACCGAGCATAATAAAAAAATATTGCGTGAAGAAGAGTTAAAAAATGAAGTAACTTCTATGCTCGATATGGGTCAAAAACGACTTGTTGCTGTTTACGGAGAACACCCAAAAAGCGATCACAACTTTATAGCACAAAGTGTAAGAACTATTTATGGAGTTAAAAAGGGTAATTTAAGTATGCGTAGAGTAAATATAAACGCAGCTCCACTTTTTGAAGACGAATACAAGATAGTTCATAACGAAGGCATTGGAACATTTCAGGTTTTTCAAGAGACATACCACAGACAAACCTACAAAGAAAATCATCCAGAAAATACACTAAAAGGTATTTATGATTGGCGTGTTTTTGCGCTTCATAGAGCATTAAAAGCCGGACTTGATGATGTTGCAATAGGTGCCTTACTTGGTCTTTATGATTATAAATTTGAAATTTTAGGATTATTATTTCATGCGATGAGCTTGGAAAAATACTTTGGAATAGGACCTCATACAATATCTTTTCCTCGCATTAAAAAAGCATCTGGTGCAAATAACGATGATATGCCTTATGCTTTAGATGATGATGAGTTTTTAAGAGCTATTGCGATAATTCGCCTAATGTGTCCATTTACAGGAACAATACTTACAGCAAGAGAAGAGCCAGAGCTAAGAAATAAAGCTATTCAAAGATGTGGAATTTCTCAAATGGATGCTGGAACAAATATAGAAATTGGTGGATATTCAAAAGATAACAAGATAGATGAGTTAAATAAACAACAATTCCAAATCGGCGATCATCGCTGTATAGATGAGTTTGTTATAAATGTTATGAAAAAAGATAGAATTCCAAGCTTTTGCACATCTTGTTATAGAGAAGGTAGAACTGGTGATCACTTTATGCCTTATGCAAAAAATGCAAAGATAAAATACCTTTGTCTTCCAAATGCTATTTTGACTTTAAAAGAGTATTTGCTTGATTATGGCTCAGAGGAGGCTAGAAATTTAGGCGAAAATGTTATAATTCCAAAATATTTAAAAGAGCTTGAACAAAATTTACCTCATATTGCAGAAAAAGTTAGAACACTTATAACTGCAATGGAAAACGGAGAAAGAGATTGTCATCTTTAGAATTTATAAACGAACTTTATAATACACATACGACATCACTTAAAGGTCTTGAAGAGATAATCAAAGATGAAAGCAACTGCGATTATCTCTTTGAGGCTGCTGATAAAACTAGGCGCAAATACTCAAAACAAGAGGTGCATTTAAAAGCACTTATAGAAATTTCAAATATATGCACCAAAACTTGCTTTTATTGTGGTTTAAGACAAGCAAATAAAGTCGTAAACCGTTACAAGATAGAGCCTGATGATATAATAAACTATGCAAAAGAAGCAGCTCAAGTAGGCTATAAAACCATAGTTTTACAATCAGGCGAAAGTAACATTTTTAGCGATGATGATATGTGTAAAATACTTAGGGGTATTAAAAAATTTGGAGTTCAAATCACACTAAGCCTTGGAGAAAAGAGCTTTGAACAATACAAGGCTTATAAAGAGGCTGGTGCAAATAGATATCTTTTAAGGATAGAAACAACAGATGAAAAACTTTATAAGCGTTTTCATCCAGGAATGAGTTTGGATAACAGAATAAGATGTCTACAAGACTTAAAAACATTAGGCTATGAAACCGGTAGCGGTTTGCTTGTAGGACTTCCAGATACAAATCCTGAAATTTTAGCAAAAGATTTGATGTTTTTGAAAAAATTTGATTTTGACATGGTTGGCATAGGTCCTTTTATCCCAGCTGACAACACTCCTCTTTCTAATGAAAAGGGGGGAAGTGTTCATATGGCAATAAAACTAATAGCCATAACAAGGCTATTATTACCTAATATAAACATACCAGCAACAACAGCGATAGAGACTATAGATCCAAACGAAGGTAGAAAAAAGGCACTCAAAAGCGGTGCAAATGTAATAATGCCATCCATAACAAATGGAAAATATCAAGACTTATATAGACTTTATCCTAAGAAATTTTACATAAAATCTGATGTAAGTGAGACATATACAAAATTTGATAATCTTTTATTTTCCATAGGAGATAAAGTATCTTTAGAAAATGGCGATAGTATGAGATTTAATCAGAGATTAAAATGAATATACCAAAGCTTTTAAGATTAAAAATCGGTATTTTTGGTAGGCGAAATGTAGGAAAATCAAGCATTATGAATATGTTAAGCGACCAAGATACATCTATCGTTTCGGATGTAGCTGGAACAACAACCGATGTTGTTGAAAAAAGCATAGAAATTCACGGCATAGGTGCTGCTGTTTTGCTTGATACGGCTGGAGTTGATGATGTAGGAGAGCTTGGAGCAAAGAGAATTTTAAAAACAAAAAAGGCTATTGATGAGATAGATATGGCTGTTTTAGTTTTAGAGTCTAACAAGATAACTGATTTTGAAATAGGCTTAATAGCTGATTTTAAACAAAATAAAAAACCATTTTTGATCTTTGTAAATAAATGCGATACACAAAAACCAAATGATGATTTTTTAAAACAAATAGGTGAATATGATTTTGTATTAACATCTGCAAAAACAAAGCTAAACTTAGAAGAAGTTTACGAGGCATTGCTTAAAACTACAAAAAAAATAAAACCCGATGAAAGTAGTTTATTTGATGGAATTTTAAAAGAAGAAGATTTAGTTTTGCTTGTAGCTCCTATTGATGAAGAGGCTCCAAAAGATAGGCTTATACTCCCACAAGTTCAGGCTATAAGAAAAATACTTGATAATAAAGCTTTTTCTTTGGTTACTCAAGATAGCGATATATCAAAGATATGTCAAAGAGTAAGACCTGATTTGATAGTGTGTGATTCACAGTGTGTTTTAGAGGTTGTAAAAACAGCTCCAAAAGATATAAATATAACTACTTTTTCTATACTTATGTCAAGATTAAAGGGCGATTTAAAAGAGTTCATACTTGGTGCAAACAAGATAGATGAACTAAAAAATAACGATAAAATTTTAATAGCAGAAGCATGTACTCATAACACAAAAGATGGTGATATAGCAAGGGTTAAAATACCAAAATTGCTTAGAAAATTCACACAAAAAGAGTTAGAGTTTCATTACACAAATGGAAAAGACTATCCTGATAATTTAAATGAATTTGCGGTTATAATCCATTGTGGCGGTTGTATGATAAATAAAAATTTAATGCAAAGCAGGATAAACAAAGCTAAAAACTCAGAAATTTGCATAACAAACTACGGCATAGTGATATCAAAATGCCAAGGTGTTTTGGATAGGGTTATCGAGATATTTGATTTTTAGACATTTAAAAGATGAGATTTAAATCTCATCTTTATTTTTACACTCAACGCATTCAGCAAATGTTCCTTTTTTTAGCTCTTTTTTGATTGTGTTTCCACCACATTTACTACACTTTTGAATAAGTGGTTCATAAGAGCTTATAAAATCACATTTAGGGTAGTTAGAACATCCATAAAATTTACCACGCCTTGAAAATCTTTGAACTATATCTCCACCACATTTTGGACATGGTGTTTCTATTTTTATAGGTTGTTTTTTTTGTGCGGTTTCTTTAGTATCTTGTTTATCTGATTGTATATTTCTTGAATACTTGCATTTAGGGAAATTCCCACAAGCGATAAATTTACCGTATCTGCCACTTCTTTCTAAGAGTTCCCCTCCGCATTCAGGACATTTTTCACCTATTGGATTTGCAACTTTTAAGCTTTTTATATTTGTCTTTCCTGAAGCTATTTTTTCCATAAAAGGATGATAAAAATCACCTAAAACATTTTGCCAATCAGCTTGATTTGATGCTATAAGGTCAAGTTTTGCTTCTAGGTTGGAAGTAAATTCGCTATCTACTATATCGTTAAAATGCTCTTGTAAAACACTCATTATAATAAATGAAATTTCATTTGGTATAAGCTGTTTTTTCTCTACTTTTACATAATCTCTTGATGTTAGAAGTGATATTGTAGGTGCATAAGTAGATGGTCTTCCTATGCCAAGACTTTCTAACTTTTTAACAAGCCCAGCTTCTGAGTATCTTGAAGGTGGCTCTGTAAAATGTTCTGTTTGTTCTATGCTTTGAATATTTAATTCATCATTGATATTTAAACTAGGTAAGATTTTATCTTTATCTAAATCGCCATAAACTTTATAAAAACCATCAAATACCATCTTTTTGCCACTAAGTTTGAACTCTGAATTTTCACTTGTTATAAAAACATTTTGGGTTTCACTTATGCTTTGACTCATTTGACATGCTAAAAATCTATTGTAGATTAGCGTGTATAGTCTTAATGCATCTTTTTCTAAAAACTTAGCAGCAATTGTTGGTGTGAAGTTTAAATTTGTAGGTCTTATTGCTTCGTGTGCCTCTTGTGCACCTTTTGATTTAGTCACATAAGATATAGCTTTGCTTGGTAGATATTTATCTCCAAACTCATTTTTTATAAGATCTCTTGCTGATTCAACAGCCTCTTTTGCGAGATTTAAGCTATCAGTTCTCATATATGTTATTGCACCCATAAAACCATCATTTGTTTGAACACCTTCGTATAAATTTTGGGCTATCATCATTGTCTTTTTGGGGCTAAAGCCAAGGACATTACTTGCATTTTGTTGCAATGTTGATGTCATAAATGGAGGCTGAGGACTTGTTTTTCTCTCTTTGCTTTCTATATTGCTTACAACAAATTTATCATTTTTAAGTGTATCAACTATAAGTTTTGCTCTATCTGGATTTGTTATAGTCAGTTTTTCTATTTTTTGATTTTGAAACTTTATCAAATCCGCTTCTAAATCTTTTTTAAATTTAGTATCTATACTAAAATATCTAACCGGTTTAAATGCTTGTATCTCTTTTTCTCTATCTACTATTATTTTTAAAGCAGCACTTTGAACCCTACCAGCACTTAGGCCTTTTTGTATTTTTAGATTTAATAACGGACTTAGTTTATATCCAACTATCCTATCTAAAAGTCGTCTTGTTTGCTGAGCATTTACGCTATCCATATCTATAACTCTTGGATTTGAAAGAGCATTTTGTATGGCATTTTTTGTAATCTCGTGAAAGACTATCCTAGGTAGCTTGTTTGCGTCTTTTCCTATTGCACTTGCTATGTGAAATGCAATAGCCTCTCCCTCTCTATCCTCATCGGTAGCTAGGTATATTTGATCGGCTTTTTTGGCTAACTCTTTTATCTCTTTTACTATTTTTGAATGGTCTGCACTAACTCTATACTCTGGCTTAAATTTATCATCTTCTATTTTTATGCCAAAGCTGGTTTTTGGAAGATCTCTTATGTGTCCTTTTGAAGCTATAACATCATAGTCATCACCCAAAAAATTCTTTATCGTCTTCGCTTTTGCAGGAGATTCTACTATTATTAGACTTCTCATACAATTTCCTTTTAATTGATTATATAATTTGTAATTGTATCAAAAAATAACAATAATTTTTAAACTTACATTATAATTTATTAAAATTTTTATATGCAATTTAATTTTTTTGTATGTAAAATAAATGATGATTTAAAATAATTTTAGTTAGAATGAAAATATTATCATGTTATATTAACTAAGGGGCATTAGTGATTAGTGAAATTGAATTAAAAAAGCAGGGTAAAATACAAAGACTTACAAATAAAACTTTTAAATTTGATGAAAGAATTTCTAGTGGATTTTACACAGCTGAGTATTTTTTAAAAGTAAATAAAATAATAAAACAAAATCTTGCAAATCAAACTGTTACTATGCAGTGGTTTCAAAGAAAAGACAATATAATGCTTTGCGGTATAGATGAAGCTATATCTATCTTGCATACATTTGCTAAAAATATAGATGAATTAAAAATTTATGCTTTAAATGATGGTGATATTATAAGCTCAAATGAACCTGTTTTACGTGTAAGTGGCAGATATGAAGACTTTGGATTTTTAGAAAATATAATAGATGCTGTTCTTGC
Source organism: Campylobacter pinnipediorum subsp. pinnipediorum (assembly GCF_002021925.1). Classification (NCBI taxonomy): domain Bacteria; kingdom Pseudomonadati; phylum Campylobacterota; class Epsilonproteobacteria; order Campylobacterales; family Campylobacteraceae; genus Campylobacter; species Campylobacter pinnipediorum. The sequence goes on from NZ_CP012546.1 coordinate 495,789, forward strand.
TAGAAGAAGTAGCATTGCGACCAATGCTATGCGAGTCATTAGCGTAGCAAATAAAAAAGATATTTTTTGTATGGCTGATAGACAAGATGATATTTATACTCAAATAGGCGATGGATATGCTACTTATGTAGCAGGCATAAACAAAGTAGCCACAAATGCTCAGGGCCTATGGTGGGGCGGAGTGGGCCTTGGAACTATGCCACACGCTTTGATTCAAATTTGTGGCGGAGATATTTTAAAGGCTTGCGAGCTTTATATAAAGACATTCCCAGAAGAAAAAATTACGGCCTTGGTTGATTATAATAATGATGTTATAAACGACTCTTTAAAAGCAGCAAGGGAGTTTAAAGATAAAATAGCAGCTGTTAGGGTTGATACCTCTGCAAATTTGATAGATAAGTATTTTTTGGATAAAGACACGACTGGGTTTGATCCACACGGTGTTTGTAAAGAACTTATTTTTGCACTTAGGAATGCTTTGGATAGCCATGGTTTTAAAGATATAAAGATAGTTGTTAGTTCTGGTTTTACTCCGGAAAAAATTGCTGATTTTGAAAAATTTAATACTCCGGTTGATGTTTATGGTGTTGGAAGTTTTATGACCAAAAACGATACTTGTGGTTTTACTGGAGATTTGGTTGAGTTAAATGGTAAAAAAGAAGCAAAATTTGGCAGGAAATTTATAGATTCTGATAGACTTAAAATAGTTAATTTTTAAAATAAAATTTAAACCCTAAGCAAAAAAGCCTAGGGTTTAAAATATTATAAATATCCAAACATTGTGGTAAAGATATAACCAAATACACAAGATACACTAACACCTAAAAGACCAGGTATTATAAAGCTGTGATTGATAACAAATTTGCCTATTTTTGTAGTTCCAGATCTATCAAACTGAATAGCAGCAAGGTCGCTTGGATATGTTGGAAGTATATAATATCCATAGCAAGCAGGAGCAAAAGCTAGGATAATGGCAGGGTTTACATCTATACCAAGTGCTAGTGGCACAAAAGCAACAAGTGCAGCAGCTTGAGAGTTTACAAACTTTGATATAAGAAGCAACATTACAGCATAAGTCCAAGGGTGTTGCATAACAACACTTCCAAGCGCTTGTTTCATCATAGGTGTATGAACAGCAAACATAGTTTCAGCCATCCAAGATATACCAAATACGGCAACAAGTGCTATCATACCAGAGCGGAATATCTCATTTTTGCTGATTTTACTAGCATCTACTTTTGTAAAAATCACTATTAAAGCACCAGCTAAAAGCATAAAAATTTGAATAACGTGAACCATTCCAAGGGTTGATTTTTTGCTTATAGAATCTTTGATGATTATTTTTGCATTATCTATCGTTTCGCTTTTATTGTTTGCTGTTATCATAACAGCATTATCGCTTTCTTTTATGCTATTTGTGAGTTTGTTATCTTGATAAATCTCAACTTCACTATACGCCATATCTACTTTTGCTTTACTGTTTTTTACATTTTGAACCAGTTTTGTGTCTTTAAGATTTGCTATTATTTGTCCATCTTTTACATTAAAACTTTTAATTACTTTATTATCCATAGATACTATTTCAACCACTTTTGCTGGGGCGGTTTTGTTCCAAGATGGTCTTAAATCTTTGTTATAACCAAGCACAGCAACAACAGCTATAGCACCTAAAAATATCCACATTGCAAGCCATTGTGAGCTTGGAAGTTTTTTGCCAAGTAGAGTTGTAGAATCTCCATAAACATACTCTTTAAACTCTGGATTTTTGATTTTTTCGTTAAACTCAGGATCTTTATCAAGATCTTTTCCTCTAAACCAGCTAAAAATCCCAACCGCTAAAACACCACAAAGTGTTGATGGTATTGTTATTTTAAGCAAATCTAAATAACCATCAAATCCAGCCAAGTGACTTTTTGCATTTATCAAAAATGCGGTTAGGGTTACAACAGCAACAGAAACAGGACTTGCAATAATGCCCATTTGAGAAGCTATAGAACTTGCTGCCATTGGTCTTTCAGGTCTTATGCCGTTTTTAATAGCTATATCGTATATAATAGGAAGCATTGTATAAACAACGTGTCCGGTTCCGCATAAAACTGTTAAAAAGCAAGTAACAAAAGGTGCAAGTATACTTACATACTTAGGATTTTTTCTTAGTACTTTTTCAGCTATTTGAAGCATAACATCAAGACCGCCACTTGCTTGTAGGGTAGCACTTGCAACAACAACAGCAAGGATTGTTAGCATAACAGAAATAGATGGCTTTCCAGGTTCTATACCAAAACCAAATACAAGCATTATAAGACCGACACCACCTAGCAAGCCAAGCGCTATACCGCCCTTTCTTGCTCCATAAAATAGACAAATTAATACAACTATTAGCTGTATTGTAAATTGAACTCCTTCGTTTAAGTTCATTAAAAAATCCATAAGAACCCCTTTAACTAAAATTTTACATAATTTTAACAATTAATTAATAAAATTAACTTTAAATATACTTAAGTATATATATAAAATAAAATTTTAAAGTTATTATTAATAATTATAAAGAATAGTTTAATTAAAATCGTTGATATTTTTTATATTTTTACTACTAAAAATAGTTTTATTAATCATAATATAATAATTTCAAATGTAGAATACATTTTTAAAATATTTTTTTGATATAGATTATAATAATATTTTTGTGAATAATAAAATGGAGTAAAAATTGTTTGATAAAAAAATACTTTCCCATTATTTGGTAATAATACACAAAAGCACAACAGGATTTTGTTGTGAGTTTTAAAAATACATTAATTGCTATTTTGCTTTTTGTTGGCATAATTGTTTTAGGATTTTTTGCTTTAAGCCTTGGTGGTGCAAATATAGGTTTTGTGGATATTGTTGATTTTGTTTTAGGAAAAAATGATAATGAAATCATAAAAACCATCGTATTTGAATTAAGGGCTCCTAGGATTATTATGGCTATTTTGATTGGAATGTTGCTTGCTAGTTCAGGTGTTGTTACTCAAAGTGTTTTTTTAAACCCATTAGCAGACCCATATATTATAGGTATAGCAGCTAGTGCAATTTTTGGTGCAGTTATCGCATATTTATTAAAACTTGATGGTTTTTATTATGGTATTTTTGCTTTTATTAGCTCAGCTATATTATCTTTGGTTATTTTTAAATTAGCAAGTCAGGCTAACTCAATAGCTACATTACTTATAATAGGCATAGCATTATCATCTTTTCTGGGCGCTTTTACATCTTTTGCAACATATCTTATTGGAGAAGATAGTTTTAAAATAGTATCTTGGTCTATGGGGTATTTGGGTGGAGCTACTTGGGATAAGGTTTTGATTATTTGTATTCCGCTCATTTTTTGTGTGATTTATTTTTATATTAAAAGAAATGAATTAAATATACTTTTAAACGGTGATGATGAGGCAAAAAGTTTAGGCATAGATACAGATAGAGTAAAAAAAATACTTCTTGTTGTATCAGCTTTGGCTGTTAGCTTTTCTGTTGCTTTTACTGGAATGATAGGTTTTGTTGGACTTATTATACCGCATAGCTTAAGGCTGCTTTTAAAAACATCAAATAATGCGATACTAATACCATTTTCTTTGCTAGCCGGTGGCTTTTTTGTATTGCTTTGCGATGTTCTTGCAAAAAGCTTATTATCTCCTATAGAAATTCCTATTGGTGTTATTACTGCTTTTTTTGGAGCACCATTTTTTCTTGTTTTGGCTATCAAATCTCGTAGGAGTATAGCTTGAAGATAGATGTAAAAAATTTAAGCTTTGGCTATGGTAATAAACAGATTTTGAAAAATATAGATTTTTCTGTAAGTAGTGGTGATTTTTTAGGTGTTTTGGGTGCAAATGGAAGTGGAAAATCAACTTTACTAAAAAATATTTCAGGCTTATTGAGTTCAAATCATAATAGTATATATTTTGATAATACACCAATAGAAAGTTATTCTAAAAAGCAGTTATCAAGAATTATAGGATTTGTTCCACAAAAAAGTTTTTTAAGTGCGCCTTTCTTGGTTAAAGAGGTCGTTCTTATGGGACGTTTTGCACATATGAAAAATGCTTTTAGCGGTTATAGTAAAGAGGATTATATAAAAGTTGATGAAATATTAGAACTTTTGGGAATTTCTGATTTTAAAAATAGAGATACAAGTTCTTTAAGTGGTGGTGAGTTTTCAAAGGTTTTGATAGCTAGAGCTTTGGTAGGAGAGCCAAAAATCTTACTTCTTGATGAGCCAACTTCGGCTTTAGACCTTAACTATGCTGTTGAAATGATGAAAATTTGTAAAAAACTTAATGATGAGTTGGGTCTTATAAGTATAGCTGTCATTCATGATTTAAATTTAGCTTCCATGTTTTGCAATAGACTTATTATGTTAAAAAAAGGAAATTTAGTGTATAGTGGCACATCAAAAGAGTTATATACGACTGAAATTTTAAAAGATGTTTATGATTTAAAATGTGATATTTTAGAATACAAAAGCAATCCTTTAGTGGTTGCAATAAAGGAGTAAATAGTGAAGAAAATTATTTTAAGTTTGGCTATTTGTGCTAGTCTTTTAGGGGCTAAAAAGCTAGTTATTTTAGAGCCTAGTGTAGTTGAGATGATGTATATGCTTGATTCAGAATCTGATATAGCAGCTATATCAAAATTAACCATGTCTAAAATTTGGCCTGCTGAAAAAACAGAAAAACTTCCAAATGTTGGTACTTATTCAAAACCAAATATAGAAAAAATTATAGAGATAAAACCTGATTTGGTTGTAACTGGTTTTCACGCTGAAAATATAAAAGATGAGCTTAGTAAGTTTAATATAGATGTTTTGGGTCTAAAAAGTGATAGTTTAGATGATATTTATAATAACGTCTTAAAAATAGGTGAAATTTTAGATAAAAATGAAAAAGCAAAACAATTGGTGAACGACATAAAAGAGTCTATTAATAAGTTTTCAAATTCCGAGTTTAAAGGCAAAAAAGTAGCGGTTTTATTTTCTTCAAACCCAATAATGGCATTTAATAATAAGTCTTTAGTTGGAGATATTTTTTCAAAATTTGGTTTTGTAAATATAGCTGATGGGTTAAGTGGGCAGACACCTATTATATCTAGTGAGGTTTTGCTTGCTAAAAATCCTGATTTTATAATAGTAGTAGGTGGTATGGGTTCAAAAGAGGATATACTTTCAAGTAATGAAACATTAAAAACTATAAATGCTGTAAAAAATGATAAGGTTATCACTATACCTTCTTCGCTTTTATTAAGAGGAACACCTAGAATAAAAGAAAACATGAGTGAAATTTTTGAAATGTTAAAATAATATAGTTAGATTTTTAAACAATTTGGAGGTATTTAAATGTTTGAAAAAAGAATAAAAAGTCATCATTCTGGACATCCAAAGCGTTCTAAATATTCAGATGAAGATGAATTATTTGAGTTTTTAGACACCAATTTTCCGAAACAAAAAGATGGTGTTTTGTATTTTCACACCCCTTTTTGCGATAATATTTGCTCTTTTTGTTCAATGAATCGTTCTCGGATAGAAGATGAACTTGATGAATATTGTAAATATATTTTAGAACAGATTGATTTATATGCTAAATTTGCATATATAAGGGGAAAAGTTTTTGAGAGTGTTTATTTTGGTGGCGGCACACCCACTATATTTAAAGAAAGACATTTGGAAAAAATACTTAGTGCTATAAATGATAAATTTAATCTATCTAACACATGCGAGTTTAATTTTGAAAGCACATTGCATAATTTAAATTTATCAAAGTTAAAATTGATGCAAGATTTTGGTGTTAATCGTTTTAGTATAGGTATTCAGACATTTTCTCAAAGAGGAAGAGAGCTTTTAAATAGGGTTCATACAAAAGAAGCCGCCATATCTCATCTTGAGAAAATAAGAGCAAATTTTGATAAATTATTATGTGCGGATATTATTTATAATTATCCAGACCAGACAGAGCAAGAAGTAAGAGAAGATGCTAAAATTTTAAAAAATATAGGCATAGATAGCTCTAGTTTTTACTCTCTTATATTTTTTGAGGGGTCTGAGTTTGCAAAAACACATACAGAAGATTATTATGATTTGCAAACAGATAAGATGCTTCATAATGCTTTTGTTGATGAGATGTTTAAGGGCGGGGATTATGAGTTTTTGGAGCTTACTAAGATAAATAAAAAAGATAGGGATTCTTATAAATATATAAAGCTTACCCACTTAGGAGTTGATATTTTACCACTTGGTATAGGTGCTGGTGGTAAACTTGATGATTTTGGAATTTTTAATATGAAAAAGAATCTTAAGATGGTTGGAATTTTGCCACAGCAAGAGATAAATTATAGAAATTTTACGGCTTTGTTTCAATATCCGAAAGTTAAATTTGATGATCTGAAAAAATATATAAGTGAAGATGGATTTTTAGAACTTTTAAATTTTTTCAAAAAATGTGAAGAAAATAAGCTTTTAAATATTAGTGAAAATGGATATGAGTTAAATGTTGATGGTGTTTTTTGGGGAAATACCATTTCCGAAGAAGTATCAAAAATTATACAAAAGGAATTTGAATGAAAAAGATAGTTGTTTACTCATCTTTAACCGGAAATACAAAAAAAATAGGCGAAGCCATAGCTTCTAAAATAGGCTGTAGCGCATTTAGTTTTGAAGATAAAAGTGTTGCTGATTTAAGCGAGTATGATTTTATTGCGGTTGGATACTATATAGATAAAGGTGGTCCAGATGCTCACTTTAAAAGATATATCAAAGAAAAAGTAAAAAATAAAAAAGTTGGGTTGTTTATAACACTAGGTGCAGAACCAGATGGAAACCATGGTATTGAAATGCTTGAAAATGGTGTTAAAATACTTGAGCAAAATGGTAATGAAGTTTTAAGAAAATTTATTTGCCAAGGTGCTATTGATCCAAAAATGATTCAAGAAATGATAGATATGGCTGAAAGACTAGGGGATAAAACAATGCATCCTATTACAGAAGAGAGAAAAGCTAGATGGGCTGCTGCATCAACTCATCCTGATGAAAATGATATAGAAAATGCAAAAAAAGCTTTTGAGGGAATTTGATTTTATCTTAATTTTATAATATTTTAAGTATAATCCAAGCCTTATTTCACACACACCAATCCTTGATTTGGTTGCAAATTAGTTTTTGTTGATGGGTGTGGAGGTAAAACTAAATTTAAGGAGACCTAATTATGGTAACTATGAGAGATTTATTAGAATGTGGTGTTCACTTCGGACATCAAACACGCAGATGGAATCCAAAAATGAAAAAATACATTTTTGGTGAAAGAAAAGGTATCTATATAATAGATTTACAAAAAACTATTCGTTATTTTAGATATACATACAATATAGTTCGTGATGCAGCTGCTGAAGGAAAAACTATACTTTTTGTTGGAACAAAAAAACAAGCCGTTGAAGCTATAAAAGAGTATGCACAAAAATGTGGTATGCCTTATGTAAACCATCGTTGGTTAGGTGGAATGATGACAAACTTTGGAACTATTCGCCAGTCAATTAGAAAACTAGAAGTTATAGAAACTATGGAAGAAGATGGTTCTATAAATTTATTAACAAAAAAAGAAGCTCTTATGCTTCGTAGAAAAAAAGAGAAGCTTTTGGCAACACTTGGCGGTATCAGAGATATGAAAAATCTTCCTGATATGATATTTGTTGTTGATACAGTTAAAGAGAAAATAGCTGTTCAAGAAGCTAATCGTTTAAAACTTCCAGTTGTTGCTCCTATTGATACAAACTGCGATCCAGATGTTGTTGATTATCCAATCCCTGGAAATGATGATGCTATTCGTTCAGTTCAACTTTTCTGCCAAGAGATGGCTGAGGCTATTATAGAAGGAAAATCTTTATTAGAGCAAGATAGCGATATAAGCGAAGAAAAACAAGCTGTTACAGAAGATGAGAAAAAAGAAGTTGTAGCTGAGGCTATGAGCGAAGAAGATTTTGGCGGTGAGGAAGAATAATGGAAATTACAGCACAAATGGTTAAAGAGCTCCGTGAAAGTACCGGAGCTGGCATGATGGATTGTAAAAAAGCATTATCTGAAGCTGGCGGTGATATGCAAAAAGCTATAGATTTGCTAAGAGAAAAAGGATTAGGACAAGCTGCTAAGAAAGCTGACAGACTTGCTAGTGAAGGTCTTGTTAGTGTTGAAGTATCTGCTGATAGCAAAAAAGCTACTATTACAGAGATAAACTCTGAAACAGACTTTGTTGCTAAAAATGCTCAATTCCAAGCTTTAACAAAAGATACAACATTACATATACAAGCAAATAATATAAAAGATGTTGAGTCTTTAAATATAAGTAGTATAAACGGTACTAAATTTGAAGATTATTTCAAAAGCCAAATTGCTACAATAGGTGAAAATTTGGTTGTTAGACGTTTTGAGACTATCGAAACAGATGAAAATGGTGTTGTCAATGGTTATGTTCACTCAAATGGACGTGTTGGTGTTTTAATCGGTGCAGTTTGTGAGAGTAAAGAGATCGCTGATAAAGCTGGTGAATTTATAAGAAATTTATGTATGCATGCTGCAGCTATGAAACCTAGTGTAATAAGCTATAAAGATTTAGATCCAGAATTTGTAGAAAAAGAGTATATTGCATTAAAAGCTGAACTTGAAAAAGACAATGAAGAGCTAAAAAGACTTGGTAAAACATTGCATCATATACCTTCATATGCAAGTCGTATTCAAATAACTGATGATGTTTTGGCAAAAGCTGAAGCTGCAATCAAAGAAGAATTAAAAGCAGAGGGTAAACCTGAAAAAATTTGGGATAAAATTTTACCTGGTAAAGTTGAAAGATTTTTCGCTGATAACACAGTTTTAGATCAACGCTTAACACTTTTAGGCCAATTTTATGTAATGGATGACAAAAAGACAATAGAGCAAGTTATAGCTGAAAAAAGTAAAGAACTAGGTGGAAAAATCGAGATAGTAAAATATGTTAGATTTGAACTTGGTGAAGGACTTGAAAAGAAAAATGAAGATTTTGCAGCTGAAGTAGCAGCTCAAATCGGCTAATGGAAATTTTAAGAGCGTGTAATTTAACATTTGCGTATGATTATACGCTCTTTGAAAATGTAAATTTATCTTTTTTAAAAGGCGAAAGTAGCGCCATTGTTGGAGTTAGTGGTTGTGGTAAATCAACACTACTTCATATTCTTTCTACTTTATTAAAGCCAAATAATGGCGATGTTTATTATAATGAAAAATCACTATATACACTTTCAGATACTGAACTAAACAACATAAGAAGACTCGATTTTGGTATCATATTTCAAGCACATTATCTTTTTAAGGGATTTAGCGGTGCTGAAAATATACAAATAGCAAATATTTTATCAAATCAAGATTATGATAAAAATTTATTTGAGAGATTGGGTATCGATAAAATTTTAAATCAAAAAATTGGCGAGCTAAGTGGCGGTCAACAGCAAAGAATAAGTATAGCAAGAGTTCTTAGTAAAAAACCAAAAGTTATATTTGCTGATGAGCCAACTGGAAATTTAGATAAAAATACAGCTTTTGATGTTATGGATATTTTATTTGAGTATATAAAACAAAATCAAGCAACATTAATTTTGGTTACTCATGATAACGACTTGGCTGTAAATTGTGATAATAAATTTAGGTTAGAAAATAAACAGTTTTTAAGATGGAGCTGATAGAATTTTTTGGTCCCGATAGAGTTATAACCTTTATGCTTTTGTTTGCTAGACTTAGCGGACTTGTGGTATTTTTCCCGTTTTTTTCACACAATCAAATTCCTATATCAATAAAAACATTATTTATATTTTTATTGACTGTTGTCCTTTTTCCTTTATCAAAAGTCCATGATGGAACTATAAATTTTTTAATTTTAGATATATTAAGCGAGGTTATGCTGGGTCTTTGTTCCGGAGTTTTGCTTACTATTGTTTTTGCTATTTTACAACTTGCAGGGGAGCAAATTTCCATGGTTATGGGTTTTTCTATGGCAACAGTTTTAGACCCACAAACAGGGACAAACTCACCAGTTATTTCAAATATTATAAATTTTATAGCCTTGCTTACATTTTTGGTATTTGACGGACATCATCTAGTTTTGCAGTTTTATTCACACTCTTTGGCAAATATTCCTCTTGGCGATTTTTATCCAAGAGTAGGAGTGTTAAAATATACTATTAATACTTTTATTAATCTTTTTATGTTTGGATTTATACTATCATTTCCAATAATAGGTCTTTCTTTATTATCGGATGTTATTTTTGGAATGCTTATGAAGACTATGCCTCAATTTAATCTTTTGGTTATAGGTTATCCTATTAAAATAACAATATCGTTTGCTGTGCTTATAGCTATTTTATCTGGTATTATGAAAATTTTTACAAATTTAATGCTTAGGCTAATAAATGATTTACCTGATTTATTTTTTTAAAATTAAGTAAATAAAAAAGAAAAATATCATAAAATAAAAGATTATGTTTCAAGGAGTATTTATGAAAGTTGCATTGGTAAACAAAAATCCTGCAGTTTCAAGATTGATTACTTTAAGCTTGAATAAAATTGGAGCTCAATATTTAGAGTTTCAAGAGCTTTCTGATGTTGATGATAATTTTGATTTTTTGATACTGGATAGTGATGTAGAAAAAAGTGATATTGATTTAAAAAACATTGCATCAAAAGTAATGTATCTTTTACCTCGTGGAGCTGAATCTCCTGATTTTGCTGATGTTGTTTTGCAAAAACCATTTTTACCTACTGATTTTATAAGTATTTTTGAAGAAAATAGTTCTGTTGAAAACAACAAGAGAGATTTAAAAACTTTAGATAAAGATAATAATTTTGATGATAAAGAAATTGATTTTTCGGATAAATTAGAAGATTTTGACTTGCCAAGTATTGATGATGATCTTGATATAGGTGAGATTGAAAATTTAGATAATCTAGATATAAAATTAGACGATGAAGTTTCTTTAAAAGATGATTTTGATATTGAAAATTTAGATGACTTGCAAGATATTGGGCTACAAAATCAAGAAAATATAGATGATGATTCAATATTGAATGAAAATGTAGACAACAAAGAAGCATTGGATTTGGAAAGTGATATTGAAAATTTAGAAGATGAAATGAAAGCTTTGGATACTTTAGAAAGTATTGATAATACTTCTATAGATGATGTTTTGAAGAAGCATGAATTGCAAAATATTGAAGAGAATTTAAATTCCAATAGTTTGAATGAGTCTAATAAAGAATCAATTGAAGAAAATAAAGATATTTCTGAAGAGTTGCTGCAAGAAGATAATAATGAAGAGCAAATAGCCGATTTAGACAACACGGATGAAAATTTAAAAGAAGAAATTAATGTTGATGAATTAGAAAATTTGGAGGATAATGAAGAACTTTCAAATCTTAATGAATCAAAAAAAGATACTTTAGATGAAAATAAAGAAAATAGTTCTAGCGATGATGACAAAATGGATTCTATTGAGACAATTAAACATATATTAGAAGATATTGAAACTCAATCTGATGATTTTAAGGAAGAACTACAGGAAGATAATTTGGAAATTAATGATGATAAGAATGATGATATTCTTAGCACTTCTAATGACTTAGAAAATCAAATTGAAGATATCAATAGCAATAATACAATTAAAGATCAAAATATAAATGAGCCTGATTTTAAAGAAACAGAAGAACTTACAACAAATGAGGATATGCAAACAGAAAACATTTTAGATGAGAATAGTGAAGAAGAAAAATCAGAAAATGAAGAAAAATCAGAAAATAAAAACATTGATGAAGAAATATACTTAGAAGATAATATTGATGATAAATCCGATAGCATGAATAAAGAAGAGAAATTAGATAAAATTGATGTAAAAGATGAGTTGGATATGGAAAATAAAGATATAAACACTATAGATGATATTGATGAAGCATCTATGCTTGCCGCATTTGGTTTAGAAAGTGCCGCAGCAGCTATAAAAGAGATAAAGAAAAGTGGTATTCAAAATGATGATTTTAAAGAAGAGCTAACTAAAAAAATAACCGAACATATAACTAGTTCCCTTACTGAAACATCTATAAAAGAAGCTTTGAGAGATATGAATATAAAAATAAATATAAGCTTTGAGGAAAAGTAATTGAAGGGCCAAATACTGATAGTTTCAGGTCCAAGCGGAAGTGGGAAAAGCACACTTTTAAATAGACTCTTTAAAGAGGAGGATAATTTATATTTTTCTATATCAAGCACTACTAGACCAAGAAGAAATGGTGAGAGAGAAGGTATTGATTATTATTTTGTAAGCGAAGATGAATTTAAATATGGTATAGATAATGATGAATTTTTAGAATGGGCATGTGTTCACAAAAATTATTATGGCACTAGTTTAAAACCTGTTCTTAAAGCTTTAAATGATGGTAAAATAGTTGTTTTTGATATTGATGTTCAGGGTTTTTGTATAGCTCGAGAAAAACTTAAAAACTATATAACATCTGTATTTGTGACAACAAAAAACAAAGATGAATTAGAAAAAAGATTGCAAAAACGTAATACTGATTCTAATGAAACAATAAAAAATAGACTGACAAATGCTGCGGTAGAGATGGAGCATATATCAGAATATGATTATTTCTTAATAAATGATGATATAGAAAAAAGCTATATGGATTTACTATCCATTGTGCGTTCTATGAGAGTTAAAAGTTCAATTGTTAATATAATAGAAGTTATTGATAACTGGAAAAATTGTTAATAACTTATAATAAAAGGAGAATAATATGGGTAATATAGGTATTAGTCAATGGTTGATAATTTTGGTTATCATAGTTTTACTTTTTGGTGCTAAAAAGATTCCTGAACTAGCCAAAGGTGTTGGAAAAGGGATAAAAAGCTTTAAGGCCGAAATGGAAGAGCCAGTAGAAAAAGTTGAGAAAAAAGAAGAGACTGTTAAAAATAGTGAAGAGACTAAAACTGTATAGGTTTGAGCTTTGAAAAATATAGTAAAAAACGAAATATTTAAAGTTCTTGGTAGAGAATTTATCCTAGAAAAACCAAAAGATAAAAATTTGGCTCATTATGCTACACCCATTGCATTTTCTATGGCTAAGGAGCTTAAAAAATCACCAATGTTGATAGCTGATGAGCTTGTGTCTAAGTTTCAAAACAGTGATATTTTTGACGTAAGTGCTGTCAATGGTTATATAAATTTTAAATTAAAAAATGAGTTTTTGGATAAAATTTCAAATCAAACACTAAAGCTTGATGTTGATTTTGCAAAAGGCGAGAAAAAAAACGAAAGTGTCTTTATAGAATATATCAGTGCAAATCCAACAGGCCCTTTGCATATAGGTCACGTTAGAGGTGCTGTTTTTGGGGATACTTTGGCCAATATAGGCGAGTATCTTGGTTACGACGTTACAACTGAGTATTATATAAATGATGCCGGTAATCAAATAGATTTGCTTGGCATATCTGTTAGTTTGGCCGCAAAAGAATTTTTATTTAACGAAAGTGTGGTTTATCCAGAATCTTATTATAGAGGTGAATATCTAAATGAGATATCAAAATTAGCACTTGATAAATTTGGTAAAGATATTTTTTATGATGAAAACAGAAATCTCGAGCTTGCTGAATTTGCAAAAGATGAAGTTTTGAAAATTATAAAAAAAGATTTGGCTGATGTTGGCATTTTTATACAAAATTGGGCTAGTGAAAAATCACTTTATTCAAATTTAATTCCAACCATAGAAAAACTTAAAAAATCTGGTCAGATGTATGAAAAAGATGGTGCTACCTATATAGCATCTACAAAATTAAACGATGATAATGATAGGGTTGTAATTAGAAATGATGGCAGGCCTACATATCTTGCAGGAGACATTATCTATCACGATAACAAATTTGAAAAATCATACGATAGGTATATAAATATCTGGGGAGCTGATCATCATGGATATATAGCTAGGATAAAAGCGGCTATTAATTTCTTGGGATATGATGAAGATAAACTTGAAGTTATTTTAATGCAAATGGTTAGTCTTTTAAAAGACGGAAAGCCTTTTAAGATGAGTAAAAGAGCCGGAACATCTGTGCTTATGAGTGAGATTGTAGAAGATATAGGCTCTGATGCACTTAGATTTATGTTTATAAGTAAATCAAACACAAGCCCTTTGGAATTTGAACTTAATGCATTAAAGCAAAATGATAGCTCAAACCCTATTTTTTATATCAACTATGCTCATGCTCGTGTAAATCAAATTTTTACAAAAGCAAACAAGACTGTTTCAGACGTCTTAGATGTTAGTCTGGATTCTCTTGATGAAAATGCAAAAAATTTGCTTTTTGAAGCTCTTACCTTAAACGAAGTGTTGCAAGATGTTTATAGCTCTAGGGGATTACATAAACTGACCGATTTTCTAAAATCTTTATCGTCTAATTTTCACAAGTTCTATAATGAAAACCGTGTTGTAGGTGCTAAAAATGAAGATGCATTGTTGAAATTATTTGCTATTGTTGCTCTTTGTATTAGAACTACTTTAAAACTTATGGGTATTAAAGCTAAGGAAAAAATGTAAAAAACAATGGAAACTTTAAACAGTTTTTTAAAATTTAAAAAATCTTGGAGTTTTATTTTTATTCTCGGTGTTTTATGTGTGGCGATATCTTTTTTACCACCATTTAGCACCTATTTTATTTCACCTTTAATTATTGCTGTTGTTCTTGGTGTTATTTTGGCAAATTTCTTTCAAAAAATATCAAAATCAATCAGCAATACAAGTGTTGTAAAAATATCAACAAAACAAATTTTACGTTTTGGTATAATTTTATTTGGTTTTAGAATAAGTTTATCGGATATTGAATATGTTGGCTTAAATGGTATAACATTAGCATTTTTTATAGTTTTTAGCACATTTTTCTTGGGTCTTTTTATTGGTAAAATGCTTGGGTTAGATTATAAAAGCTCAGCCCTTATAAGTTCTGGTAGTTCTGTTTGTGGAGCTGCTGCTGTAATGGCAAGTGAGAGTGTTGTAAAAGGCGGTAGTGATAAAGTAGGTATTGCGATTTGCACTGTTGTGCTTTTTGGCAGTATTGGCATGTTTGCTTATCCATTTTTGTTTAAAATTATTGATTTTACACCAGAGCAAATAGGCTTTTTTATAGGTGGTTCTTTGCACGAAGTAGCTCATGTTGTGGCCGCTTCATCTAGTTTTGGTGAGCTGGTTCAAAAAAATGCCGTTATTATAAAAATGCTTAGAGTTCTTATGCTTGTTCCTATGCTTTTTGTTTTGGGATTTTTAAATACAAAAGAAGGTAAAGGAGATATAAAATCTTTTATTCCGTATTTTGCTATATTTTTCTTGATTGTAATTGTTGTAAATTCATTTTTAGGGCTCTCCAAAGATGTTTTGAATGTTATACAATATTTTGATAATTTTTTACTTAGTGTTGCAATGATATGTCTTGGTATGGGAATAAATAAAAGCATTTTTGTTAATGTTGGGTATAAACCATTTATTTTGGCTATTTTGTTGTTTTTATACCTTATGATTAGTTGTTATTTATTTACTTATTTTATCTTATAGGATGTTTATGAATTTAAAAGATGCGATGGATAAATTTTTAAAAAACCCAGTAAGCGATAATGAAAGGAATTTAATAGATATCCTAAAAACTAGTGAATTTCTATCGCCCATAATGCTTATTTCACCAATGGTAAACAAAGATGGAAGCTCTTTTGATGAAGAAGAAGGGAATAATATTAGATTTGTTATACTGGAAGATGAAGACACAGATAAAAAATATTATCCTTTATTTACTAGCCAAGAAGAGATGCTTAAATGGAGAAAAGATGAGGAGCAAGAAAGTATAAAGCTTAAATTAAAAGATTATACTCCGATGTTGTTATCCGAAAAAAATGAATATGATGGTATTGTTATAGATCCTTTTTCTCATTCTTTGATTTTAAATTTAAAATTTTTAGAATCAGTTTTTAAATAAAAACTAATAAAAGTATAAAATATAATAATTAATTTTGATATATAAAGCGACTATTTTGTAAGAATATTATTTAAATTGCACAAAGAATTTTTAATATTTTTTAGATATAATGCAAATATTGTATAAATTAATTAAGAAAGGAAAATAATGTCTGTAAAGCAAGAAAGACGCGATTTTATCGGAATTGCGTTCGGAGCAGTGGCTGCTGTTGGCGGTGCTTTTTCATTGGTTGCTATGAAAAAGACTTGGGATCCACTTCCAAGTGTTAAAGCAGCAGGTTTTACAACCGTTGATCTTAGTCCTATGAAAGATGGAGAGATGAGACAGGTTGAATGGCGTAAAAAGCCAATATTTATTTTAAAAAAAGATCCAAATTCTCCTGCAAATGATAACAGAGATATAAAGATTGGAAATGATAGATATACGGTTGTGATAGGTCTTTGTACCCATCTTGGTTGTATACCAGAATGGAAGAGTTCTAAAAATGCATTTATTTGCGCCTGTCATGGAGGCGAGTTTGATGCTGATGGTTTAAATGTTTTTGGACCACCACCGCGCCCATTAGATATTCCACCGTTTAAAATAGATGGAACAAAGTTAGTACTTGGTGAAACAGGACCCGAGTATAACAAATTAGTCGGCAAAGCATAAGGGAGATAATATGGCACAAATTCATAAATCAAACGGAGTTGTTGACTGGCTAGATCAGCGTTTAGCTGTTACTAAGCTTATGAAGGTTTTAGTAAGCGAATATTGGATACCAAAAAATATAAACTTTCTTTGGGCTATGGGTGTTATTTTAACCACTCTTTTTATTGTCCTTTTTGTTTCAGGGCTTTTACTTCTTATGTATTATAAACCCGATGTAAATTTAGCTTTTGATAGTGTAAATTTTACTATTATGCAAGAAGTTGAATATGGTTGGCTTTGGCGTCATATGCATGCTGTTGCTGCCTCTGTAATATTTTTAATAATGTATATACATCTTCTTACTGGACTTTATTACGGTTCTTATAAAAAAGGAAGAGAACTTATTTGGGTTACAGGTATGTTGTTATTTATCTGTTTTTCCGCAGAAGCTTTTAGTGGTTATATGCTTCCTTGGGGGCAGATGAGTTATTGGGCGGCGACTGTTATCACTCAATTATTTGGTGCAATTCCTGTTATAGGCGATGCTCTTGTTGAGTGGATAAGGGGCGATTATGCTGTTGGTGATGCTACATTAACTAGATTTTTTATGCTTCATGTTTGTCTTATGCCTATTATTATAATAGTTGTTGTTGTTATGCATTTTTACTCTTTGCGTATTCCGCATGTAAACAACCTTGAAAGTGAAGAGATAGATTTTGATGTAGAAGCAAATGAATATTTGCACGGTGATAGAAAAAAAGCTAAAGTTATACCTTTTTGGCCTGGATTTTTAGCTAAAGATTTTATGTATGTAGCGTTTTTTATGATATTTTTTATGTATCTAGTATGCTTCCATTTTGGCTTTGCTATGGACCCTATAAATTTTGAACCAGCAAATGCTTTAAAAACTCCACCACATATATATCCTGAGTGGTATTTCTTATGGCAATATGAAATTTTACGTGGATTTTTCTTTGATATTTTTGGAATTTCAGCTGGTAATTTAGGTCTTTTATCGTTTGCATTTGCAGGTGCTGCATTTATGATAATACCTTTGCTAGATACAAGCGATGTAGTTGCTCCAGCACACAAAAGACCTCTATTTTTTATATGGTTTTGGTTGCTTGTTGCTGATTTAATTGCACTTTCTATCTTGGGTAAAATTCCAACAGAAGGTAGAGAGTGGTTTGGATTTGGAACATCTGTTTTATTTTTATTTTTATTTATTGTGGCTTTGCCTATTATTAGTTTTATTGAAAAGAAAAGGGGATAATTATGAAAGAGTTAAAAATATTTGCCATAGTTGTCTTTCTTTCAGGTATTTTATATTGGGGTATAGAGCCTTATGCTCATCATGAGCTACATCCTCATACAGACCCTGCTGTTTATGATTTTGCTGCGGGAGATGATAGTTATTCAAAAAGCATGCTTGAGTCTTCAAAAATAGCACTTGAAAAAGCAGAAGTAAGTGGAGATGGTAAAAAAATTGAAAATGCAAAATTTGATGTGCAAAAAGCAGAAAAAAATCTTAATGATTATAAATCTTTCTGGAATGATATTAAAGCTATAGATTTTAAAAGTGCGGATGCTGTTCGTGGTGCAGATGTTTTTGCGAATGCTGGTTGTACTGGATGTCATGGAATAAAAACTGCTGGTTTCGATGCACCTATGGATAACGCTACTTCTAGCTCTAGTTTTGGTGTTGTTGCTCCTGATTTAAGCACAGCAGGTGCTATATATGATGAGAGTTTCTTGGCAGCTGTTATAAAAAATCCAGTTATGGCTATGAAATTAAATCATAAATTTGGCGAAGAAAGAGGATTTCCTATGCCTGAGTTTTATGGTGTAGGTGGTGATGATATGAATGCAGAATTAGCAGATTTAGTTGCTTATTTAAAATCAGTATCAGCTAAATATATAAAAGAAAATGGAAAGATTAGTGATTCTAAGCTTTTTGAAGATGCTTGTCAACGTTGTCATGATATAAAATATGATAAAAAATATATGCTTGGTAACAGAATTGATTTAGCGAATTATATGGGTTCAAATCCACCTGATTTATCTATGATGATAAGATCTAAAAATTCTGATAATTATCTAAATAAATTTATTAACGATCCTCAAAAAATGCTTTTGGCTACTGCTATGCCTAGAGTTGGTTTAACAAAAGAATCTGAAGATCAAGTTGTGTCTTATCTTGAAAAAATTGGCGACAGTAAAAAAGATGAGAGATCAAGTGTAGGTTTTTATACTATGATTTATTTCTTTATACTTGGTGTGTTTGCTACACTTTGGAAGATAAAAGTCTGGAAAGAACTACATTAATAATTTCAAAAACCAATAAGATTTTTCTTATTGGTTTTTATATAAATTCGTATAAACCATTAACGATATAAAAAATTAGACTTTTAAAAATAGATTATATATTTTTAAATAATTCAAAATAACTCAAGTAAAAAATATCACATAAGAATATTTTAGTATAGTAAATTTTAATATTTATCTTTTGTGTCTTATTGTTTTGTTGAAAAATAAAAGTCCAAAAAATCATCTTTATTTATAAATTAATTTTTCAAAATCCAAGTTTAATATAAAGTATAAAATCTTTTAAATAATAATAGATAGATACAAACGCTTTATTAATTTCGGCATTAAAAAGCTTGGATTTAATTCGTAGGAGAGA
Source organism: Campylobacter pinnipediorum subsp. pinnipediorum (assembly GCF_002021925.1). Lineage (NCBI taxonomy): Bacteria > Pseudomonadati > Campylobacterota > Epsilonproteobacteria > Campylobacterales > Campylobacteraceae > Campylobacter > Campylobacter pinnipediorum. The sequence goes on from NZ_CP012546.1 coordinate 515,154, forward strand.
TATCTCTATTTTAAAATTATGACTTGATAATATGGTTTTTATAAATGTTTGGGAGTATTATGTAAGATTTAATGAAGTTCTTTGTTTAGATTGAATAAGTATTTTTAAAATATTATTTTGACCATGCTGAGTTTTTGAGTTGATTATATCCGGTTTTAATACATACTATTTAATTTTTAATCATTAAGGTCTTTGTTTTATCATGTCCTGTATAGCTTGTGTTATATCTTCTTCTGTTAAATTTGAAACTTCTGTGAAAAGGTCGCCATTTTTATCAAGTAGGTATATAGCAGAAGAGTGCGCGATTGAATATTTTATCGCAGAGTCTGGCATTTGTATCTTTTTATATTTTACATTGTATGCTTTTGCTACTTTGTCTAAATCTTTCATTTTTATACCAAGCGAATTATTATAAAAATTACTCACCATCTCTTGGAGTTGTTCTGGTGTATCTCTTTCTTTATCAAGTGTAGCAAACAAAAGTTTTATATCTTGTCTGTTGATTTTTGATAGCACCTCAGATACCCTAAAAAGCGTAGCTGGACACACATCAGGACAAAATAGATAGCCAAAATATAAAATTTTATATTCTCCATCTAAATCTCTTAGCTTTATCTCTTTGTTTTGAGTTTGTGCTACAAAATCATATTTATTTGCTTTTCCTTTATTTATAAATAAAACAAAAGCAATTAAAATTAAAATAGTAGTTAATATTGATATAATCTTTTTCATATTTTTCTTTCACATCTTGATATCAAAATCTATATAGATACCTGTTTTCTCATTATTGTTGAGAATTTCAAACCTATATCTCATTTTATCAAGCACACAAGCACTAAGAACTATTTTTGAACTAAAAGTATTATCATTATCTTTTTTTAGCTTTGCTTTAATGATACCCATATCCATATCAAGACCGTAAAATTCTAAGCTTAAATTTTTATAGTTAAAATTTTCCAATCCCTTTATGCTAAATATAACTGGTTGCATTGGTAGTATTGGTTTTGGGTTTATTTCAAATTCTAGCTTTTTATCTTCAAAAACTATATCACATTTTTTATTATTTAAATCACACTTTAATGGTTTTAAATATACTTCGGCTGTAGGCTCCGGTAATACATTTTCATCTTTATTATTAAAAATAAAAAATAAAGCGATAATGAGAATTATCAATAAAATTAATGTGGTATAGATTTTTTTCATTTTATTTTTCTAAAAATAATTTTTTCTTTGCATCAAACAATAAAATATTTTTTATTGTTACACTTTTACCTGTATTAAAATTAATGGTTAAATCTATGCCTTTGTTATTGTTGATTTCTTTTTTTGCGCCAAAAAGCATAAAGTGTAGACCTTTTGGCATTAATTTTATAGTGGAGTCTTTTGGTATATCTATATCATTGATTTTTACCATAGCCATCATATTATCCATTATCTTATGAGTATGTAATTCAACTGCCTCATATGCACTTGAACTTGCACCTATGATTTTTACATCAGCTTCTAAATTATTTGTTATATCCATAAAAACAGCACCATTTTTGTGATCCATTGTCTGTTTTGCAAATACATTGCTTATCTCAATTTCTCCAGAAAAACAATATGTTAAAAATATAAAAAATACAAATAACTTTTTCATAAATTTATTCTCACTTTCTTTTAAATTTCTTTTTGTTTAATTTTAAAATTTTATCTTTTAAATATTGCTTATAAATTTACATTAAACTTTTAAAGATATAATTCATATCTTTAAAATAAATTAATTTTTTATATCAAGGAATCTATCAAATGCCAAGAATTCTTTTTGCTTTATTTGTGTTTGCAATTATATGTTTAAATGCTGTTGATTATGAGGATATGTATCTTAAAAAAGGCAGCAATGAGGTTATAAAAACTATTGAAAAGAATATATTAAGTAAAGACTTTTGGACTAAAAGACTAGAAGGTATTCAACTTGATTTTGGTTATTATGATGAAGAAGCTTTACTCACTGTTGTTAGTAAAGAAAAAAAATATCTTGAAGTTTATAAGTATTCCAATGGCAAGCTAGAAAAAACTTTCAATACAAATATTTTAGTTGGGAAGCTTGGCAATAAACTTGTTGAGGGCGATTTGAAAACTCCAGTTGGTGTTTATCAATTAACAAGAAGATTTACCCCATTAGATTCATATCTTGGGCCTTTAGCTTTTTCTCTATCGTATCCAAATTTGCATGATAAACTATCAAATAAAACAGGTAGTGGTATATGGATACATGGATTTCCTATAAATGGAAGCAGAGAAGATGAGATAAACACAAAAGGTTGTGTTGTTATGGAAAATAATATCTTAATGCAATATGATAAAATTATTGATTATAAAAAGAGCTTAGCTATAATATATGAAAACGATATTAAAAAAGCGACAACAGATCAAATAGCGACTATCTTTTCTCAAATTTTTGCATGGAAAAAAGCATGGACTGAAAGCGATATAGATTCTTATTTGAATTTTTACGATAAGAATTTTAAAAGATATGACGGTATGAGTTTTGAGAAATTTGCTAGCTTTAAAAAAAGTATATTTTCAAGAAAAGAGCTTAAAAATATAGTTTTTTCAAAATTTATAATAAGCCCTTATCCAAATTTTAAAAATGAAACAATGTTTAGAGTTGTATTTTATGAAAATTATAGCACATCAAACTATAAATTTAATGGTGAAAAAACTTTATATATAAAACTTGTTGATGACAAGATAAAAATTTTAGTAGAGGATTAAAAAATGCAAAAAGAATTAGTTGAACAAAAAATAAAAGATTTATTTAAAGCAAGGTCTGATTTTTTTGATTTATTGGATTCTGTTGTTCCAAAAAAAGAAGGTACTGACATTTTTGATTTTGATAAACAAAAAGATGTAGATTTAAAAGATGTGTATGCTAAATTTTATGCTTATGATTACAGTGTTAGAAAATTACTGATAGATGTTTATAAAGCATATGAGATAGATTAAAATGTCTAAGATAAAATTAGATACCAAAGCTTATAAAAATAACTTAAATCAAATAACAAAGAAGATCGGGTCTAAAGATAGAATCATTCTTGTTCTTAAAGATAATGCTTATGGGCATGGTGCTACTGCCTTAGCTCCACTTGCTAGTGAATTAGGCTTTAAGTTTTGTGCTGTTAAAGATGAAAGAGAAGCTTTTGAGCTTGTTGATTTTTTTGAAAAAATTCTTGTTTTATCTCATATACCAAACGGAGATGAAAATAGTGAATTTATATATGCCATTAATGATATAGCTTCTTTAAGAAAAATTAAAAATAACACTAAAATACATCTTGCCATAGATACTTTGATGCACAGAAATGGTATTTCGTATGATGAGCTAGATTTGGCGTTTGAGATTATAAAAGATAAAAATATAATTTTGCTTGGAGCTTTTACTCATTTTAGATCAGCTGATATTTTAAATGCTGATTATTTTGTTCAAAAACAAAATTTTAACAAAACAAAAGAAAGAATTAAAAATTTTTGTATAAGTCAAAAATTTCAAAACCCTATTTTTCATTCTCATAATTCAGCTGGATTAGAAAGAGTCTATGAATTATATGATGAGCTTGTTAGGATAGGTATGTCACAGTTTGGTTATTGTCAGTTTAATAACTCTTTATCATTAAAACCAGTCCTTAGCCTATGGGCTGATAAAGTAAGTGATCGTATTTTAAAAGCTGGAAGTTCTGTTGGATATGGGGCTAAATTTACCACAACAAAAGATATAAAAATAGCTACCTATGATCTTGGTTATGGTGATGGGTTGTTAAGATATAATGGAGTTGGTGATTTATTTTTAGCCAATAAAAATAAAATTTTAGGAACTATGTCTATGGATAGTTTTAGCTGTATAGATAGCGGAGATAGTGTTTGTGTATTTGATGATGCTGCTGTTTTTGCTAAGTATTTTAATACAATAGAATATGATATTTTGGTAAAATTATCACCTTTTATACAAAGGGTTTTGGTTTAACAAATAGTGTTTTTGAGATTTTTTATATTATTTTTTTGTCTGTTTTTATTTGGAAATGATAACTATGGTTTTGCAAAAAGACATTATGAAATTTATAAAACCGCTTTGCCGTTTAGATGTAACGACAATCTTACTTTAACAGCTTTATTAAATGTTGGAGATAGTATATTGTATAAGTATAGGGTTAATGACACTATGAGTAAGCCGGTTTCTAAATTTAAAGATAAAAAGCTAAAAGAATATATAAAAGAATTAAAAGATATAGCTATAAAAAATTCTTGTAATGATAAAGTTGTTTTGAAATTATTTGATTTAGGAATCAAGATAGAACATCTTTTTTATTTTGAAAAAGCAAAATTACTATTTGAGTTTAAAATGGGTTCAAAAGAGTGTAGTATTCTTTAAATTCAGATTTTTTAGATAAAATCATCGCTTTAATAAATTAACAAATTAAAATTAGGAATGTATTGTGGAACTTGATTATTATGAAATACTTGAAATACAAAGAGATGCCACCCCTGAAGCTATAAAAAAAGCATATAGAAAATTGGCATTAAAATATCATCCAGATAGAAATGCAGGAGATAAAGAATCAGAAGATAAATTTAAATTAGTCAATGAAGCATATCAGGTTTTAAGTGATGATAACAAAAGAGCTATTTATGATAGATATGGAAAAGATGGTTTAAATGGTGCTGGAGGATTTGGCAGCAGCGGATTTGATTTTGATATAGGCGATATTTTTAGTTCATTTTTTGGAGATGGATTTTCGCAAAGAGAAAGAAGAAGAAATACAGATAAATATCACACAGATCTTGAAATATCTATTACTATTGAGTTTAATGAGGCGATTTTTGGCTGTGAAAAAGAGATAGAATATACCACAAAACACCCTTGTAAGGCTTGTAATGCGACAGGAAGCAAAGATGGTAAAACAACAACTTGTCCTCATTGTGGAGGTAGGGGTAGAATATCTCAAACTAGAGGTTTTATGAGCTTTGTTCAAGACTGTCCTCATTGTGGTGGAACAGGAAAGATAATCAAAGAAAAATGTCCTGAATGCAAAGGAAAAACATATGAAGAAATAAGATCTAGTCTTAAGATAAATATCCCCGAAGGTATTAATAGCGGTATGCGTATAAGAGCTGTTGGAAAAGGAAATAAAAGTTCATCTGGAGCGGTTGGGGATCTTTATATAGTAGTTAATGTAAAAGAAGATGAGTATTTTGTAAGACATAATGATGATATATATGTTGAAATACCTGTGTTTTTTACTCAAGCTATATTAGGGGATAGTATAAATATACCAACACTTCGCGGTACAAAAATGCTCGAGCTTCCTATTGGTGCAAAAGATAAGCAACAATTTGTTTTTGAAAATGAAGGTGTAAAAAATGTAAGTTCAAACTATAAAGGTAATTTTATAGTTCAAATCTCTATTCAAACACCAAAAAAATTATCAGATAAACAAAAAGAGTTGTTGCAAGAACTTCAAGAGAGCTTTGATATAAAAAGTGGAGAAAGCACAAAAAATCACGATAGTGTATTTGAAAAAATAAAAAGTTGGTTTAAGTAAGTGTTAAAATATTTTTTAAGCTTAGTCCTATGTATTCTTTTTTCTGGATGTGCTTTTTTAAATACTAAAGCTCAACCATTACAAAAGAAAATTGTTGTTAAGAAAGTAAAAAAGATGTCAACTATCAAAGGTTATATTACAGAGCTTAGTTATGATGGTGGAAAATATTGTTATCAAATAGTTGCCACAGATACATCAAATTTAAAGCTTAGCAATGCTAGCTTTTGTTCTGCTAAGTTTTATCATAATAAGGGTGATTTGGTATATGCTACATTTTATGGAGACAATATAAAAGAAATGTTGTTAATACGCCCAAAAATAGAAGAAAAAAAGATAAAAAGAACTTTTAAAAATAGAAAAAATATAATAAGTGTTCCGCGAGAAGAAAAGATAAGCTTTGATTAGCCGTTGGTTAACCAAGTTGATATATAATTTCAACAAGCAATCAAAACTTAACTCCTTTTTAAATTGGCGGGTTGTCCCCGCCTTTTTAATTATATACTTTAAAAAAATAATCTTAAAATTTATAAAATAAATCTCAAAGTAATTTTTTGTTAAAATCAATCAATATGTTTAGGAGTGCTAATAAATGATAGATGAATTAAAAAAAAGAGTAAAAAGCCTTCCGTCTTTACCGGAAAGTTTTAAAAAAATAGAATCAGCTTGTAACGGAGATGGTGGCATAGATGAAGTTGCTAAAGCAATAGAAAATGATCCTATGCTTGTTGCTGATATATTAAAAATAGCAAATTCTCCACTTTATGGTTTTAGCAGACAGATAAAAACCGTGCTTCAAGCTGTAAGTCTTTTTGGAAAGCACATGACAAAAGCTCTGGTTACGAGTTTGACTATAAAAAATATTTTAAAAATGGATTTAAGTCCTTATAATATCAGTCTTCAAGATTTTGTCGATATATCAAATACTCAAGGTGCGATAGCTAGAGAATGGTTTAAGAGATTAAATCCAAATTTAGTCGATGATATATTTTTATGTGCACTTCTACAAAATACTGGAAAAATAATTCTTGCAGATCAAATTATAAGAATGGATAAAAAAATTGTTTTTAAAGATGATATTATTTCTTCTGATAATGTATCTGATGTGGAAATGAATTATTTTGAAACTACGAGTATTTTACTTACTGCAGATATTTTTGAACATTGGGAGTTTGCTCAAAATATAGTAGATATAATAAGATATTCTCAAGATCCTAAAAATTCACCAGAATGGATTAAGCAAGGTTCTTATGCTCTTATAATTATAAGGAACTTAATAAATTGCAAAGAGTCTTTTAGTAGTAAGAGTATTACAAATGCTCAGAATTTAGCACAAGAGTGCGGTTTTGATACAGATTTAATGCTAAATGCTATATCTAATATAAAAAAAATATGAAATTTTAATGATTTTAAAGGCAAATTTATGAGTAAAAAAATACTTACGATAATAGATACATTTGGATTTTTTTTCAGACTCTACTATGCTATGCCTCACTTAAAAAATAAACAAGGAAATCCAAGTGGGATGATAAGTGGTTTTGCAAGTTTTATAAATAATTTAAAAGATGAGTTTGAAAGTGATTATATAATTTTTGCTCTTGATAGCAAGGGTAAAACATTGCGCCATGATATAGATAATGAATATAAAGCAAATAGAAGCGAACCACCAAAAGAGCTAAAAGAGCAACTTCCAATTTGTATAAAAATGATAGAAGATATGGGGCTTTGTGCTATAAATAAAGATGGCTATGAGGCAGATGATATAATTGCAAGTGCTGTAAAAATAGCAAAATCAAAAGATATATTTGTTAGAGTTGTTACTCATGATAAAGACCTTTATCAGCTTATAGATGATGGCAAAGTAAGTATTTATAGCCCAATAACCAAGATAGAACATGATTCGAATTCGTGCTTAGAAAAATATGGTGTAAGACCTGAAAAAATACTTGATTTTCTAGCACTTATTGGAGATACTTCTGATAATATCCCCGGTGTAAAAGGTATTGGTGCAAAGGGGGCTAAAAAACTTTTAGATGAGTTTAAAGATATAGAAGATATTTATAACAATCTAAGTTTGGTGTTAAACGAACGAACAAAAAATATGCTTATAGAAGGAAAAGATAGTGCTTTTTTAAGTAAAAAGCTAGCCACTCTTTTTGATGATGCTTTTGTTGATTTGCCACTTGATAAAGCAACTTTTCCAACCGAAAATCCTCTTTTAAGTATTGTAGACACTCTTTATGAGTATGATTTGAATAAAATTATAAAAAACCTTAAAGCACAAGATACAAAAGATGTTTTGGATTTGAAATTTAATCCTATTTTGATAACTGATGAAGAAAAATTACAAGAAATTCTAAGCACTATCACAAGTGAAACAATAGTTGCTTTTGATACAGAAACTACTAGTGTTGATGTTAGTGTTGCAAAATTAGTTGGATTTTCGTTTTGTTTTAATGAAGATGAGAGTTATTATGTTCCGGTAGCCCACTCATATCTTGGTGTTGGGAAGCAGATAGATTTGGGGTTTTGTGCTTGGGCTGTTTCACAAATTTATTCAGGTTGCGTGATAGGTCATAATCTAAAATATGATTTTGCTGTTGTAAAAAATAATTTAGATATAAACCCACCAAAAAATTATAAAGATACAATGATACTTGCTTGGCTTAGCGAACCAGCAATGGCTGTTGGAATGGATGCATTAGCAAAACGACTTTATAATAATTATGAGACCTTGAAATTTGAAAGTATTGTCAAGAAAAATGAAACTTTTGCCGATGTTGACTTGCAAATTGCTTGCAAATATGCTTCCGAAGATGCATGGATAACTCTTAAATTTTATAAAAGCTTTTTAAATTTGCTTGAGCCAAATTTGCTAGAACTCGCAGATAAGCTAGAGTTTTCTTTTATAAAAGTATTGCTTGATATGGAAAGCGAAGGTATAAAGCTAGATATTGAAAAACTAAGAGAGCTTATAATGTCAAATGACACTAAGCTCAAAGAGCTTACGAGTGAAATTTACACACTTTCTGGTGAAAATTTTAATATCAACTCAGTTCAACAACTTGGAACGATACTATTTGATAAATTAAACTTGCCGGCTAAAAAAAAGACAAAAACAGGTTATAGTACAGATGAAAGTGTACTTAATGACTTGATTGATTCTCACGAAGTGATACCAAAAATACTATCATATAGAGAGCTTTATAAGCTTCAAAATACATACTGCGAACCACTTTTAAATCTAGCCTTAAAGGATAAAAACTCAAGAATTTATACAAGTTTTTTACAAACCGGTACAAGTACCGGCAGGCTATCTTCTAAAAATCCAAATTTGCAAAATATCCCAGCAAGAGGGCATCTTGCAAAAGATGTTAGATCTGCTTTTGTTGCAAAAGATGGGTTTAGTTTTGTTGGGCTTGATTATTCTCAGATAGAGTTAAGGCTTTTGGCTCATTTTAGCCAGGACGAAGCTCTTGTAAAAGCTTTTTTAGATGATGAAGATATACATACAAGAACTGCTATTAGTATTTTTGGAGAGTTTGATGATCAAAAAAGATCAGTTGCAAAAAGTATAAATTTTGGTCTTATATATGGAATGGGTGCTAGTAAATTAAGCAATCAAATAAGCATTTCAAGAGCTCAGGCAAAAGAGTATATAAGCCTTTATTTCAAAGCATTTCCTACAATAAAAGATTTTTTAGAAGGTATTAAAATAAAAGCAAGAGAGGATGGTTTTACTACTACTTTGCTTGGAAGAAAGAGGTATTTTGATTTTATAAATGCTACACCTATGCAACTAGCTATGTATGAAAGGGAAGCCGTAAATACAAAATTCCAAGGCTCAGCGGCCGATATTATTAAAATGTCAATGGTTGAGATTGCAAAAATTACAGATGAAAACGCAAAACTTTTATTGCAAATTCACGATGAACTTATATTTGAAGTAAAAGATGAGTATGCTCAAGAATTTGGTAAAAAGGCACAAAATATAATGCAAAATATAACAAAGCTAAATGTTCCATTAAAAACATCTTTAAATTATGCAAAAGATTGGGCAGGGTTAAAATAGATTTAAATTTAACGATAAGTCAAGTATTTCTTTGCTTATAGTTTTTAAATTTATATATTTTGTAACTTTTTTAGTAAGGCAGCTAAACTATTTTTTTGAATTTGGCTTTCTGATTGTATTTTCTCTTGCTCTATTTTTTGTTTTATTTTCTTTATTAACTCTTGCTTATAATCTTTTAATATATCTTCTATTGTTTGTGTAATTTCTGATTTTTATTTATCTGTTTTTGAATTATCGTGTAGCTCTAAATTTAACTCCAACTCCGCTCTTTTTTCTTCTATTTTTGGATATCCAGTCCATTTGCATTTTTATCATAAAACTAAATGCGTCATATTTTACTAATGATTTTCGAAAATCATCAAGACTCATTTTTGTAAAATTTTTATCGCTATCAGGATGAATTTTTGGCTTGACATTGTTTAAAATATAATTAAAATTTTCTTTTGAGTTTTTATAAGACTATTGTCTTGTTGTATATTTAAAATATTGTTTTGCGCGTTCATGATGTTGCCTTTTTTATTAGGCAGCAAGTAGTAAAAATTAAATAAGTATTATGAAGAAGTGTAGGCTTATTTTATCTACACTTCTTATTTATTTTAGCAAGAATAGCAAGTTTTAAACTCATAAGCAGTTGGTCTTGCTTCATAAGGCCAAACTTGAGTTTCAAATTTTAAGTGCTGGAACGCATCTATAAAACCATCTGTCATTACTGGTTTTAAATAATCATTGCAACGAATTAAAGCTTCCAAGCTACCCCTTAATGTATGTGGAAGTTGTTCTATTCCTTTTTGACGGATTTCATCTAGAGTTAGTATAAATAAGTTTTCATCCATAGGGCCAACAGGTTCTATTTTGTTTTTAACGCCATCAATCCCAGCCATAAGCATAGCTGTAAATGCTAGATAAGGGCAAGCTGTGCTATCTGGAAAACGCATTTCAGCTCTTGCTGAGTTTTCTCCAGAACCATAAGGAATTCTTACAGATGCTGAACGATTTTGACTAGAATAAGTTAAAATTGAAGGTGCTTCAAAGCCAGGAATTAGTCTTTTATAAGAGTTTGTGCTAGGGTTTGTAAAGGCAGCAACACTTCTAGCATGTTTTAAAACACCACCTATATAGTGGCGTGCAAAATCGCTTAAATTTGCATACTCGCCTTCTTTATAAAATAGATTTTTTCCATCTTTCCAAATTGATTGATGAACGTGCATTCCGCTACCATTATCTCCATAAAGTGGTTTTGGCATAAATGTTGCTGTTTTACCGTTTAAGTGAGCTACCATTTTTACTACATATTTATAAATTTGAACATTATCAGCAGCCTCTACCAATGTTCCAAACTTTACACCTATTTCGCCCTGTCCTTGTGCTACTTCGTGGTGAACTGCAAAAGTTTCAAGTCCAACTTGTTCTAAAACCTGAACCATTTCAGCCCTTAGATCAACCATACTATCTACTGGTTGGCAAGGAAAGTATCCGCCTTTTTTTCTTGGGCGATGTCCCGTGTTGTAACTATCTGTAAAATCTTTATCGTCATTCCATTCGCCTTCTTCTGTGTCAACTTCATACATAGCACAATTTGTTTTATCAATTATCTTTACATTATCAAATACAAAAAATTCATTTTCAGGACCAAAACAAGCAATATCGCCAATTCCACTTTCTTTTAAATGTGCCATTGCTTTTTTTGCTATCGAGCGAGGGCATTTTTCATACATTTGCCCTTTGTATATATCATATATGTCGCAAAAAACAACTATAGTTATATCAGCAGTAAATGGATCTAAAAATGCACTGGTTGCTTCAGGCATTAACATCATGTCTGATTGATGTATCGGTTGCCAACCAGAAAAAGAACTAGCGTCAAATGGAACACCTTTTAAAAACATATCTTTTGTAACGGATTTTGCATTGTACGACATATGATGCCAAGTTCCATTTATATCAGTAAATCTAAAATCAACAAATTTAACTTCATTTTCTTTACAAAAATCAAAAAAATGATCTACGTCTTTTACAAATTTTCCCATTCATCTCTCCTGTATTAACTTACGTTTATTTTTTTATTTTACCATAAATTTTACCATCTAAGATAAAACTTATATAAAAATGCACCTACTTTAAAAAGCAATAAAATATATCTATAATTTTAATATATGTATAAGTTTTAAAATCAAAAGATTTTTGTATATTTAGAATAATTAATTTTTTGACATGAATTATGATATTATATCAAAATTTAAATATTTATTTTATTTAAAGTTAGCTTTAAAACAAGTGATAGTATAATCACATTACTTTAGACTAAATTAGGAGTTTTTATGACCCAAGAAGAACTTGATGCATTGATGGCAGGAGGTCTTGATGATACGGAACAGATTAGTGTGGAGCCATCCGAAGAATCAACAAAAGATGATAAAAGTGAAGTAGTTGAATCAAAACCAGATTCATCTTCCAAGGAAAAATTAGAAAAACTAGATGAATATGATGGGTATAGAGTTAGTGCCGAATCTGCTTGGCCACCACCACCACCAACAGAAGATCACAAGATGGTTCATCAGCTTGATGATGTTACAAGAGATAGTGAAGCAAAAGCTACTGAGATGTTTGATAAACTTGAAACTATCAATAATTTTTGTATGGATGCAGAAAGCGGTTGTGTTTCACTAAAATCAGGCATAGATGAAAATATACAGCTTCTTAGTACTTTAAGTGAAAAATTTCCAAATGTATCAACATTTAAAGAAGCCCTTGAAAAAAACAACTCTTTAAAATCAAATTTAGATGACATTATAAGCAATCTTCAAATGGGACAAGATGAAATTATGATGACTATGGATATGATGCAATATCAAGATATTCATCGTCAAAAAATAGAACGTGTTATAAATGTAATGCGAGCATTAAGTAAATATATGAATAGTTTATTTGAAGGTAAGATAGAAGATGAAAAAAGGGTTGGTTCTGCTGTTCATATTTCAGGAGACACAACTACAGACAATTTAGTTAGCAATGATGATATAGAGGCATTAATAGAAAGTTTGGGCAGTAAATAGTGAAAAGACCTGAGCTTTTAAGTCCTGCTGGAAATACGACAAAGTTAAAAATAGCACTTGAATATGGGGCTGATGCGGTTTATGCTAGTGTTGCTAGTTTTTCACTAAGAACTCGTTCTGCACGTGAGTTTGATCTTCAAAGTTTTAAAGAAGCAATAGACTACACACATGCAAGAGGAAAAAAATTTTATGCTACCGTAAATGCTTTTCCATTTAATGGCCAGATAGAACCTTTAAAAAGACATATACAAACCATATCTGAGTTTAAACCCGATGCTTTTATAATAGCAACACCAGGTGTTATGTCTTTAGCAAAAGAGATAGCTCCTGATATAGAGGTTCATTTAAGCACTCAAGCAAATGTGATGAACTATCTTGATGCAAAAATTTATCATCAAATGGGTGCTAGTAGGATAGTTGTTGCCAGAGAAATGAACCTAAAAGATGTTATAAAAATTAAAGAACAAATTCCTAGTTTAGAGATAGAAATTTTTATTCATGGTTCTATGTGTTTTGCATATTCTGGTAGATGTTTGGTTAGTTCTGTTCAAAGCGGTAGGATGTCAAACCGTGGAAGTTGTGCTAATGATTGCAGATTTAAATATGAATTATATGCTAAAAATCCAGATAGTGGAACTTTATTTAGATTAGAGGAGGATAATGAGGGTGGAACTCATATTATGAACTCCAAAGATTTAAATCTTTCAGTCCACATTGACGATATTATAAAATCAGGTGTTATTGATAGTTTAAAAATCGAAGGAAGAACAAAGAGTGAGTATTATGTGGCCTGTACAACAAGAGCTTACAGGATGGCGGTTGATGACTCTTTGAGTTCAAATTTTGATTCTCAAAAATACTCTCATGAATTAAATACTCTTAAAAATCGTGGTTTTACAGATGGCTATTTGGTTCATAGACCTTATGAGAGAACGGATACGCAAAATCATTTTAGTAGTCTTGAAGAAGGCACACATCAAGTTCATGCTATCAGCGTTGACGGTCAATACCTAAAATGCAAATTTAAGATGATTTTAAATGAAGATTATGAGATAGTTGCTCCACTTGGTGCTGATATTTTAGAGTGTGATAATGAGATTGGCAAAATTTACAAAAAAGATGGAAAATATTGGATTAATTTTAAGCAACTTATGACTAAAAAGGGTAAGTTTATGACCGAGATTCATAGTGGTAATGAAAACGAGATAAAATTACCATCACAACTGCCAAATTTTGTCTTTTTAAGAAAGGAATTTTAATGAAATTTGTATCTATAATGATGGGTAGCAAGAGTGATTATGATATAGTTAGTGAAGCGACTAGAATGTTTGATAAGTTTGGGATTAAATATGAACTTATAATTACTTCAGCACATAGAAGCCCTGAAAGAACTCAAGAGTACATAAAACAAGCTGAGGAAAAAGGAGTTCAAGTATTTATAGCTGCTGCTGGAATGGCTGCTCATCTTGCTGGTGCTGTTGCTGCAAATACTACAAAACCAGTTATAGGTGTTCCTATGGATGCTAGTGCTTTAAATGGTGTTGATGCTCTTTATTCTACTGTTCAAATGCCAAGTGGTATGCCAGTAGCAACACTTGCTATAGGCAAAGCAGGTATTATAAACTCAGTATATTTGGCTATGCAAATTTTAGCTTTAAATGATGATGATCTAGCAAAAAAACTAAAAGATGATAGAGAGGCAAAAAAAGAGGCTTTAAAACAAGATTCTGCTAAAGTCGAGGTTATGCTTTAAGGAGGCAAAATGCAGACATTTTTAAAAATAGATGAATTTTGCAAATTAGTTCATCTAAACCGTGAAGTTATAGATGAGATGATACAAAGAGGTGTTCTAAATACTCGCAAAGATGGAGATGAGATATACATAGAGGCTAGTCAAGGGACTATGAGTATTGTTCCATCTTCAAATGCAAATTTGACTCAAAATATGCAAGCTTTACCAGGAGAGAGCTTTGTTGAAAAGACAATAGGAACTATATTAAATCTACATGAAAAAGTTTTGGATGCAAAAGATGAAACCTTAGAAACATTAAAAAATGAAAATAAATTTTTAAAAGAAGCTCTTTTTTCTATGCAAGAACTTTATGATGAAGATAGAAAAAGTATACAGACATTAACCACTCAACTTAAAATTTCTCAAGATGAGGTTGAATTTTTAAAAAGAAAATATAAATTGATGTGGAATAAAGCTGTTGATAATTTTAAGGAAACCTAAAACAACATAGACTTTTCTAATTTGCATATTGAATAAAATCAAGTTATAGACTATGATTTTACTATAAAAATTTGTTTAGAATTTAAATATTTGAATTTCTAATTAATATATTTATAAAATAAAGGTAACAAATGATAACTTTTTCAGAGATTATTTTAAACTTGCAAAGCTATTGGCAGGAAAATGGTTGCGTGATACTTCAGCCTTATGATATGCCCGCTGGTGCCGGAACTTATCATCAGGCTACTTTTTTAAGAAGCCTTGGTAAAAAACCATGGGCAGCTGCCTATGTAGCTCCATCTCGCCGTCCAACAGATGGAAGATATGGCGAAAATCCAAATCGTTTGGGGGCTTATTATCAATTTCAGGTTTTAATAAAGCCAAGCCCTGAAAACATACAAGAGTTATATTTAAAAAGCTTAGAGAGACTAGGACTTGATCTTAAAAAACATGATATTCGTTTTGTAGAAGATAACTGGGAGAGTCCTACACTTGGTGCTTGGGGTCTTGGTTGGGAAGTATGGCTTGATGGTATGGAAGTTACTCAATTTACATATTTTCAACAAGTTGGCGGCATAGCTTGCGAGCTTGTTAGCGGAGAGATAACATATGGTCTTGAGCGTTTGGCTATGTATTTGCAAAACAAAGATAATGTATATGATATAGTTTGGGATGATAAAAACAATCTAGTAACTTATGGAGATGTTCATAAGCAAGGCGAGTATGAATGGAGTAAATATAATTTTGAAGTTGCTGATGTAAATATGCTTTTTGCTCAATTTGATAATGCTTTCAATGAATGCAAACGAGCTTTGGATGCAGAGATAGCTCTTCCTGCTTATGATTATTGTATGCTTGCAGCACATACTTTTAATGTTCTTGATGCAAGAGGCGCTATAAGTGTAACACAAAGGCAAGATTATATTTTAAAAATTCGTGAACTTGCAAAAAGTTGCGCTTTGACATATTTAAAATCTCAAGAACAAAAATGAAAATAAAAGAAATTTATGATATTTTAAATCAAATTGCACCTTTTGAATCCCAAGAAAAATGGGATAATAGTGGCGTATTGATAGGAAATATGCAAAGCGAGTTTGAAAGAATTTATTTAAGCTTGGATTTAGATAGCGAGCTTATAGATGAAGTTTTGCCAAATTCTTTGATTATTACTCATCATCCTTTGATTTTTAGGGGGCTAAAAAATATTAGCTTGGATGCATATCCAAGTAGTATTATTGCAAAAATGATAACAAAAAATATTACTCTGATTAGTATGCATACAAATTATGACAAATTTGTTTTGAATGAATACTTTACAAAAGATATCTTGGGTTTTGATATAGTAAAAAAAGATGATTTTTTGATATATTGTGATGTTGATTTTAAATTTAGCGAGCTTGTGGATTTTGTAAAGCAAAAGCTTGATATTAAGCAAATCAAAACAACTTTTGTCAAGCAAGATATAAAAAATGTAGCAATTTGCACCGGAAGTGGAATGGATTTGTTATCTATGGTTAAAGCAGATGTTTTTTTAACAGGAGATATAAAATACCATCAAGCACTTGAAGCTAAGGAAAATGGCATAAATTTAATAGACATAAATCACTATGAAAGTGAGCGATATTTTGGTGCTTCTTTGATGAAATATTTGCAAAATATTAAAATAAAAGTTATAATCACTAATTCAAAAAACCCATTTGTGTATTGTTAATAAAGGAATTATATGAATAAATATTTAGAGCAGTTGGTTAAGCTTTCAAAATTTGATAAAGACATAGATAGTTTTGGTCTTAGAGTTGAAGATGTTGAAAAGGTTTTAAGAGCTACAAGGCAAGAATTTGAAGAGTTAAACGAAAAGATAGAAAAGATAGATAATGATTTAGCTGAGTTAAAAACTCAAAAATCAAAAACAAATGCCCATATAGCTGAATTTTCAAATAAGATAAAAGATGTTTCAAAAAAGAGTTCATCTGCTAAAACTGAAAAAGAGGTAAAAGCTCTTGGTCTTGAAGAAGAGATAGCAAAAGAACAATTAGAAGCAGCTAATGAAGAGATAGCAAGACTTGAAAAAATTTCAGCAGCTAAATTAGAAGAAAAAGAAGAGTGTGAAGACAAAAAAGCTGAGCTTCAAACAAAGCTTAATGAGATAGAAAAAGAGATTAGTTCAGAGCTTGAAAGTATAGAAAAAGAGCGTGAAGAGATATATGCTCAGAAAAATAAACTAATATCTCAAATGAATCAAAAAATCATTACATTTTATGAAAAAATTAGAAAATGGGCTGGAAACACAGCTGTTGTTCCTGTTAGAAAACAGGCTTGTTATGGATGTTTTATGCAGATAAATGATAAAACTTTTTCATCTGTAATTAAGGCAGAAGATATAATCACTTGTCCTCATTGTGGAAGAATTTTATATAAAGAAACTAAATAGCATTTGATAGCGATTTATTATTTTTTGGCTCTGATAGCTTGGTTTATCGGAGCTATACCTTTACTTTTTTTAACAATCAAAAAAAAATATAGACATTCACTGCCGGCTAGATTTTTTCTTTTTAAAAATCCAAGGCTAAAATCATCTAATGTTCATTTTCATGCTTGTTCTTTTGGTGAGATAATTGCTTTAAAGTCAATTTTAAATCTTTTTGATAGCAAAGCTATAACCACAATAACAAAAACAGGATTTGATGAGGCTAGTAAAATTTGTAAAAATACACGTTTCTTACCATTTGAGATTTTTTTACCTTTTTGGTTAAAGCCAAGCAAAGTTTTAGTTATATTTGAAGCAGAGCTTTGGCTTATGCTTGTCTTTGTTGCTAAGATTCATAAAACAAAAATCATGCTTATAAATGCAAGAATTTCAGATAGAAGTTATCAAAGATATTTGAAATTTAGTTTTTTTTATAAAAAGATTTTTAGCTATATTGATGTAGTTTATACTCAAAGTGATATAGATAAAAAAAGACTGGAACAACTTGGAGCAAAAAATATAAAAATTTGCGGAAACATAAAATCAGCAAATGTCTTAAAGCCAAACAAAATTTATCAAAAACCAAAAGAGCGAACGATAATTTTTGCTAGCACACATAAAGGTGAAGAGGAATTATT
The DNA here is from genome assembly GCF_002021925.1 of Campylobacter pinnipediorum subsp. pinnipediorum. Taxonomy (NCBI): domain Bacteria; kingdom Pseudomonadati; phylum Campylobacterota; class Epsilonproteobacteria; order Campylobacterales; family Campylobacteraceae; genus Campylobacter; species Campylobacter pinnipediorum. The sequence continues at coordinate 533,193 of NZ_CP012546.1, forward strand.
GCTAAAAGATTTTAAATTATCAAAATCAGATAAGCTTCTTATCGCACCAAGACATCCTGAAAGATTTAATGAGGTTATATTGTTTACTAGTAAATGGTGTGATAATAACGGCTATGAGTTTAAAAAATTTAGTGAAAATAATGATATAAATGCCCAAGTTGTTGTGATAGACACTCTTGGAGAGCTTGTAAATTTATATGCTATAAGTGATATAGTTATTCTTTGTGGAAGTTTTTTGCCTGATATAGGCGGTCACAACCCAATAGAAGTAGCCCAATTTAACAATGTTCTTATAAGTGGTAATTATATTTTTAATCAAAAAGCTCTATTTTCAATGTTAGATGATGTTTATTTTGCTGATTATTCGCAGATAAATGAACTTTTAAATAAAAATCTAAAACAATGTTCTATCACAAACAAAGCGGATATAAAAGAAATAATACAAGATATCAAGGATACAATATGAATCAAGAAAAAGCTTATAAGCTACTAGCTTTACAAGAGGGAATTTCAAATAATGAAGCAAAAGAGCTTATAGATAGTGGACTTGTTTTTGCAAAAGGTCAAAAACTTGCCATAGCAAGAGCTATGTTAAATATCAATACAAAATTTACGGTTCAAAAACTACAAGAACCCAAAAAAATATTTGAAGATGAAAACCTAATAGCCATAGACAAACCAGCATTTATTACAAGTGAAAAGATAAGCGAAATGTATAAAACACCACTTTTACATAGACTTGATAGGGAGACAAGCGGTGTTTTGCTTCTAGTCAAAAATGAAGAATTTGCTAAAATAGCCATTAATGAGTTTAAAAATATGCGAGTTAAAAAGACATATGTAGCGGCTGTAAAAGGTATATTTAGCGAAGAAGTTTTGGTGAACGAGCCAATACTTACCATAAAAGGTAAAGGCGGTGCTATATCAAAGATATCAAAAGATGGCAAAGAAGCCATTAGTAGAGTTTCTCCTCTTATGGTTGTTGGTAAAAAAACTCTTTTAAAAGTTGAGATAGATACTGGTAGAACACATCAGATAAGAGTGCATTTGGCTAGCTTAAATGCTCCTATTGTAGGAGATGAAAAATACGGTAAAAATAGGGCGAATAGAATGTTTTTACATGCTTATAGTATCGAGATACTAAAATACAAATTTAAATCATTCTTGCCTAGCGAGTTTAATACTCTTGGTTTTGAAATTTCAAAAAAATATGAAATTTAAAGAGTGATAAAGAAAAGATTTTGTAAAATATGCCCTTTGTATATTAAATTTAATTTTTTAAGGAATGTAACTAGTGTTTGAACAAATAAGTGAATCTTTTAGATTAGCCCTAAGTAAAGTTCGTTTTGTTGATGACGAAAAAGCATTAAAAAATGCTATGGATGTTCTAAAAAAAGCACTATTAAAAGCAGATGTTCATCATAAAGTTACAAAAGATTTATTAGTATCTATAGAAAACGATATGAAACAAGGCACTATAGGGCAAAAACAATTTTTAGATGCTATAAAATCCAATCTAACAACAGTTTTAACAGCGCCGGGTAATCAAGGCTTTGTTTATGCTAGTGTTGCTCCTACTACAGTTTTGATGGCTGGTCTTCAAGGTTCAGGTAAGACAACCACCACTGTTAAGTTAGCAAGTTATTTAAAGCTTAGAAAAAAAAGAGTTTTGATAGCTGCTTGTGACTTACAAAGACTAGCAGCCGTTGAGCAGCTTCGCCAGCTTTGTGAAGCAAATGAGATAGACCTTTTTTATATAGAAAATGAAACAGACCCTAAAAAAGTAGCCAAAGAGGCACTATCTAAGGCTAAAAGCGGTCTTTATGATGTTTTATTGGTTGATACTGCTGGTCGTTTGGCTATAGATGAAAAGCTAATGCAAGAAATTCAAGATATAAAAAACATAGTAAATCCACATGAAATTTTTTATGTTGCTGATGCTATGAGTGGTCAAGATGGTGTAAAATCAGCATCTAAATTTAACGAAGTTTTAAATATTAGTGGTGTTATACTGTCTAAATTTGACTCTGATTCTAAGGGTGGTGTTGCTATAAGTGTTGCAAAACAGCTTCAAATCCCACTAAGATTTGTTGGTGTTGGTGAAAAAGTATCCGACCTAGAAAGCTTTATCCCAGATAGAATCGTAAGTAGGATCATGGGTGAGGGCGACTTAGCTACACTTGTTGAGAAAACTAGCACGATTATAGATGAAAAAGAGGCAAAAAGATTAAGCCAGAAGATTAAAAAAGGTCGGTTTAACTTCAATGATTTTTTAGATCAGATGGAAAGTGTAAAAAAACTAGGCTCTATGAAATCACTTTTAGGTATGATACCTGGAATGTCAAATATGGCAAATCAGATAAAAGATATAGACCTTGAAAACTCAAAAGAGATACTACACATAAGAGCTATGATAAACTCAATGACAAAAAAAGAGAGAGAAAATCCTGATTTGTTAAATAACAGTAGAAAAAGGCGTTTAGCTGCTGGTTCTGGGCTTTCTCAGGTGGAAGTAAATCGCTTTTTAAAACAGTTTGAAAATGCATCTAAACTAGCTAAGAAATTTTCAGGCAAGGGTGGTGCAAAAGGACTTGCAAATATGCTAGCCCAAGCTAATCTAAAAAGACCTGTTTAAGGTTTAAATTTATATATCTTTTAGATATATAAATTTAAACCTTATTTATAAAAATTTTAAAAGGAGATAAAGTATGGCAACAGTTGTAAGACTAACTAGAATGGGAAGAAAGAAAAGACCATTTTACCGTGTAGTTGTGACAGATAGCAGAAAAAGACGTGATAGTGGCTGGATAGAGAGCATAGGTTATTATAACCCTATGGTTGAGCCTGAAGTTATAAATATAAACGAAGAAAGACTTGCTTATTGGAAAAGCGTAGGTGCTAAACTTAGCGATAGAGTTGCACAAATAACTAAAAAATAATCAGATCAAATATGGTTGAAAATTTTTTATACGAATATGCTAAACTTATAGCGGATTATCCTGACAAGATAACCGTTGAGAAAAAAAATCTCGATAATGATTTTTGCGAGATTATAGTTCATGCAGATAAAGTTGATACCGGTAAACTTATTGGCAAAGATGGTAGGATGATAAATGCTATAAAAACCGTTATAATAGGTTGTAAGGCAAAAGATCCAACAAGTTATAGAATAACGGTAAAACCACTTGGAGAATGATTTTTTAGAAGTCGCTACACTTGGAAGAAGTGTCGGGCTAAAAGGCTATGTAAAGCTTTATAACAAGAGCGACTTTCCTGAACAGTTTAAAAAAAATGCAAAATTTTTTGATAAAGATGGCAAAGAATTTATTTTAAAAGATTTTAATAAAATAAATTCTAGTGCGCTTTTTTTTGGTTTTGAAGATATAGAACTAGCAAAAGAACTTACAAATAAAATTCTATATACAACAAAAGAACTCACAAGAAAGACATGTAAGCTTAAAAAAGATGAGTTTTTTTATTTTGATATATTATCACTTGCTGTAGTTGAAGATGATGAAGAACTAGGTGTTGTTGTGGATATACAAGATATTTCCAAGGATAGACTTCTTGAAGTTAGAACGGATAAAATTTTAGTCGATGCTGGACTTCCTAAGACATTTTTTATCCCATATATTGATAATTTTATCTTAAATGTTGATTTGTCACAAAAAACTATTTATGTTAAAAACTCAAGAGCAATACTTGAAAATTCATGAAATTTACATTTGTAACTCTTTTTGAAAGCATCGTTAAGCCATATTTTAATGATTCTATTTTACATCGTGCAGTAAAATCAAATTTCATTGATTTAGATTTTGTAAATCCAAGAGATTATACAAAAGATATACACAAGAAAGTAGATGAATATATGGTTGGTGGTGGTGCAGGATTATTGATGTCTTGTCAGCCATTAAACGATACTTTGCTCTCTATAAAACAAAAAAATGCTCAAACACACTTTATTTTTTTAACCCCTGTAGGTAAAAAATTTAACCAAAATGATGCAAAAAGATTATCCAAAAAACCTCACATTTGCTTTGTTTGTGGAAGATATGAGGGTATTGATGAGCGTGTAATTGAGCTTTGGGCTGATGAAGTTTTTAGCATAGGAGATTTTGTATTAACAGGCGGCGAACTTGGTGCTTTGTGTTTATGTGATGCTATATCTAGAAATGTAGATGGAGTGCTTGGAAACCCTGATAGCCTATGTGTTGAAAGTTTTGAAGAAAATTTATTAGAAGCCCCATCTTTTACAAAACCAAATATTTTTTTAAATTTAGGTGTTGTTTCAGAGTTTTTAAAGGGAAATCATGATAAAATCCAAGCTTTGAAAAACCAAATGGCCAGTTGTAAAACAAGGTTTTTTCGACCTGATTTATACCGAAAAATTAAGCCACATATTAAGGAAAAACATGAGAAATAAATACATTGATGCATTTGAAAATGCTCAGATTGCAACTAAGAATGTGCCTGAATTTCGTGCAGGGGATACACTTCGTGTGGCTATCCGCATAAAAGAGGGTGATAAAACTAGGATACAAAATTTTGAAGGTGTTTGTATAGCTAGACGCGGAAGTGGAACAGGTGAGACTTTCATTATAAGAAAGATCGGTGCTAACAGTGTCGGCGTTGAGAGAATTTTCCCTATATATAGTGAAAGTATAGAGGATATAGCTGTCCTTAGAAAAGGTCGCGTTAGAAGAGCTAAGTTATTTTATCTACGTGGTTTACGTGGTAAAGCTGCTAAGATTAAAGAACTTAGAAAATAATTTATTCGAAGATTTATTTCTTCGAATCTTTTTTGCTAAATATATAAATATAATATTATAATTTTACGCCACATAATATAACTTATTTATCAACTAAAATAACATCGTATCTTCATTGTTGTTAAAACATAAGTCTGCTACTATTTATTTTTTATCATTATAATGACTAGATAATCAAATTTTATAAACTTAGCATATGATTTATAAACTATAAAATAGCATTCTTTCTAATCAAAAGTTGTTTAAAATAAAATTTGCTTTATAAACCCATAACATTTATAAAGGTTATTTATTCTTAAATCATGCTTTATATATTATTTTAACAATGTAAAATAATGTAATTTGCTCTATTAATCCAAGTGCTTAAACACTGCAAGGAAGATTTAGTGGTTATTTCATTTTTATTCTTGTTTAAAAATCTTAGTAAATTTCTATGCTTTACTTTATATAAAGAAAATAATAAAATTGCATTTTTAAAAAAAAGGATTAACACATAAAAAAGCTTATTTTTGTGGAGTTGATGTATCAAAAGATACTTTGGATTTATCTTTTTTAACAAACAACGATAATATAAAACCTAAGCAAGAAAAACTACCAAATAATAAAGAGGTATAAAAGTTTATTTTAATTTAATGATATCTCGAATATGTAAAAATAACTATCATAATATTATTACAAGAAGTTAAAGATAAAATACTCAATCCTTAATCCTAATAAAAAAACTCACTTTTTAAAACGGTTAACTTAGACTAAATCAAATATATATTAATCAAAAAGTTTTTAATGGCTATTGTTTTTTTGATATTAATCTTGAGTATGATAGCTATTTTTTATAAAAATATTTTTTATCTTCTCTTTTATATAGCTTAAAATTAAATATTATTTTTATTTTTTGTATCTAAAATGAGTGTAATTTGCCAAGTGCTAACTTTTGGTAATTTTTAGTAAACAATCGGTAATAAAATTATGAAATTTTATTATTATTTAAGCGTTAATTGCTTAATATTACGAGATTACAATTTTTTAAAGGAGAATAATTATGAAACTAACAAAAATTAGTTTAGCAGCTTTGGTTGCATTAGGAACTTTTTCTGTAGCATCAGCTACTCCACTAGAAGAAGCTATAAAAGGTATAGATGTAAGCGGTAGCTTATTGTATCGTTATGATAATGTTACAGAGAAAGAAACATCTAAAGAGAATGATAAGGCTAAAGAAGAAAAAGATTCTAAAGGACAAGCTAAGCTTAATGCAGCGCTTAACTTCAATGCAGCTTTAGCTGATGATTTCTTTGGTGTTTTGTCTCTAAAATACACAGCTTTAGATAAACTAGGACACACAATTGAAAAAGATTCTTATGATATTTCTAATACAAGAAATCACTTTGAAATTCGCCAGTTTTACTTAGGCTATAAAGCTGATAACACTACTGTAACAGCTGGTAAACAAGAACTAGGTACATTCTTTACAGATGATGCTGTTGGTACTGGTATTAGAGTTATTAACTCTGATATAGAGGGCTTAACTCTTGCTGCAGTTGGATTTGGTGCTATAGAAAACCATAAAATAGAATCAGATGGTGAGCTTTGGTCGCAAGTTCGCCAATTAAATAAAGTAAAAAGAAATAATAAACCAAAACAACAACCAGTACAAGTAGATGCTTATGATATAGGAAATCTTTATGGTCTAGCTGCTATGGGCAACTATGATCCGGTATCATTTCAACTATGGTATGCTACATTAGAAAATGTAGCTGATTTGTTTGCTGTTGAGTTAGCTGGTGATTTTGCTATAAGTGATGATCTTAGCTTTGGCTTAAAAGGTCAGTATGTAACTACAGATGCAGATGGTGAAATGAAAAAACAAGTTAAAGAATATAACGATGGTGATTTTTATGCATTTGAAGCTACTACAGCACTTTATGGCGTTGATCTAAGTGCTGGTTATGTTGGTTGGAAGGTAAAAACTCATAATGAAAAAAACGGTCAAGCAGTTGCAAAAGATAGTGTAACTTCATTTTCATTAGAAGATCAAGCTTCTTTGATAGAAGCTGGTGAAGAAAATCACTATGATTATACTTGGATGACTGGTAAAGGTGGATTCTTCTTTGCTACAGCTGGATATAACTTTGATAAGTTCTTTGTTGGTGTTGATTATAAAAATGGTCAAAACAAATTTGTTGCTAAAGATAGTGCAAAAGAAAAACATGAAGAGGTTGTGGGTAGATTGTCTTACAACTATAGCAAAAAACTTAAATTTACAACTTGGTATGCAGCAACTACTACTAAAAACGTAGATGGCGAAAAAGATAAAAAAGAAGATGGTAGTACTTATAGATTCCAAGCTAAATACTCATTTTAATAACTTATTGTTATTATCTTGATATTATCCCAAGTTAGGTTTATCCTACTTGGGATTTTTAAATTTTACACACTTTATTTATCATCTTTATTTTACTCAATGCTTTTATATAATTGATTTTTTTATGATATAATGATAACTTTAATAATTTTAATTTTATAAAAGGCAGAAAATGAAAATAATAAAAATTTTATCTTTGGCGTGCTGTTTAGGCTATTTTGCATTTGGCGCAAGCGAGGTTTATTATATAAAAGCCACAGGTGAGTTTGGAAAAAACCTTTCAGAAGTCGCAAAACAATATGCCAAAGATAATAATGCTAATGTAGATATCTTTGTGGATGAAGACCCTAGACATTACAAAGATACTAGAGTTTTAAAATTAGGTGTAAATAAAAGAGGACATTATTCTGCTTCTTTGGGTAAAGAACTTTATGAAAAGAACTGTATGTCTTGTCACGGTGAAGATATGCAAAAGCGTCCAAGTGGAGCAACTCCTCTTAAAAATATGAGCGCTGAGGATATAGAAGGTAGTGTTATATCCTATAGAACCGATAACGAATTTGGTGGTAGCAATAAAATACTTATGCGAGATGTGGCCAGAAAAATTTCAAATAGCGACCTTGGTGCTATAATATATTATATAAAAGGCAAAGATGCGTATTCAAGTGATATTAAATATGAAAATAAGCCAGTGTCTACAGAAAAAAAACAAGGAAGCTATCTAAGATAGTGTTTCTTAAGCCATAGATTGTGAATTTATGGCTTTATTTTTTTATTTTATTTCTTATTTAAATATACCAATAATATAAATATTTTTATTTTTTATACATAACTGCTTAATGATATTTTTTGAAAACATAGTTAAAATTTGCGTTTTTAGATAGGTTATAAAAATTTGTTTTTTGATATATTGTTTTAGATTGCTATTGATTGATAGTATATACGACTATAAAATTATAGCCGTATTGAGGTTATTTCTTTTTTTTATTAAATGCTTTTTCAAGACTTATAGGCATTGCTTGATAACCTAGACCAGCACCTTCAAATTTGATTTGCAAAGAAGGCTCTTTTGCACCCCAGTTAAACTCTAAAAGCTCAGGAGCAGGTTTGCCTTTATTTCCAAGTTCTGCTGTAGCAGAATACACAATAACAGAATCTTTGTCTTTTTGATATTCTACTATACTAGTAATAGGACTAAACCAATCACTTCCTCTATCTTTTCCATATTCCCAAACTTGCTGTATAGTCATTTTCTTTTGATCTATTTTATAAACAACAGCACGAGAGTATTTCATACTAGCAATAGCTGGCTGTTCCATACCTCTTGCATCACCATTGTCAAATACTGTAAGATAAACCACATCTTTATTTGACTTAGAGTCAATCAAAAATGCAGTATGTTGTGTCCAAGTCCAGTCAAATCCACCATTTTCATTTAGATATCCTGGGCATTTACTATACTCATCATCACAAACTATTTTTTTACCTTTTGCATCAACTGGTTGAAGTAGTTTATCTTGGAATTGTTTTCCCCAACCTTTATGAGCACCAGCTATCCATTTTACTTTTTTATCTCTACCTATCTTAATCATAGCACTTTGATGGCGGCTTGATATAATAATAGAATCATCATTTGGATCATAATCAACACTATTTACATGAGCCCAGTTTCTACCAGTACCGGTACTTGCAATATCGCCAAAGTTATTACTACTATCTAATTTTGCTATATCGGCTTCACTTAATGTATGACCTGCTTGAGAAGCATCAACATTCAAACAAACTGCACCTTGATCTAAGGCCATAATAACATCTTTTCTATATGGATCAAGTATTTCAAAAAGATTCCAATCATCTACAACATATCCATTTTCATCAACTTCCGCTACAACATCTCTAACAGTTCTTACATTTTTACCATCAGGTCTTTTTGTATTGGCCGAAGCAACTCTAAGTAAATAATGTCCATTTTGCATGTTATCCAAAGAATGTGAAAAGTCATTATAAGCAAGTGGTAAACGTCGGTTAAATATCTCTCTACCCATTAGATCATATTTTACATATCTTTGACCATAACCCCAAGTTAAAGCGCCATCAGAATTTTGTCTAAAGCCCATTTGAATACCGGTATTATAAATATCGCCTGGATTTAAAAGTTTGTCTTTATCAAAATACCATCTAACCTCGCCTTGAGTATCTACTATATATGTAAAAGAGTCATTGTTCCACTCTAAAGCACCACCAACTGGATTGTTCCATACAGCTTGAGCCTCTTTGCCATGAGAATTTTCTGCAAGATTATTTAAAAGATAAAGTCTATCTGCAAACTTCTTATCAACTTTTTTTACAGTAACTTTACTAAAAGGTATAGCTGGCTGAGATAATATACCAGATGGTATAAATCCAACTCCATTTGTTACAATTGTATATTTATCGTTAAATTTTTCATCTTTAATATGTAAACCACCTCTAGTATAACTAACTTCTACTTTATTTTCATAAGATGGGTATAAACCAAAAATAGGCACACCTCCATAAGTTTTAGCTATCTGATCATCAACTGTATAACTAATGGTTTGGCCGCCTTGTTTTGGAACAATTGTTACTTTTATATCCTTTAAAATATAACCACCATTGCCAACAACAGCTGTTAATGGAGTAAGACCATAAGGATTTAACCTAACTTCACCTATATGACCTTGAACTTGATATTTAACCTTTGGGCCACTAGGACCACCAACTGCAAATGCAGTTGTGCTAAGACCACCTACAAGCATTACAGCAACTAAAGCTGATGAGATTATAGACCTTGTTTTCATTTGTTCTCCTTTTAATAGGTTTTAAATGTAATTTTATATTTTTTAATTTTAAAATATTTTAATCATATAAAAATCACATAAAAATTAAAATTCATTTAAAAATATTAAAGTAGATTAAATAGAAGAGTTTTGTTTAAAAATACAAAAGTGGTTATAGCAAATACCACAACCACTTTTAAAAATTATTTCTTATTGTTCTTGTCAAAAGCTTTTTCAAGACTTAAAGGCATCGCTTGATAGCCTATACCAGTGCCTGTAAATTTAAGCTGAAATGATGGAGTCGTTGAGCCCCATTTAAATTCCAAAAGTTCGGGAGCAGGATCACCAACAGGCACACCTTTTGATAAATCAAACTGCATACCAGCAGTTGCTGAATAAACTACAATTGAATCCTTGTCTTTTTGATATTCTGTTAAACTTGTAACAGCACTAAACCAATCGCTTCCTCTTTGTTTACCGTATTCCCAAACTTGCTGTATAGTCATTTTCTTTTGATCTATTTTATAAACAACAGCACGAGAGTATTTCATACTAGGAAGAGCTGGTTGCTCCATACCACGACTGTCGCCATTATCAAATACCGTAAGATAAACCACATCTTTATTTGACTTAGAGTCAATCAAAAATGCAGTATGTTGTGTCCAAGTCCAGTCAAATCCACCATTTTCATTTAGATATCCTGGGCATTTACTATACTCATCATCACAAACTATTTTTTTACCTTTTGCATCAACTGGTTGAAGTAGTTTATCTTGGAATTGTTTTCCCCAACCTTTATGAGCACCAGCTATCCATTTTACTTTTTTATCTCTACCTATCTTAATCATAGCACTTTGATGGCGACTTGAGATAATAATAGAATCATCATTTTTGTCATAATCAACACTATTTACATGAGCCCAGTTTCTACCTATGCCAGTTCCTGCTATATCACCAAACTTGTCTTGTTTATCAAGTTTTGCAAGTTCTTGAGAACTTGTGGTATGACCTGCTTGAGAAGCATCAACATTCAAACAAACTGCACCTTGGTCTAGAACCAAAATAGCATCGGCTCTATAAGGATCAAGTATCTCAAACAATCTCCAATCATCAACAACATTTCCATTTTGATCAACTTCAACAATTGTATCTCTAACTGTTCTTACATTTTTACCATCTGGTCTTTTTACGTTAGATGTACCAACTCTTAGAAAATAATCACCATTTGAAGCATTTTTTAAAGAGTGTGAAAAGTCGTTATATCCAAGTGGTAATTGACGATCAAAAATTTGTCTTCCCAACAAATCATACTTAACATATCTTTGACCAAAACCCCAAGTTAAAGCACCATCCGCATTTTGTCTAAAGCCCATTTGAATACCGGTTTTGTATATATTACCATAATCTAATAATTTGTCTGAATCAAAAAACCATCTTACCTCGCCTTTTGTATCAACAACGAATGAATTTGATGAATCATTCCACTCTAAAGCACCACCAGCTGGATTATTCCAAGTAGCTTGAGAGCTTCTTCCAGGAGCTTTTCCTGAAACATTATTTATAAGATAAAGTCTGTCTGCAAATTCTTTTGCGGCAGGAGTTACAACTTTTACAGTGCCAAACAAAGGTCCTTTTTGCATAGTAAGCCCTGATGGAGTTAAACCTATACCGCCTGTTGTTATTGAATACTGCTCAGTAATTGTTTCGTTTTTAAAGCCAATGGCTGCTTTTGTATAAGTAACTTCAACAGTATTTGTATATGACGGATAAAGACCAAATACAGGTATGCCACCATAAGTTTTTAGAGTTTGATTATCTACCTTGTAACTAATAGTTTGTCCATCTTTTTTCGGAAGAATGGTTACTTTTACATCTGAAAGGATGTAGCCACCATTCATAATTATAGCTGTTAGCGGGGCATATCCATAAGGATTTAACTTAATAGCACCTATTTTACCTTGTACTTGATAGTCGTTTTTTGGTCCGCTTGGTCCACCTATGGCAAATGCAGTTGTGCTAAGTCCGCCGACTAGCATTGCAGCAACTAAGGCTGATGAAATAATACTTTTTGATTTCATTGATCTACTCCTTATTGATTTAATATTTTCAAATATTAAATACAAAAATTATTTTTTATATTTAATAAATTTATATATTTAAGTAATTCTATAAAAATAAAATAACAAAAAAATCACGCAAATATTAAAACAGTATTAATTCAATATACAAATGCACTAAATTATATATCTGGTTTAAATTTATATGTTACTGAGTAATTTTTAAATAAACAATATATTTAATCTTAAATTTATACTAGCGTTATTTTTTTGGAAGTTGGTTTGTATAAAATTACATTATCAAATTTTATCACAAGGAGTTTTATTATGAAATCTTTATTTACTAAGACAACTAAACTTTTGTCAGCTGTTGCTATCTTTGGTGCTTTAAGTGCAAATGCTTTTACAGAAGGAAAAGACTATATGAAATTAGAAAATCCTTTGCCTGTAGAAAACAATACACTAACAAAAGTATTTAGTTATGCTTGCCCATTTTGTTATAAATATGATAAAAGTGTAACACCAAAAGTTGTTGAAAAAGTTGCTGGTTTAAAATATGTTCCATTTCATCTAAAAACAAAGGGTGATTATGGTGAGGCTGGAAGTAAAATATTGGCTATTTTAGCTGTTAAAGATATGAAAAGTGGCACTAGTCTTTTAGATGAAAAATCACTATTTAAAAAAGCTAAATTTGCATACTATAAAGCCTATCATGACAAAAAAGAGAGATGGGATGCTGGTAAGAATGAAGCAGCTTTCTTAAAAACAGGTCTTGATGCTGTTGGTATGAGTATGGATGAATATAACAAAGAGTTACAAACTCCAGAAGTTCAAGACTTACTTAAAAAATGGGATGCTGCCTATGATGTAGCTAAAATTCAAGGTGTTCCAGCATTTGTTGTAAATGGTAAATATCTAATCTATACAAGTAGTATCAAATCAATAGATGGTTTTGCACAACTTATAGAAGAACTATTAAAAAAATAGGCTTTAAAAATGAATATAATACAAAAAATATCATCTTGGCAATATACTAGATACCCTTGGATATTGTTGATAATTGTAAGTGCGGGGCTAGTAATCCTAGCCCACTCTTTCTTTCAGCACTATCTTTATATGCCTCCTTGCGAGCAATGTGTATATATAAGATTTGCATTTTTATGTATGACTCTTGGTGGGATATTAGCAACAATAGACCCTAAGAAAAATTATTTTACACTACCTGGGTATGCTTTTGCTTTTTGGGGTGCGATACAAGGAATTATGTATAGTGTAAAGCTTGCTAGAATACATGCAGCAGCACATAGTGATGATCCTTTTGGTGTTCAAGGTTGTTCAACAGATCCAACATATCCATTTAACTTACCACTTCACATATGGGCCCCTGATTGGTTTTTACCTACTGGGGATTGTGGATTTGAAAACTCTGTAATACCAGATGGAGTTACTTTAAATAGCATTCAAGAATACTTCATAAACCTATATCAAGATGGCTGGTATTTGATACCTTCAAAACACTTTATGTCTATGGCAGATAGTACTTTACTTGGCTTTGTTGTTTGTTTTATTGTATTATTAGTGTTATTTACTAGTAAAATCATAACAACAGTTAAAAATCCAAAATAATAAAAAGGTCTATTATTAGACCTTTTTTGGTATAGTTGTTTTTATATTTCAAAAAGGAATATGAGTGCATTTTTTAAATGAGAAAAATTTAAAATTTTATACCATAATAATTATTTTAAGCATGTTGGTTGTATTTCTTGGGGTAAATATGTACAACAATGCAAAATACCAGATAACAACACTTTTAAACAAAAATTCGCAAACAACAAGTCAAAACATAGTTGAAGTATTTCATTTTTGGCTAAATGAAAGGATAAATTTACTTTCTTCGGCTTCTAAATTCATAGAAGCATCTAATGTTCTTCAAGATGAAGAAAAAATCAAAAAATTTACCAAAATATTTTTAAAAGGTTCTGCAAGTGGTTTTGATCTTATACAAATTTTAAATAAAGATGGAGAACTTTATATAAATGGCGAAAAAATTATAAATGAGTATGAAAGAAAAACAAGACTAAATTTAATATGGTATTTAGATACCAAAGAAAATCTAAAACCAACTGTGAATTTTATGCCAACTCATACAATTTTAAAAGAAAAAACACTAAATATATGTGTTCCAAACTATAAAAACAATAAATTTGAAGCCGCTATTTGCGGGATTGTAAGACTAGAAAGTCTTTTTAAAAATATAAATAATTTCAAACTTCAACCAAATTCTTACTCTTTTATAGTAACACATAGTGGTGAAATTTTAACCAAAATAAATGATTTAAATTTAAAAAATAAGATTCAAAATAAATTTAAAAGTATATTTTTGATAGATGAAGATATAACAAGCTTACAAGTAGATTCAAATTTTATATCTATTTCAGAAATTCCTTCACTAAACTGGTATATAGGAGCTGGGACAAACAATAAAGAAGAGATAAATAAACTTTTATCAACAATAACCAAAAATGCCATACTTGTTCTTTTTGCTTTTATATTACTAGCGGCTTTGGCAAATTTTTTACATAATTTAATGTATGAAAAAATTAAAAAAAGCAAGGACGAATATGAGCTTTTGCTTTCGCATAAAGCCAAAATGAGTGAAGCAGGAGAGCTACTAACTGGGATAAATCACCAATTTATCCAGCCTGTAAATTCATTAAATTTAATGATTTCAACCCTATTGATGTTAAAAAAAGAGGGTAATTTGGAAGATGGGGTTTTGGAAAGTATGCTGAGCAAAGGACAAAAATCAATCGTTCTTTTAAATAATACTATTGAAATTTTTAGAAATTTTTATAAAACCACAGAAAATATCAGCGAGTTTAGTATAAAGCAAAGCATTCAAAATCTGCTGACATTAATGCATACGGAACTAGCAAGAGCAAATGTTCATATTGTTTTGGATATAAAAGATGATAAACAAGTAAACCAAATAGAAAATATAATCCAGCAAATACTGCTTATACTTATTCACAATGCAAAAGATGCTTTAGCGGACAAGTTTAAAAACGACATACAAAAGAGAAAGATAACTATATCGGTAAAATTTAGCAACTTAAAGTGTTATATAAAAGTTAGTGAATTTGGTAGTGGTATAAATGAAATAATGATAGGTAAAATTTTTTCACAGCCAAAAACAACTAAAAAATATGGAAATGGTATAGGACTTTACTTTGGCAAAAAACTAGCAAATGAAAAAATTAATGGAGATATCAAACTTATAAAAAATGCAGAACCTACAGAATTTGAACTAAGTTTTGATATAAATTTAAAAAGCAAAAAGGAAAACCTATGATAAATGAATCTCTAAAATTTTTAAAAGACATATCAGTGCTAATCGTAGAAGATGATGATATGTCAAGAGAGCTTTTAGTAAGTGGTTTGAAACCTTATTGTAACAATGTTTATGGAGCAAAAGATGGGCTTGAGGGTATAGAAAATTTTAAAAAATATAAAGCAAATATCGTTATAACTGACATTCATATGCCAATAATGAATGGTCTAGAAATGATGAAAGAAATTTCTAAAATAAAACCTTATCAAAAATTTATAGTATTTACATCTTTTGATACTGATATGAATTTAATAAAGAGTATACAACAAGGTGCCGCTCTTTTTTTAAAAAAACCAATAGATATAAAAGAACTAAGATCTATGATAATAGCCCTAACTTATGAAAAAGATCAAAAACTCACAAAAATAAACGATCAGATAAGTATAAATTTAGAAAAAGAAAAGATATTTAAAAATGGAGAAGAAATTTACCTATCCTATCTTCAAAATAAATTCTTTTGGCTCTTTGCTTATAATCTAAATAAACTAGTTAGCTATGAGATGATAGAAGAGTTTGTGTATGGTAATGAGTATGTAAGTAAAGGTGCTATTCAAAACACTATATTAAGATTAAAAAGAGAGCTTGGCATAAAGCTAAAAAATGTATCAGAAACAGGATATATATTAACTTGTGATTAGTATTTTTTTACACAGCAAAATAGGTAGTGTATAAAAAATAAATTTAATAATTTGTTGTTTGAAGTTTAAGTATTTTTTTGTTAAACCAATTAAGGTTTTTAGTGGTTATATATTTTTTGTATAAATTATGGTGTCTATACTATAGATATCTAATTACAGAATACAATATTAATATACTTAATTATCATTATTTTATATCCATTTATATATTAAAATACAAACATAATAAACCTAGAACTCTCACCCCCCCCCACACAACAATCATCAACCTATATATACCCATAGAAACATAATCATAATTTCTATTATTTTCCATACTTTTACATAAAACCAACCCAAACTCACCCAAATTCAAATTATTTAAAATATTATTTTATATTTAAGTAGCATTTAAGCATTACTCTTATATAATTCCAGCTCACGATTTGAGAAACCACCTTTAACTTTTAGTTAATAAAGCTTTTCTTTTTAAATATCGTTGTTCTGTTAAATTATAAATGTTAAACTATTAGTCAATCTTTGAAATCTAAACAAGTGATCGATTGAGCCAGTCTATATTGTTTATAGACTTAAAACTGATTAACAAAAAAATTAAAGTTTTTTAGATTAAAAACTTCATATAAATTATATGGAGAGTTTGATCCTGGCTCAGAGTGAACGCTGGCGGCGTGCCTAATACATGCAAGTCGAACGGAGATTAATTAAGCTTGCTTTTTTAATCTTAGTGGCGCACGGGTGAGTAATGTATAGCTAATCTGCCCCTTACAAGAGGACAACAGTTAGAAATGACT
Source organism: Campylobacter pinnipediorum subsp. pinnipediorum (assembly GCF_002021925.1). Lineage (NCBI taxonomy): Bacteria > Pseudomonadati > Campylobacterota > Epsilonproteobacteria > Campylobacterales > Campylobacteraceae > Campylobacter > Campylobacter pinnipediorum. The sequence goes on from NZ_CP012546.1 coordinate 549,996, forward strand.
GCTAATACTCTATACTCCTTCCAAACATAAGTTTGGTCGGGAAAGTTTTTCGGTAAGGGATGAGGCTATATTGTATCAGCTAGTTGGTAAGGTAATGGCTTACCAAGGCTATGACGCATAACTGGTCTGAGAGGATGATCAGTCACACTGGAACTGAGACACGGTCCAGACTCCTACGGGAGGCAGCAGTAGGGAATATTGCTCAATGGGGGAAACCCTGAAGCAGCAACGCCGCGTGGAGGATGACACTTTTCGGAGCGTAAACTCCTTTTGTTAGGGAAGAACCATGACGGTACCTAACGAATAAGCACCGGCTAACTCCGTGCCAGCAGCCGCGGTAATACGGGGGGTGCAAGCGTTACTCGGAATCACTGGGCGTAAAGGACGCGTAGGCGGATTATCAAGTCTTTTGTGAAATCCTATGGCTTAACCATAGAACTGCTTGGGAAACTGATAATCTAGAGTGAGGGAGAGGCAGATGGAATTGGTGGTGTAGGGGTAAAATCCGTAGAGATCACCAGGAATACCCATTGCGAAGGCGATCTGCTGGAACTCAACTGACGCTAAGGCGTGAAAGCGTGGGGAGCAAACAGGATTAGATACCCTGGTAGTCCACGCCCTAAACGATGTATACTAGTTGTTGCTTTGCTAGTCAAGGCAGTAATGCACCTAACGGATTAAGTATACCGCCTGGGGAGTACGGTCGCAAGATTAAAACTCAAAGGAATAGACGGGGACCCGCACAAGCGGTGGAGCATGTGGTTTAATTCGAAGATACGCGAAGAACCTTACCCGGACTTGATATCTAACAAATCATCCAGAGATGGAAGAGTGTCTGCTTGCAGAAATGTTAAGACAGGTGCTGCACGGCTGTCGTCAGCTCGTGTCGTGAGATGTTGGGTTAAGTCCCGCAACGAGCGCAACCCACGTCATTAGTTGCTAACGCTTAGGGCGAGCACTCTAATGAGACTGCCTTCGTAAGGAGGAGGAAGGTGTGGACGACGTCAAGTCATCATGGCCCTTATGTCCGGGGCGACACACGTGCTACAATGGCATATACAATGAGAAGCAATATCGCGAGATGGAGCAAATCTATAAAATATGTCCCAGTTCGGATTGGAGTCTGCAACTCGACTCCATGAAGCCGGAATCGCTAGTAATCGTAGATCAGCCATGCTACGGTGAATACGTTCCCGGGTCTTGTACTCACCGCCCGTCACACCATGGGAGTTGATTTCACTCGAAGTCGGAATGCTAAACTAGCTACCGCCCACAGTGGAATCAGCGACTGGGGTGAAGTCGTAACAAGGTAACCGTAGGAGAACCTGCGGTTGGATCACCTCCTTTCTAGAGTACAATGTATATTCTCTCACAAGATATACATCAAAGGAAAATATATCAATTGATCCTTGTTTAGTTTTGAAAGATTGACAGCTAATAATTAAATATATTTTATTTCTATTAGTATTTAGAAATTAATATTGGGGAATTAGCTCAGCTGGGAGAGCGCCTGCTTTGCACGCAGGAGGTCAGCGGTTCGATCCCGCTATTCTCCACCATTTAAGGGCCTATAGCTCAGCTGGTTAGAGTGCACCCCTGATAAGGGTGAGGTCACAAGTTCAAGTCTTGTTAGGCCCACCATTAATATAGTTTAACAATATACTCTTTTTAACTATTCCATATTTTTTTATCATTGTTTATTTTATTTATATCTAATATATTATAACTATTAATTTACTTTTTTCTTTTTTTGTTTTTATTACTTTTTCTTTTTTAACTTTTATATATTTTTTTTATTTTATTTCTTAATTTATAAATATAAAACTATATTAGATTAGTTTTTAAATTCTTTATTTTTTTTATTTCTTATTGTTTGATTTTTATAATAGTTCTTTGCTTAGATTATTTTATTTAAATTCTTATATATTTTAATTTAATGTTTTTTATTTTTTTATCTTATTTGGTTGTTTGTTGTTTTTTAGATATGATTGTGTAATGTCAATTTAATAAAAAATATTAAAAATCATAAAGGATATTGGTGGATAAAATTTTAAAGTTAATTGTTATTGTCTTTATATGTATTCAAAGTATTTATGCTATTGAATTAATGAAGCTTGGCACATATAAAGATCAGAATATAAGTGGATGGTATGCTAGTGAGAAGCTTGATGGCATAAGAGCTTATTGGGATGGTAAAAATTTAAAAAGCAGACAAGGTAAGATTATAAATGCACCTTCTTATTTTTTAAAAGCACTTCCAGACTTTGCATTAGATGGAGAACTGTATACTAAAACAGATGAATTTGAAAAAATACAAAGTATAGTTATGGATCAAACACCAAATGAAAAAGAATGGAAAAATATAACTTATTATATATTTGATGTGCCTAATACAAATGGTGGATTGATTGAGCGTTTGAAAGTAGTTCAAGATTATATAGATAAAAATTCCAACAACAATAATATAAAAAATCATATAAAGCTTATACCCCAAAAACTTATAACAAGCAAGAAAGAATTAGATAGCTTGTTAGATGAGATTATAAGTAGTGGCGGAGAAGGTGTTGTAATTCGCGCGCCAAACTCTAAATACATAAAATCAAGAAGTAATTTAAATTTAAAGTATAAACGATTTATTGATGAAGAGTGTAAGGTAGTGTCTATAAATAAAGGCAAAGGTAAGTATAAAGATATGATGGGATCAATAACTTGTGAGTTAGCAAATAGAATTAGATTTAAAATAGGATCTGGTTTTAGTGATGATAATCGTAAAAATCCACCAAAGATTGGGAGTATTATTACTTTCAAATATCAAAAATTAACAAAAAATGGTATACCACGCTTTGCTACTTTTTTAAGGGTTAGAAAAGATTGAGTTTCTAACCCTCTGCTTTTATCTAAGTAACGTAAAACCTATGCCTATTTTATTTGTGCTGTGGTTATATGCTTTGTGCTGTTTTGATTTTTTGTTTAAATATTAATTTTTTATAGCTTAATGCTATTAAAGCAATAGAATAAGTTACTAAAAAATATTCCACAAATCCTGGTGATTTTGCTGAACTAAAAATATGCATACTCGCAAAAAGTATTGCAAGATAAACTAATACTCTTCTGCTTTTACGATATTTTTGAAATTTATTTATACTAAGCACACTTGCACTAATTAAAATTAATGCCGAGATTAAACCTAGCCAAATAAATTTATTTCTTCCAAGCTCTTTAATAATTTCTAAAAACATTAACTCTTTATCTAGAACTACATAAGAATACAAATGAGCTATAACAAACATAATAGAGCTAAGCCCCAAAGCCCTTGCATATTTATGAAGTTTAAATTTGCTAAGCAATATACAAAAAGATATTATTCCCAAACTTGCGTAGCCAGTATATGAATACAATTTATCTAGCGGATCGGCAGTGTTTAAAGCCATATTTATTGTGCTAACTAAGACCACCGCACTTATAATAAGAGATGATATAAATATTGTTATAAATTTTAGCTTCATTAAAAAAACTTCTCCAAATCCATGCCATTATATAAACTTGCTACTTCATCGTAACCATTAAACATTAGAGTCTTTTCTCTCTTAAAGCTTCCAAGTACTCGCTCATTTGCCTGAGACCATCTTGGATGATCTACGTTCGGATTTACATTTGCATAAAAGCCATATTCATTAGGTGCTAATTGTTCCCATGTTGTTTTTGGTTGTTCTTTTACAAATTCTATTTTTGCTATGGATTTTATGCTTTTAAAACCATATTTCCAAGGCACAACAAGTCTTAACGGTGCTCCATTTGCTCCGCCAAGCGGCTTATCATACATTCCAAGTGCTATTATTGTAAGCGGGTGCATAGCTTCATCCATTCTAAGACCTTCTACATAAGGATATGGTATATTTGGAAATGTTGATTTTTGATCTGGAAATTTATTTGGATCAAGAAGAGTTGTGAATTTTATAAATTTTGCTTCATTTGTTGGCTGTGCTAATTTTATCAGCTCTCTTAACTCAAATCCAACCCAAGGCACTACCATACCCCAAGCCTCAACACATCTAAAACGATAAACTCTTTTTTGTAGTTTAAATTTAAGCATATCATTTATGCTTAAATTCATAGGTCTTTCACACTCTCCACCTACACTTACCATCCAGCCATCTGTATTTAAATCCTTTGCTTGTTTGGCAGCCGCTGTTTTGTTCGTACTAAATTCATAAAAATTTACATAGCTACTTGCATTTTCATAAGAAGTTAATTTTCTTCCGGTTTCATTATTTGCTTCCAGGTTAAGAATATTTTGAAATATCTCTTTTTCATCTTGTATAAGACCTAGTTCATTGGCCTTTGCATTTATAGCGGCAAGACTTGCCATAGCGCCAAGTTTTAAAAACTCCCTACGCTTATTAAAAAATCTTTCATCAGTTATTTGCATTTTTATTCCTTACATAGTTTTTTACTAATTATATAGATAAATTATTAATAAATAAAAATTCTTGTATATAAAATTACTTTTTTGCGATTATATAAATAGGTTCGTATGTAAGTGTATTTTTAAACTCATTTTCACATTTTGCTAATATGCTTTTACTAAGATAAATATTTCCTAGGCTATTTACACCACTATTTTTTAGGTGTCTAAAAAGCTCTAAGGGATTATTAAATTTAAGTTCGTACAATTCACTTTTTATTTTTACATCTTTATAGCTTTTGCATAAGTTTTTTAATTCATTTATATCAAGATAGCTAAGACCAAGACCTGTAAGAGTATATATTTGTTTTAAATTTTCTTTTCCAAATGTACTTATAGCTAAAACTCCATTTTCTTTTAAGTGCTTGCTAAGCAAGGGGATTATTTTGCTAGCATCTAGCCATTGCAAACAGGCATTTGAAATTATTAAATCAAATTTTCCAATATCACCAAAATCTGATATTTTATTCATATCTATAGCTTTGAAATTTACATTTTTTTCTTTATAATCTATTTTATAGTCGTTTATATCGCTACTTAAATACTTCTCGTAGCTTATATGTTTACGGATTATTTTACCAAGCTCGTCTTGTCCAGAGCCAAATTCCCAGATTTTACTATAATGTGATTTTTTTCGTGCTAATAACTCTTTAAGTAGCCTTTCTCTCATAATCTTTTGAATTTTAGCTTCTTTTTCATAGGTGTCTTTCGCCTTTAAAAAATTATTTGCTACTCTATCCAAAACTCATCCCAGCTTTTAAATTTATTAAATACAAAATGCCCAGCTTCTATGGTGCTTAGTTTTTCTTTGAAAAATTTTTGCATTGCTGTAGGTGGAAATATTTTATCACTTGCTCCAGCTAGGGCCTTTTGCCAATTTGTATTTATGGGCTCGTTTTGGCATAAGTCAAATAAGTATTTTAACTCTTTTTTATAATCTCTTTTTGTATCGATAGCCAAATCCTTAGCGCCCATATTTTTTATAAATTCATTTGGCTCAAAACTTTCTATGCTTCGTTTAAAAATCGCACCATGTATCCCATAAACTCTATCAATTCCGTAAGGTGTGCCGCCTATTGCTAGATTAAAACTCAATTTTTGTTTATTGTTTAGCAATAAATTAAAATCAATTCTTGAAGCTACTCCAACTCCCATACTAAAGGCAATTATTTGTATATTTGTGTATTTTGATAGTAAATCTTTTGAAAAATTTAGACTTTCATATTCGTATATAATGGCAATATCAAACTTATCGCTAATTTTTAAATGTAAAAAATGGCTTGGTTCGCTTGCAAATCCTGTGAAAAATAATAGTAAATTCTCTGAATTATTTTGTGCTAAATACTTAAATTTCATCACAAACCACCTCTATAAGCTTATTTAAATCTTGTAACTTTATAAGTGAGTTTAGTGAAATTCTAATACGAGAACTATTTGGAGCGACAGTCGGCGGTCTTATAGCTGGTGCATAATATCCGTTTTGTTCTAGATTTTTTGCTAGCTTTGTTGCCATCTCACTACTTTTTGTAATTATACTGATTATATGTGCATCACCTATTGCATTTATTTTATTGCTGGCTAGGGCTGATTTAAAATCAAAGCTTAGTTTTGTTAACTCTTTTCTTTGAGTGTCCATACCTTCTATTTTTTTAAATATGAAATTTGTGTAGGCTACATTTATCTGTGGCAATGCTGTTGAGTATATAAGACTTCTTGCTTTGTTTACAAAAAATTCTTTAAAGCTTTGCTCACAAAGCAAGGCTGCGCCTACACTTGCTAGCGCTTTTCCAAATGTATACACCACAAAATCAACTTCTTTGGCAAATCCACTAGCCTTTACTAGCCCAAGTCCATTTTCTCCACAAGCTCCAACACTATGAGCTTCATCTATATATAGTAATATATTTTCATATTTTTGTTTTAGATTTACCAGACTTGCTATATCTGCAAAATCCCCGTCCATACTAAAAATAGCCTCTGTTAAAACTATAATATATTTAAACTCATTTTGGTTTTTTTGTATCAACTCTTCTAAGTGCTTTAAATCATTATGTCTATATCTTTTAAAGCTAGCCCAACCTTGCTTTAAGCCATCATACATACTTGCATGTGCTTGTCTGTCTATTAAAAAAAGAATATTTTTTATCCCACTAAGTGCTGATATCACTCCTACATTTAGATGGTATCCGCTATTAAATAATAAGGCTTGTTTGTTGTTTTGATATGAGTTTTGTAAATATTGTTCTAATTTTTCAAACTCATTATGATTACCACTAAGACTTCTAGAACTAGACGCACTAAATTTTAAAGGCTTATTTAATATACTTTTCATAAACTCATCATCAAATATCTGTGTAGATGCTATACCAAGATAGTCGTTGCTTGTTAAATTTAATAGTTTGTTTTTATTTTTTATTATATGCAATCCATTAGTTTTTATATTTTGTAGCTCTCGTTTTTGAAAATTACTTTTTAGCTCTTCTATGATATTATCAATTTCTATCACTTGTGTCCTTAAATTTTATACTACTTTAAAATTTATTCTATCATTATACATTTTAAACCGCTATTATACATGGAAATTACTATTAGCTTTCTCTAAATTCCAACAAACTAAAATATTTTTATTTTTTTTATAACATTAAGCACATATTAAGCATTACTCTTATATAATTCCAGCTCACGATTTGAGAAACGGAGTTTATCTCCTTTAAAATATTAAGTCAATATTTTATTTTTAAACAAATCGTTGTTCTTTTAATTACAATTGTTAAGAGTCACAAGCAAGTTTTAATAAAAACAATTTTACAGGACTTGTTAAAGATTTAAATATCTAATCTCTTGTATATAAATACAGAAGTTTAACATCACAAGATATTATAGGATTAAAACTTATCTATATTATCTGTTAATGCTTTCCGTCTTGGGGATTATGTGTTTAGATTTAGTAACTACATAGTAAAAGTATAATTATTATATTTTATTTATTATGTATAACAGTTACCTTTAACAAGGAAGTGATGCGAATTAGAATATAACAAAAAATATACTAACAACTTATTATGTATTAATAGGTAAAAAAGGTAAGCTACTAAGAGTAAATGGTGGATGCCTTGGCTAGTAGAGGCGATGAAGGACGTGCCAGGCTGCGATAAGACTCGGGGAGCCGTCAAGGGGCTTTGATCCGGGTATTTCCGAATGGGGCAACCCAACTGATAGCGATGTCAGTTACCATATAATGGAGCAAACGTTGGGAATTGAAACATCTTAGTACCAACAGGAAGAGAAATCAAAAGAGATTACGCTAGTAGCGGCGAGCGAACGCGTAAGAGGGCAAACCACTAGTTTACTAGTGGGGTTGTAGGACTGCAACATAGACTAAACAAAGCTAATAGAATAACCTGGAAAGGTTAAGCGTAGAGGGTGATACTCCCGTATATGAAAGCGATGTTTTACTTAGCAGTATCCTGAGTAGGGCGGAACACGTGATATTCTGTCTGAAGCTGGGTAGACCACTATCCAACCCTAAATACTACTACTAGACCGATAGCGAACAAGTACCGTGAGGGAAAGGTGAAAAGAACTGAGGTGATCAGAGTGAAATAGAACCTGAAACCATTTACTTACAATCATTCAGAGCCCTATGATTTATCAGGGTGATGGACTGCCTTTTGCATAATGAGCCTGCGAGTTGTGATGTCTGGCGAGGTTAAGGAAACCCGGAGCCGTAGCGAAAGCAAGTCTTAATAGGGCGATTAGTCAGATGTTGCAGACCCGAAACGATGTGATCTATCCATGAGCAGGTTGAAACTGGTGTAAGAGCCAGTGGAGGACCGAACCCGCTAGCGTTGAAAAGCTATGGGATGACTTGTGGATAGGGGTGAAAGGCCAATCAAACATCGTGATAGCTGGTTCTCTCCGAAATATATTTAGGTATAGCGTTGTGTCGTAACACTAGGGGGTAGAGCACTGAATGGGCTAGGGCATACACCAATGTACCAAACCCTATCAAACTCCGAATACCTAGTGTGTAATCACAGCAGTCAGGCGGCGAGTGATAAAATCCGTCGTCGAGAGGGGAACAACCCAGACTAACAGCTAAGGTCCCTAAATCTCATTTAAGTGGAAAACGATGTGAAGTTACTGTAACAACCAGGAGGTTGGCTTAGAAGCAGCCATCCTTTAAAGAAAGCGTAATAGCTCACTGGTCTAGTGATTTTGCGCGGAAAATATAACGGGGCTAAAATGAGTACCGAAGCTTTAGACTTAGTTTTACTAAGTGGTAGGAGAGCGTTCTATTCAGCGTTGAAGGTGTACCGGTAAGGAGCGCTGGAGCGGATAGAAGTGAGCATGCAGGCATGAGTAGCGATAATTGGGGTGAGAATCCCCAACGCCGTAAACCCAAGGTTTCCTACGCGATGCTCGTCATCGTAGGGTTAGCCGGGTCCTAAGCAAAGTCCGAAAGGGGTATGCGATGGAAAATTGGTTAATATTCCAATGCCAACATTATTGTGCGATGGAAGGACGCTTAGAGTTAAAGGAGCCAGCGGATGGAAGTGCTGGTCGAAAGGTGTAGGTTAAGAATCAGGCAAATCCGGTTCTTTTTAAGCCGAGACCCCACAGGCAGACAACATTCTTCGGAATCGAGTCTGAATCCTTGATACTGTCGAGCCAAGAAAAGTTTCTAAGTTTAGATAATGTTGCCCGTACCGTAAACCGACACAGGTGGGTGGGATGAGTATTCTAAGGCGCGTGGAAGAACTCTCTTCAAGGAACTCTGCAAAATAGCACCGTATCTTCGGTATAAGGTGTGCCTAACTTTGTTAAGGATTTACTCCGTAAGCATTGAAGGTTACAACAAAGAGTCCCTCCCGACTGTTTACCAAAAACACAGCACTCTGCTAACTCGTAAGAGGATGTATAGGGTGTGACGCCTGCCCGGTGCTCGAAGGTTAATTGATGATGTTAGCTCTGCGAAGCATTTGATCGAAGCCCGAGTAAACGGCGGCCGTAACTATAACGGTCCTAAGGTAGCGAAATTCCTTGTCGGTTAAATACCGACCTGCATGAATGGCGTAACGAGATGGGAGCTGTCTCGAAGAGGGATCCAGTGAAATTGTAGTGGAGGTGAAAATTCCTCCTACCCGCGGCAAGACGGAAAGACCCCGTGGACCTTTACTACAGCTTGACACTGCTATTGGGATAAAGATGTGCAGGATAGGTGGGAGGCTTTGAGTATATGACGCCAGTTGTATATGAGCCATTGTTGAGATACCACTCTTCTTTATTCTGATAGCTAACTGGCATGAGTTATCCTCATGCAGGACAATGTCTGGTGGGTAGTTTGACTGGGGCGGTCGCCTCCCAAAATGTAACGGAGGCTTACAAAGGTTGGCTCAGAACGGTTGGAAATCGTTCGTAGAGTATAAAGGTATAAGCCAGCTTAACTGCAAGACGTACATGTCAAGCAGGGACGAAAGTCGGTCTTAGTGATCCGGTGGTTCTGTGTGGAAGGGCCATCGCTCAAAGGATAAAAGGTACCCCGGGGATAACAGGCTGATCTCCCCCAAGAGCTCACATCGACGGGGAGGTTTGGCACCTCGATGTCGGCTCATCGCATCCTGGGGCTGGAGCAGGTCCCAAGGGTATGGCTGTTCGCCATTTAAAGCGGTACGCGAGCTGGGTTCAGAACGTCGTGAGACAGTTCGGTCCCTATCTGCCGTGGGCGTAAGAAGATTGAGGAGAGTTGACCCTAGTACGAGAGGACCGGGTTGAACGAACCACTGGTGTACGAGTTGTCCTGCCAAGGGCATCGCTCGGTAGCTACGTTCGGATGTGATAAGAGCTGAAAGCATCTAAGCTCGAAGCCAACTCCAAGATGAATCTTCTTTTAAGAGCTCTAGTAGACTACTAGTTTGATAGGCTGGGTGTGTAATTGATGAAAGTCATTTAGCTGACCAGTACTAATAGCTCGTTTGCTTATCTTTTTAAGCATCACTTCCTTGTTAAGGGTAAAACCTTATACAAGAAAAGATTGTTTGATAAAACAAGCTTTACTCTTAACGATATAATTTAACACAAACAGTGTTAAATAAGAGATTATATTTAAATCTTTTATTTAACACTGCTCGTGGCTATACAGACGAGGAAACGCCTTGCTCCATCTCGAACCAAGAAGCTAAGCTCGTCCTGGCTGATGATACTCTCTCTTACTGGGATGTCGGGAAAGTAAGTCGCTGCGAGCTTTGTTTATTCTTTCTTTTTATAAATCCAATTAGTTTCTCTTTATTCATATATCTTTATTTATTGTATATCTTTATTTCTTATTCTGTTTTATTTTTTTTATTTAATAAATTTAAATGTATTTTTTATTCTTTTATGTTATTGTATGTATGTATGTATGTATTTTAATAAATTTAAACAAGCCTTTTAAAAATACAAAGAAGAAAGCAAAAGATAAAAGTGCGGCTTGCACTATTATAACATCTCTACAATATTTCTAAAAGGACACGATTAGGTAAGATTGTATTTTAATTTTATATATTTATCAATAAACCCGCAATCAGAATATTATCAAGATGAGTTGTTTTTATCTAAATTTATAAAAGCCTTATGCATGCAAGATTTTAGGATTGATTGTAAAAGCATAAAAGTCTATAAAGAATATAATATTATAAATATTTTTGTCACTGATAATTATAAACATATAACAATAGAAAATAAAATTTACATACAAGACAAAAAATACAAATACAGTGATATATTGAAAGCATAAAAAAGATTATGGGTTAGAAAATTGAAATAATGTCTATGTTATATATCTAACACTTAAAGGACACGGAAAACTATCTGATTATAGCAAAGATGATTATAGATTAGTTCAAGACAATAAATATCTACAAACATATAATTTATAATAAAGAAATAACAAATTGGCTTAATGATATTAAAAACATAACTGACTTATATGTCTTTATAAAGCATTACAAGAATGCCTTAAACGAGTTGATAAATCCAAAAAAGAAATAAATAATTATAGACAATAAGAAAAAGTTATAAACTAGTTAAAGAAATAAATGAAATTTTATCGATGCAAAACATAAAATTATTAATGATTTTATAAATACAATCGTAAAATAACTTCAAAAAAGAAGAGTTTGAAAACGCATACAAATAAAAATACAAGAATTAACAAATAAACGTATATATTAACAATTATCAACTATCTATAAAAAAATAACTTGAGAACAAAGAACATCGTTTTGAATTTACGCTAGAACTTTATGCTGATAATTCAGCGTATTATGGAATTAGTAAAATAGTTGATTGTAAAAAATTTCTTTTTTAAGAAACAAAGAAAGAGCTACTAATTGGTTGTTAAATTTAAAATACTTTGATATTAATAAAAAAATAGATGGTGATTTTGCAAAAGAAATATAAGAAAGTTTAAATTATAAAATAATTGCAGATATAATATATAATTATAAAAAAATGAAAATTAGACGGATGAAGCAAACAAAAACATCTAAAAATTGATAATTTAACATTATCAAATCAAATACCAAATGCTTATTTAGTATTTGGTATTTCAATAAAAAATTAAATCATTTAAACCCATAACTATCTTTTAGCCTTTTAAGATTTTCATTTCTTATATTTCTCGTATCAACTTTATTATCTGAATTATTTTCATAAAAATAAAATATATCAACTATCCAAAGGACAACTATAAAACTAATAATAACAAAAAAATATATCATTTTATCTACCTTTTAAGTCCATTTACGATTTCAAGCATAGAGTCACTTGTTGTAATTGCCTTGGAGTTTGCCTCATAAGCACGCTGTCCTGTTATAAGGTCAGTCATCTCCTCAACAAGCTGAACGTTGCTCATCTCAACAAAACCTTGTCTTATTGTTCCAAGCCCGTCAAGTCCAGCAATACCTACAACAACATTACCACTAGCACTAGTTTGAAGATAGTTATTGTCTCCCATTGAATGAAGCCCTGCCGGATTTATAAAATTTGCGAGTTCTATTTGTCCTATCTGATTTGTTTCTTGTTCCCCAGCTTGTAAAACAGATATCGTTCCATCGGTGCCTATTGAAATTTGAGTAGCATTAGCTGGTATTGTGATTTGTGGTATTAGTTGATATCCATCTGAGTTTACAACAGTTCCATTAGCATCAAGTTTAAAAGCGCCATTTCTAGTATAAGCAGTAGTTCCATCAGGTAGCTGAACTTGAAAAAATCCATCACCAGCAATAACCATGTCAAGATTATTCCCTGTCTCTTTAAAATAACCCTGAGAGAAAATTTTATTTATAGCAGTAGGTCTAACACCAAGACCAACCTCTATGCCAGTAGGACTTGTTGTTGTCTGGCTTGTAGCTGTTCCAGCATATTCCATAGTTTGATACATCAAATCAGCAAATTCGGCTCTGTTTTTCTTGTATCCGTAAGTATTAACATTTGCGATGTTATGCGAAGTAACATCTATTTGAGTTTGCTGAGCTATCATTCCTGTAGCTGCAGTATAAAGAGATCTCATCATAGTTTTATCCTTTTGTTATTTAAGCTTTTACTGCACCAAGTTTTGTGACAGCATCTTGATTCAGATCGTTCATATGGGTATTCATAACCTTTTGATACATATCAACCATTCTTTGAGTTTCTATAAGCCCTACCATCTCTGTGACTGGATTTACATTCGACATCTGAGTATATCCTTGCAAGAGACTACCGGTATCATCTGCGTCTCTTAACTCATCTAAATTTTTCAGTTCAAACAAATTAGCCCCAATTTTTTCTAAGTTTCTAATCTCTTTTGGTTGTGCGATAAAAAACTTAGCAAAAGCCTTATTGTTTGAGTATAAATTTCCATTTTTATCAGATGTTATGTGTGTCCCCTGAGGTGTTTGAATACCTCTTTCATTTTGTTCTTGATAGTTACTAGGTAAAACACGAAAACCATCTTTATTTACTATAAAACCCTCGCTATCTAGTGTAAAGGCTCCATTTTTTGTCAATTTAGCACCATTTGGAGTTTGAACTAAAAAAAACAAATCCTCTCTTTTTAAAGCAAAATCTAATGTATTTAGGCTATGTTTTAATCCACCAGCGCTAAAATCAGTATATTGTTCACTCACCTGAGGAACTCTATCAATAGTGCGGTTTAGATATTTTGCACCATCTCTTGTATGATTTTTTAGTGGTAATTCATCTTGAGTTTGTTTAAAAATTCTTTCAAAATCACCTATAACAACATCATCTCTTTTAAAGCCTATTGTATTTACATTTGCTAGATTATTTGATATTACATTTAATCTATTAAATTGTGCAACCATCGCTCCGGTTGCTTGATAATAACCATTTTGCATATTTGTCCTAAATCCAAAATAATATTTAAAAATTAGCTAAAGCAAATAGCGTTCCACATTTAAATTTATATATTTTTAATAAAATTTCGGTATAATCCATAACTTTTTATCATATTAAATTAATGATATTCAACCAGTGAAATACTAGAAAGGAATTTAATGAGTTCTGCAAAAGAGGCATTTTCACAAATAGAAGAGCTTTTTGCCGAAAACGCAAAAGGTTTTATAACTTATGAAAAACTTGTAAAATTATTTGACAAAGCACCAACAGCTACTATAGTTAAGAAAATAGAAGCTTTAATGAACAAAAATAAAACTCAACTTTTAACTGCAGCTGAAGTTGCTAAAATGAAAAATTTAGCAGATGCTAAAAAGAGAAAAAAAGAGGCTGAAGAAGCCCAAGAAGAAAATATAGATGATGATTTTGATCTAGCTAATGAGTCAGACTATCTTGAATGGTCAAGATCTGATAGCCCTGTAAGAATGTATCTTAGAGAGATGGGTCAAATATCTCTTTTAACCAAAGATGAAGAGATAGAAATAAGCAAAAAGATAGAACTTGGAGAAGATATTATTATAGATGCTTTTTGTTCTGTCCCGTTTTTGATTGATTTTATACTTGATTATAAAGAGCCACTTATAAATAGAGAACGTCGCGTAAAAGAGTTATTTAAAAGCTTTGAAGAAGATAGTGATAGTGATAATGACAACGATGAAGATAGCGATGATGATTCGAGTGATTTATATGATAACAATAGCGAAACTCCGGCATCTAAAAAAGTTGCAAAAAACGACAAAAGAGCATTAAAAGTAATAGAAAGCTTTAAGGCATTAGAAAAAGCAAAAAAAGAGTGGTTAAAAACTGCAAATAAACAAGGTGAAATAGACAAAGATGATATATTTGCAAATATAAATATAGCTTTTAAAAAGAAAATTTTAAAAGATAAACTTATGGACTTAGGTCCAACAAGCAAACTTATAAGCGAAATAGTAAAATCAATGGAAACTGCTCTAAAAAGCGATGACGAATTTGATAGAGAGCTTAAACGTTTAGAATATCGTCTTCCTATGTTTAGCGATGAGCTTAAGAAAAATCACAAAGGAATTTTAAAAGATATCCTAAAACTAAGCAAAGATGACATAATAGCAAGAGTTCCTGAAGCTACTATGGTTTCTGCTTATGTTGAAATCAAAAAACTTTTCCAAACAAAAGAAGCCAGCAAACAAGGGTTTAACCTAGAGCCAGCAAAATTAAAATCAGTCTTAGAGCAAATAAAGCGTGGTAAAAAGATATCTGATGAAGCAAAAACGAGAATGGCCAAATCAAACTTAAGACTTGTTGTAAGTATTGCAAAAAGATATACAAATCGTGGATTGCCATTTTTGGATTTAATCCAAGAGGGAAATATAGGTCTTATGAAAGCTGTTGATAAGTTTGAATATAGAAAAGGTTATAAGTTTTCAACATACGCAACTTGGTGGATAAGACAGGCTATAAGTAGAGCAATAGCCGATCAAGCAAGAACAATAAGAATACCTATCCACATGATAGAAACTATAAATCGTATAAATAAAATTAACAGAAAATACCTACAAGAAGAAGGCAAAGAACCTGATGTAAGCGTTATCGCAAAAGAGGTAGGACTTAGTGTAGATAAAGTGAAACAAGTTATAAAAATAACAAAAGAGCCTATCAGTCTTGAGGCGCCTATTGCAAATGAAGATGATGGCAAATTTGGAGATTTTGTTGAAGATAAAAACTCATTAAGCCCAATGGAACATATCCTTAAAAATGACCTTAGAGAACAAATAGATGATGTTTTATCTCAACTTAACGATAGAGAAAAAGCTGTTATTTGTATGAGATTTGGACTTTTAGATGATGAAAGCGATAGAACACTTGAAGAGATAGGAAAAGCCTTAAATGTAACAAGAGAGAGAGTTCGCCAAATAGAAAGCTCAGCTATAAAAAAACTAAAACATCCTAAAGTTGGAAGAAAACTCAAAAACTATATAGAGGGTTAAAAAGTATTTTTTTAAGTTTTTTTAGTTACAATTACAAAAAGCACAGTAAGTGGTCGCTTGAAAAAGAGGAAAGTCCGAGCTACAATAAGACAGAGTTCCATCTAACGGATGGCTAGGGTGACCTAAGGGAAAGTGTAACAGAAAGCAAACTACCTTATTTCAAAGGTAAAGGTGAAACGGTGGGGTAAGAGCCCACCAGCACTCTTGGAAACTAGAGTGGCTAGATAAACCCAACTCGTAGTAAGAATGGGCGGTTTTAGTCTTATAATTAAACCATTCGCTAAAATTTGTATGTAAATGCAAATTTAGATAAATGACCACTCACGACAGAACTCGGCTTATCGCTGTGCTTTTTACAAATAATATCTTGGTGTAAATTTCAATGAAAATCATATTGGCTCCAAATAATTTTTTAGATGACTATGTTTTGGGAACTGAGCTATCAAAAAATGCAAATATATCATCCAATGCATATCTTTTTTGGAAAAATACAATATCCGCAAAATTTCAAAACTCAAGAACTGTATTTATAAATAAAAAAACCATACCAAGCAAATTTAACCAAGCATTAAAACAATGCACAGAGCTAAATGGACTTGTTTTAAGCAATGCATTTTGCTCTTTTACAGGGATATCAAATTCACATCTAGTAAAATCAAATAAATCAAAATTTTATGATTTAGTTGAAATAAAAGAAATTTCTGGAATTAAATTTGTAAATTTAAAGAAATTTTATGATGATTTAAGTCTTGATTATAATTTAAATCTATATATAGAAAAATGCAAATTTTTTTCTCCAACGCCTTTTGAAAAAAAAATAAAACTTACAGACACACTATGTCTAGGGTATTATTAATTACAATTTTTATCTTAATATCAGCAAAAATAAACTATCATCACAAGATAAAATTATACTATAGGATAAAGAATGGAAAACATCATATCATACATAGTTGCTTATTTGCTTGGTGCTATACCTTTTGGGCTTTTATTTTGCAAAATTTTTGCAAATACTGACATAACAAAGCAAGGAAGTTGTAGTATAGGCGCAACAAATGTCCTAAGAGTTATTAAAACAACAAACCCGAAATTAGCAAAAAAATTAGCCATTTTAACAATATGCTTTGATGCTCTTAAAGGGCTATTGCCAATCTTTGTAGCAAAATTATATGGAATAAATGATAATACTCTTTGGGCTATGGCTGTGCTTGCTGTTATTGGACATTGTTTTTCTCCATTTTTAAAATTTGAAGGAGGAAAAGGCGTTGCTACCGGTGCTGGAGTATTATCATTTTTTCTTCCGTTTGAACTTTTGATAGCATTATTTGTTTGGTTTATAGTAGGGAAGGTTCTAAAAATAAGCTCACTTGCTTCAATACTAGCACTAATAGCTTTTATCACTTCTAGTTTTATAATTCATCCAATTATCGAGCCTATAAATACACATGTGCCAATATTAATTATTGCTTACATAATAATTTATAAGCATATCCCAAACATAAAAAGAATAATTTTAAAAGAAGAAGCAAAGGTAATATGAAACAAACGCTAACAACTTATATAAAAGATTTTGAGTTTAAAA
Organism: Campylobacter pinnipediorum subsp. pinnipediorum; assembly: GCF_002021925.1. Classification (NCBI taxonomy): domain Bacteria; kingdom Pseudomonadati; phylum Campylobacterota; class Epsilonproteobacteria; order Campylobacterales; family Campylobacteraceae; genus Campylobacter; species Campylobacter pinnipediorum. The sequence goes on from NZ_CP012546.1 coordinate 567,448, forward strand.
CTATAATAGGAATGTGCGATTTTGAAAGAGTAACACCACAAAAAATAAAAATAAACGTAGAGTATCAATCAAATGATTTTATTGATTATGTAGAAGTTATTAATTTTATAAAATATACCTATGATGACTATAAATTTGAAAAACTTGAAGACTCTCTTAAAATAATTTCAGAAAAATTAAAAGAAAATTTTGAAAATTTAACATCAATTAAAATAGAAATTTTCAAACTAGAAATCATAAAAAATGCAATAGTTGGAGCAAAGATAGAGGTTGTTTATTAATTTTTTTTTAAACTATCTTGAAAATTTGCTTAATTTATGATACAATTTCCTCCAAAATTATAATATACAAGGAATCAATAATGAGAATATTGGTAGTAGAAGATGAAATAACACTTAATAGAACTATTGTAGAAGGTCTTGGAGAGTTTGGATACCAAACAGATAGCTCTGAAAACTTCAAAGATGCAGAGTATTATATTGGTATAAGAAACTATGATTTAGTTTTGACCGATTGGATGCTTCCTGATGGAGATGGTATTGATTTAATACATGTCATAAAGCAGAAATCACCAAGAACTTCAGTAGTTGTTTTGTCAGCAAAAGATGATAAAGAAAGTGAGATAAAAGCTCTTAAAGCTGGTGCTGATGATTATATAAGAAAGCCATTTGATTTTGATGTTTTGGTTGCTAGACTAGAGGCTAGACTTAGATTTGGCGGAACAAATATCATCAAAATAGATGATTTAATAATCAATCCTGATGAAGAAAAAATAACATATCTTGGCAAAGACATAGAGCTAAAAGGTAAGCCTTTTGAAGTTTTAACTCATTTGGCTCGCCATTCAGATCAGATAGTAAGTAAAGAGCAACTACTAGACGCTATATGGGAAGAGCCTGAGCTTGTTACTCCGAACGTAATAGAAGTAGCAATAAATCAAATTCGTCAAAAAATGGACAAACCTTTAAATATTTCAACAATTGAAACCGTTAGAAGACGCGGATATAGATTTTGTTTTCCGAAAAAAGCTTAAGAACTAGATTTATTTTACAATTAGCATCAGCATCTATGGTGCTGATTGCTATAGTTTCTATTATGTTATACTACTATATAAGAGTTACCATACTAGAAACTGTAGTAGCAGAGCTAACTTATGAAGCAAAGTTAATAATAGAAAAACCTTTGGAATTGAATCCAAAAAATGAGTATAAATTTAAAATACAACTTCCAAATAAAACAGTAACAAATGTTGAAATTTTAGAATACAAAGACAAGATAAAAAAACCCTATTTTTCACACTATGAAGATGAATTGCAAACATTTATGCAACTTATATACAATTATAATGACAACTCATATATGAAACTTACAAAAGAAACTACAACACAAAGTAATATAATAAAACAAATTTTAATAGATATAATAATTGTCAATGCTACATCTATATGCCTTGTTATTTTTTATGCTCTATTTTTATCAAGAATGCTATTAGTTCCAATCAAGACTCTTGCATCAAAGCTAGGTAAACTAAACGAAAGATTTCTAAAAGAGATAAATACAAACTCATTGCCGATTGAATTTGAACCGCTTGGAAATGTAATAAATAGCCTTATAAATAGAATACAAACTTTTGTAGAATATCAAAAAGAGTTATTTATAGGACTAGCACACGAACTAAAAACGCCAATAGCTGTAATAAAAACAAAAAATGAAGTTACTCTGCTAAAGCCTAGAGAAAATGAAAAATATATAGAAACATTAAAATCAAACAACGAAATAATAAACTCAATGAATTCAATGATAGGTTCAATCCTTGAAATAGGTCGTCAAGAAGGCGCACAATTTGAAGAACCGGTAATGGTAGATGTTATAGGATTTTTAAACAAAATGGGAAACAATCTAGCAATATTAGCTCGTCAAGAAAAAAAAGAGCTGATTTTAGATCTAAATCCAAAAATTTTAAATCTAAAAATACAACAAAATTTATTAATACACATAGTTCAAAATTTTGTTCAAAATGCCATTAAATTCTCGCCTGAAAACTCCAAAATAACACTCAAAACACAAATAGTAGACAAAAAATTTATCATAGAAGTCACAGATGAGGGGATAGGGATAGATGAAAATAAAGATCTATTTGCACCATTTAAAAGATTTGGCAACAAAAGCGGTGTTGGACTTGGCTTATTTTTAGCCAAAGGTGCAGCACAAGCACTAGGAGGCACAATAACTATAAAAAATAGACAAGAGCAAAATGGAGTTATAGCAACTTTCACTTTGCCGATTGTAAAAAACAAAAAAGGCAAATAATGGCAAAACGAACAGCTGTAATAGATCTTGGCTCAAATTCAACCAGAATGGTTATTTTTGAAAGAACTTCAAGATGGGCATTTTTTACTCTTGGCGAATATAAGATGAAAGTTCGTTTAGGCGAAGGTGGATATGCAAATAATGGAAATATCTCACAAGAATCAATGGATACGGCTTTTGAAGCCTTTAGCGAGTTTAAAAATATAGCAACTAGCTATAAATGTAATAAAATTTTAGCCGTTGGAACATCAGCATTAAGAGATGCTCCAAATTCAAAAACATTTATAAATTTGATAAAAAATAAGCTAAAAATAAACCTAAAAATCATAAATGGAGACGATGAGGCTAAATTTGGCGCATTAGCAGCTATAAATTTATTATGCATTCCAAATCATTGTGTTACATTGGATATAGGAGGCGGTTCTAGCGAACTTGCTTTAATAAAAGATTTAAAAATTGTAAAAACCATATCACTAGATATAGGAACTGTAAGATTAAAAGAGCTTTTTAATAACACAGATAACAAAGAAGAACTTGATATTTTTATCAAAAAAATTACTGAGAAAATACCTAGTGAGTTTAAATCAGAAAATATTGTTGTAATAGGTGGTTCTTTAAGAGCGTTATCAACAGCTATAATGAAAAAGATAAACTATCCATTGCCAAGCATACATGGGTTTTGTTACGAGATTGAAAAATACCATAAATTTATAAGCAATATTTCAACATCAAAAAAAGAAGAGCTAGAACAATTTAATATTAAAAAAGATAGGTTTGACACAATAAGAGAAGGTGCTTTAATTTTTTTAAATATAATCAAACATTTAAATATAAAAAGTGTATATACAAGCTGTGTTGGTATAAGAGAGGGTATATTTTTATCTAATTTTTTAAGACCATCTTTAAAATTTCCAAGCAATTTAAACCCAAGTTTAAAAAGTCTACAAGATAGATTTATCTTAACAAACAATAAAAATATAGCATTTTATTCAAAAGAGATCTTTAAAGAGTTATCACCTCTTCACAACCTAAATGAAAAATACTTATATGAACTAACTATAGCTTCCAAATTATACAATGCTGGTCAAGACATAGGGTTTTATAATGATCATATCAGCTCAGCATACATTATACAAAATGCTTTAAATTTTGGTTTTAAGCACGAAGAAAAAGCACTTATATCTGCAATAATAAGCACAAATGGCAAAAAAAATGTATATGAATATGAAAAATTTAAGCCTCTGCTTCCAAAGCAATCACATATAAGATGGTTAAGCTTTATATTAGCATTAGCAAAAACACTAGATATAAATTGTTCATCTAAAAAATTATGCTTTAAATTTGAAAATCAAACACTTAGAATTTTTGGTTCAAAAAATCTAATGATGGCAAAAGAAGAGATCAAAAAACTAAATAAACCAGAACCTTTTGCTATAAGTTTTGAATAGAACCAAGTTTAATAATTAGTCGCATTTAGATCATCTTGGATCAGATATTGTTGTTCTAGCTCTTCATATTTTTTATTTGATTTATTATAGACTTCATTATCTATCTTAAATCTGTTTTTTAAATCAATAATATCAGAACAAGCATTTATATTTCCAAGTTCACAACTTTTAAAGATATAAGATATACCTATTTTAATATTATCTTTATCATTTACTGTATTATCTATTTCTTTTGTAACTTGTTTGTTTATATACATAAAACCAAGTTCGTTACAAGACATCTCATCATTAAGCTCACAGCCTTCATAAAATATGTCGTAAGCATCTTTAAAATTTCCATTATTTAGATATAAAACACCCTTATCAAAATCATCTATATCAAAACCAAAAGAGCTATAAATCACCATTAAAATTAAAATAATTTTTTTCATCACATAAAACTCGGAGCATCATTAGAAAACAAGATTAAATCACCTATTTTTGTATGTTCTGTCAGTGTTTCTTGCATTTTATTTTTATCTTTTAAGATAACTATTTGTGGCTTGCTAAGAAATTTTAACAAGGCTTGTGCGTTCAAAGGACTAGAAATAATTACAACATCAAAAATATCATTTATAATACGCGAAAGTTTTTCATTTTCATCCTTGTTACTTTCCATTATTCCAGGAGTTATAAGAATTTTTCTTCCACTATAAGTCCTTACTAGTTCATAACTAGAACTCATGCCTATAAAATTTCCATTAAAGCTATCATCGATGATAACCTTGCCATTAGCATTAATTTTTTCAAGCCTATGTTCAATATTTTTTAAATTTTTAATTTTATTTTGTATTTTATCACTATCTAGACCAAAAAATTTAGCAACCTTTATACAAGCACATAAATTTTCTACATTAAACTTACCTATCAATGAAGAAGAGAAAGAATTATCATCTAAAACAAAGTTTATTCCATCTAAATCTGATTTAATATCTTTTATATTTTTATTGTAAATTTCAATATTTTTTTCATCATTTTTCAAGGTAGAACTATGTAAAAAAGCTTTTTTTAACTTATTGCTTTGTAAAGCTTCAAGTTTTGTATTTCTTATATTTTCAATGCTTTTAAAATACTCTATATGCTGCTTTCCTATCTCTCCTACAACAACAACTTCAGGGTTTAAATACGTAGAAATTTCATATATATCACCCTTTAGCCTAGCGCCAGCTTCAGCTATGTATATCTGAGTTTGATTAGTAATATTTTCGTTTATATCCTTAATAATTCCCACTAATGTATTTACGCTTCTTGGTGTTTTGTGGCAATTAAAATCATTTTTTAAAATTTCAAAAAGAAAGTTTTTAATACTTGTTTTGCCATAACTTGCTGTTATTAAAATTATTTTTAAATTTTTATTGCTTTGTATTTTATCTAACGCTTTTTTCTTATAATAAATAGCATTCGCTTTTTCAAAAAAATGGCTAAAAACAAAACCTATAAAGATAGGAAAAATAATATCTTTTGAAAAATTTCCATTATTTAGTATATAAAATAAATTTTGAATAATCAAAGCCAAGCAAAGAATAACAAAAAAGCGTTTTACTCTATTTGTAAATACTAATTTTTTATCTAGTTTTTTATTCCATAAAAATAAACTAGGAATAAAAGCAAAATAAAAATATATAAAAAACAAATTACCAGTAGTATAATAAAGCATAATAGGAGCTATAAAGAAAAATACATGCCAAAGTGGTCTTGTAAAATGAAATATTACTCTTTTTGTCTTATATGAAAACCATTGAAAACATGTCATTAAATAATAAGAAACCAATAAAGCAAAAAATATATTTGAAATACCAAAAAAAATATCTTTAATTTCAATCATTGTTTATTAACAACCTCTATACAACTTTCATCTTCGATATTTGAAGAACTGTTTATATCAGATATAACTCTATCTTGTATAAATTTAGAATGCAACAAAAAGAAAAAATGATCCCCACTTAAAGGATAAAAACTACTATCTTTTATTATTGAATGTATAAACTCGCCATTCTTTAATGGTGTGGCTCTATCATTTTCACCCCAAAATATAACAGCTTTATTTGAGAATTTTTTAAACTTTCGTGAAAAATCTTCATCAACTACATTTTTTAAAGTTTCATACATCACAACACTCATTCCACTTATATCTTTTGTAGCAAACAGTCTATAAAATCTACCAAATCCGAAAAATTTTAAAATTTTAAAAATTCTAATTTTAGCTCTTACAAGAAAAGGTTTTTTGCTAATAATTCCTGCTGAACTAAGCAAAACTAAATTTTTTGGATTCAATAAAGTAGCAACCTTGCCACCAAAACTATGTCCAAGGATAATATCTGGTTTTTGTGGTAATGAGTTTACAAACTCTCTGATAATGTTTGAATAATCAGATGTTTTTAAAGGACTAAAAATATTACTATTTCCAAAACCTGGCATATCAACATATATATGTTTATAATCACAAAAAGTATCTTTAAAAGCCTTTTTCATAATCTCTTTACTGGCACCCCAGCCATGCAAAAAAAGTATAATTTTTTCATTTTCTGGATTTAGCATTTCATAAGAAATCAAATATTTTTTTGATGAATATTTTATAGTTTTACTAGCCATTATTTATCTTTTTTACTAGAATTATATATACTTTCAAGTATTTCTACTGCCTTTTCAAGACGCTCATACTCATCCATATTTAAAATAACTGCTTCAAATTTATTGTTTTTTACCACAACTGCTCTTTTTGTATCTCCACTACTTATTTTATTTAAAACTGAACTAAAATTTCTAACGACTTCAGTTGCAGTATAAATTTCATCTTTCTTAAATGCTAACATAAAAACTCTTTTTACATATAATTTTACATATAATCTAGCATATTTAATATTACAAGGAAATTAAATATTTTATAAATTATATTTTATTCCCTTTTGAGCTAATTATGGAGCTTAAAAATTTATAATCAATATTTATATTTTGCTTATCAGGTAGCGAATTTGAAAGAGACCTTATAATACTTTTAAAATCATCAAACAAATAATGAGCAAGGCTTCCTGGATTTGGATTTATTTCATTAAGATAAATTTCATTATCTATTACAAAAAAATCACATCTAATCAAGGCACCTTCAAATGTGTTTTTATAAATTTTCATAAATGCATTTTTTAATCCATCTTCAAGTTCTTTTGATATATCTGCGCTTTTTACTTTTTGTTCGTTTGAAAAAGATAGATATTTTTGTTCAAAATCTAAAAAATCACTCTTTTTTGGCTCTTCTATTATAGAAAATTTAAACTCATCATCTATAATACAACCGGCTAAATTATACTCTTTTACATTTTCGATAAATGGCTCAACTAAAACATCGCAATCAAACTCAAAAGCTATATCTTTAGCATAATCAAACTCATCTTGAGTTTTTACTACGCTAACGCCTATGGAGCTACCAAGTCTTAGTGGTTTTAGTATAAATGGATACGAAGTTTTTGGATTATCTTCACGTCTTATAACCTCATAATCAAGTGTCTTTACACCAACTTTTTTAGCAAAAAGTTTAGTTAATTCTTTGTTAAAACTTAACACACTAGCTTCAAGTCTAGGGCCTATATAATCCACACCAAAAAAATCAAACAATGAGGCTAACTTGCCATCTTCTCCATCCATGCCGTGTATTAAATTTATAAAAACATCAGCATTGATTTTGCTCTCACCAAATATAGAATTAGTATAAAAGCCACCTTGCTTTAAAGTTAGTTTTTTTGACTTTTTATAAAGACCTTTGCTAAAAAAATTAGCTTTCATGTTTTTTGATTCTATGAGATAAAATTCTCTCAGCCTATCACAAAACACAAAAACACACTCTTGGTTTAAAACATTTTTTAAAACAATAGCGCTTACTACGCTTATCTCATGCTCAAAACTTTTAGCACCAAATACAATACCTAATTTCATTATATTCTTTCCTATCCTAATTTTTTTAAAGCTTGTTTTATGATTTCACCAGTTTCCATAGACTCGGCATCAATACCAGCAAGAACTTTATAAATTTTATCTTTTTTAAATCCAAGTGCCTCAAGAGCCATAATTGCTTCATTTTTATGTGCAGAGATGTTTTCTCCACTTATAAGATTAGCATCACTTAATTCAGCGATTATTCTTCTTGCTGTTTTTAACCCAATTCCTGGAACTTTTTTTAAAGTATCTAAATCTCCATTCAGTATGGCATTTGTAAAAGAATTTGGATTTAGTGATGAACATATTGCCATAGCTGTACTTGCACCTATTCCATTTAATTTTACAAGCATTTCAAACATTTTTTGCTCACTCAAATCTAAAAAACCATAAAACAAATTTGCATCTTCTCTTATTATTTGAGTTATATTAAGCTCTATTTTTGATCCGCTTTCAAGCTTTGCAGAACAAAAAAGAGATATAAAAATACCATAGCTAACACCGCTAACTGTTTTTAATATAACAAATGCAGGATCTTTTTTTGTTATAACGCCTTCAATAGCTTTTATCACTGTTTTTCCTTTAATTTTGGCAGTAATTCAAGATCATTTGATTTTTTAATCTCAAATTTAATATCATCACCTTCTTCTATTTTTGTTACCATAACAACTCTCGATATCTCATTTTGCCTTGTATGATAAACAACTTCCGTAGCAGGATTAACTATTATAAACTTAATCTCATTTAATTCAAGCCAATTACTTCTATTTACAATTTTAGAAGCAAAAATCTCATTTTGCATAAAATCAAGCTCATTTTTTAACTCTTTTAAATTATCTTTTTTTGTATTATATTCTTTTAAAAGCATATTATACTCACCAACTAACTGCTGATACTCTTTAAGTTTTTTTATAAAAGTAACAGGTGGAACAACCTTAGATTTCTGTAATTCTTCAACTTTAGATTTTATTGTATGTATAGAAGATTTATTTGTATCTATAATTATTTTTTTTGATTCTAATATTTTTGGTATTTTTTTAATATCTTTTTTTAAGTCATTAATTTTTTCAACTTGACCCTCTATATCATAACTCCTATCTTTTATTTTAGTTGCATCTATAATAAGCTTATTATTATTTCCTCGTAAATATTTAATATCTATTAAACTAAGGCCAGTTATCGTACAATTTGACACTAATGTTTCAATTATCACCTCATCGGCTGTTATATTTCCGCCTATTACGCTTCTTATAATAGCTTTTTTAGCTACAACAGTTCCGCCTTCAAGCCTATCAATATAAACCTCATCGGCTTCAACAAATCCAATATGAACATGTATATCCGCCTTTTTAGCTTTTACTTTTGCTTTTGCATGAGTTTGACCACCTATCTTAACGTTATCTGCAATCACGGATGCGTTAGAACCAATATTTCCTTTCACGCTAACATCTTTTGCCTCAACAACAACGCCAGTTCCAATAGCATCTTTAAATATATCATCTTCTTTTATTAAAATACTAACATTAGAATCTAACTCCGTCTTAACAGAACCTGTGTCTTTAAAGGTTATTTCATTTATTTCAAGCTGCTCTTTGATATCATAAATACCCTGATTATCACTCACAAATCCTGGTTTTTTAGCTATATATTTTATACTTGTATCATCTTCTATTTTTTTTATGTTTTCAGTAATGCCTATCTCTTTTAAATTATTGTCTTTGGGTAATTGAACCTCTATAAAATCACCTCTAACATTCCTACCACTCTTTCCATTTTGAGGCTTAATATATTCAATTATCATTTCATTTAATACAACACCTGAGACAAAACCTCTACTGGCATGATCCATCTTGTCATTTTTATCAATATTTTTAAGCTTATTTTTATAGTGCAGAATCAATTTAGACTCTATTGATTTTCTAGGTTCAAAACCTTTTGCTACAATAAAGGTATAATCATCATCTATAATCTCTTTGATACGCAAAATAGAAGATATTTTTTTTAATTCACTTTTTAGGCTGTCATCTCTGATACCTATAAGAATATTGGCTCTAATTAGTTTTTTGGCTATAAAATTATACATTAATTCTTCATAACCATTTTCATAAATAGCATCTTTAGTTGCATGAACAGTTCCCACTATCTTTGTTAAAGATTGATTTGCTCCTATGCTGATATTTGGAATTTTTGGCTTAACCAGAACTCTAATGTCGTAATACTCAACCTTATAAACTTGCTCTATTACAAGAGTCGGGTCAAGATAAAAGTCAAGATCATTAAAAATATCAAGTTCATTTTTAGACAAACTAACAGGTTCTTGATTTTCTTTATTTGTATATAATGTAGTAAAATCTAATAAATTAAAATCTATAAATTTAGCTTCAACTCCAGTATTTTTACTAATCTCTTTTATATCTTCATATGGTGTTTTTGAATCTGCACTAATGGGAGACAGATATTTTGCTTCACTCAAGCTAGTTCCTAATTGTAAAATATATTTAAATTTCTATTATTATCTCTAAATTTTTATTAAAAATTGGTTATATACAAAACCACGTTATTGGTAAAAAATATTTTTAAGTTTTTTTCGGTAGTATCATATATTTTAATTTTGATTATATGGGAAAATAACTTGATTAAGGGTTTTATTTCAAATGCTTCAGGTATAATGCTTTCTAGAATACTAGGTCTTGTACGTGACATACTTACCGCACTAATCTTGGGTGCTGGAATTTTTAGTGATCTATTTTTTATAGCTTTCAAGATGCCAAATTTGTTTAGAAGAGTATTTGCAGAGGGTGCTTTCACACAATCTTTTTTACCAAATTTTGTAAAATCAAATAAAAAAGCCATTTTTAGTGCCGAGATCTTTCTAAAATTTCTATTTTTTATCTCACTTTTAACCCTACTTGTAAATATATTTACAAAAGAATTTATAACAATAATAGCTACTGGATTAAAAGATGAAGATATGATAAATGCTATAAATCTAGTAAGGATAAACTTTTTTTATCTAATACTTATTTATATGGCTAGTTTTATAGGCTCACTTTTACAATACAAAGGTCATTTTGCCACAACCGCATTTTCTACGGCACTACTAAATTTAAGTATGATTTGTGCCTTATTACTTGCAAATAATAAGACAGAAAAAGAGGTTGCTTTGTATCTTAGCTGTGGTGTTGTCATAGGTGGTATTTTACAGCTCATAACACATATAATAGCACTTTATATAAAAAACCTAAACAAGATGTTTTTTGGAGGAATTTATAACTTTATAAAAGGAAAAAAAGCTGATACTAAAAATTTCTTTATCAATTTTTATCACGGTGTTTTTGGTTCATCAGCACTTCAAATTAGCTCTTTTATGGATACATGGCTGGCTAGTTTTTTAGCCACAGGAAGTATTAGTTATATGTTTTATGCAAATAGAATTTTTCAACTCCCACTTGCTGTATTTGCAATAGCTTTATCACAAGCACTATTTCCAAAAATAGCAAGACTCTTAAAAAACAACGATACACAAAATGCATTACTTCAAACAAAAAAAAGTTTTAACATACTGTTTTTTACACTTTTAGCATCCTGTGTTGGTGGTATAGTGTTATCAGAACCTATAATTTGGCTACTTTTTGAAAGAGGAAATTTTACACAAGAAGACACAATACAATGTGCTAAAGTTTTAAGTGCTTATCTTATAGGACTTTTGCCGTTTGGGCTAATTAAACTTTTTGCACTTTGGCTATATGCAAAAATGAAGCAAAAAATAGCTTCTAAAATAGCAACAATAGGACTTGTAATAAATCTTATCTTAGCAGTCATACTAATGCAATTTTTAGGTGCTATTGGTTTAGCATTAGCTAGTTCTATAGTTGGTTTTTTACAACTTGGTCTTTACCTAAAAGAATTTGGATATAGAAAATTTTTAGGTATAATTGAGTCTAAATTTATATTTTTTACAATGATATTTTTAGTGGTTGAGTTTTTTAGCCTTGAATATTTAAAGGAATTTTTTTATGCAAATTTACGATAGTTCTAAAAAAATAAAATTAGAATTTAAACCAGAAGGTGAGACTGTTCGAATTTATGTATGTGGTCCTACTGTTTACGATCATTCACATTTAGGTCATGCAAAATCAGCTATAAGTTTTGATTTATTAAGAAGGGTTCTAATAGAGCTTGGATATAAACTAAAATTTGTAAGAAACTACACTGATATTGATGATAAAATTTTAAAAAAAATGAGTGAAACAAATAAGCCACTAGAAGAAATAACAAATTTTTATATAAAAAGCTATGAAGATGACATGAAAGCTTTAAATGTCTTAGACCCAGATATTAAGCCTAAGGCAACAGAATGTGTGGATGATATGATTGATTATATATCAAATCTAATAAACAAAGGTTTTGCTTATAAACTAGATGACGGAATATATTTTGACACAACAAAAGACAAGCACTATCTAAGTATAAGTGGCAGAGAAAATGAAGAAAATAGCATAGCAAGAATAGAAACAAATAATTGTAAAAACAACCAAAAAGACTTTGTTTTATGGAAATTTGATGAAAACTTTTATGATTCACCTTTTGGTAAAGGAAGACCTGGTTGGCACTCTGAGTGTGTAGCTATGATAAAAAAATATCTGTCAAATGATAGCGAGTTTGAGGTTGATATTCATGCCGGAGGTAGCGATTTATTATTTCCACATCACGAAAATGAAGCAGCACAATGCAGATGTGGCGAAGAAAAGACGCTATCAAAATATTGGATGCATAATGGTTTTATACAAATAAATAATGAAAAAATGGCAAAAAGTTTAGGCAATAGTTTTTTTGTAAAAGATGCATTAAAATTATATCATGGAGAGGTTATTAGATTTTATCTTTTAAGCACACATTATCGTGCGAATTTTAATTATTCATTGCAAGATTTAAATGCATCAAAAAAACGCCTTGATAAATTATATAGACTTAAAAAAAGAGTTTATGGTGTAAAAGAAAGTGAAATAGACACAGGATTCAAAGATGAAATTTTAAAAGCTTTAAGTGATGATTTAAATACATCAAAAGCATTAGCTGTTGTTGATGAGTTTGTGGCTAATGCAAATGAAGCCTTGGATAAAGAACCAAAAAACAAAAGCATAAAATCTCAAATAGTCGCAAATATATCGTTTATAAACAAAGTTATAGGCATAGGTATTATAGACAACTTTGAGTATTTTCAGTTTGGAATAGATGAGCAAAGTAAGCAAAAAATAGATGAACTTATAAGCAAAAGAGATGAAGCAAAAAAGGCAAAAGACTTTCAAACAGCAGACAAAATAAGAGAAGAGCTTACAAAAATGCAAATAAGCATAATGGATACCGCAAATGGAACATTTTGGGAAAAAATATGAAGCAACTTACCTTATTTCAAGTATTAAAAAGATTTAAAGGCTATTTTAAGGATTATATACCGTATTTTGTACTAGCATTCATAGGTATGATTTTAGCAAGTGGGGGCTCAGCTGCCACAGCATGGCTAGTGCAACCTGTTTTAGATAAAATTTTTGTTGAAAAAAACAGAGAATTACTATATATATTACCTTATGCGATAATACTTGTTTATTTTCTAAAAAATGCCGGAACATTTATGCAAGCATATTATACAGCCTATATAGGGCAAGATGCAATTAGGCGTTTTAGAGATGAGTTGTTAGCAAAACTATTAAGCCTTGATATGAGTTTTTTTAACAAATATAGAACTGGCGAGTTAATGAGTAGAACGATGAATGATATTGAAAGAATTAGAACTATAGTATCTACAATGATACCTGAGTTCATAAGAGAAATTATAACCGCCATATCATTACTTTGTGTTGTTATATATCAAAGTCCAAGATTGGCATTTTTTGCCCTCATAGTACTTCCGGTTGCTGCATATCCCATAATAACTCTTGCAAAAAAAATGAAAAAAATCTCAAGAAAATCTCAAGAAAAAATATCAGATATAAGTTCGGCTTTAAATGAAATTTTTACAAATATTGAGATAATAAAAGCAAATAATGCACAAAGTTATGAGCATAAAAGATTTGCGGATGAAAATTTTAATTTTCTAAAAATAAACTTAAAAGCAACAAGAATAGAACAATTAGTAAGCCCTTTAATGGAGATGATAGGCTCAATAGGTGTTGCTATAGTTATAATTATAGGAGGCAAAGAGGTAATAGATGGCACTATTAGCATAGGATCATTCTTTTCATTTTTATCTGCTCTTTTTATGCTTTATACCCCAATAAAAAGAGTTGTTGGAATTTATAGCAAACTACAAGATGCAATAGCAGCAAGTGAAAGAACATTTGAACTAATGGATAAAAAAAGTTTAATGTTGGATGGCAATTTAGAAATTCCAGATAAAATTAGTAGTATAATTTTTGATAATGTTAGACTAAACTATGATAAAAAAGAGGTATTAAAAGGCATAAATTTTGAGGCAAAAACATCTGAAATGATAGCTTTTGTAGGCTCTAGTGGCGGTGGAAAAACATCAATTATAAACCTTCTGATGAGATTTTACAATGTAACTAGCGGTATCATAAAAATAAACGGAACAAATATAAATGATTTTAGTATAAATTCCATTCGTGACAAGATAGGACTTGTGACACAAAGAATATATATTTTTAATGACACAATAGCAAACAATGTATCTTATGGAAAAGAATACAATGAAGAAGCTATTATAAATGCATTAAAAATGGCAAATGCTTATGGGTTTGTAAGCGAATTAGATGATGGTATAAATACTATTCTTGATGAGTTTGGAACAAATCTTTCAGGTGGGCAAAGACAAAGAATAGCAATTGCAAGAGCACTATACAAAAATCCAGAAATTTTAATATTTGATGAAGCCACATCAGCTCTTGATAATGAGAGTGAAAAAGAGATCACAAATGCTATAAATAGATTAAAGCACACAAAAATAATATTTGTTATAGCTCATAGACTAAGCACTATACAAAATGCTGATAAAATAGTTGTTATAAGCAATGGGGTTGTTGCCGGCTTTGATACTGATGAAAATTTAAGTAAAAATTGTGATATTTATGCAAAACTCAAAGGCAAAGCCTTAGTTTAAGCGGTTTTTTGATACAATCTCTGATATATTTTTAAGGATATTTTTTTGATTTTAAAATATGATTATTTAAAACAAATTTTTTTTAAATTTGATCCGGAAACTGCTCACAAAATAGTAGAAAATACATTGCACTATACAGATGCATTATGTCCTAAAATTTTTGATTTTACTTCAAAATATTTTACATTTGAAGATCAAGCTTTAGAGCAAAATATATTTTCAACAACATATAAAAATCCGGTTGGTATAGGTGGTGGATTTGATAAAAATGCAACAATGCTATCTGGACTAAAATCCTTAGGATTTGGATACTTAGAATGCGGAACTTTTACACCAAAACCTCAAGATGGAAATGCTAAACCTCGCCTTTTTAGATTGATAGATGAAGAAAGTATACAAAATGCAATGGGTTTTAATAATAAAGGAAGCGAATATATAAAAAATATTGTTAAAAACAAATATCCATTCCAAATTCCACTTTGGGCGAACATAGGAAAAAATAAGCTTACACCAAATAAAAATGCCATTTGTGATTATGAAAAACTAGTAAATGATTTTAACGATATTTGTGATGCTTTTGTGGTAAATATATCATCACCAAACACACCAAATTTAAGAGATTTACAAGAAAAAGATTTTATAAAAGAACTTTTTTTAACATTAAAAAATATTACAAAAAAACCAATTATTTTAAAAATTTCACCTGATTTGGAGATAAAAAAGGCAATTGAAATTTGCATAAGCGCAATAGAAAATGGCGCAAATGGTATCATACTAGCAAATACAAGCATCAACTATTCGCTATCAAACTCAAAAAACTTAAGGGATTTTGGTGGTCTTAGTGGACAAAACATAAAACAACTTTCAAGAAATATGTTTAAATTAATATCAAATGAAACATATGGTAAAACTGTATTAATAGCCTGTGGCGGTATAGACAATGCTCAAGAAGCCTATGATAGAATTAAAATGGGTGCTAGTTTGATTCAAATTTTTACAAGTTTTATATACAAAGGTCCCAAAATTTGTTATGATATAAATAGTGGCATTTTAAAATTATTAAAACAAGATGGACTATCTAATATAAAAGATGCCATTGGAATAGATATTAAAAGATAAAGAAGGATTATTTTTGATAAAATTTAATAAAACTACACTAAAAAATAAGCTAGAAGTTTATCATATACCTGTTAACAAGGGCTCAAAAGTTATAAGTGTAGATATATTTTACAAAGTTGGGTCCAGAAATGAGACTATGGGTAAAAGCGGGATAGCTCACATGCTAGAACATTTAAATTTCAAATCAACAAAAAACCTAAAAGCTGGAGAATTTGATGAGATAGTAAAAGGATTTGGTGGAATAAATAATGCTTCTACTGGATTTGATTATACACATTATTTCATAAAATGCTCAAATGAAAATCTAAAAAAAAGCTTAGATTTATTTGCTGAACTTATGAAGAATTTAAAACTAAAAGATAGTGAATTTCAACCAGAAAGAGATGTTGTTGCAGAAGAAAGAAGATGGAGAACTGATAATAATCCATTGGGATATTTGTATTTTAGGCTTTACAATAATGCTTTTATGTATCATCCATATCACTGGACACCAATAGGCTTTATAAATGATATAAGAAATTGGAATATTAATAATATAAAAGAATTTCACTCAACATATTATCAACCAAAAAATGCAATACTAATAATAAGTGGCGATATCTCAAAAGACGATGCATTTAAACTAGCAAAAGATAGTTTTGAGAATATAAAAAATACAAAACAAATACCAAAATTACACTGCATAGAACCAAAACAAGATGGTGAAAAAAGAGCTATAATATACAAAGATAGCCCTACTCAAATGATTGCAATTGCATATAAAATACCGCCATTTAATCACGAAGATCAAATAGCTTTAAATGCTATGAGTGAATATCTAGCAAACGGCAAAAGCTCTATTTTACAAGATATCTTAGTAGAACAAAAACAGCTTGTAAATCAAATATATGCATATCCTATGAGCAGTATAGATGAAAATCTTTTTGTATTCCTTGCAGTTTGTAATCCAGACATTAAAGCAGAAGATATAGAAAAAGAAATTTTACAAATAATATCAAATATAAAAGAAAAAGAGATAGATGAAGATGATATTTTAAGAGTTAAAAATATCATAAAAACAGATTTTGTATACTCATTTGATAGTGCTTCCAAGGTTGCTAGCTTATATGGCAGTTATCTAGCAAAAGGTGACATAAAACCTTTATATAAGCTGGAGGAAAGCATAGAAAATATAGACAAAGAGATGCTAAAAGAGGCTGCAAAAAAATACTTTATAGCAAAAAACTCAACCACGGTTATACTAAAAAAGGAAGAGGGATGAAACAACAAATTATAGGTGCAATGACGGCATTGATAACACCATTTAAAAATAATAAAATAGATGAAGAAACTTATGAAAAACTAATCCTTAGACAGATAAAAAACGGGATAGATGCCGTGGTGCCGGTTGGAACAACTGGAGAAAGTGCAACTCTAACCCATGATGAGCATAGAGTTTGTATAGAAATAGCAGTTAATGTCTGTAAAAATACAAATACAAAAGTGTTAGCTGGAGCTGGAAGTAATGCTACGCATGAAGCTATAGATATAGCTCAGTTTGCACAAAAAAATGGAGCAGACGGTATACTTTCCGTAGCACCTTATTACAACAAGCCTATGCAAAATGGGCTATATGAACACTATAAAGCTATAGCAAATAGCATAGATATACCAGTTTTATTGTATAATGTGCCAGGCAGAACAGGCTCTGATATAATGCCCCAAACGGCTCTTAAGCTTTTTAAAGATTGTAAGAATATATATGGCATAAAAGAAGCAACAGGAAAAATAGATAGATGTGTTGATCTTTTGGCACACGAACCTGCTTTGGTAGTAATAAGCGGAGAAGATGCTATAAATTACCCTATTTTAGCAAATGGTGGCAAGGGTGTCATATCTGTAACATCAAATTTATTACCAGATAATATATCTGATTTAACACATTTAGCTTTAGAAGAAAAATTCATACAAGCTAAAAAAATAAATGATATGTTATATGATATTAATAAAATTATGTTTTGTGAAAGCAATCCAATACCAGTAAAAGCAGCTATGTATTTAGCTGGATTAACACCTGTGCTTGAATATAGATTGCCATTAACAAAACCAAGTAACGAAAACTTAAAAAATATAGAAAAAATTATGAAAAACTATAATATAAAAGGATTTTAATGTATTTAAAAGATGATTTTCAAAACAAAACTTTAGTAATTAGTGGTGGAACCAGAGGGATAGGAAGATCTATTGTCTTAGAATTTGCAAAAATGGGTGCAAATATTGCTTTTACTTATAATTCAAACGAAGAACTTGCAAAACAACAAGCATTGGAATTAGAAAAAGAATATAACATAAAAGCCAGAGCTTATGCCTTAAACATACTAGAGCCAGAAATGTATAAAGATTTGTTTTTAAAAATAGATGAAGATTTTGATAGAGTTGATTTTTTTATATCAAACGCAATTATAGCTGGTCGTTCTGTAGCTGGCGGTTATACTAAATTTTTAAAATTAAGACCAAGAGGAATAAATAATATCTTTACAGCAACAGTAAATGCATTTGTTGTTGGAGCTCAAGAAGCGGCAAAAAGAATGCAAAAAGTTGGAGGTGGAAGCATAATATCTCTTTCATCAACTGGAAATTTAGTCTATATACAAAACTATGCTGGTCACGGAACAGCAAAAGCAGCTGTTGAAGCAATGGCAAGGTATGCAGCAACAGAACTTGGAGAGTTTAATATAAGAGTAAATATAGTAAGTGGTGGCCCTATAGACACAGATGCTTTAAAAGCATTTACAAACTACGAAGAGGTTAAAGAAGTTACATCAAAACTTAGTCCTTTAAACAGAATGGGACAACCTGATGATTTAGCAGGTGCTTGTCTATTTTTATGCTCAAGCAAAGCAAGCTGGGTAACAGGACATACATTTGTTATCGACGGAGGAACAACATTTAAATGAGTCTAAATCTGCCAAATGCGCTAGCTTTTTTTAGAATACTTTTAGCACCATTGATGTTTTACATACTTATAAATGCACAATCTAATTTTTCAGATGTGCATATAAGTTGGATAAATTATTTTGCTGGACTTATTTTTGTTATAGCTAGTGTAACAGACTTTTTTGATGGATATATAGCAAGAGCATGGGACCAAAAAACAAAACTTGGTGCCATACTTGACCCATTGGCTGACAAAATGCTTATATTGGCAGCTTTCTTAGGTCTTATGATGATACAAAGAGCAAATCCTTGGGCTGTATATATAATACTAGTAAGGGAGTTTTTTATAACTGGTTTTAGGGTTGTTGTTGCAAGTGAGGGTTTAAATGTTTCGGCTTCTATAGCTGGAAAAATAAAAACAGTTTTTCAAATGATAGCCATAGGATGGCTTGTAATGCAATGGTCATTTTCAGATGTATTGCTTTGGTTCTCAGTAATTTTAACACTATATTCAGGTCTTGAATACATTATAACTTATATAAAAGCAAAATAAGAAAAAACCTTAAATTATAAACTTTTTACATCAACAGATACGGCGCTAGTCTTAAGTTCCTTTAGCTCATAAAACAGATAATAATATATTAATTCATCTGGATTTAAGCTTTTATTAACAAACACAGGTTCAATCATATTCATGATCTTATCAGACAAACTAGCAACCTCGACTAATAAAAGTTCATCTGATCTATTTTTTGCAACCTTAATACAATTAGAAAATAAAGAAAAAATAGACTCAAATTCGTTTAAAACAACATTTGAAACTATCTTTGAATCATTATAAACTATTTTATTTAATTTCTCTTTGAGATCAACTAAAGCAACCAATGTTTCTTTTATTTTATTTTTATGCTTTGCTGTATTTTTGTAGCCTTTTTTGGAAGAATTGCCATATTCAACAACAAGCAAGTCTATCGTCTCTTCTATAAATTCCAAGCTCTGCTTTAAATTTTTATTTATATTTGGATCAACACCATTTTTCTTCATCTTATGTCTTAAGAGCATTTGGATTTGTTGCAAATAAGAGCTTATACTTTCATAGTAATCTTCATCGTTAAAAACTCTTTTAAAAAAAGAACTTTCATTTCGACTTTTTAAGTTTTTGTTTTTTAGATTTTCCATCATATTATTAAACTCAATTACACTTAAATTTGATTGGTTTTCAATATTATCATTATTGATATTTTCAAAAGTGGTAATATATTGTTCTAGCTTTTCTATATCTTTTTTTATAGCATTAAAATTCACATAAATCTCTTATAAATATTTTTAAAAATATTATACTAAAAATATAAAAAATTTAAAATAAAAAACATTTTAATGAAAATTAAGGATATAGATATTTATTTAAACCTGATTTTTGGCAGACTTTTTTATATCAAGTTTACTTAGTCTGTAAAAAATGCTTAAAAACAAAGAAAACATAAGAAGATTAAAAAACCTAGTAGTATTAATAAAATTATTACTTTAAAAAACAAGAAGATATTGAAAATGTATGAATGGTGCGCCCGAGAGGATTCGAACCTCTGGCCTTTTGAACCGCAATCAAATGCTCTATCCAGCTGAGCTACGAGCGCAAGAAGTAGTAAAGTAAAATACTTATTTAGATTTGTGATTTTATCAAAATATCCTTAAATTAAACATAGTTTGAATAAATTTATACTTTTTTTAGTGATAACTTGTTAATCTTTAGAATAAAAATAAATTTCAAATAATTAAAAAGGATAAAGATGAATAATTTTTTTGACAGCTTAAAAGAGATAAAAAAGGATATGGTAAAAGAGCAAAAATCAGCTCAACCAAAAACAATAACAAAAGAAGATGTGATAGCAAAAAAAGAAAAAAAACTAAGAGATGATTTCTTGGCGTATATAAAAGATTGCAATATAAAGAAGATTTAAATCTTGATTCAATCATATAAATTTGAAATTTTCGGTCTAGTTCAAGGTGTTGGATTTAGACCTTTTGTGTATTTATTGGCAATCAAACACAACCTTTTTGGTAATGTATACAATGATGATAGTGGTGTAAAAATCAGCATTTATGGAGATGAAAATAATATAAAAATTTTTGAAAAGGAGCTAGTTAAAAAACTACCCCCGCTTGCTAGAATTGATGATATAAAAAAATACAAAATAGATGAAAAATTTGATAAATTTGAAATTATAGAATCCAAACAAGCAAAAAAAATATCACCAATACTTCCTGATTTTGCACTTTGTAAAGATTGTGAAAGAGAATTTTTTGCTCCAACAAATCACAGATTTAACTATCCATTTATAAATTGCACAAACTGTGGCCCTAGATTTAGTATAATACAGTCATTACCATATGACAGAAAAAACACAACAATGAGTGTATTTAAAATGTGTAAAACTTGTGAAAGTGAATACACAAATCCTTTAGACAGAAGATACCATGCACAGCCAATTTCTTGCCCCGATTGTGGGCCTAGGTTAATGCTGAAAGATAAAGATAAAAATATATTATCTATAGATGAAAAAGCTATAAAAACAGCATGTAATCTAATAAATAATGGAAAAATACTTGCCATAAAAGGCCTTGGTGGATTTCATTTAGTTTGCAATGCATTTGATGAAAATGTAGTTAATAAATTAAGAGAGAAAAAACATAGGCGTCATAAACCATTTGCGATAATGTCAAAAAATATAGGCTCAGCAAAACAAAATGCTCATATATCAAAAGACGAAGAAGAGCTTTTGATATCAAATTTAAAACCAATAGTTCTTTTAAAAACAAAAAAACAAACAAAAATAGCAAAAAGTGTAGCTCCAAATTTAAACAAAATAGGATTAATGCTTCCATTTAGCGGAATTCATCTAGCTCTTTTTAAGTATCTAAAATGTGATATAATAGCAACTAGTGCAAATATATCATCGCAACCAGTTATATGCAAAGAAGATCAGCTATTAAATTCCTTATCAGATGTTATTGATTTTTATTTAGATCACGATAGAGAGATATTTTCTCCAAGCGATGATAGTATAGGATTTGTAAACAATAAAAAGACATTTTTTACAAGAACATCAAGAGGACTTAACCCAAATTTTATAAACACAAACTCAAACAAAAAAGGAGTTTTTTTGGCACTCGGAGCCGAGCTTAAAAATCAATTTGCTATATATAACAACGGAACTATAATTATAAGTCCATATATAGGCGATTTAAAAAATGTAGCAACCTTTGATAGATTTTTAGATGTCTTAAACTTATTTCAAAGTACATATGAGCTTAAATTTGATGAAGTTATAGCTGACTTACACCCTCAATTTTTGAACTTAAAATATGCTAAGTCCAAACAATACAAAATAACGCAAATTCAACACCATTATGCACATTTGCTTAGTGTTATTCTTGAAAATAATCTATCTTTGGATAAAAAATATCTTGGATTTTGTTTTGATGGAACTGGTTTTGGGGATGATGGTAAAATTTGGGGCGGCGAAGTTTTTGAAATAAATGGCAAAAATTATAATAGACTCTATCATTTTGATGAATTTTTATTGTTAGGTGGAGAAAGTAGCATAAAAAATATATATAAATTAGCACTTAGTGTGATATTTAAATACGATATAGAAGTTGAAGCTAGAGAATTTTTGAATCAATTTGATAGCAAAACTATAAAAAATTTAAAACTAATATCAAAAAATAATCAATCATCAATAAAAACAAGCTCTCTTGGTAGGATATTTGATGCTTTTGCTTGTATAGTGCTTGATATAAAAAATATAAGCTATGAAGCACAAACTGGGATGGAGCTTGAAAAATTTTATGATGAAAATTTAGATTTTAGCTATGAATTTAAATTAGATGATGGTATTATAAATTTTAAAGATGCTTTTTTAGGTGCTTTAAAAGATGACAAGACAAAAGCTTCAACTGGATTTATAAACGGAGTAGCAAACTTAATGTGCAAAATAGCAATAAAAGAAGATTTGGAGGTTATTTTTTCTGGTGGTGTTTTTCAAAATAGCATACTTTTAAATGCAATTCATAATAAATTCAAACATCATAATATAAAATATTATGAAAATTCAAAATTTTGTTCCAATGATTCAAATATATGCTTAGGACAAATTCAATATCTCTTAATATAAAGGATAACCATGGATGAAATTATAAGATTTAGTGTATCTTTGCCAAAACCTCTATTAAACGAATTAGATAACAGAATAGAAGAAAAAGGGTATGTGTCAAGAAGTGAGTTTATAAGAGATATGATTAGAGAAAAAATGGTTCAAGATAGCTGGAACAATGAAAAAAATACGTTAATTGGTGTTTTAACACTAATATACGAACATCATCATAGCGATCTTGTTTTAAGAATGCTAGAACTTCAACACGATGCCGATATAGAAATAATTTGCACAACACATATACACCTTAACCATGAAAATTGCCTTGAAACATTAGTATTAAAAGGTAGAGGAAAAAAAATAAAAAAATTTTGTGATAGAATTGGTGGTCTAAAAGGTGTAAAGCTATGCGAACTTACCAAAACAGCAGTAACACATAGCTAATCTTAATCTCTAAATATAAGTCTTTTTATCTTATTTAGCCCCAATTTCATACCGCTATATCTCATTATTTTAGCCATTTGTTTCCAAATAGGTAATTCATAGCATGGGTGTGGGCATTTATGGCATCTTGGTTTTTCTGTATGTGGACATCTTTTTAGTCTTTCATAGGCATAATTTGCAATTTGCATACATTCATCACATAAACAAACATCTATATTTAGCACATTGTCTTCACCATTAAAATCAATAGAAATACTCCTTTGTGTTTTTTTATTGTCTTTATGTTTATCATCACAATAAAGCTGAATAAATTTTGTTACAGTTTGTATTTCACTTTTAAATTTATCTTTTGTCATTTTTCTATATCTTTACTTTTTTATTTAACATAAATATAACAAAAAAAATATATAAATTCATTAAGATAAATCAAGAAAATAACAAAAAAAATAATTATTTTAATATTTTTTCGTTGAGATTTAAAAATTACAGAATACAATTTGTATACAAAAGTAAAAAATTGCTTTAAGTATAGTGTTTTATTGCTTATTGTATTTATTATTTTTTTAAGCTTAAATTTGTTTGTAATAAATCCTATAAAAAGCATAGAAGCTGGTAGAAATATCATTTATATGATAGCAGAAAAAGACTTGCTTATGGTGTTAATTGATTATATAAATATTTTTATGATACAAAACAACAAGTAAAAACAAATCATATATAAAACAAATAAATATACTAAATGACCAAAAAACACATTAATAGCATATTTTTTACTGATAAGTATAATTTAGCAAGATGAGTTGTAATAAAGATGTAGTTAGATAAATAAAAGAACTTTAATTAAGAAATGAAATTCTAAAATGCTAAACGATGACACAATAAAAGCCGAAGATATATTCTATAAAGATGATTTAAAGAATAAACTTTAAATTATTAAATTGAATTTTTATAAAAATATATTAGAATATGCAAAATTATAAATTAGGAACAAAAAATGCAGCAAGACAATTTAGAATTTTGGAAAAATCAAGCACTTAAATATAAAAATAACATAAAAGCTGTAAATTTTGATTCAAATTCGGAAGAACTGGAGAAATTATTTTTAGAAAAATACATTCCAGATAATAAAATTGTTTGTGATTTTGGTTGTGGAAATGGTTTAAACATCATAAATCTGGCCAAACAAAGACCAAAATCTATATTTTATGGAATAGATGCTGTAAAGGAAATGATAGAAAATGCAAACAGTCAAATACAATCTTTGCAAAATATAAAATTCTTAAATTTATCTGCAACAGATAATTTGTCTGATAAACTTCAAATAAAATTTGACATTATTATAAGCAAGAGATTGTTGATAAATTTAAAAGGTGATTTAAAGTATAAAGCTATAAATAATATATATAAATGTTTAAAGCAAGATGGTATGTATATTATGATGGAAGCTTTTATAGAGCCACTAGAAAAAATAAATAAATTAAGAGCAGCTTTGAATCTTGAACCAATTCAAGTACATCATTTTAATGAATATCTGAAAAATGAATTTTTAGATGATATAAAAGACAAATTTAAGATCAAAGAAATTTGTGATTTTAATAGTATTTATTATTTTATATCTAGAGTTTTAAATGCTGCAAACTCAAGTCCCAACAATCCATCTTATGATAGTAAATTAAATCAAATAGCATTAGCTTTATCAAAAACAGAAAATTTAAAGATAGATGGATTGTCTCCAGAAATTATGTATATTTTTAAAAAACTATAAATGGGTAAAAATAAAAAATTTCTTATTTTTAAAATTATTTTAATATTTTTTGAAATAATATTTACCATTTAAACAAAAAGAATAAGCATAAATTTAAAATTACGTACAAAACTTATGCTTATCATGGTTTTTGCTATGTATTGTCGCATTATCAACTTTGTATTTTAAAGAATATTACAACAGATACAAACAGGCTAAGATTTTACCAAAAATTATTTATTAAGTTTCATGTATAGAAAATTAATTTATCAAATACAAATAAAGCGTGAGTTAGTATGAGATAGACTGCAAATTGTATTGTAGCCACAAAAACAAAACTGAAAAATCACAGAAAAATAGTTGATAATCTTTTTAAAATTTTATGATATTTTACATCAAGTAAAACTGAACGATGATTTTTGGCTAAAGCTCAAAAGTGAAATTCTTAAAGATATTAGACTAGATATTGAGAATAAAATTGATATAAAGCTAGTAAAAATTACAGAAGCTTATGCTTAAATTATACAAATTCATTAAATAGCTTTATGTTGAGTTTATCCAGATATAAAATCTTGTTTGATTGCTTTTAACTTTGTAGCCAATGCAAAAGAATCTATGAATTAGAGCTATGATTAATGGTGTTTTTTATCTAAAGACACAAATAACTGACCAAAATTAAATATATTTCTTACAAAATATGATATTTATGCAACAAATATGAAAAATTTATTTGAAACTACAAAAAATATAAATTTAAAAAAATCCAACAATGCTCTAATGTCCAAAAATAGCTCTAAATTTCAAAATTAAAAAAATCTCATAGATGCATATTTTAGAAAATAAGCAGATTTTCAAAAATCATATTTATTGGGAATAACTTTATTAATTTTAGTTTATTCGTTGATTTCTATTAACAAATTTTCAAATACTTTTTACATAATGCAAAATGGAGTTATTTCTTTTTGAATTTTATAAATGACAAAAGCTATTCATGATAGTATGTAAAAATCGAAGATGGACTTCAAAAAATATTTTTTTCTAATCAATGAAATGACAAATATTACTCAAAGGGAAAAAGATGAGGAATTCAAATCATTGATAACTTCAAATCCAAATAATGCTGAATTAAATAAATTAAAAGAAATTAGAAATATTATGTTTATTAGATTGGGAGAAAATATCAAGAATGTTGTATCTGTATTGTATGAATATTCTAAAAATAATTTTAAAAATAGAATGGAGTTAAAATAAGATATAGAAGGAAAAGCTAACTTAATAAGAGATATGGTAGAGCAAAGCAACTCACTTTCCTTAAATACTGCTATTGAAGTAGTAGGAGTTAGTGTTGATAGAAAAGTATTTGCTGTTGTTGCAAGAAAAAAGTAATAAGTCTAGCTGAACAAACTGATTCGCAGTTAGAACATATAGAACAAAGCTCTAAAAACATCATATCCGGAGTTGCTTACTTAAACTCATCACTAAAAGAAAGTGCTACAAATATTTTCAGTCTAAGTGTTTAAGCAAATGAACTTATGAAAATTGCTTACGAAGCACAAAGCACAAACAATGAATCAATAAAAATAACTAAAGATGTAAAGATAAAAACAGACCAAACTTTGGAAAATCTAACAAATTTACTAAAAGAGATTGAGAAGTTTTTAATCATAGCAAACGACAATGATAAAATTTCAAAAGAACTTGTTAATATCGCTGAGGTATTAAAAAGTGTTTACACTACACTAAATTCAAATCTAAATAAATTTAAAGTGTGAGTTTAGTTATCTAAACTCACTTAATGCTTTTTGTAAGTCCTCTTTACTGTCTATTCCTATACTTTTGCTACTAACTTCTAGCATAAGTATTTTTTTACCATTTTCCAATGCTCTTAATTGCTCTAATTTCTCCAAGTTTTCAAGCGTTGAATAAGAAAGGTTGCAAAATTCATTCAAGCTTTTAACACTATACCCATAAATTCCAAGATGAGCCTTATAAGTAGCCATTAAATCGGATCTATTAAAAGGAATACAAGAGCGAGAAAAATAAAGAGCATATTCATCTTTATCTGTCACAACTTTTACTAAATTTAAATCATCTACATTTTCTTTATCTATTTTTTTATAACAAGAAAACATAAAAGCATTATTTTGGTTTTTTGCACAAAAAGTTTTAAAATTTCGTATGACATCTGTTTCTATAAATGGCTCATCGGCTTGAACATTAATAATTATCTCATCATCTTTAAGGCCTAAAATCTCGGTAGCTTGTCTTATCCTATCTGTTCCGCTTTGATGATTTAGGTCAGTTAAAACAGCTTTTATGCTGTATTGTTTTGCTATTTGAAGAACTTTTTCATTATCAACAGCAACAACCACATCATCGCACTCACTAACAGCTTTTGCCGTAGCAACAAACATAGGAACCCCGTTTATAGGAGTTATTATTTTTTCAGGAAATCTCGTTGATTTTAGTCTTGCTGGAATAATAATCATTGTTTTATCCAAGATAAAATTTCATCTTTTATATTATCTTTTTCAACTATATTAGGGTGTAAATTCTTAGCATTAAATAGCTTTTTTATGCTTTTTGGAATTTCTTGATCTAGTTTTTTGGCAAGTTTTTTAAGTCCTTGTTTTTCATCTTTGCTTTGCATATCACAAGCTTTTAGCATACTAGGTGCAAATTTTACCCAATGTGCTGTTGATGTTACTATATTTATGCTTTTATTATCTATCATCTTAAAGCAAGTTGCGGTATGTGGGTCTATTGCATAGCCTTTTTTGACCCATTTTTTTATAAATTTCTCACACTCTTTATCAGTGCAAAAATCAGCTACAAAATCCTCTTGCAACTTTGCAAGTTCGCTCTTTTTGAGTTTATAAAATTTGTTTTCACTCAAATCTTTCATAAGCTCTCTTGTTCTAACGGCACCAAATTTGTCAAACAATAATCTTTCTATATTTGAACTAATCAAAATATCCATTGCAGGGCTTATGGTTTTTGCTAATTTTTTATCTCTTAAATCATATTTTCCGGTATTGAAAAATTCTGTCAAAATTTTATTTTTATTTGATGCTATTTTTATTTTTCCTATTTTAGCACCCATTTTTTTTGCATAATAAGCACCCAAAGCATTTCCAAAATTTCCACTCGGAACTATAATATCAATACTTTGATTTTCATCTATAACCTTATCTTTTAAAAGCTTTGTATAAGTATAAGCATGATAAATAATTTGAAACATTATACGACCAAAATTTACAGAGTTTGCCGCACTTAAATTTAAACTCTCTTTTTTAAGTTCAGACTTAAACTCATCATCAGCTAAAAGAGTTTTTAGTGTATTTTGAGCATCATCAAAATCACCTTTTATGCCTATAACTTTTAAATTTTCACCCTTCATACAAACCATCTGAAGTCTTTGAACTTCACTTGTTCCATCAGCTGGATATATGCAAACAACCTTTATATTTTCAGCATTTGCAAATGTGTTTAGTGTCGCAGGTCCTGTGTCCCCGCTAGTAGCACACATAATCAAATATTTTTCATCTTTTTGTTTGGCTAGCGAGCTTAAAACTTCGCCAAATGGAGCAAGTGCCATGTCTTTAAAAGCACGAGTAGGTCCGTGATATAGCTCATTTACATATATATTTTTATCTATTTTTTTGAGTTTAACTGGATTTTTTGGATCATCAAAGCTTCTATATCTTTTTAAGGCTTTTTTAAAAATATCTTTTTCAATGTCAAACTTAAATAATTTTAAAATTTCTAATGCAAATTTTTCATATTTTAATTTAGCCAATTCATTCCAAAGCTCTTGTGAAATATATGGAAATTTTTTTGGTGCATAAAGACCACCATATTTACTACTAGGCGACAATAATGCCTGAGTAAGTTCTACTTTTTTTAGTTTTTCATCTTTTTTTGCTCTTGTTTGAACTAATTTCATACACTACCTTTATATAGTTATATTTATTTTAATTATAAAATTTTTGAGTTTATAAGCTCTTTAAACTCATTACCAAGGACTACCTGAAGCTTTATTAAAGACACATTAAGACCAAAATCTTTAATCTTTACAAAATCCTTATTTGTAACTAAAATAGATGTTGCATTATGCTCTTTGATGATTTTTAACAACTCATCTTTTTTAAAGCTATAATGATCAACAAAATAATAAGATTCTACACATATTTGTTTAAACTCATCGAGCCTATTTGGATTTGCTATAGCTGAAACCAAAACCATTCTTTGGGTTGGATTTATTATCTTTGTATTTTTAAAATAAGAGATATCTTCTTGGGCTATAAAATCAGCAAATTTATAAAAATAAAAAGGATACCTATAAGCCCCGCTAGGTATACAGATATCAAAAAACGGCTCTTGTTTTGGCTTAATGAGAATATTAAATTTTTTTATATGAAATTTACCAAAACCATCATCTAAAAGTATATATTTTGCACCAAGCTCTTTTGCTTTTTGTATAGCAATATCCCTATTTTCACTAACGATAACATTAGCATTTTTGACATTTGTAGCATACTCCATAGCTTCATCACCGCTAGTTAAAACATCAGTTAAAATACTTCCATTTATACAAACGCAAATAAGCCCGCTACTCTGTCTTTTATAGCCCCTAAGAATTATAAAACCATCTTTAAATTCATTTGCTATAGCTATACAAAGTGGGGTTTTGCCGCTTCCACCAAGGGTTATATTTCCTATGCTTATTATGGGTATTTGAAAATCCATCTCTTTTGAAAATTTTTTTTTAAAATAGACCGCAAAGGCATACAAAATAGTTATTGGAATTAAAAAAAATGATAAAATTTTATCAAAAATATTTGGGTAATAAAAATATCTTTGTACCCAAATATTTAACTTATTAAACACGATTTTTTGCTATTTCTTTGATTTTTTCGCAAATATAATATATCTCTTCTTCTTTTAATGCACCATATATAGGCAAAGATAGTATTTGCTGATAATTTTTAAGAGCATTAGGAAAAGCATTAACTTTAAGCCCATATTTGCTTTTATAGTATGTCAACAAATGAATAGGTACATAGTGAAGTGATGTGTGAATTCCATTTTCTAACAATTCTTTAGCGAATCCATCGCGATTTTTATCAACTTTTATTATATATTGATTATAAATATGGTCTCGTTTTTTTACTGGTAAACTTATATGTGGGCAATCTTTTAATTCTTCATCATAAATAGCCGCTATCTCTTGTCTTTTTTTGGCAAAAGCTTCATGTTTTTTAAACTGAGCAAATGCAAAAGCACCATTTAATGTAGTAAGGTCATACTTTAAACCTATATCAACAACGTCATATATATATCCCATATTTCCACTTTTATCAAGCCCACTAACCATCGCATAATTTCTTAAAAGTTGTGCCTTTTTTGCAATCTCATCATTATTTGTTACCATAAAACCCGCTGCAGCGGTTGGATTTATGGTTTGAGAATGAATCTGAAAACAAGTAAAAAGTGATTTTTTGGCACCTATTTTTTCACCTTTATAAGTAAGTCCAACAGCTCTATTTGCATCTTCTAAAATATGAACATCATATTGTTTTGCAATCTCTTCTATTTCATCCATCATAGCAGCTTGACCTGCTACATGATTTACAAAAATACCTTTAAGTTTTTTATGATTATTCTTTTTCAAAGACTCTTCTAAAGCTTGTGGATTTATAGTAAAATCATCTTCATTTATGTCAACAAATATAGGCTCAGCATCAAAATATCTAATAGCTTGCGCTACGCTTGGAAAAGCATTAACTGAGCATATAAACTTATCTCCGCGTTTAACTTCCATAGCACTCAATGCAAGATGGTGTGTTGCTGCATTATTTATAGTTGTGATAGCATATTTTACATCAAATGTTTTTCTTAAAGATGCTTCAAAATCATCAATAATGTTAGTATTTTGATCGCTTAAAGCTTTTTTTATCATATCTAGCTCTTCATTATCCATAGATGGTTTATAAAATAAAATTTCCTGCATAATAATTCCTTAAATTTCTGCTATTTTAGGCATTTGTCTTTTAAATTTGTTTCGGTTTATTCTAGATAAAACATTATCTATCAACTCTTTGTTTTTAAACTTTTTATACAACAACTCGTAGTTGTCGCCATTTTTTTCTATAAAAAATAGAACCTCATCTAGTATTTTATAACTATACCCTAAATCACTTTCATCGTTTTGACCATGCCACAAATCAGCACTTGGTGCTTTATTTATAATTTTTTCATCAATTTCTAGAAATCTTGCGAATTCGTAAATTTCAGTTTTATAAAGCTCGCCTATTGGATTTAACGCATACGCCAAATCACCATATATTGTTCCATAGCCAAGCATTAATTCACTTTTATTGCTAGTTCCAACAACAAGTGAGTTTGATAATGCTGAGTGATGATATAAAATGCTCATTCTTATTCTAGCACTTAAATTTCCCATTGAATATTTATCAAGTTTACCAGATAAAGTTTCTTCAAAATTATTTAATATATTTTGTATATTTATAATTTTATATTTTATATTTAAGTCTGAGCATAATTTTATGCCATCTTTTAAATTTTCATCATTAGAAAAATAAGTAGGCAATAAAAATGCATTTACATTTTCTGGATTTGATATCTTACAAAGTTTTGCTACCACGGCTGAATCTATACCACCGCTAATACCAACAACAAAACCTTTGCAGGCTGATTCTTCTAAATATTTACTAAGAAATTTAACTAAAGTATTTTGAACTTGCTTGTAATCTTTTTTATCCATAAAATATATCTTTCTATTTTTAATACCTAAACTAGAAAATAATTTATAATTATACTAACTTATTTATAAAAGTTTCTTTTAAAAGTTAAATTGATATAATAATTATCAATATTTATTTATATTTATTTATAACAAAGGATTACATGGTAGTTTTTCTTAAGCCATTTGGCCCATACCAAACAAATTGCTATATATTAAAAGACAATAATAAGGAAATTATAATAGATCCTGGCGAAGGTTCTTATAGTTGGGTTATGAATAACGTCAAAGATCCTCGTGCTATACTATTAACACATGGTCATTTTGATCATATTTATGATGCAACTGTTTTAAAAAGAGAGCTTAAAATACCTATCTTTATACACAAATTAGATGCATTTATGCTAAGAAGTGATAAAGATTTTTGTGGATATGAGTGTTGTGAAGCTGATTTTATGATAGATGAAGGCGAATATAAATTTGGAGGCTTTAAGTTTAAATTTCTACATTTTCCAGGCCATACACCAGGGTGTTGTATGATACAGATAGAAAATTTAATGTTTAGCGGA